>NZ_MWPY01000020.1:0-251647 GCF_002148625.1 Enterobacter sp. J49
TAAACTTCGTAATGAATTACGTATGTTCACTCAGAGACTTGGTATTCATTTTTCGTCCGAGGACGTTAAGAATCCATGTCACTTTGAGTGCCCACACAGATTGTCTGATAAATTGTTAAAGAGCAGTGCCGCTTCGTTTTCGCTACGGCGCGGGGTGTGCATATTACGCTTTCCCGCTTCAGAGTCAAGCATTTATTTTCGCTTATCTCTGCTGACCCGGCGGCGTGTGTGCCGTTGTTCCGTGTCAGTGGAGGCGCATTATAGGGAGTTATTCTGAAGTGACAAGAGGAAATTCAAAAAAAGTTTCTGTCCGTGTTTTTTTTCACCAACAGGGGTGAAATCAAGCTACAAATTGTTCTATTTGATGTATCTGCAACCACAATAGCACCCGAGGTGGCATAATTATCAGCATGAATCTTTAAGGAATAAACGCGATGCCATTAAGCGCACAACAACTGGCTGCCCAAAAAAACCTGTCGTATGTGCTGGCAGAAAAACTGGCTCAGCTGATTTTAGCGGGTAAATATGCCCCGGGGAGCATCCTGCCGGGTGAAATGGAGTTGGGTGAGCAGTTTGGGGTGAGCCGTACCGCCGTTCGCGAAGCGGTGAAAACCTTAACGGCAAAAGGCATGGTGCTTCCGCGTCCTCGCATTGGTACGCGTGTGATGCCACAGAGCAACTGGAACTTCCTCGATCAGGAACTGCTCTCATGGTGGATGACGGAAGATAACTTTCATCAGGTCGTCGATCACTTCCTGGTGATGCGCAGCAGCCTTGAACCTAAGGCCTGCCTCCTTGCCGCCACGCTCGGGACGGCAGAACAGAAAGCGCAGCTCAATGCCCTAATGGAAGAGATGGTGTTCCTGAAAAAACACTTCAACCGCGAACGCTGGATTGAGGTCGATATGGCCTGGCATGAACACATCTATATGATGAGCGCCAATCCGTTCCTGACATCCTTTGCCTCTTTATTCCATTCGGTATACCACACCTACTTTACCTCTATTACGCAAGACGAAGTGGTAAAGCTGGATTTGCACCAGGCGATTGTTGATGCCATTCAGGAGAGCGACGGGCAGCGAGCCCAGGATGCATGCCAGGCATTGCTGGCCGCGCCAACCCACCAGCAGGTACATAAATGAGAGAGAAAAAAGCACGCAGCATGGCCGGATTGCCGTGGATTGCAGCCATGGCGTTCTTTATGCAGGCACTGGATGCCACCATCCTCAACACAGCGCTACCCGCGATTGCACAAAGCCTTAACCGATCCCCGCTGGCGATGCAGTCCGCCATCATCAGTTATACCCTGACTGTCGCGATGCTCATTCCGGTGAGCGGCTGGCTGGCTGACCGCTTCGGCACCCGCAAAATATTCATGCTGGCCGTGACGCTCTTTACGCTCGGCTCTTTGGCCTGTGCGCTGTCAACGTCTCTTACAGAGCTGGTCATCTTCCGTGTTCTTCAGGGCGTTGGCGGGGCGATGATGATGCCCGTGGCGCGTCTGGCGTTACTGCGCGCCTATCCGCGCAGCGAACTGCTTCCTGTGCTCAACTTCGTCACGATGCCCGGCCTGGTCGGCCCCATACTGGGTCCGGTTCTCGGCGGGGTATTCGTCACCTGGGCAAGCTGGCACTGGATCTTCCTGATTAATATTCCCATTGGCGTCGCGGGGCTGCTTTATGCCCGCAAATATATGCCGAACTTCACCACCCCAAGACGCCGTTTCGATATGCGTGGTTTTTTCCTGTTTGGCCTGAGCCTGGTGCTCTTCTCCAGTGGGATGGAGCTGTTTGGTGAGAAGATCGTGGCGACATGGATTGCACTCTCCGTCATCCTCGGCGGTATTTTGCTGTTCCTTCTTTATATACGTCATGCACGCCGTCACCCGACGCCGTTAATTTCTCTGTCGCTGTTTAACACCCGAACGTTTTCCGTGGGCATTGCGGGCAACATTGCCTCACGCCTGGGGACGGGCTGCGTGCCGTTCCTGATGCCACTGATGCTGCAGGTGGGTTTCGGCTACCCGGCTCTGATTGCCGGTTGCATGATGGCCCCCACGGCGATGGGCTCTATTCTGGCCAAATCAACCGTCACGCAGGTGTTGCGCTGGTTTGGCTATCGTAAGACGCTGGTAGGTGTAACGGTCTTTATCGGGCTGATGATCGCGCAGTTCTCCCTGCAATCCGCCTCTTTACCGGTCTGGATGCTGATCCTGCCCCTGTTTGTGCTGGGAATGGCAATGTCGACACAGTTCACGTCGATGAACACCATCACCCTCGCCGACCTGACCGACGATAACGCCAGTAGCGGCAACAGCGTGCTGGCAGTGACTCAGCAGTTGTCGATCAGTCTGGGGGTGGCCGTCAGTGCGGCGGTGCTGCGGTTTTATGAAGGTTTTGACAGTGCGAACACCGTCGAACAGTTTCACTATACCTTTATTACCATGGGCGCACTCACCGTCGTGTCGGCGCTGGTATTTATGCTATTAAAACCCAAAGATGGCCGCAACCTGATCAAAGAGCGCCACAAAGCAAAGGCTAAACCGAACCCCGTTCCATCAGAACAGGAGTAAGCTGCAGACGTTGCTGCTGAAGGCCGGGCTCGGCCATTCGGTGGATAAGCACATCGATGGCCAGCTCGCCCAGTTCATCTTTTGGCTGATGAATCGTGGTGAGCGGCGGCGTCATGTAGCGGGCCAGTTCAATGTCATCGTAACCAATCACCGCCATATCGTGTGGAACACGCAGTCCCGCCTGATATAACGCCTGATACGCGCCAAACGCCATCGCATCGTTGCCGATAAACACAGCCTGCGGACGCTGCGCTTGCGACAGCAGTTTCTGCATAGCTTCAAAGCCGCCGTTAAATTCGAAATCACCGGTAATACGGTAGCCATCCGGAACAGTAAGCCCCGCCCGCGCCATCGCAGAAAGATACCCCTCAAGACGCAAGCGCGCCGGGGTTTTATCCAGGGGGCCGGTAATGCAGGCGATGCGGGTATAGCCTTTATCGATCAGATACTGGGTGGCCATGTCACCCCCCAGCAGCGAGTTATCCTGAATGAGATCGCTGGTACCGTCGAACGGCGCCCAGTCCATCATCACCGTGGGAATAGAAGGGTAGCGCTGAATAATCTCTTTCGAGGGCTGATGTGTTTCGGTACACAGCAGCAGTAACCCGTCGACGCGTTTTTGCATCAGCGTCTCCAGATTGCGGTTCATTCGCTGCTCATCCCCTTCGGTATTGCACAGCACCAGGCTGTAACCACGCTCGAAGCAGCTGCGTTCGACACCGCGAACAAGTTCAGAATAAAAGGGGTTGGTACTGGCGGTGATCAGCATGCCGATGGTGCGCGTCTGGTTGAGCTTGAGGCTGCGCGCCAGCGCGGACGGCGCATAGTTGAGATCTTTAACCGCGGCTTCGACTTTTTCCCGAATCGCCTCGCTAACGAAGCGATCGTTATTAATAACGTGGGAGACTGTCGACGTAGAAACGCCCGCCTGGCGGGCGACATCTTTCATTGTGGCCAAGCGTTACCCCTGCTGACTTAAGAATTCATCAATCTCTTTACGCCACGGAACGGAAGGCTGGGCACCTTTGCGCGTTACGGCAATCGCCGCGGCGGCATGGGCAAAGCGAATAGCATCATCCATTCTCTTGCCTTCCAGCAGCGCAGTCACCAATGCACCGTTAAAGGTATCTCCCGCCGCGATGGTATCAATCGCCTTAACCTTAAAGCCCGGCACGCGACGGCCTTCCCCGTTTACGCTGGCCCACACTCCACGACTGCCAAGGGTAATGATAACGGTGCCGATGCCTTTATCGTGCAGCACTTTCGCCGCCCGCGCGGCGTCGTCATCATTTTCAACGCGAACGCCTGTCAGTTTCTCCGCTTCAGTTTCGTTCGGGGTAATGATATCCACCAGCGCCAGCAGCTCGTCTGATAATACCCGCGCAGGCGCAGGATTGAGTACGACAGTGGTATGATTTTGATGCGCTATCGCTGCGGCCGCCAGGACGCTTTCAACGGGTGATTCCAGCTGCATCAGAAGCGCTTCGGCATTCGCGATGATCTCGCGCTGTGCGTCCACCCGCTCAGTGGTCAGCGCGGCGTTAGCCCCCGCATGAATACCGATGACATTCTCACCTTCCGCGTTGACGAAAATCAGCGCCACGCCGGTTGATTCCCCTTCGACAACGCTGACAGGCGCAATATCAATGTTATCGCTGGCCAGCTGTTTGCGTACGCGCTCACCGGTATCGTCATCACCCGTGCAGGCAATAAAGGCGATCTTCGCCCCACTGCGTCCTGCGGCGACGGCCTGGTTGGCGCCCTTACCGCCGAATGCCACCTGATACTGATTACCGGTGACGGTTTCGCCCGGTGTCGGGAACGATTCAAGGTTAAGAATGTGATCGGCATTGATACTGCCAAGGACGACAAGATTGCCTGCGGTTTTCATGGTTGAGGTGTCCATCTGAGAGCGCCACCGGTGTGACCCGGTGGCGTATGCCACACTTTTCTTTATAGGGTGTCCCTCAGGCAGCCAGCGACTGCCTGATTCGCCTTTTACTGCTTGATGACCAGTTTCAGGTCAACAGGATATTTGGCCTGAACTTTTTCGCCCTTCAGCACTTTATCAGCAGTCTGCACGCCCGTTGCGCCGATCTGCTCAGGCAGCTGAGCGATGGTCGCCGCCAGTTTGCCATCTTTTACTGCTTTTTCACCATCCGGTGTGCCGTCAAATCCGACAACCATCACATCAGATTTACCTGCGGTCTGCAGAGCACGCAGCGCGCCCAGCGCCATTTCGTCGTTCTGTGCAAACACAGCCTGCACGTCAGGGTGCGCGGTCAGCAGGTTCTGCATCACGTTCAGACCTTTCGTGCGGTCGAAGTCAGCAGGCTGGCTGGCCAGTACGTTAAATTTGTGCGCTGCAACAGCCTGCTGGAAGCCTTCACCACGCTCACGCGCCGCTGACGTACCGGCAATACCCTGCAGTTCGATAACTTTCGCGCCTTCACCCGCTTTCTTCGCGATGTAGTCACCCGCGATTTTGCCACCCAGTACGTTATCAGAAGCGATGTGGCTGACTACGTCGCCTTTCGTCGCCTGACGGTCAAGGGTGATGACCGGGATCTTCGCCTGGTTTGCCATCTTCACGGCGTTACCCACGGCGTCAGAATCCGTTGGGTTGATCAGCAGGATTTTGGTGCCACGTACGGTTAGGTCCTGAACGTTTGCCAGCTCTTTCGCCGGGTTGTTCTGAGAGTCCAGCACCACCAGGTTGTAGCCCAGTTTGTCAGCTTCTTTCTGTGCTCCGTCCTTCAGAGAGACGAAGAACGGGTTGTTCAGCGTGGAGATAACCAGCGCGATGGTGTCTTTCGCCATTGCGTTAGCACTTACGGTTGCGCTCAGCGCGACAGCAGAAACCAGGGTAGCCAGTTTTTTCATGTTCATATCTAAGATGTCCTGTAGTGTCGTCAGTTACTGTTTTTTGTTGTCTACCAGAACCGCCAGCAAAATCACCACTGCTTTAACGATCATCTGGTAATAGGAGGAAACACCTAATAAATTCAAACCATTATTCAGGAAACCAAGGATCAGTGCGCCGATCAATGTCCCAACAATGCGACCTTTACCGCCCGCAAGACTCGTACCGCCCAGAACGACTGCCGCAATGGCATCCAGCTCATCCCCCGCCCCCGCCGTTGGCTGCGCAGAAGAGAGGCGCGCCACTTCGATGATGCCTGCCAGAGAGGCCAGCAGACCACACAGCGAATAGACGATGATTTTGACTTTATTGACGCTGATCCCGGACAGACGCGTTGCCGCTTCGTTACCGCCCAGCGCATAGATATAACGACCCAGACGGGTGTGATGCAGCATGTACCACGCCGCGAGGAAAACGATAGCCATGATCCAGACCGGCGTCGGGATACCCAGCGGACGACCAATACCGAACCAGCCAAACAGATCGGCGTTATCCGTAAAGCCGGTATTTACCGGACTGCCGTTGGTATAAACCATGGTGACACCGCGCAGCAGGAGCATCATGACCAGCGTCGCAATGAACGCCTGAACGCGGCCTTTCGCCACAATCACACCGGTCACGGCACCAATTGCCGCCCCAAGTGCCAGCGCAGCTGCAACGGCCACCAGCGCGTTGACTTCAATCCCTACAATTGAAGCCGCAACCGCACCGGTGAGCGCCAGCAGGGAACCGACGGACAGATCGATACCCGACGTCAAAATCACCAGCGTCATCCCTACCGCCATAATGGCGTTAACCGACGTCTGCTGAAGAATATTGAACAGGTTATTAACGGTAAAAAAGTTTGGACTCATGGTCGAAACAATCGCGATCAACACCAGCAGGGCAATCAGCGATTTTTGTTCCAGCAGCCATGCCTTTGTGAAATAACGGCGACCAGAAACAGCCTGGGTAGTCATCTTCTTACTCCTGATTCACGCGATTAAGCTTGCCCACAGCGGCAGCCATCAGAACTTCCTGGGTGGCCTGCTCGCGAGTGAATTCACCACCGAGATGCCCTTCATGCATGACGATAATGCGATCGCTCATGCCTAATACTTCTGGCATCTCGGAAGAGACCAGAATGATGCTCAGGCCGTCGGCCTTGAACTGGTTAATCAGCTGATAGATCTCTTTCTTGGCCCCCACGTCCACGCCGCGGGTTGGCTCATCAAGGATCAGCACTTTCGGACGCGTCATCAGACCGCGTGCAATGGCCACTTTCTGCTGATTACCACCGGACAACAGGCCAATCGCCTGCTCCATCGACGGCGTTTTAACGTTGAAGAGACGGATAAAATCGCTGACCGCCTGCTGTTCATCTTTGTGCTTCAGGCTGCCACCGCTGCGGCTGAAATAGCGCAGGGCAGTAAGCGACATGTTCTCTTTTACCGACATCCCCAGCACTAAGCCGTCACGCTTGCGGTCTTCAGAGATATAGACGATGCCGTTTGCCAGGCCATCCTGTGGAGAGCGAGTTACTACCTCATGACCGTCGAGCGTGACATAACCGCTGGTACGCGGCAGTGCGCCATAGAGCACTTTCATCAGCTCGGTACGGCCTGCCCCCATTAACCCCGCCACGCCAAGGATCTCCCCCTGGCGCAGGGTAAAGGTGACATCGTTCACGCCCGGGCCACAGAGGTTATCCACCTTAAGGCGGATCTCACCCGGTGCTTTGTCCAGATGCGGATACTGGTCTTCGAGCTTACGTCCCACCATCATTTCGATAAGGGTATCTTCGGTCAGCGTGGCGACTTCGCGCTCGGCAATGAATTGCCCGTCGCGGAAGACCGTTACGTCGTCGCAGATCTCGAAAATCTCTTTCATACGGTGAGAGATATAGACAATCCCGCGTCCCTGCGATTTCAGCTCGCGGATAACGCGGAATAAAGATTCGGTTTCGGTATCGGTCAGCGCGTCCGTCGGCTCATCCATAATGATGACCTTCGACTCAAAGCTCAGCACCTTCGCGATTTCAACCATTTGCTGATCGCCAATGGAGAGGTCGCCCACCAGACGGTCGCTCTTGAAGCGCAGGTTTAGCTTCGCCAGCAGTTTATCCGCTTCGGCATACATCGTTTTCCAGTCGATTTTGCCAAACCGGTTAACGAACTCACGTCCGAGGAAGATGTTTTCCGCAATGCTGAGCTGCGGGATCAGGTTCAGCTCCTGGTGGATAATACCGATCCCCGCATCCTGGGAGGATTTCGGGCCGTTGAACGTGGTCTCTTTACCCAGCCACAGCAGCGAGCCGGCATCGCGTTGATAGATACCGGTCAGCACTTTCATCATGGTGGATTTGCCGGCCCCGTTTTCGCCCACCAGCGCCATTACGCGTCCGGGATAAACGTTCAGTGCCGCGCCAGAGAGGGCTTTTACGCCCGGGAACGCTTTATCGATCCCTTTCAGTTGCAGTAATGCGTCCATGATGGCCTCAGAAGGTGACGCCAGCACAGAGAATGATATTCGCATACGGGGAACACTCCCCGCTGCGAATCACCGCCTGACTGTCTGCGGTTTGTTGTTTGAATTGCTCGTGCGTTGTGTAACGAATTTCTATGGTGTTTCCCTGGTGTTGTTGCAGTTGCTCAATGTGGCTGAGCAACGTTTCGTGGAGTTGCGGATTATGGTGTTTAATTTCCGTCGCGAGAATGGCCGCCTCAACCTGCATCTCCGCAGTCACCACGTCCAGTACCTGCATAAACGAGGGCACGCCCTGCGTTAACGCCATATCAATACGGGTGGTGCTGCGCGGAACCGGTAAGCCTGCATCGCAAACCACCAGCGTATCGGTATGCCCAAGACGGGAAATAACCGATGAGATTTCTGCGTTAAGAACGGTGCCTTTCTTCATTTTCTTGCTCCACTAGCGAAACGTTTCGCTGAAATCAGTTTAGTCTTAACGGTGTTCAGAAAACCACCATGACATAACAGATTTGTGATCGGCGTCGAAACGTTTCGCTACGTGAAATGAGAAGGCGATAAATGCAAAAACGGTAACCCTTTGGTTACCGCTTTTTTAGGGTTGCACCCTCTCCATCCAGGAGAGGGCATCAGGCCACACGAGGACCTAGATTTCGACCTGCGTTCCCAGCTCAATCACACGGTTAGGCGGGATCTCAAACTGGTCAGGCGCGCGAAGGGCGTTACGCTGCAGGATAAGGTACAACTTGCCGCGCAGACGCAAATACCAGGGGCGCTTGCCAATAATCAGCGACTCGTGGGACATAAAGAACGAGGTCTCCATCATGCGACAGCTCAGTCCTTCCAGACCGCAGCGATGGAACACCTCTTCGACGTTTGGTGTCTCACGCCAGCCGTAGCTTGCAACTACGCGCCAGAAGGTCGGCGACAGTTGCTCGATTTGCACGCGGCGGACATTGTGGACGTACGGGGCATCTTCGGTGCGCAGGGTCAGCAGGATCACGCGCTCGTGCAGCACTTTGTTGTGCTTGAGGTTATGCATCAGCGCAAACGGGATAACGTTCAGCGCACGCGACATATACACCGCGGTGCCCGGCACGCGGACCGGCGGCGATTTCTCCAGCGAGGCAATCATAGCCTCCAGGGAGTTACCGTGCTCATGCATACGGCGCAGAAGGCGGAAACGTTCGCTTTTCCACGTGGTCATGACAATGAACATCACCAGACCGAGCGTCAACGGCAGCCAGCCACCGGAGACAATCTTGTCGAGGTTGGCGGAGAACAGCGGCACGTCAATGCACAGGAAGCCGACCAGAATCATCATCACGAGGAATTTGTTCCAGTGCCAGTTTCGGTACGCTACCGTGGTGGAGAGCAGCGAGGTCAGTACCATCGTACCGGTTACCGCAATACCGTACGCCGCCGCCAGGTTGCTGGAGTGCTCGAAGCTGACGATGACAATCACCACGGCGAAATAGAGCAGCCAGTTGATGAACGGAATGTAAATCTGGCCCGACTCCATCTCGGAGGTATGGATAATGCGCATAGGCGAGAGATACCCCAGACGCACGGCCTGACGCGTCAGAGAGAACACGCCTGAAATTACCGCCTGCGAGGCAATAACGGTCGCCAGCGTCGCCAGAATCAGCATGGGCACCAGCGCCCAGTCCGGAGCCAGCAGGAAGAATGGGTTCTTAATCGCCTCCGGGTTTTGCAGCAGCAGCGCACCCTGACCGAAATAGTTCAGCACCAGCGACGGCAGGACCACTAAAAACCACGCCACGCGGATAGGCAGTTTCCCGAAGTGCCCCATATCGGCATACAGCGCCTCAACACCGGTGATGGAGAGCACGACGGCACCGAGCGCGACGAAGGAAACCACTTTGTATTCAAGGAAGAAATGCACGGCCCAGTATGGGTTCAGCGCATGCAGCACGTCCGGGTTAGCTATAATGCTGCGTAAACCGAGTGCCGCCAGGACCAGGAACCAGGCCAGCATAATCGGAGCGAACAGCTTGCCCACCAGCCCGGTGCCGTGCTTCTGGATGATGAACAGCAGCGTCAGGACAAGGATCGCCAGCGGAACAACCCACGAATCAAGCTGTGGCGCGATAATCTCCAGCCCCTCTATCGCCGAGAGAACCGAAATCGCGGGCGTAATGACGACTTCCCCATAGAAGAAGCTGCCGCCAATCAGGCCGATAATGACCAGCACCGACGTCATTCTGGCGGAGGTATTCCGCCCGGCAAGGGACATCAGAGTCAGGATCCCCCCTTCACCGGCGTTATCTGCACGCATAACGAAGGAGAGGTATTTCACTGAAACCACCAGGATCAGCAGCCAGAAGATGAGGGACAGGAAGCCAAAGACGGCATCGCGCTCAACACCAAAACCAAACTGACCGGACAGACATTCACGAAGCGTATAAAGCGGGCTGGTGCCGATATCACCGTAGACAACCCCGATCGCCGCAAGCGTTATTGCGGGTAATGATTGCTTATTATCAGTGCTCATAGACTAGTCTTTTCGTTTAAATAACAAATGTGTGCTTAGTCCCTTGGCCCACAAAAAGCGCACAGTATGCACGATTCAATGCAAAATCGTACCCCTAAATGCAACCGCATTAATGTAGCGCAAAGAAAATAGCGCCGCACTTCAGTCTATTACCAGCCCTGACTGAAACGTCTATACTCGCTTCAATTGGCCGCCACGACGGCGAAAGGATGCAAAACTATTATGGCTCACTCACATTTAATAGCAGAAAGAATTTCCCGCCTCAGCGGCGCGCTGGAAAAAGGCCTTTTCGAGCGTAGCCACGCCATCCGCCTCTGTTTACTGGCGGCGTTGAGCGGTGAAAGCGTCTTTCTGCTTGGTCCTCCGGGCATCGCCAAAAGCCTGATTGCCCGCCGGCTGAAATTTGCCTTTCAGAACGCCCGCGCTTTCGAATACCTGATGACCCGCTTTTCCACCCCAGAAGAAGTTTTCGGCCCGCTTTCCATTCAGGCGCTGAAAGATGAAGGGCGCTATCAGCGCCTGACTGAGGGGTATCTTCCGGAAGCGGAAATTGTTTTTCTTGATGAGATCTGGAAAGCGGGGCCGGCTATTCTGAACACCCTGCTCACGGCGATAAACGAACGCCGATTCCGCAACGGTGCCAGCGAAGAGAAAATCCCGATGCGCCTTCTGGTGGCGGCCTCTAACGAACTACCGGAAGCCGACAGCAGCCTTGAAGCGCTGTATGACCGCATGCTGATCCGCCTGTGGCTCGACAAAGTGCAGGATAAATCCAACTTCCGCTCGATGCTGGTCAGCCAGCAGGATGAGAATGAAAACCCGGTCCCCGCTTCGCTGCAGGTCACGGATGAGGAGTATTACCAGTGGCAGGAGGATATCGGCAAAATCACACTGCCGGATTCGGTGTTTGAGCTGATCTATCTGCTGCGCCAGCAGCTCGATTTACTGCCTTCTGCGCCGTATGTCTCCGACCGTCGCTGGAAAAAAGCGATCCGCCTGCTGCAGGCCAGCGCCCTGTTCAGCGGCCGCGATGCCGTTGCGCCAATCGATCTGATCCTTTTAAAAGATTGTCTCTGGCACGACGCGGAAGGCATGAACCTGATGCAGCAGCAGCTTGACGTATTGATGACCGGACACGCCTGGGGCCAGCAGTCGATGCTCAACCAGCTCGGGGCGATTGCCCAACGGCGTATTCAGCTGCAGCAACAACAAAGCGACAAAACAGCGCTGAAAGTAAACCGCCTTGGCGGTATGTTCGCCCGCAAAGCGCATTATGAGCTGCCGTCCGAACTGACCAGTACAACGCTGACGCTCCTGCTTCAGCAGCCCCTTAAGCTGCATGACATGCAGGTGGTCCATATCACCGTGGAGCGAGAGCCACTGGCTCAGTGGCTTGATAAGGGCGGGGAGATCCGCGGCAAACTCAACGGCATCGGTTTTGCCCAGCCGCTGACGCTGGAAGTGGACAGCAGCCAGCATCTGGTGATCCGCGACGTCAGCCTGCAGGGATCGCGTCTTGCGCTTCCGGGAACCGCCTCTGACAGCGTGCCGGAAGAGATTAAACGCCAGCTTGAAGCGCTGGATACGGAATGGCACCAGCAACATACGCGCTTCAGCGAGCAGCAAAAATGCCTCTTTATTCATAGCGACTGGTTAGGTCGCATCGAAGCCAGCCTGCAGGATGTCAGCGCGCAGATCAAACAGGCTCGTCAATGCTAACGCTGGATACGCTTAACGTCATGCTGGCCGTCAGCGAAGAGGGGTTGATCGAAGAGGTGGTCATCACCCTTCTGGCCTCCCCGCAGCTGGCGGCTTTTTTTGAAAAATTCCCGCGGCTCAAAAAGGCGATGACCGACGATCTCCCGCGCTGGCGCGAAAACCTGCGTCAGCGGTTCAAAGAGACCGAAGTCCCCCCAGAATTAACTGACGAGGTGGCCTGCTATCAGCAGTGCCAGCGGCTCTCTACGTCACAGTTTATCGCCCAGCTCCCGCAAACCCTGACGTTACTCGACACGGTACACTCTCCGTTTGCCAGCCAGGCGCGGGCGCTGGTCGCGGATAACGTCACGTTTACCCCCGCACTACACACCCTCTTTTTACAACGCTGGCGCCTCAGCCTGGTGGTGCAGGCCACAACGTTGAACCAGCAGTTGCTGGATGAGGAGCGTGAACAGCTGCTTAGCGAAGTGCAGGAACGCATGACCTTAAGCGGTCAGCTGGAGCAGGTGCTGGTGGAAAATGAAAACGCCGCCGGGCGTCTTTGGGATATGAGCGCCGGTCAGCTGCGGCGCGGAGATTACCAGCTCATCGTCAAGTACGGCGATTTTCTGGCACAGCAGCCAGAGCTGATGAAGCTTGCCGAACAGCTGGGTCGTTCACGGGAGGCCAAATCGGTCCCAAAGAAAGATGCCCCAATGGAGACCTTCCGCACCCTGGTCCGTGAACCGGCCACCGTGCCTGAGCAGGTGGATGGGCTCCAGCAAAGCGACGATATTTTGCGCCTGCTGCCCACGGAGTTGAGTACGCTGGGGATGACCGAGCTTGAGTACGAGTTTTATCGCCGGCTGGTGGAAAAACAGCTTCTGACCTACCGGTTGCATGGCGAAGCCTGGCGTGAAAAGCTCAGCCAGCGCCCGGTCATCCATCAGGATTTTGACGAGCAGCCGCGCGGGCCCTTTATTGTGTGCGTGGATACGTCCGGCTCGATGGGAGGGTTTAACGAACAGTGCGCGAAAGCGTTCTGCCTGGCTCTGATGCGCGTGGCGCTCGCCGAGCGACGTCGCTGCTTCATCATGCTCTTTTCCAGCGAAGTTGTGGGGTATGAACTGACCCATCAGCAGGGTATTGAGCAGGCGATCCGCTTTTTAAGCCAGCGCTTTCGTGGCGGTACCGATCTGGCCAGCTGTTTTCGAAGCATCGTTGAGCGGATGCAGGGCGGAGACTGGTATGACGCTGACGCCGTGGTCATCTCCGATTTTATTGCCCAGCGGCTACCGGATGACGTGGTGAATAAAGTGAAGGAGCTACAGCGAGTGCACCAGCACCGTTTCCATGCTGTGGCGATGTCTGCCCATGGAAAGCCCGGCATCATGCGCATCTTCGATCATATCTGGCGCTTTGATACCGGGTTACGTAGCCGCCTGCTAAGACGCTGGCAGCGCTAATTACAGAAGAGATTCAACGCGATCGCGTACCTGTTGTGGCCACACACCGCACTGCACCTGACCAATATGAGGCAGCTGCAACAGCAGCATGGTCAGACGGGACTGGCCAATACCGCCGCCAATGGTCTGCGGCATCTCTCCGCGCAGCAGCGCCTGGTGCCACTCCAGCGTGAGGCGATCTTCATCCCCGGTCAGTGCCAGCTGACGCTTCAGGGCGTCAGCATCCACGCGGATCCCCATTGAAGAGAGCTCGAACGCATCTTCCAGCACCGGGTTCCAGACCAGAATATCGCCGTTCAGACCGGCGCGTTCGCCTTCACCCGTCGTGCTCCAGTCATCATAATCCGGCGCACGCACATCATGGCGTTTACCGTCAGACAATTTGCCGCCAATCCCGATCAGGAACACAGCACCCAATTCTTTGGCGATCGCACGCTCACGGCCTTTGGCATCCAGATCGGGATAACGGCTCAGCAGTTCCTGGCTGTGGACAAAGTGGATCGATTCCGGCAGGAACGGTGCCAGACCAAACTCTTTGCTCACTGCCGCTTCGGTCGCTTTGATCCCGGCGTAGATCGCCTCAACGGTGGATTTCAGCGTACCGACGTGACGCTCGCCATCGCCCATGACGCGCTCCCAGTCCCATTGATCGACGTAGACAGAGTGCATTGGCGTAAGACGGTCTTCATCGGGGCGAAGGGCTTTCATGTGCGTGTAAAGCCCTTCGCCCGCGCTGAAGTCGTGTTGTCCCAGGGTTTGACGTTTCCACTTCGCAAGGGAATGCACCACTTCGAACTGGGCGTCTGGCAGTGTTTTCACTTTCACCTGTACCGCTTTTTCGCATCCAGAAAGGTTGTCCTGCGTCCCGTCACCCACGCGGCTGAGAATGGGCGCCTGGACTTCGATCAGACCAAGCTTGTCTTCCAGCTGACGTGAAAAATGGGATTTAACGAAGCTGATCTGGCGTTGTTTTGCGATGTAAGCGGTTTTCATTATTTATACTCCTGCGTCCTGTTGATAGAGATTAAGCAACAGAAATGGCCTGTTATTCAATAACCCATCAACAAAAAGCCACCTTAACTTTTGATTCATTAAAATAAGGCGCTAGAATAGAGAGATTCATTAATGTTCATAAGAAAAAGCTATGGAAAATTATCAGATCGATAATCTGGACCGCGGCATCCTGGAGGCCTTAATGGCCAATGCACGTACTGCCTACGCGGAACTGGCGAAACAGTTTGGCGTCAGTCCGGGCACAATCCACGTTCGCGTGGAAAAGATGAAACAGGCGGGGATCATTACCGGTGCTCGTATCGACGTCAGCCCTAAGCAGCTCGGTTATGACGTCTGCTGCTTTATTGGCATTATCCTCAAAAGCGCCAAAGATTATCCGTCAGCCCTGGCGAAGCTCAACGCGCTTGAAGAAGTCACGGAGGCCTACTACACCACCGGGCACTACAGTATCTTTATAAAGGTGATGTGCCGCTCCATTGATGCCCTCCAGCAGGTACTTATCAACAAGATCCAAACAATTGATGAAATTCAGTCCACTGAAACATTGATCTCCCTGCAGAACCCGATCATGCGTACCATCCGCCCCTGATCGGGCAAATTCATTCCCACATTTTCCACAGGTAGATCCCAGCTCGTTCACAGCGTACAATGAGCCCCTCTTTATTTGAGCGAGCGATCAATGGCAGACATTACCCTTATCAGTGGCAGCACCCTGGGCGGCGCGGAATACGTTGCGGAACATCTGGCTGAGAAGCTGGAAGACGCGGGCTTTTCCACCGAAACACTGCACGGCCCGTTGCTTGACGATCTCCCGACTGATGGGGTCTGGCTACTGATCACCTCGACGCACGGCGCAGGCGATCTGCCGGATAATCTGCAACCTTTATATGACGAACTGCTGGAACAGCAGCCTGACCTGTCAAACGTCCGTTTTGGCGCGGTGGGTATCGGCAGTCGTGAATATGACACCTTTTGCGGTGCAATAGAGAAAGTCGAAGCCGCTGTGACTGCCTGTGGGGCAAAACAGCTGGGTGAAACACTGAAGATCAACATCCTCGATCATGACATTCCGGAAGATCCAGCGGAGATCTGGCTGGGTGAATGGAAAAATTTACTCAAAAACGATTAAAGATCGCGCGAACAGATGTGGATAACTCTGGTTAAAAGCTCGTATTAAGCGGTAGTTATCCAAGTTATAACTCTGAGGCTGTTTTGGGCCTGTGTATAAAGTCGCGATCTGATCCCAGCTTATACTGGCCAGGATCACCGATCATTCACAGCAAACGATCCTTTCTAACTGCATGATCTTCATCGTGAGATCGGGCTTATCCACAGTGGTACTCGATCCTAATAAGAGATCACAATAGAACAGATCTCTAAATAAAAAGATCTTCTTTTTAATAGCCCAGGATCCCAATGCTTTCTCGAAAGACTAAAGTTGAGTAGAATCCACGGCCCGGGCTTCAATCCATTTTCATACCGCTTTACGCGAGGCAGACCACCATGTTTTATCAGGATCCTTTTGACGTCATCATCATTGGCGGGGGTCATGCAGGCACTGAGGCCGCAATGGCCGCAGCGCGAATGGGTCAGCAGACCCTGCTTTTGACACACAATATCGACACGCTGGGACAAATGTCCTGTAATCCGGCGATTGGCGGCATTGGGAAAGGACACCTGGTAAAAGAAGTGGATGCACTTGGCGGCCTGATGGCGAAAGCGATCGATCATGCCGGCATCCAGTTTAGGATACTAAACGCAAGCAAAGGTCCCGCTGTGCGCGCTACTCGTGCTCAGGCAGACCGCGTGCTTTACCGTCAGGCGGTACGTACTGCCCTGGAGAATCAGCCAAACCTGATGATCTTCCAGCAGGCGGTAGAAGATCTTATCGTTGAAAACGATCGCGTTGTGGGTGCCGTAACCCAGATGGGCCTCAAGTTCCGCGCGAAAGCCGTCGTACTGACTGTCGGGACCTTCCTGGATGGCAAAATCCATATCGGTCTGGATAACTACAGCGGTGGCCGTGCTGGCGATCCGCCGTCCATTCCGCTGTCTCGTCGTCTGCGTGAACTTCCGCTGCGCGTCAGTCGCCTGAAAACAGGCACGCCACCGCGTATTGATGCGCGCACCATTGATTTCAGCGTGCTGGCACAACAGCACGGTGATAACCCCATGCCGGTGTTCTCGTTCATGGGCAATGCGGCTCAACATCCGCAGCAGGTACCGTGCTACATCACGCATACCAACGAAAAAACCCATGACGTGATCCGCAATAACCTTGACCGCAGCCCAATGTACGCTGGCGTGATCGAAGGGATCGGCCCGCGTTACTGTCCGTCGATCGAAGACAAAGTGATGCGCTTTGCCGATCGTAACCAGCACCAGATCTTCCTGGAGCCGGAAGGACTGACGTCAAATGAAATTTACCCGAACGGCATCTCCACCAGCCTGCCGTTCGATGTGCAGATGCAAATTGTTCGCTCAATGCAGGGTATGGAGAACGCGAAAATCGTTCGTCCTGGCTACGCTATTGAGTACGATTTCTTCGATCCGCGTGACCTGAAGCCAACCCTGGAGAGCAAATTCATCCACGGTCTGTTCTTCGCCGGCCAGATTAACGGCACGACCGGTTACGAAGAAGCTGCCGCTCAGGGTCTGCTTGCCGGTCTGAACGCAGCACGCTTCTCTGCGGAGAAAGAGGGCTGGGCACCTGCGCGTTCTCAGGCTTATCTGGGCGTGCTGGTCGACGATCTTTGCACCCTGGGTACCAAAGAACCGTACCGTATGTTTACCTCTCGCGCGGAATATCGCCTGATGCTGCGCGAAGATAACGCCGACCTGCGTCTGACCGAAGTGGGTCGTGAACTGGGTCTGGTGGATGACGAACGTTGGGCGCGCTATAACGAAAAACTGGAACGCATTGAGCAGGAACGTCAGCGTCTGAAAACCACCTGGGTGAATCCACAGGCGGAAACCGCTGCAGAAGTGAATGCTCACTTAACTGCGCCGCTTTCGCGCGAAGCCAGCGGCGAAGACTTGCTGCGTCGCCCTGAAGTGACCTACGAGAACCTGGTGAAACTGACCGCGTTCGCGCCTGGCCTTGAAGACGCTGAAGCGGCTGAACAGGTTGAGATCCAGGTCAAATACGAAGGTTACATCGCGCGTCAGCAGGATGAGATTGAAAAACAGCAGCGCAACGAAAATACGCTGCTGCCGGAAATGCTGGACTACCGTCAGGTGACGGGGCTTTCCAATGAAGTGATCGCCAAGCTGAACGATCACAAGCCTGTGTCGATCGGTCAGGCATCCCGTATCTCCGGTGTCACACCTGCCGCGATTTCGATTCTGCTGGTGTGGCTGAAAAAGCAAGGTATGCTGCGCCGTAGCGCATAATATCCAGTGCTTTTGGCGGGTGGCGCTTCGCTACCCGCCCTGCTAATTCGTAGGCCCGGTAAGCGTCACCGGGCAATTTATGTCTAAACAGGTACCCACTGTGCTCAATAAACTCTCTCGTCTGCTGGAACAGGCAGGTATTTCGCTCACCGATCACCAGAAAACTCAGCTGGTGGCCTATGTCGATATGCTGAACAAATGGAATAAAGCGTACAACCTGACGTCTGTTCGCGACCCCAACGAGATGCTGGTTCGTCATATCCTCGATAGCATCGTGGTTGCGCCGTATCTTAAAGGGGAGCGCTTTATCGATGTGGGCACAGGTCCTGGCCTGCCGGGGATCCCGCTGTCGATTGTCCGCCCTGAGAGCCATTTCACGCTGCTGGACAGCCTTGGCAAACGCGTCCGTTTTTTACGTCAGGTACAGCATGAGCTGAAGCTGGAGAATATCGCCCCTGTACAGAGCAGGGTAGAGGCGTTCCCCGCGAAGCCACCGTTTGACGGTGTTATCAGCCGCGCGTTTGCGTCGCTCAATGATATGGTGAGCTGGTGTAAGCACTTGCCTGCACAAGATGGCCGCTTTTATGCCCTGAAAGGGCAGTTGCCGGGCGATGAAATTGAACAGCTTCCGGAGGGTTTTGCTGTCGAATCCGTTGAGAAATTAAACATTCCTCAGCTTGAGGGTGAACGCCATCTGGTGATAATTAAGCCAAACAATTTTTAAATATTTAATAAAAATTGTGGAATTCGTGCTGTTCTGACTATGTTAAATAACAGCACGAATTCTCGGGTTTTACCGAAGAGAGTTTAACCTCTGTGTTACTAAGGTTTTTCTAACGGTTAACGTAACAGCCATTGTTCAGCATGAAGATAGTCAACATCGAAAATATCAGCCTGCTAAAAGTGGAATACGGCAACCAGAATCGAATGTTAAATATTTATTAAGAATGTCAATAAAAGGTTTTTATTGTATACCGGGCTGTTTTGAAAATAGTTACGATAATTTGTCTTTAATTTCATAAAGATGAAATAAACCGATTTGCGTCTTTGATAAATACACCCTTATCGCAAATGTGTATTTTGTGATCTCGTGCACGCTTTGTAGCCAACGTTTTCGCGCTGTTTGCAGTTTTGGTCGAAGGTCGTGGCTTTCAGGAAAAGTTAAAAAATAGCGGCGGGGAAAAATATTTAAACATTTATTCACCTTTTCGCTACTTAATGTTTGAAATCACGGGTGCGCACCGTATAATTTGACCGCTTTTTGATGCTTGACTCTGAGCCTTAAAGGACGTTTTATACGACACGCGGCATACCTCGAAGGGAGCAGGAGTAAAAACGTGATGTCTGTGTCGCTCTTGAGTAGAAACGTTGCTCGTAAGCTTCTGTTCATTCAGTTTCTGGCTGTGATAGCAAGTGGACTGCTGTTTAGCCTCAAAGACCCCTTCTGGGGCATCTCCGCCGTGTGCGGGGGTT
Organism: Enterobacter sp. J49; assembly: GCF_002148625.1. Classification (NCBI taxonomy): domain Bacteria; kingdom Pseudomonadati; phylum Pseudomonadota; class Gammaproteobacteria; order Enterobacterales; family Enterobacteriaceae; genus Enterobacter; species Enterobacter sp. J49. Next base: position 19,521 of record NZ_MWPY01000020.1, read on the forward strand.
TGGCGGTTGTTCTGCCAAACGTATTGTTTATGATTTTTGCCTGGCGTCATCAGGCGCATACACCCGCCAAAGGCCGTGTGGCCTGGTCCTTCGCTCTCGGTGAAGTGTGTAAGGTGTTGCTGACCTTTGCTCTACTGGTGATGGCGCTGGCGGTTTTGAAAGTGGTATTCATGCCGCTGATAGCAACGTGGGTTTTGGTGCTGGTGGTACAAGTTCTGGCTCCAGCTGTAATCAACAACAAAGGGTAAAAGGCATCATGGCTTCAGAAAATATGACGCCGCAGGATTACATAGGTCACCATCTGAATAACCTTCAGCTGGACCTGCGTACATTCTCGCTGGTGGATCCGCATAACCCCCCGGCCACCTTCTGGACGATCAACATCGACTCCATGTTCTTCTCGGTCGTTTTGGGTCTTCTGTTCCTGGCCATGTTCCGCGGTGTTGCGAAAAGAGCGACCAGCGGTGTTCCAGGGAAATTCCAGACGTTCATCGAAATGATCATCGGCTTCGTCCATGGCAGCGTCAAAGACATGTACCATGGTAAGAGCAAGCTGATTGCTCCGCTGGCCCTGACCGTGTTCGTTTGGGTGTTCCTGATGAACCTGATGGACCTGCTGCCAATCGATTTCCTGCCGTGGATTGGCGAACATGTCCTCGGTCTGCCAGCACTGCGCGTGGTGCCGTCCGCTGACGTGAACATCACCCTGTCGATGGCGCTGGGCGTGTTTATCCTGATTCTTTTCTACAGCATCAAAATGAAAGGCGTAAGCGGCTTCGTGAAAGAGCTTACCTTGCAGCCGTTCAACCACTGGGCGTTTATTCCGGTCAACCTGATCCTGGAAGGCGTTAGCCTGCTGTCCAAACCTGTTTCACTGGGTCTGCGACTGTTCGGCAACATGTATGCGGGTGAGCTGATTTTCATTCTGATCGCGGGTCTTCTGCCGTGGTGGTCACAGTGGATTCTGAATGTGCCTTGGGCCATTTTCCACATCCTGATCATTACGCTGCAAGCCTTTATCTTCATGGTTCTGACGATCGTCTATCTGTCGATGGCGTCTGAAGAGCACTGATTTTTTACCAACACTACTACGTTTTAATTGAAACAAACTGGAGACTGTCATGGAAAACCTGAATATGGATCTGCTGTACATGGCTGCCGCTGTGATGATGGGTCTGGCGGCTATCGGTGCTGCGATCGGTATCGGCATCCTCGGGGGCAAATTCCTGGAAGGCGCAGCGCGTCAACCTGATCTGATTCCTCTGCTGCGTACTCAGTTCTTTATCGTTATGGGTCTGGTGGATGCTATCCCAATGATCGCTGTAGGTCTGGGTCTGTACGTGATGTTTGCTGTCGCGTAGTAGTAGTTTTAAAACCCTAAGCCACAGATATTAAAGAGGTATTGTGCTGTGAACATGAACGCAACAATCCTCGGCCAGGCCATCGCGTTTATTCTCTTTGTCTGGTTCTGCATGAAGTATGTATGGCCGCCTTTAATGGCTGCCATCGAAAAACGTCAGAAAGAAATTGCTGACGGTCTGGCTTCTGCAGAACGCGCTAAGAAAGATTTGGACCTTGCACAGGCCAACGCGACAGACCAGCTGAAAAAAGCGAAAGCGGAAGCTCAGGTTATCATCGAACAGGCTAACAAACGCCGTTCGCAGATCCTGGACGAAGCCAAAGCTGAAGCAGAACAGGAACGTACTAAGATCGTGACACAAGCTCAGGCTGAAATTGAAGCTGAGCGTAAACGTGCTCGCGAAGAACTGCGTAAGCAGGTTGCGATTCTGGCTGTTGCTGGCGCCGAGAAGATCATCGAACGTTCCGTGGATGAAGCTGCTAACAGCGACATCGTGGACAAACTTGTCGCTGAACTGTAAGGAGGGAGGGGCTGATGTCTGAATTTGTTACGGTAGCTCGCCCCTACGCCAAAGCAGCTTTTGACTTTGCTGTCGAACACCAAAATGTCGATCGCTGGCAGGATATGCTGGCGTTTGCCGCTGAGGTGACGAAAAACGAACAAATGGCCGAGTTGCTTTCTGGTGCGTTAGCGCCTGAAACTCTCGCCGCGTCGTTTATCGCCGTGTGCGGAGAGCAACTGGATGCCAATGGTCAGAACCTGATTAAGGTAATGGCAGAAAATGGTCGTCTCCGTGTGCTCCCGGATGTTCTCGAGCAGTTTGAGCACTTACGTGCCCTTAGTGAAGCTACCGCTGAAGTCGAAGTGACTTCTGCGACTGAACTGAGTGATGAACAGCTTGCGAAAATCACCGCCGCGATGGAAAAACGTCTGTCACGCAAAGTTAAGCTGAATTGCAAAATCGATAAGTCTGTAATGGCAGGCGTAATCATCCGTTCGGGTGATATGGTCATTGATGGCAGCGTACGCGGCCGTCTTGAACGCCTTGCAGACGTCTTGCAGTCTTAAGGGGACTGGAGCATGCAACTGAATTCCACCGAAATCAGCGAACTGATCAAGCAGCGCATTGCTCAGTTCAGTGTTGTGAGCGAAGCTCACAACGAAGGTACTATTGTTTCTGTAAGTGACGGTGTTATCCGCATCCACGGCCTGGCCGATTGTATGCAGGGTGAGATGATTTCCCTGCCGGGTAACCGTTACGCTATCGCACTGAACCTGGAGCGCGACTCCGTAGGTGCAGTTGTGATGGGTCCATACGCTGACCTCGCCGAAGGCATGAAGGTTAAGTGTACTGGCCGTATTCTGGAAGTGCCGGTTGGCCGTGGCCTGCTGGGTCGCGTTGTTAACACCCTGGGTGCGCCAATCGACGGTAAAGGTCCGGTTGAGCACGATGGCTTCTCCCCAATCGAAGTTATCGCACCAGGCGTGATCGACCGTCAGTCCGTTGATCAGCCAGTGCAGACTGGTTATAAGTCCGTTGATGCCATGATTCCAATCGGTCGTGGCCAGCGTGAACTGATCATCGGTGACCGTCAGACCGGTAAAACCGCGATGGCTATCGACGCCATCATCAACCAGCGTGACTCCGGCATCAAATGTGTGTACGTGGCTATCGGCCAGAAAGCGTCCACCATTTCTAACGTGGTTCGTAAACTGGAAGAGCACGGCGCGCTGTCTAACACCATCGTTGTTGTGGCGACCGCTTCTGAATCTGCTGCACTGCAATACCTGGCACCATACGCCGGTTGCGCAATGGGCGAATACTTCCGTGACCGCGGTGAAGATGCGCTGATCGTATACGATGACCTGTCTAAACAGGCCGTTGCATATCGTCAGGTTTCCCTGCTGCTCCGTCGTCCACCAGGACGTGAAGCGTTCCCTGGCGACGTATTCTACCTCCACTCTCGTCTGCTGGAGCGTGCTTCCCGCGTTAACGCGGAATACGTTGAGAACTTCACCAAAGGTGAAGTGAAGGGTAAAACCGGCTCTCTGACCGCGCTGCCAATCATTGAAACCCAGGCGGGTGACGTTTCTGCGTTCGTTCCGACCAACGTAATCTCCATTACCGATGGTCAGATCTTCCTGGAAACCAACCTGTTCAACTCCGGTATTCGTCCGGCAGTTAACCCGGGTATCTCCGTATCCCGTGTGGGTGGTGCTGCTCAGACCAAGATCATCAAGAAACTGTCCGGTGGTATTCGTACCGCGCTGGCACAGTATCGTGAACTGGCTGCGTTCTCTCAGTTCGCATCCGATCTGGACGAAGCAACCCGTAAACAGCTGAGCCACGGTCAGAAAGTGACCGAGCTGCTGAAGCAAAAACAGTACGCACCAATGTCTGTTGCTCAGCAGGGCCTGGTTCTGTTCGCGGCTGAACGCGGTTACCTCGAAGATGTGGAACTGGCGAAAATCGGTAGCTTCGAAGCCGCTCTGCTGGCTTACGTCGACCGTGATCACGCTCCGCTGATGCAAGAGATCAACCAGTCCGGTGGCTATAACGACGAAATCGAAGGCAAGCTGAAAGCTATCCTCGATTCCTTCAAAGCAACCCAATCCTGGTAATCGTCCGGCGGCTTGTCTCAGGACAAGCCGCCTGGCATTGAGGAGAAGCTCATGGCCGGCGCAAAAGAGATACGTAGTAAGATCGCAAGCGTCCAGAACACGCAAAAGATCACTAAAGCGATGGAGATGGTCGCCGCTTCCAAAATGCGTAAATCGCAGGATCGCATGGCGGCCAGCCGTCCTTATGCAGAAACCATGCGCAAAGTGATTGGTCACCTTGCAAACGGTAATCTGGAATATAAGCACCCTTACCTGGAAGAACGCGACGTTAAGCGCGTGGGCTACCTGGTGGTGTCGACCGACCGTGGTCTGTGTGGCGGCTTGAACATTAACCTGTTCAAAAAACTGCTGGCGGATATGAAAGCATGGTCTGAAAAAGGCGTTCAGTGCGATATCGCAATGATCGGCTCTAAAGGCGTCTCTTTCTTTAACTCCGTTGGTGGCAACATTGTCGCTCAGGTGACGGGTATGGGTGATAACCCTTCCCTGTCCGAGTTGATCGGCCCGGTTAAAGTGATGTTGCAGGCTTACGATGAAGGCCGTCTGGACAGACTGTACGTTGTCAGCAACAAATTTATTAACACCATGTCTCAGGTTCCAACGCTCACTCAGATGCTGCCTTTACCGGCATCAGAAGATGACGAGCTGAAGCAAAAATCCTGGGATTACCTGTATGAACCCGATCCGAAACCGCTGTTGGATACCCTGCTGCGTCGTTACGTTGAATCTCAGGTTTATCAGGGCGTTGTAGAAAACCTGGCCAGCGAGCAGGCCGCACGAATGGTGGCGATGAAAGCCGCGACCGATAATGGCGGCAGCCTGATTAAAGAGCTGCAGTTGGTTTACAACAAAGCTCGTCAGGCCAGCATTACTCAGGAACTCACCGAGATCGTCTCGGGGGCCGCCGCGGTTTAACCAGGTTTACGAATTACGTAGAGGATTCAAGATGGCTACTGGAAAGATTGTCCAGGTAATCGGCGCCGTGGTGGACGTCGAGTTCCCTCAGGACGCCGTACCACGCGTGTACGACGCGCTTGAGGTACAGAATGGTAACGAGAGCCTGGTGCTGGAAGTTCAGCAGCAGCTCGGCGGCGGTATCGTGCGTACCATCGCGATGGGTTCTTCCGACGGTCTGCGTCGTGGTCTGGAAGTTAAAGACCTTGAGCACCCGATCGAAGTCCCGGTAGGTAAAGCAACACTGGGTCGTATCATGAACGTATTGGGTCAACCAATCGACATGAAAGGCGACATCGGTGAAGAAGAGCGTTGGGCTATCCACCGCGCAGCACCTTCCTACGAAGAGCTGTCCAGCTCTCAGGAACTGCTGGAAACCGGCATCAAAGTTATCGACCTGATGTGTCCGTTTGCGAAGGGCGGTAAAGTTGGTCTGTTCGGTGGTGCGGGTGTAGGTAAAACCGTAAACATGATGGAGCTGATCCGTAACATCGCGATCGAGCACTCCGGTTACTCCGTATTTGCGGGCGTAGGTGAACGTACTCGTGAGGGTAACGACTTCTACCACGAAATGACCGACTCCAACGTTCTGGACAAAGTATCCCTGGTTTACGGCCAGATGAACGAGCCACCAGGAAACCGTCTGCGCGTTGCGCTGACTGGCCTGACTATGGCTGAGAAGTTCCGTGACGAAGGCCGTGACGTTCTGCTGTTCGTTGATAACATCTATCGTTACACCCTGGCCGGTACTGAAGTATCTGCACTGCTGGGTCGTATGCCTTCAGCGGTAGGTTATCAGCCGACGCTGGCGGAAGAGATGGGTGTTCTTCAGGAACGTATCACCTCTACCAAAACCGGTTCTATCACCTCCGTTCAGGCGGTATACGTACCTGCGGATGACTTGACTGACCCATCCCCAGCCACCACCTTTGCGCACCTTGACGCAACCGTGGTACTGAGCCGTCAGATCGCGTCTCTGGGTATTTACCCGGCCGTTGACCCGCTGGACTCCACCAGCCGTCAGCTGGATCCACTGGTTGTGGGTCAGGAACACTACGACACCGCGCGTGGCGTACAGTCCCTGCTGCAGCGTTACCAGGAACTGAAAGACATCATCGCCATCCTGGGTATGGATGAGCTGTCTGAAGAAGACAAACTGGTGGTAGCACGTGCGCGTAAGATCCAGCGCTTCCTGTCCCAGCCGTTCTTCGTTGCGGAAGTATTCACCGGTTCTCCGGGTAAATACGTTTCCCTGAAAGACACCATCCGTGGCTTTAAAGGCATCATGGAAGGCGAATACGATCACCTGCCGGAGCAGGCGTTCTACATGGTTGGTTCCATCGACGAAGCCGTGGAAAAAGCCAAAAAACTTTAACGCCTTAATCGGAGGGTGATATGGCAATGACTTACCACCTGGACGTCGTCAGCGCAGAGCAACAAATGTTCTCTGGTCTGGTCGAGAAAATCCAGGTAACGGGTAGTGAAGGTGAACTGGGTATTTTCCCGGGTCACGCACCGCTGCTCACCGCCATTAAGCCTGGTATGATCCGCATCGTTAAACAGTTCGGTCATGAAGAGTTTATCTATCTGTCCGGCGGCATTCTTGAAGTGCAGCCTGGCAGCGTGACCGTTCTGGCCGATACCGCTATTCGTGGCCAGGATCTCGACGAAGCACGAGCCCTGGAATCGAAGCGTAAGGCTGAAGAGCACATTAGCAGCTCTCATGGTGACGTGGATTACGCTCAGGCGTCTGCGGAGCTGGCCAAAGCGATCGCGAAACTGCGCGTTATCGAGTTGACCAAAAAAGCGATGTAACACCGGCTTGAAAAGCACAAAGCCAGTCTGGTTTCCAGGCTGGCTTTTTTTATGGTTTCGTATCACACCGATCTTTATTCATGATCCAAAAGAATAGCTAAGCTATTGTGTGTGCTAGCGACTTATCGCGAGAAGGCTATTTTCCAGAGAAAAAGGGGTTTACTCTGCCCCTAAAAATCGCCTCAAATAGCCATTATTGGCTGATGTTGAACGTTTTACCGCCATTCCATTTTATGACGCAAAATATGTAGAATTTTCAACATCAACGGGTTTAACTTCTTACTCAAATTACAGTCAGGACGCGTATGTTGAACAATACAATGAGCGTGGTCATCCTTGCCGCCGGTAAAGGTACCCGCATGTATTCCGATCTTCCAAAGGTACTGCACACGCTGGCAGGAAAGCCGATGGTGCAGCATGTCATTGATGCCGCTAATGAACTGGGTGCCCGTCAGGTCCATCTGGTCTATGGTCACGGCGGCGATCTGCTTAAAAAGACGCTGAACGATGACAAACTCAACTGGGTGCTTCAGGCAGAACAGTTGGGGACCGGACACGCCATGCAGCAGGCCGCCCCGTTCTTTGCGGATGACGAAGATATTCTGATGCTTTACGGCGACGTCCCGCTGATCTCTGTCGACACCCTTGCCCGCCTGCGTGAAGCTAAACCGCAGGGTGGCATCGGGTTGTTAACCGTCGTGCTTGACGATCCGACCGGCTATGGCCGCATTACCCGCGAAAACGGTAACGTAACGGGTATCGTTGAGCATAAAGATGCCAGCGACGCACAGCGTCAGATTCAGGAGATCAACACCGGTATCCTGATTGCCAATGGCGCGGACCTGAAGCGCTGGCTGTCGAAGCTCAACAACAATAATGCGCAGGGTGAGTACTACATCACCGACATCATCGCGATGGCCTATCAGGAAGGGCGTGAGATTGCGGCGGTTCATCCGGCACGGATTAGCGAAACCGAAGGGGTGAATAACCGCCTTCAGCTTTCCCGCCTGGAACGCGTTTATCAGTCCGAACAGGCTGAAAAACTGCTCCTGGCAGGCGTTATGCTGCGCGACCCGGCGCGTTTCGATCTGCGCGGGACCTTATCTCACGGGCGCGACGTTGAAATCGATACTAACGTTATCCTTGAAGGCAACGTCACGCTTGGCCACCGCGTCAAAATTGGTGCCGGTTGTGTTATCAAAAACAGCGTCATCGGTGACGACTGCGACATTAGCCCGTACAGCGTGGTTGAAGATGCACATCTGGACGCGGCATGCACCATTGGGCCGTTCGCACGCCTGCGCCCTGGCGCTGAATTGCTCGAAGGCGCCCATGTTGGCAACTTCGTTGAGATGAAAAAAGCGCGTCTGGGCAAAGGTTCCAAAGCCGGCCATTTAACCTACCTGGGCGATGCAGAGATTGGCGATAACGTGAACATTGGTGCAGGAACAATCACCTGCAACTATGACGGTGCCAACAAGTTTAAAACCATCATCGGTGATGATGTGTTTGTCGGTTCTGATACACAACTGGTGGCACCGGTGACGGTCGGGAACGGGGTAACCATTGCCGCCGGGACGACCGTGACGCGCGATGTTGCCGACAATGAGCTGGTGCTGAGCCGCGTGCCGCAGGTTCACAAGCAGGGCTGGAAACGCCCGGTGAAGAAAAAGTAACGACCTGCACCCTGCTCTCTCCCGCGAGGAGAGCGCTCGTTCGGTGCGGTGTTTTTCGCCCTCGCCCCTCTGGGGAGAGGGATGGGGTGAGGGGATAACATAATCCTCCCCCCAAAGGCAGTACTTATAACAATAACCCCACTCTCTACAAGGCTCGGGGTGCCCGGAAAGGGCAAATACAGGTCAGCGACAACGCATGGCATAACGCCATAATCAGGAAATTAAACTATGTGTGGAATTGTTGGCGCAGTTGCGCAGCGTGATATTGCTGAAATCCTTCTCGAAGGTTTACGTCGTCTGGAATACCGTGGTTACGACTCTGCCGGTCTGGCAGTTGTGGATGCAGAAGGGCATATGACCCGTCTGCGTCGTCTCGGTAAAGTGCAGATGCTGGCCCAGGCTGCGGAAGATCATCCGCTGCACGGTGGTACGGGTATTGCGCACACCCGCTGGGCGACCCACGGCGAACCGTCTGAAGGCAATGCGCACCCGCATGTGTCCGAACACATCGTGGTCGTGCATAACGGCATTATCGAAAACCACGAACCGCTGCGCGAAGAACTTAAAGCGCGCGGCTATACCTTCGTCTCTGAAACCGACACCGAAGTTATTGCTCACCTGGTTCACTGGGAGCTGGAGCAGGGCGGTACACTGCGTGAAGCGGTGCTGCGCGCGATCCCTCAGCTGCGCGGTGCGTACGGTACGGTAATCATGGATTCACGCGATCCGTCCACGCTGCTGGCCGCACGTTCCGGTAGCCCAATGGTTATCGGTCTGGGCATGGGCGAGAACTTTATCGCCTCTGACCAGCTGGCACTTCTGCCGGTTACCCGTCGCTTTATCTTCCTGGAAGAGGGTGATATCGCGGAAGTGACGCGTCGCAACGTGACGGTATTCGATACCAAAGGCGAGCAGGTGAAACGCCCGGAGATCGAATCCAATCTGCAGTACGACGCAGGCGACAAAGGCGCTTACCGTCACTACATGCAGAAAGAAATTTACGAGCAGCCGAACGCCATCAAAAACACCCTGACCGGGCGCATCAGCCACGGCGAGGTGGACCTGAGCGAACTGGGCGCCAACGCCAATGAGCTGCTCGGTAAGGTTGAGCATATTCAGATCGTGGCCTGCGGTACCTCCTACAACTCCGGTATGGTCTCCCGCTACTGGTTTGAATCCCTGGCCGGTGTTCCGTGTGACGTCGAAATCGCTTCAGAATTCCGCTACCGCAAATCCGCGGTGCGTCGTAATAGCCTGATGATCACCCTTTCCCAGTCTGGCGAAACGGCGGACACCCTGGCGGCGCTGCGTCTCTCTAAAGAGCTGGGCTATCTGGGCTCTCTGGCCATCTGTAACGTGCCGGGTTCTTCGCTGGTTCGTGAATCCGATCTGGCGCTGATGACCAACGCAGGCACGGAAATCGGCGTGGCCTCCACCAAAGCGTTTACCACTCAACTGACCGTTCTGCTGATGCTGGTAGCGAAACTGGCGCGTCTGAAAGGGCAGGATGCGGCTGTTGAGCATGACATCGTTCATGGCCTGCAGGCGCTGCCAAGCCGTATTGAGCAGATGCTGTCTCAGGACAAACGCATTGAAGCGCTGGCGGAAGATTTCTCTGACAAACATCACGCCCTGTTCCTCGGCCGTGGCGATCAGTATCCAATTGCGCTGGAAGGCGCGTTGAAGCTGAAAGAGATCTCCTACATCCACGCGGAAGCTTACGCAGCAGGCGAGCTGAAACACGGCCCGCTGGCGCTGATTGACGCAGACATGCCGGTCATCGTTGTGGCACCTAACAACGAACTGCTGGAAAAACTGAAGTCCAATATCGAAGAAGTCCGCGCCCGCGGTGGTGTACTGTACGTCTTCGCCGATAAAGACGCCGGCTTTGCGAGCAGCGACAATATGCACATCATCGAGATGCCGCATGTGGAAGAGGTGATTGCCCCTATCTTCTACACCGTTCCGCTGCAGTTGCTGGCCTATCACGTCGCGCTGATCAAAGGCACTGACGTTGACCAGCCACGTAACCTGGCGAAATCGGTCACCGTAGAATAATCCCCTCAGGCTCCACCTTCGGGTGGAGCTTTTTTACCCTTCCTGGTTTGTTTTTAATCAACCCATCCGCATTTTTATTTATGACAATCTGTCATCTTCAGCTACTTTTTTCAGTGTCACATAAAGAAAATATTTCTGAAAACTTGCTGTCATGTAAGTGGTTAACTAGATGATAATTAAATGAATTTTTACTGATATTTAAGCTAAATTTTCATTGTCATAAAACTGTCATAATTCGTACATTTATCTGTCACCTGTTTGTCCTATTTTGCTCATCGTAGCCACTAAACAACGATTTACGAAAATCTTGCAGGAGACATTATGAAAGTTATGCGTACCACTGTCGCAACTGTTGTCGCCGCGACCTTATCTCTGAGCGCGTTCTCTGTATTTGCAGAAGCAAGCCTGACTGGCGCTGGTGCAACCTTCCCTGCGCCGGTGTATGCCAAATGGGCGGATACCTACCAGAAAGAAACCGGTAACAAGGTTAACTATCAGGGTATCGGCTCCTCCGGTGGCGTAAAACAAATTACCGCGAATACCGTTGATTTCGGCGCATCAGACGCTCCACTGTCTGATGACAAACTGGCGCAGGAAGGCCTGTTCCAGTTCCCGACCGTTATCGGTGGTGTTGTGCTGGCCGTTAACATTCCAGGCCTGAAATCAGGCGAGCTGGTCCTGGACGGCAAAACCCTGGGTGACATCTACCTCGGTAAAATCAAAAAATGGGATGACGAAGCCATCACCAAACTGAACCCGGGTGTCAAACTGCCTTCGCAGAACATCGCAGTGGTTCGTCGTGCAGATGGTTCCGGTACCTCTTTCGTTTTCACCAGCTACCTGGCGAAAGTGAACGAAGAGTGGAAATCTAAAGTCGGTTCCGGCTCTACCGTTAACTGGCCAACCGGTCTGGGTGGTAAAGGCAACGACGGTATCGCCGCGTTCGTACAGCGTCTGCCTGGTTCTATCGGCTATGTAGAGTATGCGTACGCTAAGCAGAACAACCTGTCTTACACCAAACTGGTTTCTGCCGATGGCAAGCCAGTCAGCCCGACTGAAGAGAACTTTGCTAACGCTGCAAAAGGCGCTGACTGGAGCAAATCCTTCGCTCAGGATCTGACTAACCAGAAAGGCGATGGTGCGTGGCCAATCACCTCTACCACCTTCATTCTGGTTCACAAAGAGCAGAAGAAACCTGAGCAGGGCGCTGAAGTGTTGAAGTTCTTCGACTGGGCGTACAAAAACGGCGGCAAACAGGCTAACGCGCTGGATTACGCCACCCTGCCGGACAACGTGGTTGAGCAGATTCGCGCTGCATGGAAAACCAACGTGAAAGACAGCAGCGGTAAAGCATTGTATTAATTTAGTATTCTGACGAAAATGGCGGGTGGCGCTCGCGCTACCCGCCGATTTCGTAAACGCGTTTAACAGAAGAGTGATTTATGGCTGCAACAAAGCCTGCATTTAACCCTCCGGGTAAAAAAGGTGACATGATTTTCAGCGCGCTGGTCAAACTGGCTGCGCTGATTGTGCTATTGCTGCTGGGCGGCATTATCGTGTCCCTGATTTTCTCCTCCTGGCCGAGCATCCAGAAATTCGGTTTCTCCTTCCTGTGGACCAAAGAGTGGGATGCGCCGAACGATATCTACGGTGCGCTGGTGCCGATTTACGGCACGCTGGTGACGTCGTTTATCGCCCTGCTGATTGCGGTGCCGGTGAGCTTTGGTATTGCCCTGTTCCTGACGGAACTGGCGCCGGGCTGGCTGCGTCGTCCACTGGGTATCGCCATTGAACTGCTGGCCGCTATTCCAAGTATCGTGTACGGCATGTGGGGCCTGTTTATCTTTGCTCCCCTGTTCGCAACGTACTTCCAGGAACCGGTGGGTAATGTTCTCTCCGCCATTCCGTTTGTCGGCACCCTGTTCTCTGGCCCGGCTTTCGGTATCGGTATTCTGGCTGCGGGGGTGATCCTCGCCATTATGATTATTCCGTACATTGCGGCGGTAATGCGCGATGTCTTCGAACAAACCCCGGTGATGATGAAAGAGTCGGCCTACGGCATCGGCTGCACCACCTGGGAAGTTATCTGGCGCATCGTCCTTCCGTTCACCAAAAATGGGGTGATTGGCGGCGTCATGCTGGGTTTAGGCCGTGCTTTGGGTGAAACCATGGCGGTGACCTTTATTATCGGTAACACCTACCAGCTCGACAGCGCCTCCCTCTACATGCCGGGTAACAGTATTACTTCCGCACTGGCGAATGAATTTGCCGAAGCGGAATCCGGGCTGCACGTCGCGGCGCTGATGGAACTGGGCCTGATCCTGTTTGTGATTACCTTCATTGTGCTGGCGATCTCCAAGCTGATGATCCTGCGTCTCGCAAAAAATGAGGGGGCACGCTAATGGCAACTCTCGAAATGCAAAGCACCACTGCGCTGGCGGAATCCCGTCGCAAAATGCAGGCGAAGCGTCGTTTCAAAAACCGCGTTGCGTTGACGCTCTCAATGGCAACGATGGCGTTCGGTCTGTTCTGGCTGGTCTGGATCCTGTTCTCGACCGTTGTGCGCGGCATCGACGGGATGTCGCTTTCACTGTTCACCGAGATGACGCCGCCGCCAAATACGGCGGGCGGCGGCCTGGCGAATGCCCTGGCGGGAAGCGGTTTGCTGATCCTCTGGGCGACGGTAGTTGGTACACCGCTTGGCATTATGGCGGGGATTTATCTGGCGGAGTACGGGCGTAAATCCTGGCTGGCAGAGGTGATTCGTTTCATTAACGACATCCTGCTGTCTGCGCCGTCTATCGTGGTCGGTCTGTTTGTTTACACCATTGTGGTGGCGCAGATGGAACACTTCTCCGGCTGGGCCGGCGTGATTGCGCTGGCGCTGCTGCAGGTACCTATCGTCATTCGTACCACCGAGAACATGCTGAAACTGGTGCCGGATAGCCTGCGTGAAGCGGCTTACGCGCTGGGCACGCCGAAGTGGAAAATGATCTCTGCGATTACGCTGAAAGCCTCCGTCTCCGGGATCATGACCGGTATCCTGCTGGCCATTGCCCGTATTGCAGGCGAAACGGCACCGCTGCTGTTTACTGCCCTCTCCAACCAGTTCTGGAGTACGGACATGATGCAGCCGATCGCCAACCTGCCGGTGACGATTTTTAAATTTGCGATGAGCCCATTCGCGGAATGGCAGCAGCTGGCCTGGGCCGGGGTGCTGATCATTACCCTTTGCGTACTGTTGCTGAACATTCTGGCGCGCGTCATTTTCGCGAAGCAGAAACACGGTTAAATTTTTACGGCGCGGCAGATCGCGGCGCCGAATGAGGAAATGAGTCAATGAGTATGGTTGATACTGCCCCGGGTAAGATTCAGGTTCGTGATTTGAACTTCTACTACGGCAAATTCCATGCCCTGAAGAACATCAACCTGGATATCGCCAGGAACCAGGTCACGGCATTTATCGGTCCGTCTGGCTGTGGTAAATCCACGCTGCTGCGTACCTTTAACAAAATGTATTCGCTCTATCCGGAGCAGCGTGCCGAAGGTGAAATCATCCTGGACGGCGATAACATTCTGACCAACAGCCAGGATATCGCCCTGCTGCGTGCGAAAGTCGGGATGGTGTTCCAGAAACCGACGCCGTTCCCGATGTCTATCTATGACAACATCGCCTTTGGCGTACGTCTGTTTGAAAAGCTCTCCCGTACGGATATGGATGAGCGCGTTCAGTGGGCTTTGACCAAGGCCGCATTATGGAACGAAACCAAAGATAAGTTGCACCAGAGCGGTTACTCTCTCTCCGGTGGTCAGCAGCAGCGTCTGTGCATTGCGCGTGGTATCGCCATTCGCCCGGAAGTGTTGTTGCTGGATGAGCCGTGTTCAGCTCTGGACCCGATCTCAACCGGCCGTATTGAAGAGTTGATCACCGAGCTGAAGCAGGATTACACCGTGGTTATCGTGACCCACAACATGCAGCAGGCTGCGCGTTGTTCCGATTACACGGCGTTTATGTACCTGGGCGAGTTGATTGAGTTCAGTAATACGGACGATCTGTTCACCAAGCCCGCTAAAAAGCAAACAGAAGACTATATCACCGGTCGTTACGGTTGATTCAGGAGCGCGCTATGGACAATCTCAATCTTAACAAACACATTTCAGGCCAGTTCAACGCAGAGCTGGAAAGTATTCGCACTCAGGTGATGACCATGGGTGGCATGGTTGAGCAGCAGCTTTCCGATGCCATTACCGCGATGCACAACCAGGACAGCGAGCTGGCGAAGCGCGTTATCGAAGGTGATAAAAACGTCAATATGATGGAAGTCGCCATTGATGAAGCCTGCGTGCGTATTATCGCCAAGCGTCAGCCAACGGCGAGCGACCTGCGTCTGGTTATGGCGATCATCAAAACCATCGCCGAGCTGGAGCGTATTGGTGACGTTGCGGATAAAATCTGCCGCACCGCGCTGGAGAAATTCTCTCAGCAGCACCAGCCACTGCTGGTGAGCCTCGAGTCGCTGGGTCGTCATACCGTGCAGATGCTGCATGACGTACTGGATGCCTTTGCGCGAATGGATCTGGACGAAGCGGTACGTATCTATCGTGAAGACAAAAAGGTCGACCAGGAGTATGAAGGCATCGTGCGTCAGCTGATGACCTACATGATGGAAGACTCCCGTACGATCCCAAGCGTCCTGACCGCGCTGTTCTGCGCGCGCTCAATTGAGCGTATCGGTGACCGTTGCCAGAACATTTGCGAATACATCTTCTACTTCGTGAAAGGACAGGATTTCCGTCACGTTGGCGGCGATGAGCTGGACAAGCTGCTGGCGGGTAAAGATCCGAAAGAGTGATGCGCTAACATGCCCGGTGCTGCTGCGCTTACCGGGCCTGCGAGCGCTATAGGCCGGATAAGCGTCAGCGCTATCCGGCTTTTTTCAGCGAGTAATATTCCACCCGCGAGCCTTCCACAATTCTGGCAGCTGCGCCAGATCGGTGAAGGTCGTCACTTTTGGATGATCGATCGGTTTGTTGTGCGGATCGGCGCAGAAGTAAAACACCTCCATACCCGCATCAATTCCCGACTGCGCTCCCGCAGAAGAGTCATCCACCAGAATGCAGTTCGCCACGTTAACGTTCATCGCTTTTGCTGCATGGAACATCAACGCCGGGTCTGGCTTCCAGCGCTGGATATCGTAGCCGCTGAACAGTTTTTCCGGGAAGTGGTGCAACATTTCAAGCTTACCCAGCGAGTGCTGCATTTTGCTGACCGGACCGTTCGAGACCACGCAGATGGGCACCGTCATCGCATCCAGAAGCGCATTCGCCCCGGCAATGACCTCCAGCTCGGAGTCGAAGAGGCGTGCGACCTCGGCGCGGTAGACCGGCTCCAGATCTGCTTTTGCCAGATCCACACCGTGCTCTTCGTTAATGATGTCGATGATCTCGTAGAGCTTCACGCCCTTAAAGCGTTTAAACACCTCTTCGAGATCCAGCGTAATGCCAAATTCCCTGAACATGGTCACATACGCGCGGGAACAAATGACCTCACTGTCGACCAGCGTACCGTCGCAGTCGAAAAATACCGCTTCAATTCCGGACATGCCTTTCCCTTTTTACAAGTTTAACGTTTACGTACGGCAGTTTAATGAGACGCAATCGTTGCCGTATAAGCAAAATCAATGAAAAAAGTATCTTGTAACCGCCACTATTGTCGCATTTTGGTATAGGATAGCGACGAATTTTCCCTCCTTGTTCGGAAATTGATGATGAGTCAACAACACACTACCCAGACATCTGGTCAGGGTCTGCTTGAGCGCGTGTTTAAACTACGTGAGCACGGCACAACGGCACGCACCGAAGTGATCGCCGGTTTCACCACCTTCCTGACGATGGTCTATATCGTTTTTGTTAACCCACAAATTCTGGGCGTTGCTGGCATGGACACCAGCGCCGTCTTCGTGACCACCTGTCTGATCGCTGCGCTGGGCAGTATCCTGATGGGTGTGTTCGCTAACCTGCCCGTGGCGCTGGCCCCGGCAATGGGTCTAAACGCTTTCTTCGCGTTCGTGGTCGTCCAGGCGATGGGTCTGCCATGGCAGGTCGGCATGGGCGCTATCTTCTGGGGCGCGGTTGGCCTGCTGTTGCTGACCATTTTCCGCGTACGTTACTGGATGATAGCCAATATTCCGGTGAGCCTGCGCGTGGGGATTACCAGCGGTATTGGTCTGTTTATCGGCATGATGGGTCTGAAAAACGCAGGCGTTATCGTGGCTAACCCGGACACGCTGGTGAGCATCGGTCACCTGACCTCGCACAACGTGCTGCTGGGCGTGCTGGGCTTCTTTATCATCGCTATCCTGGCTTCGCGCAATATTCATGCGGCCGTGCTGGTTTCTATCGTGGTCACCACGCTGCTGGGTTGGATGCTGGGCGATGTGCAGTACAAAGGGATTGTCTCCGCGCCACCGAGCGTGTCTACCGTCATTGGGCACGTCGATCTGGCAGGCTCCCTGAACCTGGGTCTGGCGGGCGTGATTTTCTCCTTCATGCTGGTTAACCTGTTTGACTCCTCCGGTACGCTGATTGGCGTGACCGACAAAGCCGGCCTGGCGGATGAGAATGGGAAATTCCCGCGCATGAAGCAGGCGCTGTTTGTTGACAGTGTCTCCTCTGTCACCGGCGCGTTTATCGGTACATCGTCTGTTACCGCTTACATTGAATCCTCTTCAGGTGTCTCTGTGGGTGGCCGTACCGGTCTGACGGCGGTTGTGGTGGGTATCCTGTTCCTGCTGGTGATCTTCCTGTCACCACTGGCGGGCATGGTGCCTCCGTATGCGGCAGCCGGCGCGCTGATCTACGTGGGGGTGTTAATGACCTCCAGCCTGTCGCGCGTGAAGTGGGATGATTTAACCGAAGCGGTGCCTGCGTTTATTACCGCGGTGATGATGCCGTTTAGCTTCTCGATCACCGAAGGTATCGCGCTGGGCTTTATCTCCTACTGCGTCATGAAGATTGGTACCGGTCGCTTCCGCGACCTCAGCCCGTGCGTTATCATTGTGGCGCTGCTGTTTGTGCTGAAGATTGTTTTTATTGATGCAAAATAAACAGAAAGCCCTTTTCGTCGAAAAGGGCTTTTGTGTTTGCGCCCTCTCCCGGTGGGAGAGGGCCAGAGTGAGGGTGTCAGGCTACGTTTAAGCTTTCACTCGCTTAATATAATCACCAAACGCGGTCAGCTGGCCAGAAAGATGGTCACGCGTACTTTGATCCACCACTTCACCCGTCTGCGGGTCGACCTTGTTCTGAATCACGCCCCCCATAAATTCCGGTTTGTTCATTACCATCGCATCCAGGAAGACCAGAATCTGACGCAGATGGTACTGGCAGCGTGCCCCGCCAATCGCGCCCATAGAGCTGGTCTGGATCAGCACCGGTTTACCCGACAGCGGTTGCTCCGGGAGACGGGATAACCAGTCAATGGCGTTCTTCAGGCCACCCGGAACGGAGTAGTTATATTCAGGCGTAACAATGACCACGCCGTCTGCCTGGCGGATCTGCTCTGCAAGCGCTTCTACGCTCTGTGGAAACCCTTCTTCCTGCTGCACGTCCGCGTCGTAAAGCGGAATGTCGCCAATCGATGGCAGGGCGCTAATGTCCATACCTGCCGGTGCCAGCTGAGGCAGCGTGCGGGCAACCATCCCGTTAAATGAACCTTTGCGCAGGCTTCCCAGTAACGTAACAACTTTCAACGTATCAGACATGATTACTCCTGTTTCATCATGATGACCCTGAATGGATCAGCTAAGGGTATATGCTTTTTCTGCCGGTAAACTGGTTAATCTCATCAGGCGCGCGGCGGGTTCGTTGGCTCGCTCGGGCACATCCGGAAGGCTACTCCATCCGTGTTGACTGTCAAATTCCCAGATTTTCAATCGTTCGATGGCGGGGGTCACCGCGATGGACCAAATCAGTACGTCTTCAGCATCGCTGAGCGCCTCTACCAGCGTGGCTTTAGCGGAACGCAGGCGTCCGGAGCCTGGAAGCAATTGCAGCAGGCTGGCGTCGTCTGATGCACAGCCACAGAGCTTTCGAATGCTCTGGCGTAAGGTAATGAGCTGAGCTCTGGCCTCGATGGGATCGTTCTGGTTACGCACCCACAGCTTTTCATTGCTGGAAAGCGGGTAGTCATCGTGTGGGTTCGCGCCGTGGAAGCCGCGGGTTGCGTGCTGAAGCTCCATGTCCAGGCCGCAATCCCCTTCAGTGGTGAGCGCGACGCCAATGATATTGCCCGTGTAGGCAATGGAGAAACGCGGCAGCTCCGGGTCGGCAAAGACCGGGCGGCCTTCAGGTTGGGTGAGGATATCCGGCAGTTCACTGGTGCCGTACAGCATGAACATCAGCTCAGCGAGAAGCGCGCGGGATGCCAAAAACCGCGTCCGGCGATGCTCCGGCAGTTTACGTGCTTCCTGGTGACACGCGGATGAAATTCTGGCCGATACGAGATGTCCCTCTGTCAGTATCCCTCTTGCAAAGTGCGTTGCCATTTTTCGCTCCTTGATAATGGTCGTATTCGGTTAAACGGTTACATGATTATCGCTTAACTTGCCTTCTGTTTTAATCAGTAAATGGGAGTAAGAGAAGCCTGAGGACCCAACTTTACATTTTCTTAGGCAAAAATAAGCGCTGGAGCGGCATATAGCGCTTTGATTGTCTCACGGAGCCAGAGGATTTTCGGATTATGGCTGTTTCGTTTATGCCAGATCAGCGTGAAAGGAACGGTCAGTTTTTCAGCCTGGGCTTCATCAATGGGAATGGGCAGGGCGATCAGCTTACGCTGGTGGAGTTGATTATAGTGATGGCAGTAGTGTGGCGCCGTGGCGATGTAGTTATGGTCGGGCTGCGCCGCCATAAACATCGACTGTTCGAAACCTGGCAGGCTCATGGCGATATTGCGCTCACGTCCCATCTCTCTGAGCACCTCATCAAGCGCCCAGGTGTCGCTGCGCTCCCAGAAGATGCTGATATGCGGATAGCGCAGGAAAGTCTCCAGGTTCCACTCTTCCCGAAGAGCCGGATGATCTTCGCGCAAATAGACGCAGGGACGGTCGCTGAACAGAATTTCGTAGTCGATAAACCACGGCATCAGCTTCAACAGCTCGCGGGAGCGCGGATGCGTTTCACGGCCCGTGAAGCCAAGATCGACTTCTCCGCGCGTAATGGCATCCACCGAGTCGTAATCCCAGTGGCGCATCTTTACCGTGGCCTGTGGATAGCGCTGATTGACCTGCTCGAGCAGGGCATTAAAGCGGATCAGCATCAGAGGCGTTTCCGCGGCCAGCACGAACGTCAGCCCGCCCGGGGAGTCATGATGGAATTTATCGAGGATCTGATTGCCAATCTGCATCCAGTCGGCCAAATCCTGCTCCAGGCTCATCGTCAGCGGTGTCGGCAGCAGGCCTAACGGTGTTTTCACAAACAGCGGATCGTCAAACCAGTCGCGCAGTTTCGCCAGCGATTTACTTACCGCGGACGGGGTCACGTTCATCCGTTTCGCGGCTTTGGTTACGCTGCGCTCCTGCAGCAAAAGCTGCAGACACAACAACAGGTTAAGATCGAGACTGCTGATTGGCTTCTTCATAATGGGCCGCGGGCTGGATGACCATAAGTAAGGTAATGCAGAGCATGCTACAACCAATCAGAATCCCGATCAGCATATTGAGCGCATTAAGGCCGATGACCGCCGCCAGCCATATCCACAGCGACGAACCGCAGACCTGTGCAATACCCAGCACCGAGCTTGCCACACCCGCGCGCAGCGAGAACGGGCCAAGTGCCTGACTCATCGCCACGCCAAAGCCGACGGAGAAGCCGGCGCAAATCAGCGTAATCCCTACCAGCATCAGCGCATGTGTGCTGGTGGTCGCCAGAATCCCCCCCGCAGCGAGGAACAGCACCTGCGAGGTTAGCATGAGCGTGCGCTGACGGAAGATATTCAGTGCGAACGGCGTCGAGAACGAGACGGCCATACTGACCATCGCGGTAAGTGCCATCACGGTGGAATACTCACCGCGATCAAACCCCATGGTCTCCATCAGCAACACCGGGGAAACGTTTACATACGTCAGGATCACCGCCACGCTCAGTGTGGTAATGGCCAGGCGACTCAGGAAAAAGCGGTTTAGCAGCGTCTCGGCCGGATGAAGGGTTGCCGTATGGCCTGTGTTTTGCGAGCCTGGATGGGTCTCTTTCAACACCGTGATCGAGAGGATAAAGACCAGCGCACCCATGGCCGCCATCGTCCAGAACAGGCTCTGCCACGGGAATTTCAGCATGATCAGATAGCCCACCACCGGCGCCATCACCGGAATGATGCAGGTAATACCGTTGAGCATGGAAAGCACTTTGGCACGGCGCTGAGCGCTTAAGGTATCGCGCAGGATGGCGAAGGCCACTACATAACAGCCACCGGCACCTATCCCCTGGATAAAGCGTCCTGTCAGGAACAGAGTACTGTCCTGGGCCAGGGAGCAGAGCATTGACGCCAGCGCGAAGATGATGGCACAGGTAATGGCCACGGGCTGACGACCCGCTTTGTCTGCGATTTTCCCGGCAAATACCATCGATGATGCCATCCCTGCGAGATAGGCCGAAAACGCAATATGCAGCTGCGCCTCGCTGGCACCCAGATCGCGGGCAATGTGCGGCAGCCCCACCAGATACATATCAATACCCGATGGATAAAGCAGAACCAGCGCAAAACTACAAAACAGAAAACGAGCCATAAACCCCCCATAGATGCAGGCAAGCAGAATAGGGGGATAAAAGGGATTAGGCGAGTTGCCATTTGGACAAAGGTGATTTCCCGGGAGGAAATCACCCTTCATCAGCGGTAATTACTTGCCGATACAGAAGCTCGAGAAAATCCGTCCCAGCAGATCGTCCGAGGTAAATTCGCCGGTTATCTCACTCAGATTTTGCTGCGCCAGACGCAGCTCTTCCGCCAGCAGTTCACCCGCCCATGCGCCAAGCAGCTGTGCTTTCCCCTGATCGAGGTGGCGTGCCGCGTCTTCCAGCGCCTGAAGGTGACGACGGCGCGCAAGGAAGCCGCCTTCCATACTGGTATCAAAGCCCATGCTCTGTTTGAGATGGTTGCGCAGGTCGTCAACGCCTTCACCGGTACGGGCCGACAGGCGAATAAGTGAGTGGCCATTCACTTCACTAATACCCAGCGTTTCGCCGGTCACATCCGCTTTGTTACGCACCACGGTGATCGGCAGTTTTGCCGGCAGGCGGGCAATAAAGTCGGGCCAGATGTCCGCCGGATCAACGGCATCGGTCGTGGTACCGTCCACCATAAACAGCACGCGGTCAGCCTGCTCAATCTCCTGCCAGGCGCGTTCGATACCGATGCGCTCTACTTCGTCACTGGCGTCGCGAAGACCTGCCGTGTCGATGATGTGCAGCGGCATACCGTCGATATGAATATGCTCACGCAGCACGTCGCGGGTGGTACCGGCGATGTCGGTGACGATCGCCGCTTCACGGCCCGCCAGGGCGTTGAGCAGGCTCGATTTACCGGCGTTAGGGCGGCCCGCAATCACGACCTTCATCCCCTCGCGCAGCAGGCTACCCTGACGTGCTTCGGCACGCACCGCGTCGAGATCGGCCATCACGCTATTAAGCTGAGCTTCAATTTTACCGTCAGAGAGGAAGTCGATCTCCTCATCCGGGAAATCGATAGCCGCTTCGACATAGATGCGCAGGTGAGTTAGTGCTTCCACAAGATGATTCACGCGCGCCGAGAACGCGCCCTGAAGCGAGTTCAGTGCGGAGCGGGCTGCCTGCTCGGAGCTGGCGTCGATCAGGTCAGCAATTGCTTCTGCCTGTGCGAGGTCGAGCTTGTCGTTCAGGAAGGCACGCTCGGAGAACTCACCTGGCTTTGCAATGCGCAGGCCCGGCAGCGTCAGAATGCGTTTTAACAGCAGGTCGAGAATGACCGGGCCACCGTGGCCCTGCAGCTCCAGTACGTCTTCTCCGGTAAAGGAGTTCGGGCCCGGGAACCACAGCGCAATGCCCTGGTCCAGCGGCGTGCCGTCAGTGTCTTTAAACGGCAGATAATCAGCGTAGCGCGGCTTTGGCAGTTTACCCAGCACCGCTTCGGCGACCTCGCGGGCCTTCAGGCCGGAGATACGCAGAATGCCTACACCACCGCGTCCCGGTGGGGTTGCCTGGGCGACGATAGTGTCGTTATGGCTCATGGTTGGTCTCGTTCAATACAAATAAAAAAGGCGGTCAATCGACCGCCCTTATTTTAGCGTTAACTTACCGAATCAGGACTTTTTCTTTTCGCGGCTATGCAGGCCACGTTTTTCCAGACCACGGTAAATCAGCTGCTGCTGGATAATGGTCACCAGGTTGCTGACGATATAGTACAGCACCAGACCTGACGGGAACCACAGGAAGAACACGGTGAAGATGACCGGCATAAAGGTCATGATCTTCTGCTGCATCGGGTCGGTCACGGTGGTCGGCGACATCTTCTGGATGAAGAACATCGTTACGCCCATCAGGATCGGCAGGATGTAGTACGGGTCCTGTGCAGACAGGTCATGGATCCACAGGGCGAACGGCGCGTGGCGCAGCTCAACGGAACCCATCAGCATGTAGTACAGCGCAAGGAAGATTGGCATCTGAATCAGCAGCGGGAAGCAACCACCCAGTGGGTTCACTTTCTCTGCTTTATACAGGGCCATCATCTCCTGGCTCTGACGCTGTTTGTCATCGCCCAGACGCTCACGCATTGCCTGAATCTTAGGCTGCAGCATACGCATCTTCGCCATGGAGGTGTACTGCGCTTTAGTCAGCGGGTACATGATGCCACGTACGATGAAGGTGATAACGATGATGGAGAAGCCCCAGTTACCCAGGAAGCTGTGGATGAACTTCAGCAGCTTAAACAGCGGCTGAGAGATGAACCACAACCAGCCGTAGTCCACGGTCAGATCCAGGTGCGGCGCAACGGCAGCCATTTTGTCCTGGATTTCCGGACCGACCCACAGGGTGCTTGCCAGCTTACCGGTTTGACCCGGCTGTACCAGAACCGGCTGAGATTTGTAGCCAATGGCTGCAAGACCGTTACCCAGGTTCGCGGTATAGAAGTTGTTAGTACCGTCGTTCGTTGGCACCCACGCAGTGGCGAAATACTGCTGCAGCATTGCCACCCAACCACCTTTAGCGCTGACGTTCAGGTTTTCGTTATCGGCAATGGTGTCGAATTTGTATTTCTCGTACTTCGCATCAGGCGTGGAGTACGCCGCGCCACGGAAGGTATGCAGTGCAAAGTTGCTGCTTCCGGTGTCACGGTGAGACGGCAGATTGATGGACTGCTTCAGCTGACCAAAGGTCGACAGTTCCAGCGGTTTCGCACCGGTGTTCTGAACGCTGTAGCCCACGTTCACCGCATATTCACCGCGTTTCAGGGTGAAGGTTTTGGTGAAGGTGTTGCCCGCGGCGTCGGTGTAGGTCATCGGGATAGCGATTTCGTTCTGACCATCAGCCAGTACGAAGGTCTCTTTCTCGACGTTGTACAGTGGACGCGCACCGTTAGCCGGGTTATCCGGGCCATCACGACCGGTCAGGCCGCTCTGGGCCTGGTAGATAAACTCAGGCGTGGTTTCCAGTAACTGGAACGGTTCGTTAGACTTCAGCTCTTTTGGGTAGGTCAACAGCAGCGCCTGCTCAACATCACCACCACGGGTGTTGATAGTCAGCTCAAGCACATCGGTCTTAACCGTAATCTGTTTCCCCTGGCCACTGGCCGGTACGCCCTGGTCGGCGGCGCTACCCGCTGCGGTGGTCGTAGTCTGCGTGGTCTGCTGCTGGGGTTGAGGATTTTTATCCTGCTCCCATGCCTGCCAGATCATGAAAGACACGAACAACAAAGCGATGATAAGAAGATTGCGTTGCGAATCCATCGTTAGTGTTCTCTGGTATCAAAGGGTCCTGGCGGGACGGGATCGTCTCCACCTGGGTGTAAAGGGTGGCATTTTAATACGCGTTTCACCGTCAACCAACTGCCTTTTATCACTCCAAACCTGCGCAATGCCTCAATTCCGTAGCTTGAGCATGTTGGCGTGAAACGGCAGTGCGGCCCGAGTAGCGGACTAATCAGGCGTTGATAGACCCGAATGAGGGCTATCAGGACCCGCGAGCCAGGCGACAATGGCGGCGCCATAATTTTTCCAACGCTTCCGAGAGAGCACGGTTATCGAGGTCGGCAACCCCTTTTTTAGCCACCACCACGAAATCCATTGAAGGCAGTTCGTGCTGACGTAAACGGAAGCTTTCACGCGTCAGACGTTTAATCCGATTGCGTTCATGCGCACGCTTAACGTTTTTCTTGGCGACAGTAAGACCGATGCGGGGATGCCCCAGCGAATTCAGGCGGCCGAGGATGGTGATTTGCGGCGTGCCAGCCCGTTGTGGCTGCTGGAAGACGAAAGTGAAATGAGTGGGAGTTAACAAACGTAACTCCCTGGGAAATGCTAGCTTAACCACTCAGGGGTTAGCTTTATTACTTGGAAACGGTCAGACGAGCGCGGCCTTTAGCACGACGACGTGCCAGAACCTGACGACCATTTTTAGTAGCCATACGAGCACGGAAGCCGTGAGAACGGTTGCGCTTCAGTACAGACGGTTGAAAAGTGCGTTTCATGGCGATTTCTACCTAAACTTGAATAAATTCACTGACTTTTGCGTATACCCGAACGAGTTTCGAACGACTAACGCCTCAGCGTGGGTGATTAAAGAGGCCGGATTGTAATAATTGTACACTCCGGAGTCAATTCTCTTTCCTTATTTCCCGCGTATTTCCGCACGTTTTCGCGTGGAAAATGAGCAACGGACGACGCAGGAAGATGAGCACCACGCGCCGGGTCGAGGATTATACGGCCTCCCAAACAAAGCGCAAGGATCGTCCCGGATCTTCGTTAGATCATTTAAGCAAGAAATTGTCTGTGCTCATTAATTTTTCCAATATGCGGGCTAAATCGTAGGGTACTCGCCCCAGGATCGTTTACACTTACCCGGTTTCCGATCTTCCTGTGGATAAATCGGGAAGAATCTGTGAGAAACAGAAGATCTCTGGCTCAGTTTAGGCTATGATCCGCGGTCCCGATCGGGATCCAGCGATCCTGGCCGGGTATAACCGCAGATAGCGGTTCGCACATCACCCTTTTGCACAGGGTCATGTCGATGTGCGCCAACAATCATGAATATTCAATAGTTTTCTTTTATTGTTCGAGTGGAGTCCGCCGTGTCACTTTCGCTTTGGCAGCAGTGTCTTGCCCGATTGCAGGATGAGTTACCAGCCACAGAATTCAGTATGTGGATCCGCCCCTTGCAGGCGGAACTGAGCGATAACACGCTGGCTTTGTATGCGCCAAACCGTTTTGTGCTCGATTGGGTAAGGGATAAATACCTTAATAACATCAATGGACTGCTGAATGATTTCTGCGGATCCGATGCGCCACAGCTACGCTTTGAAGTGGGAACAAAACCGGTCACGCAGACCGTGCGTGAAACGGTAAATGTGGCAATACCTGCTCAGGCAGCCCCCGCTCCGGCACCGCGCGCCCTTCCGGCGACCCGTTCGGGCTGGGACAACGTGCCTGCTCCGGCAGAGCAAACCTACCGTTCTAACGTCAATGTTAAACACACGTTCGATAACTTCGTTGAAGGTAAATCGAACCAGCTGGCACGCGCGGCGGCACGCCAGGTTGCAGATAACCCCGGTGGTGCCTACAACCCGCTGTTCCTTTATGGCGGCACGGGTTTGGGTAAAACGCACCTTCTGCATGCGGTAGGCAACGGCATTATGGCGCGTAAGCCAAATGCGAAAGTGGTGTATATGCACTCCGAGCGCTTCGTTCAGGACATGGTAAAAGCCCTGCAAAACAATGCGATCGAAGAGTTTAAACGCTACTACCGTTCTGTTGACGCACTGCTTATCGATGACATCCAGTTCTTTGCCAACAAAGAACGATCCCAGGAAGAGTTTTTCCACACCTTTAATGCGCTGCTGGAAGGTAATCAGCAGATCATTTTGACGTCGGATCGTTATCCAAAAGAGATCAACGGCGTAGAAGATCGTCTGAAATCCCGTTTTGGCTGGGGCCTGACCGTGGCGATCGAGCCACCGGAACTGGAAACCCGCGTCGCGATCCTGATGAAGAAAGCCGATGAAAACGACATTCGCTTGCCGGGTGAAGTGGCGTTCTTTATTGCCAAGCGTCTGCGCTCCAACGTCCGTGAGCTTGAAGGGGCACTGAACCGCGTGATTGCCAATGCCAACTTCACCGGCCGTGCGATCACCATCGATTTTGTGCGTGAAGCGCTTCGCGATTTGCTGGCACTGCAGGAAAAATTGGTCACTATCGACAATATTCAAAAGACGGTGGCCGAGTACTACAAAATCAAAGTGGCAGATTTGCTGTCTAAACGTCGTTCCCGCTCGGTGGCGCGTCCGCGTCAGATGGCGATGGCGCTGGCAAAGGAGTTAACCAACCACAGTCTGCCGGAGATCGGCGATGCGTTTGGTGGCCGTGACCATACGACCGTGCTGCACGCTTGTCGTAAGATTGAGCAGTTACGCGAAGAAAGCCACGACATAAAAGAAGATTTTTCCAATTTAATCAGAACATTATCATCGTGACGCTATGAAATTTACCGTTGAACGTGAACATTTATTAAAACCGCTGCAACAGGTGAGTGGCCCATTAGGTGGCCGCCCAACGCTGCCAATTCTCGGAAACCTGCTGCTTCAGGTCGCGGACGGTACGCTGTCGCTGACCGGCACAGATCTGGAAATGGAAATGATCGCGCGCGTTACGCTGTCTCAGCCGCATGAAGCGGGCGCGACCACTGTTCCGGCACGTAAATTCTTTGATATCTGCCGCGGGCTGCCGGAAGGCGCTGAAATTGCCGTGCAGCTGGAAGGCGACCGTATGCTGGTGCGCTCTGGCCGTAGCCGTTTCTCGCTCTCGACGCTGCCTGCCGCGGACTTCCCGAACCTGGACGACTGGCAGAGTGAAGTTGAATTCACCCTGCCGCAGGCAACGATGAAGCGTCTGATTGAAGCCACGCAGTTCTCAATGGCGCATCAGGACGTTCGTTACTACTTAAACGGCATGCTGTTCGAAACCGAAGGTGAAGAGCTGCGTACCGTGGCTACCGACGGTCACCGACTGGCAGTCTGTTCCATGCCCATTGGCGACTCGCTGCCAAACCATTCGGTGATCGTACCGCGTAAAGGGGTGATTGAGCTGATGCGTATGCTCGACGGTGGTGATACGCCACTGCGCGTGCAGATCGGCAGCAATAACATCCGTGCTCACGTGGGTGATTTTGTCTTCACATCGAAGCTGGTTGACGGTCGTTTCCCGGATTATCGCCGCGTATTGCCGAAGAACCCGGACAAAACGCTGGAAGCCGGTTGCGACAGCCTCAAGCAGGCCTTTGCCCGCGCCGCGATTCTCTCTAACGAGAAATTCCGCGGGGTGCGTCTGTATGTGAGCGAAAATCAGATCAAAATCACCGCCAACAACCCGGAGCAGGAAGAGGCAGAAGAGATTCTGGACGTCACCTATGCCGGGACTGAGATGGAAATCGGCTTTAACGTCAGCTATGTGCTGGATGTGTTGAACGCGCTTAAATGCGAGAACGTTCGCATTCTGCTGACCGACTCCGTTTCGAGTGTACAGATTGAAGATGCGGCCAGCCAAAGTGCGGCTTATGTTGTCATGCCGATGAGGCTGTAGTGAACGCTATCGGGCTATCTTTCTTGCCTTTTTCAACCCGGGCTGTGCTCGCCCCTGTCTCGTACTTCGTGTACGCGCCAGGGGCTACGTGCAGTCCGCGTTGAAACGGGCTGAGCCGATTACGCCCTGGCCCGAAGAAATCCAGATATGTCACTGACGCGCCTTTTAATTAAAGATTTCCGCAATATCGAAAACGCGGATCTCGCTTTATCCCCTGGCTTTAATTTCCTGGTTGGCGCGAACGGCAGCGGTAAAACCAGCGTGCTTGAGGCCATCTATACGCTCGGCCATGGACGGGCGTTTCGCAGTCTGCAAATTGGCCGCGTCATTCGCCACGAACAGGAAGCCTTTGTTCTGCACGGGCGTTTGCAGGGCGAGGAGCGTGAAACGGCCATCGGTCTGACCAAAGACAAGCAGGGCGACAGCAAGGTTCGTATCGACGGTACTGACGGCCACAAAGTGGCTGAGCTCGCGCTGCTGATGCCAATGCAGCTGATTACGCCGGAGGGGTTTACTTTACTCAATGGCGGCCCCAAATACAGAAGAGCCTTCCTTGACTGGGGATGCTTTCACAACGAAGCCGGTTTCTTTAACGCCTGGAGCAACCTGAAGCGCCTGCTTAAGCAGCGTAACGCTGCACTGCGCCAGGTGACACGCTACGCCCAGCTGCGCCCGTGGGACAAGGAATTAATTCCCCTTGCGGAACAAATCAGCTGCTGGCGTGCCGAATACAGCGCGGGTATCGCCGACGATATGGCCGACACCTGCAAACAGTTTTTACCTGAATTCTCTCTCACCTTCTCCTTCCAGCGCGGCTGGGAGAAAGAGACAGATTATGCCGAAGTGTTAGAGAGAAATTTCGAGCGCGACCGCATGCTGACCTACACCGCACATGGCCCGCACAAGGCGGATTTCCGCATTCGTGCCGACGGTGCGCCGGTGGAAGACACGCTGTCGCGTGGGCAGCTCAAGCTTTTGATGTGTGCGCTGCGCCTGGCGCAGGGAGAGTTTTTGACCCGCGAGAGCGGGCGACGCTGCCTGTACCTGATAGATGATTTTGCCTCGGAACTTGACGACGCGCGGCGCGGGCTACTTGCCAGCCGCTTAAAAGCCACGCAGTCACAGGTTTTCGTCAGTGCGATTAGCGCTGAACACGTTATAGACATGTCGGACGAAAATTCGAAGATGTTTACCGTGGAAAAGGGTAAAATAACGGATTAACCCAAGTTGAAATGAGCGAGAAACGTTGATGTCGAATTCTTATGACTCCTCCAGTATCAAAGTCCTGAAAGGGCTGGATGCGGTGCGTAAGCGCCCGGGTATGTATATCGGCGACACGGATGACGGCACCGGTCTGCACCACATGGTATTCGAGGTGGTAGATAACGCTATCGACGAAGCGCTCGCGGGTCACTGTAAAGACATCGTGGTCACGATCCATGCGGACAACTCCGTCTCCGTCACCGATGACGGTCGTGGCATCCCAACCGGTATTCACCCGGAAGAGGGCGTATCGGCTGCGGAAGTTATCATGACCGTTCTGCACGCAGGCGGTAAGTTCGATGATAACTCCTATAAAGTTTCCGGCGGTCTGCACGGTGTAGGTGTGTCCGTGGTTAACGCCCTGTCGCAGAAACTGGAGCTGGTTATCCAGCGCGAAGGCAAAATTCACCGTCAGCTGTATACGCATGGCGTGCCGCAGGCACCGCTGGCTGTTACGGGTGACACCGACAAAACCGGTACCATGGTGCGTTTCTGGCCGAGCCTTGAAACGTTCACCAACGTTACCGAGTTCGAATATGAGATTCTGGCGAAACGCCTGCGTGAACTGTCGTTCCTGAACTCCGGCGTCTCGATTCGTCTGCGTGACAAACGCGACAACAGAGAAGACCACTTCCACTACGAAGGCGGTATCCGGGCGTTCGTTGAGTATCTGAACAAGAACAAAACGCCCATTCACCCGAATATCTTCTACTTCTCTACCGAAAAAGACGGTATTGGCGTGGAAGTGGCGCTGCAGTGGAACGACGGTTTCCAGGAAAACATCTACTGCTTCACCAACAACATTCCACAGCGTGACGGTGGTACTCACCTTGCGGGCTTCCGTGCGGCGATGACCCGTACCCTGAATGCCTATATGGACAAAGAAGGCTACAGCAAGAAAGCGAAAGTCAGCGCCACCGGTGATGATGCCCGTGAAGGCCTGATTGCGGTTGTCTCCGTGAAGGTACCGGATCCGAAGTTCTCCTCTCAGACTAAAGACAAGCTGGTCTCTTCTGAGGTGAAATCGGCGGTTGAACAGCAGATGAACGAACTGCTGAGCGAATACCTGCTGGAAAACCCGTCAGACGCGAAAATCGTGGTTGGCAAAATTATCGATGCGGCACGTGCCCGTGAAGCGGCGCGTAAAGCCCGTGAAATGACCCGTCGTAAAGGCGCGCTGGATTTAGCTGGCCTGCCAGGCAAACTGGCTGACTGCCAGGAACGCGACCCGGCGCTGTCCGAACTGTACCTCGTGGAAGGGGACTCCGCGGGCGGTTCTGCGAAGCAGGGCCGTAACCGTAAGAATCAGGCTATCCTGCCGCTGAAGGGTAAAATCCTCAACGTAGAGAAGGCCCGTTTCGACAAGATGCTCTCTTCTCAGGAAGTGGCAACGCTGATCACCGCGCTCGGTTGCGGCATCGGCCGTGACGAGTACAACCCGGACAAACTGCGCTACCACAGCATCATCATCATGACCGATGCGGACGTCGACGGCTCGCACATCCGTACGCTGCTGTTGACCTTCTTCTATCGTCAGATGCCAGAAATTGTTGAACGTGGCCACGTCTACATTGCACAGCCACCGCTGTACAAAGTGAAGAAAGGCAAACAGGAACAGTACATCAAAGACGACGAAGCGATGGATCAGTACCAAATCGCGATCGCGCTTGATGGTGCGACCCTGCATGCGAACTCTCACGCCCCTGCACTGGCCGGTGAGCCGCTGGAGCGTCTGGTGTCCGAGTTTAACGCGGCGCAGAAAATGATTGGTCGTATGGAGCGTCGTTATCCTAAATCGCTGCTGAAGGCGCTGATTTATCAGCCAACCCTGACGGAAGCCGATCTGAGCGATGAACAGGTTGTGACCCGCTGGGTGAACACCCTGGTAACCGAGCTGAACGAGAAAGAGCAGCACGGCAGCCAGTGGAAGTTTGATGTCCAGCAGAACGCTCAGCAGCAGTTCGAACCGATTGTGCGCGTGCGTACTCACGGCGTAGATACCGATTACCCCCTGGAGCACGAGTTTGTGACCGGTCCGGAATATCGCCGTATCTGTACGCTGGGTGAGAAGCTCCGTGGTCTTATTGAAGATGATGCGTTTATCGAACGTGGTGAACGTCGTCAGCCGGTAGCAAGCTTCGAGCAGGCGCTGGAATGGCTGGTGAAAGAGTCCCGTCGTGGTCTGTCTATTCAGCGTTATAAAGGTCTGGGTGAAATGAACCCGGATCAGCTGTGGGAAACCACCATGGATCCGGAAAGCCGTCGTATGCTGCGCGTGACCGTTAAAGATGCGATTGCAGCCGATCAGCTGTTCACAACCCTGATGGGCGATGCGGTTGAACCACGTCGTGCCTTTATCGAAGAGAACGCCCTGAAAGCGGCGAATATCGATATCTAAGGGTGGTTACACCGCAAGTCAGAGGCCGCGCGTTTAGCGCGGCTTTTTTGTGGGCGCAGAATTATCAGCATCCAGCTCCAGCGACAGGACTGACGGTAACCGGCTGACCAGCATGTCGACCGCAATCCTGACTCGCAGGGGCAGATGCGGCGTCTGCTGCCAGACCGCGTGAACGTCGAAACGCACATCCGGCGCTTGTTTTAAGAGTGGGATGAGCCCTCCATTCTGCAGCTCTTTGCGCACCATCCAGCAGGGTAACCATGCAATACCATGCCCGGCCAGCGCTGCGTCGCAGATAGCCTGTAGATCGTCCATATTGAGGGATGAGCGGGGAATTAGGGTGTGCTGCGTGCCTTCGTGGTCCGCCAGTTCCCACGGTAACACCCTGCCGGCACGCAGGTAGTTAATGGCCTTATGCTGGCGTAAATCGGCAACGGTTTCAGGCTGGCCGTTATTCCTCAGGTACTCCGGCGCGGCGCACAGCACCATTCGGTGTTCCCCCAGGCGTCTGGCGACCAGCATGGTGCTGTCCGGCAGTGCGCCGTTTCGCACCGCCATATCAAACCCTTCCTCGACGATATCCACTACGCGATCGCTGAATGACATTTCCAGCTCAAGGGCAGGATGCTCCTGCGTCAAGGCTATCAGCAGCGGGGCGATGCACTGGCGACCAAACAGCACCGGCATGGCAACACGCAGACGGCCACTCACCTGATGTTTCCCTGTTTCCAGCAGCGACTCCGCGCCACGGATTTCCTGGAGTGCTCGCAGGCAGCGTTCATAAAAAAGGGCACCGTTATCGGTCAGGCTTTGGCTACGCGTTGTGCGCTGAAACAGGCGTACTCCCAGCCGCGCTTCAAGGCGAGCAATGCTTTTCCCTACCGCCGAGCGCGACAAATGCAAACGCACCGCGGCCTGAGCAAAACTGCCTGCCTCTACGGCGGCGACAAAAACGGGAATATCCTTCAGCGTATCGGTCATGGATTGTCGTTCTTCAGGAATCAATAGTGGGAAAATGTATCGCCACTGGCGACCATGAGTCAACGTTAGACTGTCAGTACTGAAGTGCATTTGATAACAGGAGAAAAAGATGACAGAGATGATGCAACGCTGGTCAATGGACGCCCTTGGGCGTGAAAACCTCAGACTCACTCAGGCGCCTGTTCCCCAGCCGGGCCCGGGTGAAGTGCGCGTGCGGGTGAACGCTGTTGCGCTCAACTATCGCGATAAAATGGTCATTGAAGGCAACATGCCGATCGCGCTCACCTTCCCGTTTACTCCGGCATCTGACATGGCAGGCGTGGTGGACAGTACGGGTGAAGGCGTTACCCGCTTTAAACCCGGTGCTCGCGTCATCTCCACCTTCTCTCCGGAGTGGGTCGACGGTAAACCGAAAGGCGACGCCCGCAATTTGCCCTACCAGACGCTGGGCGGTTACTTCCAGGGGATGCTGTCTGAATACGTGATCATGCGTGAAAACTGGCTGGTGGCCGCCCCGGAAACGCTGGATGACGCAGAGGCCAGCACCTTACCCTGCGCGGGGCTTACCGCATGGTTTGCACTGGTGGAGCGCGGACAGTTACGTGCCGGACAGTCGGTGCTGGTGCAAGGCACAGGCGGTGTCGCAATCTTCGCGTTGCAAATCGCCAAAGCACACGGTGCAGAAGTTTTTGTGACGTCGGGCAGTGATGAAAAACTGGCGCTGGCTAAAACGCTCGGTGCCGATCGGGGCATCAACCGGCTTAAAGGGAACTGGGCTGACGAGATTTACGCGCTGACGCAGGATCGCGGTATCGACCATATTATTGAAACCGTTGGCGGGGAGAACCTGAGACATTCCCTGCGGGCCGTTGCCGTTCACGGGCGCATATCCGTCATTGGCGTGTTGGCCGGGAGTGAAATCTCGCTGCCTGCCAGCGAACTCTTGCTGAAATCACCGGTGATTCAGGGGATTGGCGTCGGGCACCGCCGTGCGCTGGAAGATTTTGTCCGCGCCGTCGATGTCACGGGGCTGAAACCGGTGATTGAACACCGCTACCGTTTTAACCAGCTTGAAGAGGCGCTTGTACACCTCGACCGCGGTGCTTTTGGCAAAATAGTCCTCACCCGCGAGTAAGCCGTTATCCCCGGGACAGGCGTAAAAGGGGGCTTTTGTTGCGCAATGTAGCTCTATTTTTGTGGGCTTAATCGCGTTAGCATGAGGCAGCACTCATTTATCCCGGGGACCCTATGGCTATCAAACTTATTGCTATCGACATGGACGGCACGCTGTTGCTGCCAGACCACACTATTTCTCCAGCCGTTAAAAACGCGATTGCCGCTGCGCGCGCAAAAGGCGTGAATGTGGTACTGACCACCGGTCGTCCGTATGCGGGCGTGCACAGCTACCTGAAAGAGCTGCACATGAATCAGCCGGGCGATTACTGCATTACCTATAACGGTGCGCTGGTACAGAAGGCGGCGGATGGCAGCACGGTGGCGCAAACCGCGCTGAACTATGACGATTACCTGTTCCTGGAAAAACTGTCCCGCGAGGTCGGTTCCCATTTCCACGCGCTCGATCGCAATACGCTCTATACCGCTAACCGTGATATCAGCTATTACACCGTACATGAATCCTATGTCGCGACGATCCCACTGGTGTTCTGCGAAGCTGAGAAAATGGATCCGAGCACCCAGTTCCTGAAAGTGATGATGATTGATGAGCCTGACATCCTGGATAAAGCGATAGCGCGCATTCCGGCTGAGGTAAAAGAGAAATACACCGTGCTGAAAAGTGCGCCGTACTTCCTCGAAATCCTGGATAAACGCGTTAATAAAGGCACAGGTGTGAAATCGCTGGCAGATACGCTGGGCATCAAACCGGACGAGATCATGGCGCTGGGCGATCAGGAAAACGACATTGCGATGATTGAATATGCGGGCATGGGTGTGGCAATGGACAATGCGATCCCGTCGGTGAAAGACGTGGCCAATTTCGTGACCAAATCTAACCTCGAAGACGGCGTTGCCTACGCGATCGAGAAATTTGTCCTGCAGTAACAGCGTTTCACGCTCATCAGCCTCGGTTATCAACCGGGGCTTTTTTTTGCGCTGAATTTATCGAATTGTTCTTTTTGTGATCTTGATTGTAGTACAACATTAATTGATTGTACTACATTACAACCACGGTAATGATGAAAGGCGTCACGTTTGTACTGCAAAAGTGAGGCGAAATTCAGCGGTCGAGGTAAAGTAGTCCTGAACATACAGAGCATAAGGACTCTCCATGACTCTCAATAAAACCGATCGCATCGTCATCACGCTGGGCACCCAGATCGTGGGTGGAAAGTACGTTCCCGGTTCACCGCTGCCTGCTGAGGCAGAGCTGTGTGAGGAGTTTGAAACCTCGCGCAACATCATTCGGGAAGTGTTTCGCTCGCTCATGGCAAAGCGGCTGATTGAAATGAAGCGCTACCGCGGCGCCTTTGTCGCCCCGCGTAATCAGTGGAACTACCTCGACACCGATGTCCTGCAGTGGGTGCTGGAAAACGACTACGACCCAAGGCTGATTGGCGCGATGAGTGAGGTACGAAACCTGGTAGAGCCGGCCATCGCCCGTTGGGCTGCGGAACGTGCAACGTCAGGAGACCTGGCTCAGATTGAGTCCGCCCTGAACGACATGATTGCCAATAACCAGAACCGGGATGCGTTCAACGAAGCGGACATCCGCTATCACGAAGCGGTGCTGCAGTCGGTCCATAACCCGGTATTACAGCAGCTTAGCGTTGCCATCAGCTCGCTACAGCGCGCGGTATTTGAACGAACCTGGATGGGCGATGAGGCCAACATGCCAAAAACGCTCCAGGAACATAAAGCGCTGTTCGATGCTATCCGGCATCAGGACGGCGATGCGGCAGAGCAGGCGGCACTCACGATGATCGCCAGCTCGACACGAAGGTTGAAGGAAATCACATGACATCTCGCTACATCGCTATTGACTGGGGATCGACCAATCTGCGCGCCTGGCTGTATCAGGGCGAGCAGTGCCTGGAAAGCAGGCAATCAGAAGCAGGCGTGACGCGCCTGAACGGTAAATCCCCCGAGGCGGTGTTAGCAGAGGTGACACACAACTGGCGCGAGAGCACCACGCCGGTGGTCATGGCGGGCATGGTGGGCAGTAACGTGGGCTGGAAGGTCGCGCCTTATCTGCCCGTACCTGCCGCGTTCGCTGCCATTGGCGAGCAGTTAACGTCCGTTGGTGACAATATCTGGATTATTCCAGGATTATGCGTTTCCCGGAACGATAACCACAATGTGATGCGCGGCGAAGAGACCCAGCTCCTTGGCGCGCGCATGCTCTCTCCTTCTTCTGTCTACGTCATGCCCGGCACGCACTGTAAATGGGTGCAGGCCGACGCTGAGCACATCCACGATTTTCGCACCGTGATGACCGGTGAGCTGCACCACTTGCTGCTGACGCACTCGCTGGTGGGCGCGGGGTTGCCGGAGCAGGACGCTTCGCCCGAGGCCTTTGCCGCCGGGCTGGAGCGGGGTATCGCCAGCCCTGCCGTTTTGCCGCAACTTTTTGAAGTTCGCGCTTCGCATGTACTGGGCACGCTTCCCCGTACGCAGGTCAGCGAATTTTTATCGGGCCTGTTGATTGGCGCGGAAGTCGCCAGCCTGAGCGAGCAGTTCGCCGGGCAACAGACCATCACCCTCGTCGCGGGTTCATCGCTGACCTCTCGCTACCGCCAGGCGTTCAATGCCATCGGGCGGGACGTGGCGGCGGTAGAGGGCGACACGGCATTTCAGGCAGGAATAAGGAGCATCGCTCATGCAGTGGCAAACTAATCTTCCCCTCATCGCTATCCTGCGCGGCGTCACGCCCGACGAGGTATTAGCGCACGTAGGTGCGGCGATCGACGCCGGTTTTGACGCCGTGGAAATACCGCTTAATTCCCCACAGTGGGAAAAGAGCATCCCGGCGGTCGTGGACGCGTTTGGTGATAAGGCGTTGATTGGCGCTGGCACCGTTCTGCAACCGGAGCAGGTGGACCAGCTTGCGCAGATGGGCTGCAGGCTGATTGTGACGCCGAATATTCACCCTGAGGTGATCCGTCGCGCAGTGGGCTACGGCATGACCGTCTGCCCGGGATGCGCAACGGCAACAGAAGCGTTCGCGGCTCTCGATGCGGGCGCGCAGTCGCTCAAAATTTTCCCGTCATCGGCTTTTGGTCCGGCCTATATCAGCGCGCTGAAAGCGGTATTGCCCGCCAGCGTACCGGTCTTTGCGGTGGGGGGCGTGACGCCAGAAAACCTGGCGCAGTGGATCAACGCAGGTTGTGTCGGGGCGGGTCTGGGCAGCGATCTTTATCGCGCCGGGCAATCCGTCGAACGTACCGCACAGCAGGCGGCCGCATTTGTGAAAGCGTATCGAGAGGCAGTGAAATGAAAATAACCAAACTCACCACGTACCGTTTACCGCCGCGTTGGCTGTTCCTGAAAATCGAAACCGATGAAGGCGTGGTCGGCTGGGGCGAACCGGTCATTGAAGGGCGTGCGCGTACCGTGGAAGCGGCGGTGCATGAGCTGGGCGAGTACCTGACAGGACAAGATCCTGCCCGCATCAACGACCTGTGGCAGGTGATGTACCGCGCGGGTTTCTACCGGGGCGGACCGGTTCTGATGAGCGCCATCGCCGGTATCGACCAGGCGTTATGGGATATCAAAGGCAAAGTGCTGAATGCCCCGGTCTGGCAGCTGATGGGCGGCCTGGTGCGCGACAAAATCAAAGCCTACAGCTGGGTGGGCGGCGACCGTCCCGCGGAAGTGATCGACGGTATCAGGCAGTTGCGCAATATTGGTTTTGACACCTTTAAACTGAACGGCTGCGAAGAGATGGGCGTCATCGACAACGCACGGGCGGTAGACCGCGCGGTAAATACCGTGGCGCAGATCCGTGAAGCGTTCGGCAACGAGATTGAATTTGGCCTGGACTTCCACGGTCGCGTCAGCGCGCCGATGGCCAAAGTGCTGATTAAAGAGCTGGAGCCGTACCGTCCGCTGTTTATCGAAGAGCCGGTGTTGGCCGAGCAGGCGGAGTACTACCCGAAACTGGCCGCACAGACGCATATCCCGATTGCCGCCGGTGAGCGCATGTTCTCGCGCTTCGAGTTCAAACGCGTGCTGGAAGCTGGCGGCCTGGCGATATTGCAGCCGGATCTGTCGCATGCCGGCGGCATCACAGAATGCTACAAAATCGCCGGGATGGCGGAAGCCTACGACGTGGCGCTGGCACCGCATTGTCCGCTGGGGCCGATCGCACTGGCAGCCTGTCTGCACGTCGACTTTGTCTCGCGTAACGCGGTGTTCCAGGAACAGAGCATGGGCATTCACTATAACAAGGGCGCGGAACTGCTCGACTTTGTGAAAAACAAAGATGATTTCAGCATGGAAGGCGGTTTCTTTAAACCGTTAACGAAGCCGGGCCTTGGCGTGGATATCGACGAAGCCAAAGTCATTGAGCTGAGTAAAAACGCGCCTGACTGGCGCAACCCGTTATGGCGTCATGAAGATGGCTCTGTCGCTGAGTGGTAATTCAGCCTAAGCACATCGCCACTAAAAAGTAATTTCAACAATAACAAACACACCCTCTGTAAATTACAGGGCATGGTGAGCGGCTTCGCTATGCCCAAAATCTGGAGACAGATTGCGATGGATATTCCTGTTACTGCTGCAAAAACCGGGCGTCGGCGCTACCTGACGCTGGTCATGATTTTTATTACTGTGGTCATCTGTTACGTTGACCGCGCCAACCTTGCCGTGGCTTCAGCCCATATTCAGGAGGAGTTTGGGATCAGCAAAGCGGAAATGGGTTACGTCTTTTCGGCGTTTGCCTGGCTGTATACGCTGTGCCAGATCCCCGGCGGCTGGTTCCTTGACCGTGTCGGCTCGCGCCTGACCTATTTCATTGCCATCTTTGGCTGGTCGGTGGCGACCCTGTTCCAGGGCTTTGCCACCGGGCTGATGTCGCTGATTGGCCTGCGTGCGATCACCGGGATTTTCGAAGCCCCGGCGTTTCCGACCAATAACCGCATGGTGACCAGCTGGTTCCCGGAGCATGAACGCGCCTCGGCCGTTGGATTCTACACCTCCGGGCAGTTTGTCGGCCTGGCGTTCCTGACGCCGCTGCTGATCTGGATCCAGGAACTGCTGAGCTGGCACTGGGTCTTTATTGTGACCGGGGGGATCGGCATTATCTGGTCGTTGATCTGGTTCAAGGTCTATCAACCGCCGCGTCTCACCAAAAGTATCAGCAACGCTGAACTGGACTATATCCGCGACGGTGGCGGCCTGGTGGATGGCGATGCGCCGGTGAAAAAAGAGGCGCGTCAGCCGCTGACCAAAGCCGACTGGAAGCTGGTTTTCCACCGCAAGCTGGTGGGGGTTTATCTGGGGCAGTTCGCGGTGACCTCCACGCTGTGGTTCTTCCTGACCTGGTTCCCGAACTATCTGACCCAGGAAAAAGGCATCACCGCGCTGAAGGCGGGCTTTATGACCACCGTACCGTTCCTGGCGGCCTTCTTTGGTGTGCTGCTTTCCGGCTGGCTGGCGGACAGGCTGGTGAAAAAAGGGTTCTCGCTGGGTGTCGCGCGTAAAACGCCTATTATCTGCGGGCTGCTGATCTCCACTTGCATCATGGGTGCAAACTACACCAACGATCCGGTCTGGATTATGACGCTGATGGCGATTGCGTTCTTCGGGAACGGTTTTGCCTCCATCACCTGGTCGCTGGTCTCCTCGCTGGCCCCGATGCGCCTGATTGGTCTGACCGGTGGCGTGTTCAACTTTGTCGGCGGCCTGGGGGGGATCACGGTTCCGCTGGTCATCGGTTATCTGGCTCAGGACTATGGCTTTGGCCCGGCACTGATCTATATCTCCGCAGTGGCCTTGCTCGGTGCGCTCTCCTACATCCTGCTGGTAGGTGACGTCAAACGTGTAGGCTAATTCCCCGCAATGTTTTACCCTGATGCGATAACTGCGCATCAGGGTAACGCCATGAAACAAATCACCTTCGCCTCCCGTCATCACCAGCTTACCAATATCAATACCTGGACGCCGGACAGCCAGTGGCTGGCCTACGATGTGCGTCCGTCCGGCGCATCGTTCACCGGTGAAACCATTGAGCGGGTCAATGTTATTACGGGTGACGTCGAGGTGATCTATCGCGCCAGTCACGGTGCGCATGTTGGCGTGGTGACCGTTCATCCGCAGCAGGACAAATATGTCTTTATCCACGGCCCGGAAAATCCGGATGCAGACTGGCACTACGATTTTCATCATCGTCAGGGCGTGGTTGTACACAACGGTCAGGTGAGTAACCTGGATGCCATGGATATCACGCCGCCTTATACCGCAGGCGCGCTGCGTGGCGGCAGCCACGTGCACGTTTTTAGCCCTGACGGACAGTTCGTGAGCTTTACCTACAACGACCATGTATTGCATGAGCGTGACCCGACGCTCGATTTACGCAACGTCGGCGTCGCAGCGCCTTTTGGCCCGGTGACGCCGCAAGGGACGCATCCACGTGAATATTCCGGCACCTTCTGGAGCGTGCTGGTGAGCCGCACGACGCCCGCGCCTCAGCCCGGCAGCGATGAGATCAACCGAGCCTATGAAGAGGGCTGGGTGGGCAATGACAGGCTGGCGTTTATCGGCGATACCGTGTCTGCGACAGGCGAGAAAGTGCCAGAACTGTTTATTGTGGATCTGCCCAACGACGAGCAGGGATGGAAACGCGCGGGCGATGCGCCGCTGCAGGGGACTCCTGAGACGCTGCCTGCGCCCCCGGCGGGTGTCATGCAGCGCCGGCTGACCTTTACCCACCAGCGGGCATTCCCGGGGCTGGTAAACGTGCCGCGTCACTGGGTGCGCTGCAACCCGCAGGGGACGCAGATTGCGTTTCTGATGCGTGATGATAAGGGCATTGTGCAGCTGTGGCTTATCGCTCCAGAAGGCGGCGAACCACGCCAGTTGACGCATAACGAAAGTGACATTCAGTCGGCATTTACCTGGCACCCAGCCGGTCACTGTCTGGGATTTGTGCTGGAAGAGCGGATTGCCTGCTGTGATGCGCAAACCGGAGAGGTGACGTTTTTGACGTCCGATCACGGCAATCCACCGTCTGGTGATGCGGTCGTGTTTTCCCCGGACGGGCGTTTTATTGCATGGATGGAAGAGACAGAAGGTTTCCGTCAGCTTTGGCTAACGGAAACCGGGCAGCGTTAACGCGTTGGCGTTAAGCGGGTGGAATGACGGAATTGGTGGCCAGATTTTGCTGCTCGCTTTTCTCTACCCGCGAGCGCACGGAGCTGTCCTTACGGAACATATCCCACGGCAGCAAAAGCGTATCGGCCACAGCCGTAAACGGCATATCCAGGATGACCAGGGATTTTGTGCCCCAGTTGGTATCGTCATCGGAGATCATCTCAGCGCTGGCACGCGTCCCCGGATATGTTCCTTCTTTACCGCCGGTGTGAGACATCACGCTCGAACACCCGCAAAGTAAAACAACCCCGCTGAACGTCGTCAGCTTTATCAGAACATTTTTCATCATCACTCAGTCATCGTTAATGGCACTGCATAAACCTGCAACTCAGGGTTATAGCGAGCCTCGTTCAAAATGGATAGCCCGATAACCCCGCACTGTGGCAGCCATCGCAATTTAACCCTTTGTGCTGTTGTCCCAGTCTAAGCGAGATGCACGAAAGTGCAAAAAAAAGTGCGTCCGCTGCGCTTGAAAAGACCGGTTCCAGACCCATTTTAAGAATGTAACCCGATAACGAACACGCCTGCGGGGTGTTCAGGGGCACACTGGCCTGTCCATGGTGGAAGGCTACAATTTCTCGCTGATTTCAGGAGCTTTTATTTATGCGTAACTTCGATCTTTCCCCGCTATACCGTTCTGCAATTGGTTTTGACCGCCTGTTTAACCATTTAGAAAATAACCAAAGCCAGAGCAACGGCTACCCTCCATACAATGTTGAACTGGTTGATGAAAACCACTACCGCATCGCCATTGCCGTCGCCGGTTTTGCAGAGAACGAACTGGAGATCACCGCGCAGGACAACCTGCTGGTGGTGAAAGGTTCACATACGGCCGAGCAGAAAGAACGCACCTACCTTTATCAGGGTATCGCCGAGCGCAACTTTGAACGCAAGTTCCAGTTAGCCGAGAACATTCACGTGAAAGGCGCGAACCTGGTCAACGGCCTGCTGTTTATCGAACTGGAACGTGTGATTCCGGAAGAGAAAAAACCGCGCCGTATCGAGATCAACTGATTATGCGGGTCGCGCGAGCGGCCCACCCAGAATTGCTTGCCGTAATGGGAGCATATGTGAATCCATGAGGATTTGCAGGAACAACTGCGCACAAAAATAAACTGTGCCGAACTCGCTTCTCAGAAGGAGATTTAGTATGCGTAACTACGATTTATCCCCCCTGCTGCGTCAGTGGATTGGTTTTGACAAACTGGCTAATGCCCTGCAAAGCACCACCGAGCAACAGACGTTTCCGCCGTACAACATCGAAAAAAGCGATGACAACCACTATCGCATCACCCTTGCGCTGGCCGGGTTCCGCCAGGACGATCTGGATATTCAGCTCGAAGGCACGCGCCTGACCGTGAAAGGTACGCCGGAAAAACAAGAAACCGAGACCAAATGGCTGCACCAGGGCCTGGTTAATCAGCCGTTTAGCCTGAGCTTTACTCTGGCTGACCATATGGAAGTGTCCGGCGCGACATTTACCAACGGGCTGCTGCATATCGACCTGACCCGCAACGTGCCGGAAGCCATTGCACCGCAGCGTATCGCCATTAGCGAGCGTCCTGCGCTGAACAGTTAACCCTCTGCGGGTTGTTGCCTCTCCCACAGGGAGAGGATGAAAAGATAACGCCCTGCCCCGGCAGGGCTTTTTTGTGCGCCATCGCCCATACAACCGCGTGCGGCTCTGAGAGAATCCGTAGCATAACTAAGGTTATGCACAGGAAGTGGATCATGAGTGATATCGCGTTAACCGTTAGCGTGTTGGCCCTGGTCGCAGTGGTG
Source organism: Enterobacter sp. J49 (assembly GCF_002148625.1). NCBI lineage: Bacteria > Pseudomonadati > Pseudomonadota > Gammaproteobacteria > Enterobacterales > Enterobacteriaceae > Enterobacter > Enterobacter sp. J49. The sequence goes on from NZ_MWPY01000020.1 coordinate 62,574, forward strand.
GGTCTGTGGATTGGCAATGTTAAAATCCGCGGCGTCGGATTTGGGATAGGCGGGGTGCTGTTCGGCGGGATTTTTGTCGGCCATTTTGCCGACCAGCTTGGGCTGGTGCTCAGCGCCGAAATGCTCCATTTCATCCAGGAATTCGGTCTGATCCTCTTCGTCTACACCATCGGTATTCAGGTGGGGCCTGGCTTTTTCGCTTCCCTTCGGGTCTCCGGATTACGGCTGAACCTGTTTGCCTTCGGTATTGTGGTGATGGGAGGGCTGGTCACCGCCATTCTGCATAAGCTCTTCGATATTCCGCTGCCGGTGGTGCTGGGTATTTTCTCCGGGGCGGTCACCAATACGCCTGCACTGGGTGCAGGGCAGCAAATTTTGCGCGACCTTGGCATCTCTCCCGGTATTGTCGACCAGATGGGGATGAGCTACGCCATGGCCTATCCGTTTGGGATTTGCGGCATTCTGCTCTCCATGTGGCTGGTGCGGGTACTCTTTCGCATTAACGTCGAAAACGAGGCAAAAGACCACGAAACCACGCTCACCAACGGCCATATGCCGATCAAAACCATCAACATTCGCGTCGATAACCCCAACCTCAACAATATGGCGATTCAGGATGTGCCGATCCTGAACAGCGCCAATATTATCTGCTCACGCCTTAAACGTGACGATATGCTGATGGTACCTGCGCCCGGGACCATTATTCAGCAGGGTGACCTGCTGCACCTGGTCGGACAGTCCGGGGATTTAAACAACGCGCGGCTGGTGATTGGTCAGGAGGTGGAGACCTCGCTCTCCACGCGCGGCACCGATATGCGCGTAGAGCGCGTCGTGGTGACCAACGAGCACGTGCTTGGCAAGAAAATACGCGATTTGCAGGTTAAAGAGCGCTATGACGTCGTGATCTCCCGTCTTAACCGTGCTGGGGTGGAACTGGTCGCCAGCCCGGAAGCCAGCCTGCAGTTCGGCGATATCCTGAACCTGGTTGGGCGCCCGTCATCCATTGATGCGGTAGCGGACATGGTGGGTAACGCCCAGCAAAAACTGCAGCAGGTGCAGATGTTGCCGGTCTTTATCGGTATCGGGCTGGGAGTGCTGCTTGGCTCCATTCCGCTGTATGTCCCGGGTTTTCCGGTCGCGCTCAAGCTGGGCCTGGCGGGTGGACCGCTGATTATGGCGCTGATCCTCGGGCGTATCGGCTGTATCGGTAAGCTCTACTGGTTTATGCCGCCGAGCGCCAACCTGGCGCTGCGCGAGCTGGGGATTGTGCTGTTTCTGGCGGTGGTCGGCCTGAAATCCGGGGGCGATTTTATCGATACCCTGGTGAAGGGCGAGGGGATGAGCTGGGTCGGCTACGGGATATTTATCACGGCGATTCCGCTCCTGACGATGGGAATCCTGGCGCGGATGTTCGCCAAAATGAATTATCTGACGCTCTGCGGCATGCTCGCCGGATCAATGACTGACCCACCCGCACTGGCCTTTGCCAACAACCTGCACGCCACCAGCGGCGCGGCGGCGCTGTCATACGCCACGGTCTACCCGCTGGTGATGTTCCTGCGTATTATTACCCCGCAGCTACTGGCGGTGCTGTTCTGGGGGATGAGTTAGCAGGTCTTCCGGGTGGATGCGCCGCAGATGGTAGTCCACCTGGTAATCACGGGTATTACGGAACATCACGGAATAATTGAGAAATTCGCCGCTGTCGCTGTAGGAAAGAGACGTTATCCGCAGCAGCGGCGTCTGTTCCGGCAGGTTCAGGTAACCGGCGAGCTGTTTATCTGCCAGCACCGGCGTCAGGCTCTCGTAGTTGCCGCTGATGGTTATTCCGCACTCCTTCTCGATGTAATCAAACTTCGACCCTTCCAGATGTGCCAGTGAAAGCGTGCGGAACAGCTTCACGGGCATAAAGCTGTCCTCCAGCATCAGGGGTTTTCCGTCGACATAACGCACCCGGCGCGAGAAGTAGATACGCTCATCCACCTGAATGCGGAGCTGGCTGGCGATAGCGGGCGGAGCGGGCATCACTTCGAACTGTAGCACCTTGCTCTGCACCTCTTTTCCCTGCTGGCGCAGCACCTCCACCAGCCCGGTCAGATTGGTGGTTTCGTGGTGGACATCTTTACGCGCCACGAATGTCCCGCTACCGTGTCGGCGTTCAACCAGCCCCCAGTTCACCAGCAGATCCAGCGCCTTTCGAATGGTCATCCGCGCCACGCCAAACTCCTGCGCCAGCGCTTTCTCACCCGGCAGCGGACTCCCGATATTGTAGTCCGACGAATTCAGCCGCAGCCGCAACCTGTCAGCGATAGATTTGTAGATCACCAGTAGACCTCTCTGCCTGTATTAACGCGTGGATTGCGTCCTGACATGTCCATATTAACAACGAAAAGTAGACCTGACTGGTCAAAATAAAACCATGAATGCGATCACGAATCGCAGCGGCACGTCATGTTCGCCCATGGGTAAATTCTTATGCTCACTTCAGGCCCAGCAAAAAATCATAAAGGCCTCTACCCCCTACAGGTTGTTACGTGAGGATTTAAAAATGCTCAGTCAAATACAACGTTTTGGCGGCGCCATGTTTACCCCGGTGTTGTTATTTCCCTTTGCCGGGATCGTGGTCGGGATCGCCATCATGCTTCGCAACCCGCTGTTTGTGGGCGAGGCCTTAACCGCCCCCGATAATCTGTTCGCGCAAATTGTTCACATCATTGAAGAGGGCGGCTGGGCGGTGTTTCGCAATATGCCGCTGATTTTTGCCGTGGGTTTACCGATTGGTCTGGCGAAGCAGGCGCAGGGCCGCGCCTGTCTGGCGGTGCTGATCAGTTTTCTGACCTGGAACTACTTTATCAATGCGATGGGGATGACATGGGGTCATTTCTTTGGCGTCGACTTCGCCGCTGAGCCCACTGCCGGCAGCGGACTGGCCATGATTGCCGGTATCAAAACGCTCGATACCAGCATCATTGGGGCGATTGTGATTTCGGGGATTGTCACCGCCATCCACAACCGCTATTTCGACAAGCAGTTGCCTGTTTTCCTGGGGATTTTTCAGGGCACCTCGTTTGTCGTTATCCTCGCGTTCTTTGTGATGATCCCCTGCGCCTGGCTGACGCTGCTGGGCTGGCCGAAAGTGCAGCTGGGCATTGAGTCCCTGCAGGCCTTTTTACGCTCTGCCGGTGCGCTGGGAGTGTGGGTTTATACCTTCCTGGAACGCATTCTGATCCCTACCGGATTACACCACTTTGTCTACGGTCCGTTTATCTTTGGCCCGGCAGCGGTCGAGGGCGGCATCCAGGTTTATTGGGCGCAGCATCTTCAGGAATTTAGCCAAAGCACGCTGCCGCTGAAAACCCTGTTCCCGGAAGGCGGTTTTGCGCTTCACGGCAACGCCAAAGTGTTTGGCTCTGTCGGGATTGCGCTGGCGCTCTGGTACACCGCATCACCGGAAAACCGCGTCAAAGTGGCAGGCCTGCTGATCCCGGCCACGCTGACCGCCGTGCTGGTGGGCATTACCGAGCCGCTGGAATTCACCTTCCTGTTCATTTCGCCGCTGCTGTTTGCCGTCCACGCCGTTCTGGCCGCCACGATGGCGACGGTGATGTACATCTTCGGCGTCGTGGGCAACATGGGCGGCGGACTGCTGGACCAGTTTCTGCCGCAAAACTGGATCCCCATGTTCCACAACCACGCCTCGACGGTATTCACCCAGATGGGTATCGGTCTTTGCTTCACCGGCCTCTATTTCGTGGTCTTCAAAACGCTGATTGAACGGCTGAACCTTAAAACCCCGGGCCGTGAAGAGAGCGAAGTCAAACTTTACAGCAAGGCGGATTATAAAGCGGCACGCGGGCAAACCACCGCACCGGCTGCCGCCAGCCAGCAGGTTGGGCAAGCCGCCGGATTCCTGCAGGCGCTGGGCGGCGCGGCCAATATCGAAAGCATTAATAACTGCGCCACTCGCTTACGTATCGCGCTGGTCGACATGGCGCAAACCCAAAGCGATGACGTCTTTAAGGCCCTGGGCGCACACGGTGTGGTGCGACGCGGCAACGGCATTCAGGTGATTGTTGGACTGCACGTCCCTCAGGTACGAGACCAGCTTGAATCGCTGATGAAAACCCCTTCAACAAACGAACAAACTACCCTGACAGAGGCTATATCATGAAAAAATTCTCAGTTGTCATTGCAGGCGGCGGCAGTACCTTCACGCCGGGTATCGTCCTGATGCTGTTAGCCAACCGCGACCGTTTTCCGCTGCGCGCGCTGAAATTCTATGACAACGACGGCGCACGTCAGGAGACCATCGCCGAGGCGTGCAAGATCATCCTTAAAGAGCAGGCTCCGGAGATTGAGTTTAGCTACACCACCGATCCTGAAGCGGCCTTTACCGACGTCGATTTTGTGATGGCACATATCCGCGTGGGGAAATACCCGATGCGTGAAAAAGACGAGAAAATCCCCCTGCGTCACGGTGTGCTGGGTCAGGAGACCTGCGGACCCGGCGGGATCGCCTACGGCATGCGCTCTATTGGCGGCGTGCTGGAGCTGGTCGATTACATGACGCAATACTCCCCGAATGCGTGGATGCTGAACTACTCGAACCCGGCGGCCATCGTGGCTGAAGCGACCCGTCGCCTGCGACCCAACGCCAAAATCCTCAACATCTGCGATATGCCCATCGGCATTGAAGGGCGTATGGCGCAGATAGTCGGCCTTAAAGACCGTAAAGAGATGCGCGTGCGTTACTACGGGCTGAACCACTTCGGATGGTGGACATCCATTGAAGATGCAAACGGCAATGATTTAATGCCGAAACTGCGCGAATATGTCGCGAAAAACGGCTATGTACCGCCCTCTGACAATGCCCATACCGAAGCCAGCTGGAACGACACGTTCGCGAAGGCAAAAGATGTGCAGGCGCTGGATCCCGACACCATGCCAAACACCTATCTGAAATATTACCTGTTCCCGGACTACGTGGTCGCGCATTCCAATCCGGAACGCACGCGCGCTAACGAGGTGATGGATCACCGTGAGAAGCATGTGTTCAGCGCCTGCCGGGCGATTATCGAAGCCGGTGTATCGTCCGCCGGGGAGCTGGAAATCGACGAACATGCATCGTACATCGTCGATCTGGCGACTGCGATTGCCTTCAACACTCAGGAGCGCATGTTGCTGATTGTGCCCAACAACGGTGCCATTCATAACTTTGATGCCGACGCGATGGTAGAAATTCCGTGCCTGGTCGGTCATAACGGGCCGGAGCCGTTAACGGTGGGCGATATTCCACACTTCCAGAAAGGGTTGATGAGCCAACAGGTAGCGGTGGAAAAACTGGTAGTGGATGCCTGGGAGCAGCGCTCGTACCAGAAATTGTGGCAGGCGATTACGCTGTCGAAAACGGTGCCGAGCGCCTCCGTTGCGAAAGCGATTCTGGATGATCTGATCGAGGCCAACAAAGCGTACTGGCCAGCGCTGCATTAATCGTCCTGACCGGCATCGCCCGATGCCGGTCTCCTTGTCCTTGTCGATTTACGCTATGCTGGAACCTGCCTGTAGCAGACAAGGAATCTTCATGAAAATTTCCCGCCTCGGTGAAGCCCCTGACTACCGCTTCTCGCTGGCTAATGAGCGTACGTTCCTCGCATGGATCCGAACCGCGTTGGGCTTTCTCGCCGCGGGTGTGGGGCTTGACCAGCTCGCGCCTGATTTTGCCACGCCGCTGATCCGCGAAGTGCTGGCGTTGCTGCTGTGCCTGTTTGCCGGCGTGCTGGCCATTTACGGCTACCTGCGCTGGCTGCGTAACGAAAAGGCGATGCGGCTCAAGCAGGATCTTCCCTATACGCGTGGGTTACTCATCATCAGCATGATTTTGCTGGCGGTAGCGGGCGTGGTGATGGTGCTGGTGTTGTATGGTGGATAACCGCAAAGCGCGACGCGAAGCCGACCCCGGCCTGCAGCCGGAGCGGACGTCGCTGGCCTGGCTGCGTACGTTACTGGGGTATGGCGCGCTGATTGCCCTCGCCATCAAGCACAACTGGCATCGCACAGGCGTGCCATTCTGGATCTCACTGGTCGTGCTGGCGCTTGTGGCGATCGTTTTGTGGCGCTATACCCGCAGTCGCAACGTAATGGATGTGACGCAGGACGATTTTGTACAGCCGAAGGCGGTGCGCGATAAGTTCCTGATCGCCCTCGCGGTGCTGTCGTTGTCACTGCTGTTTGCGGTCACCCATCTGCAGTTTATTTTTTCCCTTTAGCCAGGTACTTCGCCATCTCGTCTTCCGGCACCATTCCGCCGCCGGTTGCCCAGACCAGATGGGTCGCGTTCGCGGAAGCGACAGGAACACGCAGCGGCCCGGCCATGCCCGCCAGCGCCGACGGCTCAAGGCGAATGCCTTCTTCCTGCGCCAGCCAGCCGAGCATGTCGTACATGCTTTGATCGGAAAGGGTATAGAACCCGTCAAGCAGCCGCTCCATCGCCCGGCCCACAAAGCCAGACGCGCGTCCAACCGCCAGCCCGTCGGCGGCCGTCACGTTGTCGATACCCAGATCCTGCACGGCGATGGCATCATGTAGCCCGGTGTAGACGCCCAGCAGCATGCACGGGGAGTGCGTCGGCTCGGCGAAGAAACAGTGTACGTTGTCGCCAAAGGCCAGCTTCAGGCCAAACGCCACGCCGCCAGGACCGCCACCGACGCCACAGGGCAAATAGACGTACAGCGGATGTTCCGCATCCACCACGCGGCCCTGCGCGGCAAATTGCGCTTTTAGCCGCTCGCCTGCCACCGCATAGCCGAGGAACAGCGTGCGGGAGTTCTCATCGTCGATAAAGAAACAGTTCGGATCGCTCTCCGCGGCCTTACGTCCTTGCTCCACCGCCACGCCGTAATCCTGCTCATATTCCACGACGATCACACCGTGGCTACGCAGTTTGGCTTTTTTCCACTCACGGGCATCGGCAGACATGTGCACCGTAACCTGAAAGCCGATGCGCGCGCTCATGATGCCAATGGACATCCCGAGGTTGCCGGTGGATCCCACCGCGATACTGTACTGGCTGAAGAACGCTTTAAAACGCGGTTCCAGCAGGATGCTGTAATCGTCTTCGACGCTCAGCAACCCTGCTTCCAGCGCCAGTTTTTCGGCGTGAGTCAGCACTTCATAGATGCCCCCGCGCGCTTTGATGGAGCCAGAGATAGGCAGATGACTGTCTTTTTTCAGCAGCAGCGTGCCGGGAATGGCTATCCCCGATTCGTTCTCCAGCCTTTTCTGCATCGCCGGAATAGCCACCAGTTCGGACTCGATAATCCCCTGCGTGGCCGCCGTTTCGGGGAACGCTTTTGCCAGATACGGCGCAAAGCGGTTAAGGCGTGCATGCGCGTCGTCCACATCGGCTTTGCTCAGCCCGACATACGGCAACCCTTCAGCAAGCGAGGTGGTGCGCGGGTTTAGCCAGGTGGTCTCTTTCAGGGCAATCAGATCCTCAATCAGAGGGAACTGTGCGGTTAAGGTGCTGATAGTTGCGTTTTCCATAGTACGTCTCTTCGCGCTCAGATAATGAAAGAAAGCAGGAATGTGCTGCCAAGTGCAAGTACCGAGGCGATAAACGTCGCCGTCGTATAGTACTTCAGGGTCTCGTTCAGGCTGGCACCGCAGTACTGCTTCACCAGCCAGAAGAGGGAATCGGTCACGATCGTGCAGCCAATGGCACCGGAACCGATAGCAATGGTGATGATCTCCGGACTGACGTTAGGATAGAGCGGCAGCATGGGTGCGACGATGGCAGTTGCGCCCATCATCGCCACCGTGGCTGACCCCACCGCCGCGTGCAGAACCAGCGCCACCAGCCAGGCGAGCAGGATCGGGTGCATATTCAGGTTCGACAGAATGTGCGCCAGGGTATCGGCCAGGCCGCTGGTTTTGAGGATGGCGTTAAACGCGCCGCCCGCGCCGATAATCAACAGAATGTTGGCGATGGCGCCAAAGCCATGCTCGGTATGGGTCAGCATCGTACCCATCCCCATATGCTGGCGCAGCCCCAGCAGGTAATAGGCGACGAACACGGCGATGAACATGGCGGTGATCGGGTTACCGATAAATTCCAGCAGCGTATACAGCGTGCCTTCTCTTGCCATATTCAGCTCGGCGAGGGTCTTCACCAGCATCAGGCCAATGGGCAGCAGCACGGTAAACAGCGTGGCTCCCAGCGAGGGCAGCGTATGTTCTTCACGAACGTTGAGGTCAGAAAATTCAGCCGGGACGGCTTTGAAGGGCAGGCGATCGCCCAGCAATTTCAGGAACAGCGGGCCGCCAACCAGCGAGGCCAGCAGGCCAACCATCAGACCGTAGACGATAACCGTCCCCACGTCCGCCCCCAGCTTATTCGTGACAAACAGGGCCGCCGGGTGCGGCGGAACCACGCAGTGCACCGCCATCAGCGCGGTACAGAGGGGAATGGCCAGCTTCAGCAGCGAGGTATGGGTCTTTTTGGCGATGGAGAAGGCCAGCGGGATCAGCAGGACGACGCCGACTTCAACAAACAGCGTAATGCCGCAGATAAGCCCCACCAGTACCATGATGACATCGGCTGACAGCCAGCGGCAACGCTGAAGCGCTATCCCAATGCGTTCTGCCGCACCGGACACCTCCATCATTTTGCCGAGGATGGTGCCAAGCCCGATCACCGCCGCCAGGAAGCCGAGCGTGCCGCCAATACCGCTTTCAATGGCATTCACCATGTCCAGCGGGCGCATTCCCATCATGGCACCGACAAAAAAGCTCGCCAGCAGCAGCGCCAGGAACGGGTGAAACTTCAGTTTTACGATAGTTAATACGATTAACGCGATGCTGATGAGCAGCGTCGCCACAACCCAGACCTGAGCACCCATATCTCACCTCACCCTTATGTTATTTACGGGTATTGGACGAAAAATCAGCGGGTGCTGACAAACGATATAAATTGCCTTTCAGGTGAGCCAGATTGGATCAAACGCGTGACTGGACTCAAAAAAGCGCAATTAATGCGTGTTTGGTTCACATAAATTCAACTTTGAGCGGTATCCTGAGCAGCAAAAGTCCGTGTGAGAAGTGCGATGAATGACGCAAATGAAGGTCGAAACCGGCTGTTAAACGGCTGGCAGCTGTCAAAAATGTATACGTTTGAAGTGGCCGCCCGCCACGAGTCCTTCGCGCTGGCGGCGGAGGAGCTGTCGCTCAGCCCCAGTGCGGTGAGTCACCGTATCAACCTGCTGGAAGAGGAGTTAGGGATAGCGCTGTTTGTCCGCTCCCACCGTAAAGTGGAGCTGACGCAGGAGGGGAAACGCGTCTACTGGACGCTGAAATCGTCGCTGGATACGTTGAACCAGGAGATCCTGGATATCAAGAACCAGGCGCTGTCCGGCACGTTGACGGTTTACTCTCGTCCGTCGATTGCCCAGTGCTGGCTGGTGCCCATGCTCGGGGATTTCACCCGGCGTTATCCCGCGATCTCGCTGACCATTCTGACCGGCAATGAAAACGTCAATATGCAGCGAACCGGTATCGATCTGGCGCTCTATTTCGACGATACGCCGCCAGCCAATTTGACGCATCACTTCCTGATGGACGAGGCGATTTTACCCGTCTGCTCGCCGGCGTATGCCCGGGAACATGACCTGCTGAAAAATCCCGGCCACCTCAGCCACTGTACGCTCCTGCACGATCGCCAGGCCTGGAGCAATGATTCCGGTACCGATGAATGGCTCAGCTGGGCGGCGCATTTTGCAGTGAACATGCCATCATCATCGGGCATTGGCTTCGATCGCTCTGATTTAGCGATTGTCGCGGCAATGAACCATGTCGGGGTCGCGATGGGGCGAAAACGGCTGGTACAAAAGCGGCTCGAACGCGGTGAGTTGATTGCACCGTTTGGGGAGAAAACGCTTAAATGCCATCAGCATTACTACATGTCGACCCTGCCAGGACGACAGTGGCCGAAAATTGATGCCTTTATTAGCTGGCTGAGAGAACTGGCTGGCTGAAGAATTATTACGCTTTGGCGCTACACCAAATGTGAAAAAGCGTGCTAAATACAGGTAATGCTTTTGATTTCTCGCAAGGTACACCGTGTTAAAGCCTTTGATTGCCACTGCGTTACTGTTCTCTTCCGGCTGGGTGATTGCCGCTGAGCCACCGCTGACGGCTGCGCTTTATGCGCAAAAGCTGGGCGTGGGGATGGACGTAGACTGGGCGCGCACCGAGCGCGGTATTCGGGAGTTCGATCCGCTGGTGGTTCGCGATTTTCGTGCGAAGGGTATCAGCCATGTGCGTATCCGCGTGGCCGATGAACCGACGGAGGCGCGGCTGATTCATCTGCGTAAGCTGGTGGAAGCCTGCGAGCAATACGGGGTGATCCCGATTATCGCTTATCAGGCCGATGAATATAAAAACGACCCGAAAGCCGAGACGGAAAAAGAGGTGATTAACTGGTGGATTGCCGTGGCGCACTACTTCGGCCAAAGCTATCCCCTGCTGGGTTTTGACCTGATTTATGAACCGGCGGACAAGCTCAACCATAACGCCGCGTCGCTTAACCGGGTTTACGAGAAAACCGTCAAAGACATTCATGCAATTGATGCTAATCGCATGATCTTCATCGCGCCACGTCTGCGGGCTGCGCCAGAAGACCTCTCCAGCCTGAAACTCCCGGCGCACAGCCAAAATTATCTGCTGGCGGAGTGGCACATTTTCCCGTGGGGCCCGCTAAAGAGTAACGGTAAATATCCGTGGACGTCCGGGACGGTGGTGGAGAAAGCGGCTATCCATAATCGTATTGCGACCGCGCTGCACTGGCAGCAAAAAACCGGTCACGTCAGCTGGGTGGGCGGCTGGGGCGTGGGTGAATCAAATCACTTCACCCCCACCGCATCGCAAATGGCGTTTGCCTCGTTTATGGCCTGCGAACTGCAAAAGGCCAAAGTTCCCTACGCTATCAACGCGGATATTCAGTTTTACGACGGGGAAGAGGGCGCCTGGCGTCCTGCACCAGAGCCGCTGCTGCAGGCCATGATCGCGCCTGTTTGTGAAAAGCCCGGCGAGAAGCCGGGCCATCATGCGGTTAAACCGGCTGCTCGTGATGGGGAACACGCGACGCCAGCGGCAGCCAGCACAGTAAAATCAGCAGCCCCATCAGCGTCATCAGCAACCCCAGACTAGCCTGGCCAGTTTGCGGCATCATCGCCGAGAGCCAGGCCAGCGCGCCGGAACCGATGTTCTGCAGTCCCCCCACCAGTGCGCCCGCCGTGCCTGCGAGGAACGGGAACGGCTCCATTGCGCCGCTGGTGGCGAGCGGGAACAGCATCCCCGCGCCGAAGAAGAACAGCGCCGCCGGGATCAGCAGCGTCCAGACGGTCATCACACCAAACAGCCCCGGGATCCACATCATCAGACCTGCCAGCAGGCAGCTGATCACCGACTGCCACATCAGCGTTGAGAAACGCTTGTTCTGACGGCCGGCAAACCAGGCACCAAAGAACGCGGCCGGGATGGGCAGAATAAACAGGATACTGACCACCATGCTGCTCAGGCCAAGCCCGGCACCCAGCAGCACGCCGGAGCAGGCTTCAAACACGGCAATACCCGCCAGGCCACCAACCAGCATCAGCAGATAACAGGTAAACGCGCCGTTGCCGAACAGCGTTTTATAGCTGGTGATGAGGCGGGTGCGTGGCGCGTCCGTTGGCCGGGTTTCCGGCATCCACCGCTCCATGCTGAAGGTCACAATTACGCACAGCACCAGCAGGAAAGCGTAGCAGGCACGCCAGGACCACATCGTATCGAGCAAGCCACCAATTAGCGGCGCCAGCAGCGGGCTCACCAGAATCCCCATATTTAACAAACTGTTGGCATGGCGGAGCTGGGTGCCCTGATAGAGATCGCGTGGCAGGGTTCGCGCCATCACCCCTCCGACGCCGGTGCCGACACCCTGCAGGGCGCTGGCGGCAATCAATATGGTCAGGTTATGGGTGGTAATGGCAATCACCGTCGCCACCATGAAAATGGACATACCCACCAGAATCACCGGGCGACGCCCGACGCGATCAGACAGCGGTCCATAGAACAGCTGCGAAACGCCGTAGGTCAGCAGATAAGCTGCCATTACGCTCTGTACTGCGCCCTCGCGGACGTTAAGTTCCTTTGCCATATCGGCGATCGCCGGAATGTAGATGGTTTGCGCCATCTGACCGACGGCCACCAGTAACACCAGCATCAACAATAAGTTAACGTTCCTGTGTTTTTTCATGTCGCTGAATACTTTTGCCAAAAGAGAGAAATAAAGAATAAGTGACTACGCATTCCCATAAATGCGCGAGGAATCTACCACAGAGAGATGACAAATTAAGCATTCCTGTGATGAATGTCAGAAGGGGTAAAGGCAGGATTTGTAAACAAGATCGGCAACTAATGTTGCCAGTGATTTATGCCAGGCGCAGCAGGATCGCCCCGCCCGCAATTCCCACTGCGGCCGCGATACGCAGTCCCGCAACCTTTTCTTTTAACAGCACAAATGCGATCAGCGCCCCGAAGAGGATGGATGTTTCACGCAGGGCGGCGACCACGGCCAGCGGAGCCTGGGTCATCGCCCAGAGCGCCAGGCCGTAAGAGCCCATGGTGCCGATCCCCCCGAGCAGCCCTTTTTTCCAGTGCGTACGCAGGTATCTGGAAGCTTCGCGTCGGCGTGCCATCATCGCCCAGAAGAGCAGGCAGAAACCATTCATAAAGAAGGTCCAAAGCGTATAGCCCAGCGCGGTGTCTGATAACCGCACGCCGGTGCCGTCGACCAGCGTATATCCGGCGATAAAGCAGGCGTTGAGCAGTGCAAGCCAGACCCCCTTACGCGACGTCATGCGGCCGTTCATGGCCATAGCCAGAATCGACAGGCAGATCACGGCGATGCCGGACCACGCGAGCCATGACAGGCTATCTCCCAGCACCAGCACGCTTATCAATGCCACCAGCAGCGGTGCCGTACCGCGCATCAGCGGATAGGTCTGGCTCATATCGGAGACCTGGTAGGTCTTTGCAACCAGCACTGTGTACACCACCTGCAGCGCGCAGGAGACCCCTAAAAACGGCCAGCTGGCAGCAGACGGCTGTGGGGAGAAGGGCAGTAATACCAGGGCGATAAACGCGGCGGAACCGCTAACGCTGATTGCTGAATAGAGCTTGTCTGTACCGGCTTTAACAATGGCGTTCCAGCTGGCATGCAGCAGCGCGGCGAACAGTAAAATGCAGAAGACGGTAATGGTCATGGCGTATCTGGCGGTGAATTGTCACTCAACTGTAACATTCACCACCTGATGCTGCCAGCCGGTCACACCGCGCAAAACAGACGGTGTGTGACCCGTGGTTCATCCGAGACCAGCGTAAAGCCCGCCTGATGATAAAACCCGTAGGCAGCGTCCGGGGCGTGGGTATTGAGAAAATCAAACCAGATGCTGGCATCGGCCATTACCACGGTCAGAAGCTGCTTACCAATGCCCAGCCCGCGGCACTTCTCGCTGACGTAGAGATGACGAATGCGGCCGGCGCGCGGCTGCTGGCTGAAGGGATCGCGGTTAAGACCGCATACGCCCACCAGCTTGCCGTTCAAAAAGGCGCCCAGCAGCTTTTCGCCCGGTGCGTTAAAACGGTTTTCACCGCGCCGCCAGTTCTCTTCCAGCCGGCGCAGCATGTTGAAATTCGATGCGATACTTTCGGCCTTTAAGGCGATATAGCCTGGTTCTTCTGGCGTGACAGGCTCAATTAACAGACGCGACATAGCATTCCCTCGTTATTAAAGAGGGGCGGTTGCCCGCCCCTCTCAGGTGCGACTTGAACCTGAATCACCGAAGGTATTTCAGGACAGCATCAAGTAGTTGCAGTACAGCAACAATGAGTTTGAGGATAAGTATCACCATATCCACTACGCTCATACGCGTCTCCTTTTGGTTAAAAGGAGCACGATGCTGGCGTACCTTTCCGCCGCCTGTGACCAGCACCTGGATTGACGTAACACAGTGTGCTCACTTCAGGGGGTTAAGGCACTGACGGCACCACCCGTTTCAGCCAGGACTTCGTTGCGCCGGTAGAACTGCGGCCCCCTCGCTCACTGCGAACACCCTCAGTATAGATAAATACTGTATGCATGAACAGTATTTTTTGGACAAAATTCAGAAGGCGGTCCATACTCAAAAACGTCAAAATCCGTGCCTGAATTGCGCGTTCGTCTTCGATCGCGTATACTTTTTGCGTTGACGTAACACAGTGTGTTCTGCGGCGACCAACCGCAAAACCTCTGAAAAAAACCTCGCTCAGGCGAGGTTTTTTGTTTTCCGCACGCAACAAACGAAACGTGATCTTCGACGCATTTTTGCGCAGATGAAAATATTTCCATTGTCATGCCCGAAAAGCTGTGTTTGTATAAATTCTATCAATAGATTCTAAACACAGGTCCCCAATGACAGCATCCATGTTCACCTCGACCCTACTAGCAACTGCGCAACCAGCCGCAGTGGTCGTCGTGCGTGTGGTGGTGGTCGTCGGCAATGCGCCGTAGGGACTGGATCAACACACGAATCCAAAACCCCGCCGGCGCAAACCGGGCGGGGTTTTTCGTTTAAGGACCCTCCCCGGAAAGTCGGCTCAGAAGAAAAGGACTGGAGCATGGCAAGTTCGGGCACAACATCCACCAAAACGCGTTTCACGGGCGCGCAGTTAATCGTTCATTTGCTGGAACGACAGGGCATCACCACGGTTGCGGGGATCCCGGGCGGCACGGTGCTGCCGCTGTATGATGCGTTAAGCCAAAGCACGCAGATTCGTCACGTTCTGGCGCGTCACGAGCAGGGTGCGGGTTTCATCGCTCAGGGTATGGCGCGTACGCAGGGCAAACCTGCGGTCTGTATGGCCTGCAGTGGCCCGGGTGCGACTAACCTGGTCACCGCTATCGCCGACGCGCGCCTGGACTCAATTCCACTGATCTGCATCACCGGCCAGGTGCCGTCCTCCATGATCGGTACCGACGCGTTTCAGGAAGTGGATACCTACGGCATCTCTATCCCCATCACTAAACATAACTATTTAGTTCGCGATATCGCCGAGCTTCCTCAGGTTATCAGCGATGCGTTTCGTATTGCGCAATCCGGCCGTCCCGGCCCGGTGTGGATAGACATTCCTAAGGATGTTCAGACCGCAGAGATCGAGATTGACATGTTGCCGGAGCCGGGTGAACGTGCGCCAGCGCCGCAGTTCAGCGCAGAGAGCGTGCAGGCTGCAGCGGCGATGATTAACGCCGCCAGACGCCCGGTGCTTTATCTGGGTGGCGGGGCGATTAATGCCTCCGACGCGGTACGCCAGCTCGCAGAGAAAGCCAGCCTGCCCACCACCATGACCCTGATGGCGCTGGGTATGTTGCCAAAAGCGCACCCGCTGTCGCTGGGTATGCTGGGGATGCACGGCGCGCGCAGCACGAACTACATTCTGCAAGAAGCGGATTTGCTGATTGTTCTGGGTGCACGTTTTGATGACCGGGCGATTGGCAAGACCGAGCAGTTCTGCCCGAACGCCAAAATCATTCATGTGGATATCGACCGTGCCGAGCTGGGTAAAATCAAGCAGCCGCACGTGGCGATTCAGGGTGACGTTGCCGAGGTGCTGGCGCAATTGATTCCGCAAACGGACGCTTCCGATCGCGCCGACTGGCGTCAGCTGGTTGCCGATCTGCAAAAAGAGTTCCCGGGCGCTATCCCAACCGAGGGGGACCCGCTGAGCCATTACGGGCTGATTAACGCCGTGGCCGCCTGCGTTGATGACAGCGCGATTATCACCACCGATGTGGGTCAGCACCAGATGTGGACCGCCCAGGCCTACCCGTTGAACCGTCCGCGTCAGTGGCTGACCTCGGGTGGGCTGGGGACCATGGGCTTTGGCCTGCCGGCGGCAGTGGGCGCTGCGCTGGCCAATCCCGATCGCAAGGTGATCTGCTTCTCCGGTGACGGTAGCCTGATGATGAACATTCAGGAAATGGCGACGGCAGCCGAAAACCAGTTAGACGTGAAAATCATCCTGATGAACAACCAGGCGCTGGGGCTGGTGCACCAGCAGCAGAGTCTGTTCTATACGCAGGGCGTGTTTGCCGCGACCTATCCAGGCACGATTAACTTTATGCAGATTGCCGCCGGTTTTGGCCTGCATACCTGCGATTTGAACGCCGAAGCGGACCCTCATGCGGCGCTGCAGGCGGCGATTTCTCGTCCTGGCCCGGCGCTGATCCACGTACGTATCGATCCTGAACAAAAAGTGTACCCGATGGTGCCGCCAGGTGCGGCAAATACTGAGATGGTGGGGGAATAAGCCATGCAGAAACAACATGATAACGTCATTCTGGAACTCACCGTCCGCAACCACCCTGGCGTGATGACGCACGTCTGTGGGCTTTTTGCCCGCCGCGCGTTTAACGTGGAAGGTATCCTCTGTCTGCCCATCCAGGGCAGCGAGCACAGCCGCATCTGGCTACTGGTGAATGACGATCAGCGTCTGGAGCAGATGATTGCGCAGATCGACAAGCTGGAAGATGTCGAGAAAGTGGTGCGCAACCAGTCCGATCCCACCATGTTTAACAAAATTGCGGTGTTCTTCGAGTAAATAGCGCAAAGCTTGAACCCCCACGCGCTTATCGTTAAGGTAAGCGCGTTTTTTAACCCGCCAGGAACGCGCCATGACCACCATCGCCCTTATCGACGACCACCTCATCGTCCGCTCCGGATTTGCCCAGCTGCTGAACCTTGAGCCTGATTTTCAGGTGGTGGCGGAGTTCGGCTCCGGTCGCGAGGCGCTGGCTGGTTTGCCCGGGCGCGGTGTCCAGGTCTGTATCTGCGATATCTCGATGCCGGATCTCTCGGGGCTTGAACTGCTGAGTCAGTTGCCGAAAGGGATGGCGATCGTGATGCTCTCGGTCCATGACAGCCCGGCGCTGGTGGAGCAGGCACTGAACGCAGGCGCACGGGGATTTCTTTCCAAGCGCTGCAGCCCGGACGAACTGATCGCTGCCGTGCGCACGGTCTCCACCGGCGGGTGCTACCTGACGCCGGATATCGCCATCAAGCTGGCGGCAGGGCGACAGGACCCACTCACCCGACGCGAACGTCAGGTGGCAGAAAAACTGGCGCAGGGGATGTCGGTGAAAGAGATTGCCATGGACCTGGGGCTGTCGCCAAAAACCGTTCACGTTCACCGCGCTAACCTGATGGAAAAACTCGGCGTCAGTAATGACGTTGAACTGGCGCGCCGCATGTTCGACAGCTGGCAATGAACCCGCTGTTTTCACGGCTGATCGCCGTTGCTGCCAGTTTTTCCATTTTCTCCGCCGCCTGGTTCTGCCTGTGGAGCATCAGCCTGCATCTGGTTGAACGCCCGGAGCTGGCGGTGTTGCTTTTCCCGTTTGGCCTGCGTCTGGGGCTGATGCTGCAATGCCCGCGCGGTTTCTGGCCGGTACTGCTGGGCGCCGAATGGCTGATGCTGATCTGGCTGGCGCAGGAGGTGGCGCTGGCGCACTTGCCTTTACTGCTGACGGGCAGCGTACTCACGCTGATCCCGGTGGCGCTGATCTCCCGTTATCGTCACCAGCGCGACTGGCGCACGCTGCTGCGTCAGGGGGCTGCGCTGATTGCCGCCGCGCTGTTGCAGTCCCTGCCGTGGACCGGCGAGGAGGAGATGCTTAACGCCCTTCTGCTGACGCTGACCGGCGGTCTGACGCTGGCTCCCACCTGCCTGGTTATCTGGCACTACCTCACCAGTACCGTCTGGCAGCCGCTCGGACCGGCGCTGGTCTCTCAGCCGGTAAACTGGCGCGCCCGGCATCTTATCTGGTATCTGCTGCTGTTTGCGATCAGCCTGTGGCTGCAGCTTGGCCTGCCCGATGAGCTGTCGCGCTTTACCCCGTTTTGCCTGGCGTTGCCGATTATTGCCCTTGCGTGGCACTACGGCTGGCAGGGCGCGCTGATTGCCACCCTGATGAACGCTATCGCGCTGATTGCCAGCCAGACCTGGCACGATCACCCCGTTGATTTACTGCTCTCCCTGCTGGCCCAGAGCTTGACCGGGCTGCTGCTGGGGGCCGGGATTCAGCGCCTGCGTGAACTTAACCACTCATTACAAACCGAGCTGGCGCGTAATCGCCGTCTGGCAGAACGCCTGCTGGAAACGGAAGAGAGCGTCCGGCAGGAGGTGGCCCGCGAGTTGCACGACGACATCGGCCAGACCATTACTGCCATTCGCACTCAGGCAGGCATCGTTCAGCGTCTGGCGGCCGAAAACGCCGGGGTAAAGCAGGGCGGGGCACATATCGAACAGCTCTCTCTTGGCGTGTATGACTCGGTGCGGCGACTGCTTGGCAGGCTGCGACCGCGCCAGCTGGACGATCTTACGCTTGAGCAGGCGGTACGGTCGCTGATGCGCGAGATGGAGCTGGAAAGCCGCGGGATCGTCAGCCATCTTGACTGGTGCATCAATGAATCTTTGCTGAGCGAGGGTCAGCGCGTCACGCTGTTCCGCGTCTGTCAGGAAGGGCTGAATAATATTGTTAAGCACGCCAGCGCCAGCGCGGTAACGCTGCAGGGATGGCAACAGGATGAACGCCTGATGCTGGTGATTGAAGATGATGGCTGCGGTCTGCCGCCGGGCTCCGGCCAGCTGGGTTTTGGCCTGGCGGGCATGCGTGAGCGCGTCAAGGCGTTGGGTGGCACCCTGACGATCTCCTGCACCCACGGCACGCGCGTCAGCGTCAGTTTACCGCTGAGGAGTCAGCATGTTTAAAACCCCGGCGAATGCCGCCCCGCTAAACGATAAACGTGAAATTGACGCCCGCTATCGTTACTGGCGTCGCCATATCCTGATCACCATCTGGCTGGGGTATGCGCTTTTTTACTTTACCCGCAAAAGTTTCAACGCCGCCGCGCCGGAAATCCTCGCCAGCGGAGTGATGACACGCACCGATATTGGCCTGCTGGCGACGCTGTTTTACATCACCTACGGCCTGTCGAAGTTCTTCTCCGGTATCGTCAGCGACCGCTCGAATGCCCGTTATTTTATGGGCTCTGGACTCATTGCCACCGGGGTGGTGAACATTCTGTTTGGCTTCTCCACCTCGCTCTGGGCCTTTGCGCTGCTGTGGGCGTTGAACGCCTTTTTCCAGGGATGGGGCGCGCCGGTGTGTGCCCGTCTGCTCACCGCCTGGTACTCGCGCAACGAGCGTGGCGGCTGGTGGGCTATCTGGAACACGGCGCATAACGTCGGGGGGGCGCTTATTCCGATGGTGGTCGGGGCGGCGGCGCTGCACTACGGCTGGCGCACGGGAATGATGATTGCCGGCGGGCTGGCGATCGTTGCCGGGCTGTTTCTTTGCTGGCGACTGCGTGACAGGCCACAAACCGTGGGCCTGCCCGCGGTAGGCGACTGGCGGCACGACGAGATGGAAGTCGCTCAACAGCAGGAAGGTGCAGGGCTGACGCGTAAAGAGATCCTCACCAAATATGTGCTGTTAAATCCCTATATCTGGTTACTCTCTCTCTGCTACGTGCTGGTCTACGTGGTGCGTGCGGCGATCAACGACTGGGGCAATCTGTATATGTCCGAAACCCTGGGCGTCGATCTGGTGACCGCCAACTCGGCGGTGACGATGTTCGAGCTGGGCGGCTTTATCGGCGCGCTGGTGGCGGGCTGGGGCTCGGATAAGCTCTTCAACGGTAACCGCGGGCCGATGAACCTGATCTTCGCCGCCGGGATTTTGCTTTCCGTTGGTTCGCTATGGCTGATGCCGTTCGCCAGCTACGTGATGCAGGCGGCGTGTTTCTTCACCACCGGCTTTTTCGTCTTTGGTCCGCAGATGCTGATCGGCATGGCGGCGGCGGAGTGTTCGCACAAAGACGCCGCGGGAGCAGCGACGGGCTTTGTCGGGCTGTTTGCTTACCTTGGCGCTTCGCTCTCCGGCTGGCCGCTGGCGCGGGTGATCGACGTCTGGCACTGGAGCGGTTTCTTCGCCGTGATCGCCATCGCGGCAGGAATTTCGGCCCTGCTGCTGCTGCCGTTCCTGCATGCGCAGGCGCCGCGCGAGGCACACGAAGCGTGATGTGCTTCACCTTTTCATCCCGAATGGCGCAAAACTAAGAAATTTTCCTGGTTTCACCTGGACGCTGTCTCAGGCGTCGCTCCCGGCTGGTTTTTACAATGCTGCAAAAATCAGCTCAGGAGTAAACCAATCATGCTGGCCTTCTTAAATCAGGTGCGCAAGCCGACCCTGGATCTGCCGCTCGATGTGCGGCGTAAAATGTGGTTCAAACCGTTCATGCAGTCTTACCTGGTGGTCTTTATCGGCTACCTGACCATGTACCTGATCCGCAAAAACTTTAACATCGCGCAGAACGACATGATCTCAACCTACGGGCTGAGCATGACGCAGCTGGGGATGATTGGACTGGGCTTCTCCATCACTTACGGCGTGGGTAAAACCGTCGTCTCCTACTACGCGGACGGCAAAAACACCAAGCAGTTCCTGCCGTTTATGCTGATCCTCTCCGCCATTTGTATGCTCGGCTTCAGCGCCAGCATGGGCGCGGGTTCCGTCAGCCTGTTCATGATGATCGCCTTCTACGCCCTGAGCGGTTTCTTCCAGAGTACCGGCGGGTCGTGCAGTTACTCCACCATCACCAAATGGACCCCTCGCCGCAAGCGTGGTTCGTACCTCGGCATGTGGAACATCTCCCACAACCTCGGTGGGGCAGGTGCGGCAGGCGTGGCGCTGTTCGGCGCGAACTACCTGTTCGACGGCCACGTGATCGGCATGTTTATCTTCCCGTCGATTATCGCCCTGATTGTCGGCTTTATCGGCCTGCGCTACGGCAGCGACTCCCCGGAATCTTACGGCCTCGGCAAAGCCGAAGAGCTGTTCGGCGAGGAGATCAGCGAAGAGGACAAAGAGACCGAAGAAAACGAGATGTCCAAATGGCAGATCTTTGTTGAGTACGTGCTGAAAAACAAAGTGATCTGGCTGCTCTGTTTCTCCAACATCTTCCTGTACGTGGTGCGCATCGGCATTGACCAGTGGTCCACCGTGTATGCCTTCCAGGAGCTGAAGCTCTCCAAAGAAGTCGCGATTCAGGGCTTCACCCTGTTCGAAGTGGGCGCGCTGGTCGGCACGCTGCTGTGGGGCTGGCTCTCGGACCTCGCCAATGGTCGCCGCGCGCTGGTGGCCTGCGTCGCGCTGGCGCTGATTATCGCCACGCTCGGCGTCTACCAGCACGCCAGCAACCAGTACGTTTACCTGGCGTCCCTGTTCGCGCTCGGCTTCCTGGTGTTTGGTCCACAGCTGCTGATCGGCGTGGCGGCAGTCGGCTTCGTACCGAAAAAAGCGATCGGCGCTGCCGATGGAATTAAAGGCACCTTCGCCTACCTGATCGGTGACAGCTTCGCCAAGCTGGGTCTGGGTATGATCGCCGACGGCACGCCGATTTTCGGCCTCACCGGCTGGGCCGGGACCTTTGCCGCGCTGGATGCCGCCGCCATCGGTTGTATCGTCCTGATGGCGATGGTCGCGGTGCTGGAAGAACGTAAGATCCGCCGTGAAAATCGGATGCAGAAATTAAAAGTAGCCTGAGTGTGCAGGTAACTTCTTTGCCCGGTTGACCGCCGGGCTTTTTTTACATCCCACCTTTACCCCCCTTTACAGACCCGCTCCCTGCAATGCTCTACATTTTAATTTTGCTGCCGCACCCCGCGGCTTTTGTCCGTTTTGTTATGGAGAGCTTGCATGGTAAACCGACGACTATCCTGTCTTGCGCTATTGGTGGCGCTTGCCTCCCCCGCCCTGGCGGCGGATGCGCCGACGTACGGCGAGAAGCTGGAAGGGTTTGATTACGCCTGGCCGGTTAAGCATTTCACCTTTACCTCGCAACATCAGCCGCTTGATATGGCCTATCTGGACGTTAAGCCAGAAAAACCCAACGGCCGCACCGTGGTGCTGATGCACGGTAAAAACTTCTGCGCCGGAACGTGGGAGGGGACTATCCGCGCGCTTTCCGCCAGCGGATACCGCGTGGTGGCACCAGACCAGATTGGTTTTTGTAAATCCACCAAACCCGAGCATTACCAGTACACCTTCCAGCAGCTGGCGGATAACACCCACGCGTTGCTTAAGCAGCTCGGCGTCGATCGCGTGACGGTTATTGGGCACTCGACCGGCGGCATGCTGGCGACCCGCTACGCGCTCATGTGGCCGCAGGAAGTGGAACAGCTGGTGATGGTCAACCCGATTGGTTTAGAAGACTGGAAAGCCCGCGGCGTACCGCATATTACGGTCGATCAGTGGTATCAGCGTGAACTTAAAACCAGCGCCGATGGTATTCGTCAGTACGAGAAAAATACCTACTATGCCGGGGAATGGAAGCCGGAGTATGAGCGTTGGGTGACGATGCTGGCCGGGCTGAACAATGGGCCGGGCAAAACGCGTGTCGCCTGGAACTCAGCCCTGCTTTACGACATGATTTATACCCAGCCGGTGATCTACGAATTTGGTGAACTGAAGATGCCGGTATTATTGATGATCGGTACCAAAGACAACACCGCCATCGGGAAAGACCTCGCCCCGCCGGCGATCCGCAAGTCGCTGGGCAACTATGCAGTACTGGGTAAGGAGACGGAAAAACGCATTCCGCATGCGACGCTGGTTGAGTTTAACGACATGGGTCATGCGCCACAGATGCAGGACCCTCAGCGCTTCCATGACGCGCTGCTGAAAGGGCTGCAGGCACGCTGACCGGTCTAAAGCAACAGCCCCGCAGCCCGTCCTGCGCGGGCTGTCTTCGGCGCACTACACGCCAGCATGCCTGGCGCTGCCCTCATAACGATTTTCCACCTTTTTTCACTGTACTATTATGGCCTTGACCGCTGTCGACGCCGCGCGTTTCCCGCTATGATGAGCGGCTGACGTAGAGGAGAACGCATGGTCTGGATAATGCTGGCAACGCTTGCCGTGGTGTTTGTGGTGGGATTTCGGGTCCTGACCTCAGATTCACGTCGCGCAATTAAACGCCTGAGCGAGCGGCTGGGGATCACCCCGGTTCCTGTAGAATCGATGATCGATCAGTTCGGTAAAACGCCCGGCAATGAGTTTATCCGCTACCTTGAACGCCCGGACGAAGCGCATCTGCAAAACGCGGCCCAGGTGCTGCTGATCTGGCAGGTCTGCATTGTCGACGGCAGTGAAGAGAATTTGCTTGCCTGGCACCGTATGCTGCGTAAAGCCCGTCTGGCCGCGCCGATCACGGACGCGCAGGTCCGTCTGACGCTGGGTTTTATGCGTGAAATGGAGCCCGACCCGCAGGAGCTAAACGCCTTCCAGTTACGCTATAACCAGCTTTTCCTGCCGGAAGAGGGCGTGTTTTACCTGCATTAAGCCGTTTTCCCGCATAACACATTCTGTGCGTTAAGAATCTCCTCTCTATTTTCATTGAGGCGAGTGGCGGCATAGATATCTATGTTTAACCTTTTTGCCTCGGCGTCCGTGAGTTCACGGTAGCAAAGTCCTTCCTGATTAAAGGTGCATTTCGACTGAGGCAGTAGCGCAAATCCTTTCCCTCTTGCGATACGGCTTAGCATCACAAGGGTATCATCCGGCTCTTTTATCCGCTTCAGAGGCGTTTTCAGCGTATCAAAGTAGCTTTCGCATTTGTCGTAAAATGACGGGTTGGCACTTCTGGAAAACCAGAAAATGGGAAGATCGCTAATATCCTCCAGCGCGACTTTCTCTTTCAGGCTGGCAGGGTGTAAAGAGGGCATTGCGATGAGCAACGGTTCCTGGCAGACCCAGCGGTATTGAACAATGTCTTCGTGACCCGTTCCTTTTTCACCGGTCAGCACCAGATCCAGCATGTTTTTAGACAAGCTTTGCAGCAGTTGGGCTGACGTCAGGTCCGGCGTTTCGACATCATCTCCCGCGTTCATTTTTTGAAGCTGGGAATTCACGGGTTCAATATATTCAAAATTAAGGGTCCGCGTGAGTCCAATACGCAGGCTCGTTTCAGAAGAGAGAGGATCTACTTTTAGGTTACTGATGTCTTTGAGTATTTTTTCAGCCTGAACAACCAGCGCACGGCCTGCTTCTGTGAGGCTAACGTCATGCGTGTTGCGGCTGAACAACTGACGTTTCAGAACCGCTTCAAGGCATTTTATCTGACGCGTCAATGGCGGTTGAGTCATGCGTAGGCGTTCGGCAGCCTTACGGAAGTTCAGTTCATGTGCGACAGCGAGAAAGCATTGTAATTGTTTGATACTGGGCAGGTTATTGCTGATTAAATGTTCTGCTGTGGCCATACGTGGGTCCTGAATGCGAAAAGGTATTTCGTCTTTTTTCCATTTCGATATTACACGCTAAATGCGGGCAGTAAACCCATTTCAACAGTAATACCAAAAATATATTACAAATTTAACAATTCCAATTGTTTCCTATATTGATAAATTTCTACCAGAATCCTCACTCAATCAATATTCGGAGTAATTATGTCATCTAAATATGTACTGGTATCACGCTTCCCGTTAAAAAATACTTTTACAGAGAAAGATTTTATCTCCTTAAAAAGCAATGAAAACGTTCGCTATTTTTCCTGTGAAGAAAACGGTGTTAATGAACTGCTGGAACTGCGCGCTGTCAATGACATTAAAGAAATTGCGTGTGCTGAGAGTGAAATGGAATCCATATTCCATCGTTTCTCTGTTGTTCTTTCTGCCGATATTCGTCGCGAACTGCTTAAGTTTGTTGAATCCCCAATCGATAATAAAAAGAGTTTACCCGAATCTAATTATATTCAGTTTCGTCACGTTGAGGTGCCCGCCCATAACTATCAGTAGTATCGTCAGTGGCGCGATGAAACCACGCCGCATTTTTTGACGTTGATGAGACGCTGATAAATATTAAAAGCATGTTTGATTTCTATGACTTCTGGTGCAGGGAAAATAATCAAAACGATCGTCTTCAACGCTATATGTCTCGCTTTCGCGTCGACGTAAAAAACGGTGTGCCAGGGGAGACGCTCAACAGAGAGTATTATCGCCAGTTTAAAGGTGTGTCTTGTCGTTATCTGGAAAAAATGGGCGATGAATGGTTCAGGCGTAAGCCAGAAAACGAATTTTTTATTGAGAGTGCCGTTTCAGCACTTAAAAGCCATCAGAGACAGAACATGTACATCGTATTTATATCGGGCTCTATGCTTCCGATTCTGTCACCCATTGCGAAATATCTTGGGGTAACGGACATACTCTGTGCTCCGTTGATAATAAATGACGCAGGCGAGTTGACGGGGGAAATCGGCCTGCCCCAAACAATTGGAGCGGGTAAAAAAGACGCCCTGATGACGTTTTGCCGGGATAAGGAGATTAATCCAGCGGATTGTTATGCCTACGGTGACGATCTTTCGGATATTCCAATGCTCGAAGCCATTGGGCATCCCGTCTGTGTGGGAGAGCATTCCGCGCTTACCCGATATGCAGCAGAAAAAAATTGGCACATTATTTAAACCATTATTGAGGTAAGTAGTATGACTTCAGAACTCTCTCCGCAAAATATGACGTTAAGGTCATGGCTTGCGTTATTCATTCTGGCTATTTCAACGTTTACTATTGTCACTACCGAACTGGCGCCGGTCGGATTATTAACGCCAATCGCAGAGGGATTACGGTCTTCGGAATCCGCGGTGGGCATGACCGTGTCGCTTTATGCCTGGGTGGGGGCGTTGAGTGCGCTGTTTGCCTCCGTCTTTTTAGGCAATGTGGCTAAGAAGCGGCTTTTACTCGTGCTCACCGTGGTGCTTCTGATCTCTAACGTCATGGCCGCGACGGTAAACACCTACGGAATGCTGCTTAGTGCCCGCGTGCTGGGCGCGCTTGCTCACGGTGCATTCTGGGCGATGATCGGCGCAACGGCGGTTGCCATGGTTCCTGCCAGATATATTGGTGCGGCGACGTCAATCGTATTTGGTGGCGTTTCCGCAGCAAGCGTTTTTGGCGTACCGGTTTCCAACTACATTGGTATCCACTTCGGCTGGCGGCAGGCATTTTGGCTGATGGCCGCGCTGAGCGTAATTGCCTTTGTGGGTATTAGCGTGCTTGTTCCCCAGATCGCCAGCAAAAGCGCGCTTGGCCTGGATGCGCTTAAGGGCGTGCTGAAATCGTCTACCCTGTGGAAAATTTACTCAGCAACCCTACTGGCTGTTACGGCGCACTTTGCCGCCTTTACGTACATTGAACCCTGGCTTCACACGCAGAGTTTACTGTCCACCGCCTTTATTCCCGCCGTGCTTTTTGTTTACGGCATCGCGGGTCTGGCCGGTAATTTCCTGACCGGCGTGATGATTGATAAGTATCTCAAGCTGACGGTTTCGCTGTCTGTACTGCTGATCTGTGCAGTGCTGCTGTTCCTGGGCCTGTCAGGTTCCTCGCTCTCTGCTGCGCTGATATTCACCAGCATGATTATCTGGGGCGTTGCCGTGTCAGGAATATTTGTCGGCTTCCAGACGTGGGTTTTACGTATGGCTGAAGATAAAGCCTTCCCGGCCTCCGCAATCTACGTTTCGTTTTTCAATACCGCCATTGGTATCGGCGCGTCGGTCGGTGCCTGGATGGTTTCATCATTTTCAATGCCGCTCCTGTATATCGTCGCCGGCACGGCTATCGGCCTGTCCGTTCTGCTTGTCGCGGTTATTCCTGCAACCTTGACCGCAAAACAATCCCGTATGGAGAAATCTTATGAGTCAAATTAATGACCGCACGCGCTATGGCAGAGAGATCATGGACCGTCTTGAAGCAGGGCTCGCGGATAAAGTCACCCGCCGCCTGAGCGAACTGGACCCGGGCCTGCCCGCCCTGATAACCGACTATGCGTTCGGGGATGTGGTGGGACGTCCGGGACTGGAACTCAAAACGCGCGAAATGCTGACTGTCGCCTCGCTTGTGACGCTGGGTAATGCTATGCCGCAGCTGGAACTGCACATGAGAGGCGCGCTCAACACCGGCGTGACGCCGGAAGAGCTGCTTGAAATTGTGATACAGATGGCGGTGTATGCCGGCGTTCCCGCCTGTATGAACGGTCTTACCGCCTACCGTGCGGCAATCGCTGCGACGGGTCATACGTTGCCGGGACTGAAAGGGAGTGACGCATGAGCGAGGTTGTCATTATTGCAGCCCGCCGCACGGCGACGGGCGCATTTCTGGGCGCGCTTGCGGAGCATTCCGCCGCTGACCTGGGAAGCCGGGTCATTCAGGCGCTCCTGAAAGAATCTGGCGTAGAAGCCAGTGATATCTCTCAGGTCATTATGGGTCAGGTTCTTACGGCGGGGCAATCGCGCTTGGGCATGCGATAGGCGCATCCGGCTGCCGGATTGTGGTGACGCTGGTTCATGCCCTGGTCCGTAATGACGGCAAGTGTGGCGTCGCCGCGCTGTGCGTAGGTGGTGGGGAAGGCGTCGCGTTGAGCGTTTATCGCTAACGGCACGGCGTATCCGATATAAAAAAACCGGGAAAACCCGGTTTTTTTATTTTCATGATGAGGTATCAGGCGTTCACGCCCTTCATACCCTCGGCAGAATAGCGATCGCCTTTAATCGCTATCCGGCGATGCAGGTTGTTCAATGATTCAATATCGCTCTTCTCAAGCTCAATGTTGGCAGCGCGCGCGTTCTCGGCCAGATAGCCGGTGTGCTTAGTGCCCGGGATGGGAACCAGCCGATCGTATTGCGCTAACAGCCAGGCAAGGGCAATCTGACCCGCGGTACAGCCGTATTTCGCCGCCAGCGGGTGGATGACATCGAGCAGCTGGCGATTATGATCGAGGCTGGACTGCATAAAGCGCTCGTTATTTTTACGGAAATCACCTTCTGCAAATTCGCTATTGTTCAGGTATTTTCCCGTCAGGAAGCCTCTGCCAAGAGGTGAGTAGGGCACCAGACCAATGCCTAACGATTTCACGACCGGCAGAATGCTTTCCTCGATATCGCGTGTCCAGAGAGAATATTCCGTTTGCAGCGCGGTGACCGGATGTACCGCATGGGCCCGTTGCAGCGTTGACGCCGACACTTCGCAAAGGCCGATGTGGTTGATCTTGCCCTCTTTCACAAGGGTGCGCAGACAATCCATACTCTCTTCGACCGGGGTGGTGTTACTCAGTCTGTGTAGATAAAAGAGGTCGATTCGCTCCACGCCAAGCCGCTTGAGGGACTCATTACAGCAGCGGATGATATAGTCAGGCGTATTGTTGATGGTGCGGGCATAAGACTCGTCGGGAGAGCGATCGATGCCGCATTTCGTGGCTATTTTGAACTGCTCGCGAGTGCTTTTATCCAGCCCGGCAAGAAAATGACCGATTAGTCTTTCATTATGACCACGGCCATATAAATTTGCGGTATCAATAAACGTCACGTTCAGATCGATGAGGCTATGCAATACCCGCAGCGAGGCGTTGTCATCAGTCTGGCCATAAAATTCACTCAGACCCATGGCACCGTAGCCGACGGCACTGACGGTAAGATTTTGAGATAAATTACGTGTTTTCATAGTTTCTCCTTTTCAGACGCTATGATTGTTTCACCTCAAATGTGGATACTGAATTTTCATTTTCGTTATGCAGAAAAGGTATCAGTCGACGACGCGCTCTCTTCAGGCTCATTAAAAACGACAAAAGTTGTCAAATCGTTAAATCCGTCACACTTTTGATGATAAACTGCGCGACTTTTCCGCACGTTTTTATCTTCAGGTGACGCCATGACAGAACACATTCAGCCCACACCCAGACCGCAGACCCAGGAGGTCACTCGCCCCAACTGGTCGGCGGTTTTCTCCGTGGCATTTTGCGTTGCCTGCCTGATTACCGTTGAGTTTCTGCCGGTGAGCCTGCTGACGCCGATGGCGCAGGATCTGGGCATTTCCGAAGGCGTGGCGGGGCAGTCCGTCACCGTGACCGCCTTTGTGGCGATGTTCGCGAGCCTGTTTATTACCCAGGTGATCGGCACCATCGACCGCCGCAAAGTGGTCATTCTGTTCAGCGTGCTGCTGACGCTCTCCTGCCTGCTGGTCTCTTTTGCCAATAACTTCACCCTGCTGCTGCTGGGTCGCGCCTGCCTGGGGCTGGGATTAGGTGGTTTCTGGGCGATGTCGGCCTCGCTCACCATGCGTCTGGTTCCCGCGCGCACCGTGCCGAAAGCCCTCTCCGTGATCTTTGGTGCTGTTTCGATTGCGCTGGTCATTGCTGCGCCGTTGGGCAGTTTCCTTGGCGGGATCATCGGCTGGCGTAACGTCTTTAACGCTGCCGCGGTGATGGGGGTGCTATGCATTCTCTGGGTCTGGAAAGCGCTGCCGTCCTTACCGGGGGAAGCGGCACACCATAAACAGAATATGTTCAGCCTGCTGAAGCGCCCGGGCGTGCTGGCGGGGATGACCGCCATCTTTATGGCATTTGCCGGACAGTTTGCCTTCTTCACCTATATCCGCCCGGTATTCATGAACATGGCCGGGTTTGATGTGGATGGCCTGACGCTGGTGCTCCTGAGCTTCGGTATCGCCAGCTTTGTCGGCACCTCGCTGTCGTCCGCGTTCCTGAAGCGTTCCCTGAAAGTGGCGCTGGCGGGCGCGCCGCTGGTGCTGGCAATTAGCGCTGCGGTATTGGTGCTGTGGGGCAGCGATAAGTGGGTTGCGTCGGCGATTGCGATTATCTGGGGCTTTGCTTTTGCGCTGGTGCCGGTGGGCTGGTCGACGTGGATCACCCGCTCGCTCGCCGATCAGGCGGAAAAAGCCGGGTCGATTCAGGTCGCGGTGATCCAGCTGGCGAACACCTGCGGTGCGGCGATCGGCGGCGTTGCGCTGGACCATCTGGGGCTGACGTCACCGCTGGTGATTTCAGGAACCCTGATGTTGCTGACGGCGCTGCTGGTGGCGAGTAAGGTTAAAGCGAAATAAGTAAATCCCCCTCTTCCCACAGGGAAGAGGGGATATCAGGCTACGCCGATGTCTGAACCCGTCTTCTCGAATCCATCGAAATCAGCACCACCGACGACACAATCAGCAGCGTGCCCAGCCAGTCCGGCAGCGTAAACGCCACCCCAAGCAAAATCACCGACAGCAGGGCGCTGCTCAGCGGCTCGGCACAGCTCAGAATGCTCGCCTTCGGCCCGCCAATCATCTGCGCGCCTTTCAGATACAGGCTGAACGTCAGCGCTGTGCCAATCACCACCAGATAGAAAAACGCCAGCAGCAGGCTGCCATCAATCACAAATGTGGTCCCGCGTCCGGCGTAGAACGGCGTCAGCACGACCCCCGCGATTAACATACTCCAGCCAACAATCGGCAGCGTGCCGTAGCGGGCGATAAGCGTCGACGGGTAGGTTGTATAAAACGCGGCGGCAAAGGCCGAGGCGATACCGAAGAACAGGGCGGCAGGGGAGATGGAGAGCGAGGTCGGATCGCCGTGGGTGACCAGCAGGAAGGTGCCGACAAGTGACGTCAAAATGGCGGATAAAAC
Organism: Enterobacter sp. J49; assembly: GCF_002148625.1. Lineage (NCBI taxonomy): Bacteria > Pseudomonadati > Pseudomonadota > Gammaproteobacteria > Enterobacterales > Enterobacteriaceae > Enterobacter > Enterobacter sp. J49. The sequence continues at coordinate 93,154 of NZ_MWPY01000020.1, forward strand.
AAACACGCCGGGACGTTTTTTCCTCGCCAGCGCGAACCAGGCGACGATGATCGTTGGCGAGAGAAACTGCAGCACGGTGGCCGTCGCCGCGTTGGATTTTTCAATCGTCAGCAGGAAGGTGAGCTGGACGGTGAGCGCACCAACCAGCGAGAAAAACAGCAGGCTGAGGGCGTCTTTACGATGTTTGATGACCGAGAAAATCTTGTCGCCATGCACGAAGGAGAGGGTCAGCAAGATGACGCCGGTAAACAGCAGGCGAATCATCGTCAGGTAAGGGGACGAGATCTGGCTTTTCTCCATGATGTACTGTGCGCAAACCCCTGAGCTGCCCCATAAAACGGCGGCGATCAGAACGTTGAGCATTCCTTTACGTGTGGAACCCATGTTCTCCCCTGTTATGTTGGTTTTTGTGTAGCATAACATGGGTCTTGCCGGGTGCGGTGTGGCCTGATGCCCTCACTCACGGGGAGAGGGGGCAAACACGAAAAACGGCAACGTGCGTTGCCGTTTTGCTTTTACCTTGCTTAGAACCACGCTTCCCACATCGCGCCGACGTTGAAATCATCCAGCGTCTCATCTTTTGTACCGTTCACACGGGCGGTGCGTTCGTTATCCACTTTGCCGCCGGTCACGTAGAAGCGCAGCATTGGGCGGAACTCTGGCCCCATGGCGATAGACATGTTCTGCGACAGGGTCAGCTTCCAGCCTTTGTTATCACCGCCATTGTCGTAATCCACGTGCTGCCAGCCCGCTTCCAGCCAGGTGGAGTGAACGTCGTTCCACCAGTGCATCGGACGCACGATGGCGTTGTAGTTCTTACGGTTGTCGGTTTTATCGCGGCTGTTGTCATAGTCGTGGAAGGCGAGGATGTACTCCACCTGCGTGGCCTGGGTGAATTTGTACAACCCTTCGAAGCTGGCGTAGACCGTGGTCAGATCCTCGGTTTTGTTGAATACGCTGTTGTCCGAGTTATCAGAATAACGGGCAATCACCTTATTCACGCCGCTGTCGTTGGTGTGGCTCAGCACCACGCCGCCCTGCCAGGCCTTCAGACGCTCTTCACTCTCAATGGCTTTGGAGTCAAAACCGTAGTTCGCGTACAGCTCCAGATCCAGCGGGCCGACTTTCATGCCGTGGATTTTTGAGGTCGCAGCGTAGTTACCTTTGTCGCCCGTGCCGGAACCGCCGGTACAGGTAATGCGCGACGGGTTCGCCTCATCTTCCATCACTTCCGGGCTACAGGATTCCACCGCGGCCACCGCGGCAACGTCAAACTGCACGCCGCCGATGTCGAAGTTCTTCACCCCGGCACCCTGGCCGTCGTGGTTCATCCAGAAGTAATCGTTGATACCCTGCTGTGGACGCTGGTGGAAGTCACGGCCGGCCCAGAAGTAGGCGTTCGGGTTGGAGGCCATAATGTTGGTCACACCGGCATAGGCTTTTTTCAGGTTAACCTCGTCGCCCCAGTGGTCGATCATCACGTTGATGTCCCAGATGGCACCGTTGTCCCCCTTGAAGGCTTTGGAGAGCTGGAATTCACCGCCGTTGCCTTCGTTACCCAGACGACCAATCGCGGATGCGCCGTTATAGGAACCGTCTACCGCCACGTATTTCTGATCGGCTGCCTGGAAGTGCGCGCCGTAGCGGGCATAGCCGGTAAATTTAACCCCAAACGGAATCGCGAGGTCCGGTGATTGCGCCGCGCTTTGCGGTTCGGTGACCACGTCCGCTTTTTTCGCGACGGCGGCGTCCATTTTGGCCTGCCGTTCGGCCAGCGCTTTGTCTACCGCTTTCGCCACGATGGCGTCGATTTGCTCTTGCGTAAATTCTTGTGCGAGTACAGAAATTGGGCAAAGCGCGGCGACAACCGCCATGGTTAATGGAAGTTTTTTAATATAATTCATGGTTATCTCAATATAGTTTAATTTTATTCAGACAATAACCATCCCGCTCCGATCTGACAGAGTTTGTCGCTATCATCAGAACAAGTGGATTTCTATTTTAGGTACAGAGTGATTACATTAACGTTTTTTCGCCATACATTATCTCTGATATAAATGGATTATTTCTTCGGATAATTCACGTGCCAGCAGGGAATTCATTAAATGATCCTGCGCGTGAACCATTATTAAGGTCATCGGCTGGCGGGCTTCGCCCGCATCCTGTTCGATCAGTTTGGTCTGCATTTTGTGCGCCTGGCGCGCGTAGCCATCGGCTTCACGCAGCAGGCTTTTGGCTTCGTCAAGGTTGCCCTGACGCGCCGCGTGCAGGGCTTCAAAGCACAGGCTACGCGACTGACCGGCGTTGACGATAATTTCCATTACGGCTTCTTCTAATGCGATCATTACACTGACTCTCTGTCAAAACTGTTATTTAATGCGGTGGCGGCAAACCACTCGCCGCTTTTCTTGATGGTGCGCTGCTGGGTAGTTAAATCGAGCTGGATAAATCCGTAGCGATTTTTATACGCATTACACCACGACCAGTTATCAATAAAGGTCCACATATGGTAGCCAAGACACTGGCACCCTTCGCTAATACCTTTATGCAGCCAGGCCAAATGTTCGGAAATAAAATCGATGCGGTATTGATCGTTTATCTGACCATTCTCAATAAAGCGCTGTTCATTTTCGACACCCATACCGTTCTCAGAAATAAAACAGCGTGGGTTACCGTAATTGTCGCGCAGGTTAATCAGAATATCGTAAATACCCGGCTCATAAATTTCCCAGCCACGGTATGGATTCATCTTGCGGCCAGGCATTTCGTAATTATCAAAGAACCACTCCGGCATAAACGGTGCCTGTGGGTTCACCGCACTGTCACGGCATTTCACGCGACGCGGCTGATAATAGTTAATGCCGAGCAGGTCGATTTTTCCTTCCGCAATCAGGAAACTGTCTTCCGGTTTGCAGGCGGGGAGCTGATCGTAAGATTTCAGCAACGCCACCAGGTCCGCCGGGTATTCGCCGCGCAGGACGGGGTCAAGGAAGCTGCGGTTAAACATCAGGTCCGCAATGTGTGCCGCTTTGACGTCAGCCGGGTTTTGCGAGCGCGGATAGGACGGCGTCAGGTTCAGTACGATACCGATCTCCCCGGCGTAGTGCCCGGCACGGTAAGCGCGTACCGCCTGCGCATGCGCCAGCACGGTGTGATACGCCACGGTGGCCGCACGACGAAAATCCACCACGTTGGGATAGTGGAAATCGTACAGATAGCCGCCTTCCACCGGCACAATCGGCTCGTTGAAGGTAAACCAGTGCAGCACGCGATCGCCAAACAGATCGAAGCAAATCTGCGCATAACGGGCGTAAGCGTCCACCACGTTGCGGTTTTCCCAGCCGCCAATCTCCTGCATCGCCATCGGCATGTCGAAGTGGAACAGGGTGATAAACGGGGTAATACCCTGTTCAATCAGCTCATCAATGACCTGATGATAAAAATCGACCGCTTCCGGGTTCACTTCACCGATACCGTCGGGGATCAGGCGCGCCCAGCTAATCGAGGTGCGAAAGCTGTTGTGGTTCAGCTGCTTTAACAGCTGAATGTCCGTTTTCCAGTGTTGATAAAACGTGGAGGTGTGCTGCGGTCCCACGCCATTATGAAAACGGTTTGGCTCGCGGGCAAACCAGTAATCCCAGGTGGTTTCACCCTCTCGTGTCCCTTCGGTCTGGAGGGCGGAGCTTGCGCTGCCCCACCAGAAATTATCGGGAAATGCGTATTTCATGACCTTTCCTCTTTGACTTAATGACTTGCTGTTTCAGCGGCACCGACGGTTGCCTGGGCTTTCTGCTCTTCGTTTTTCATCAACGTACGCTCGTAAACACGCAGGAACGGCAGGTACATCAGCGCTGACATCACCATACACACCAGACACATCACCACCGGGCTCAACGCCCAGTTTGCCGCCCACGATGCGCCAATAGGGGCCGGGGTCGTCCACGGGGTTAACGACACCACCTGTGCCAGCCAGCCCATTTTGGTGGCGCCGTACGCCAGGCAGGCGTTCACCAGCGGAACAAACACGAACGGGATAAACAGCATCGGGTTCATGATGATTGGCGCGCCGAACAGAATCGGTTCGTTGATGTTAAAGAAGCTGGGCACAACGCCCATTTTGCCGATGGTGCGCAGGTGCGTGACGCGGCTGCGCAGCAGCAGGAAGGCCAGCGGAAGCGTGGAGCCGACGCCGCCAATCAGCAGGTAGTGGTCCCAGAAACCCTGCAGGTAAACGTGTGGCAGCGCTGCGCCAGCCGCCAGTGCCGCCTGGTTTGCGGACAGGTTGGCCATCCAGAACGGGTTCATGATGCCGGTGACAATCAGCGAGCCGTGGATACCGGCAAACCAGAAGATCTGGCACAGCAGCACGGAGAGCAGAATGGCAGGCAGGGAGTCAGACGCAGAGACCAGCGGTTCCAGCAGGTGCATAATCGCCTGCGGGATAATCATCCCGGTTTGTGCTTCGATAAACAGGTTCAGCGGGTGCAGGGTACCGATCACCACCATGACCGGGATCAGGATCTCAAACGAACGCGCCACACCGGTCGGCACTTCTTTCGGCAGACGGATGGTCACGTTGTTCTGCTTCAGCCACGCATACACGCGGGTAGAGTAGATGGCGGTGATCAGCGCGGTGAAAATCCCCTGGCCGGAGAGGTACTGGGTCGAGATCTTGCCGTCGGCATACGGAGCTGCCACCAGCAGGAAGGCCATAAAGGCCAGCAGACCGGACATCACCGGATCGAGGTTAAACTGACGCCCCAGGCTTGCACCAATCCCCACCGAAATGAAGAACGTCATCACGCCCATGCTGAGGTTGAACGGCAGCATCAGCTGTTCACGGTAAGTCTGGGAGAAATCCAGCCAGCCGCGGGCAAAGCTGTTCGTCGTATCCGCGGAGAAGGGCGGGAAGATGAACACCAGCATAAACGAGCCGATGATCATAAACGGCAGCGCGGCGGTAAAGCCGTCGCGGATGGCAATCACATACTTTTGCTGGCCGAGCTTCGCGGCCAGCGGGGTAATTGACTGCTCAATAACCGCGACCATTGATTGATATAACGAACTCATGTGAACACCTTTTAGTGTGCCGCTTCGATGAGCGACAGAGCATAGTCCAGTACTTTATCGCCACGTTGCATACCGTAATCCATCATGTCGATGGGTTGGACCGGGATGCCCTTTGTAGCCGCCTTGTCTGAGAGTGTCTGTAACATGTACTTCACCTGGGGTCCGAGAAGGACAACCTGGTACTGCGGAAACTGCGTATCAAATTCGGAAACGCCATACGCGTCTATTTTTACCGGCAACCCGCGCTCTTTCGCGACATCGACCATTTTGCTGACCAGCAGGCTGGTGGACATCCCGGCAGAGCAACACAGCATAATCTTGAACATCGACAACCATCCTCTAAATGTAAAAAGTTATTGCGAGGATGATTGGACATTATACGGAAACCGGTTTCCATTTATAAAAGACAGAAGTGTGACAACCATCAAGATCCACTACTTATGACGCTAATTAACCAGATGCAAGTCACATAATTTGCGTGTTTTGACATCATTTTGAGTTGAAATGGAAAATCGGTTTCCATGAAAAACGGAAAAGGATATACTCCATTCTGGCTATAATATGAGCCGTAGCGGTGATGGAATTTGCAGGTGCGAAGTAAGCCTGCCAGGGGAAAGAGATGTCGACAATCAATGATGTATCACGTCTTGCCGGGGTGTCTAAAGCCACGGTATCGCGAGTGTTGAGTGGGTCGCGTGGCGTAAAGGAAGCCAGCCGCCAGGCCGTTTTAAAAGCGGTTGATGAACTGAACTACCGGCCCAATGTAATTGCGCAGTCGCTGCTGAGCCAGTCGACGGGGTGTATTGGGGTGATTTGCGCGCAGGAGAATATTAACCAGACCACCGGTTATCTTTACGCGCTGGAAAAGCACCTCAGCCAGCATCAAAAACATCTGCTGTTGCGCTTCGCGCATACCAAAGCGGAAGTGATGCACGCCCTGGAAGAACTTTCCTGTGGGTTATGTGATGACATCCTGGTGATTGGCGCGCGTTTCCCGCTGGACGTCGAGATGGACAATGTCATCCTCGTTGACTGCATGGAGTCCGATAATTCCAACAGCATCCAGTTCGATCACGCCTTTGCCGCCGAAACCGCCTGTAACTATCTGACCAGCCAGGGGCGACGCCAGATAGCCCTGATCCATCCGCAAGGCAGCGGTTTCGCCGACCAGGTGTTGCTGGGCTATAAACACGCGCTGGAGAAAAATTTCCTGCCCTTTAATCGCAACCTCGTCTTTATGGATGCCACCTCCTCATCCGTTGCGCTGCAGGAGTTGCTTAACAATGCGAGCACGCTGAATTTTAACGCGCTGCTGGTGGCGGACGAACGGGAAGCTCAGCGGGTGATCCCGCAGCTGCAGGCGTTTAATAAATCCGTGCCGGACGACATTATGGTCTTTAGCCTTGCCGGATCGCTGCATCTGCCGGGTATCCCGGTGATCCCGGCCATTGAATACTCGATGGATGCTATGGCGGCACGTATTGTGGGCTGGCTGACGGAGAAAACGCAGATGCTGGGGTCCTATGTTCTGCGCGGGGATTTGATTATTCCGGATGTACGAAAGCGCTAAAAAAAAGCGTGAAGCCCGGCTTCACGCTTAATAATCTTCCATACAATCTACCTGACTGACCGCGTCCCAGTAAGCATCCAGATTGTCGCGCTTCACGGCCGTGATGGCGTTTTTGATCAACAGTTGATTGGCCTCAGACGACAAAATCATCGCCTGCCAGGCTTTATCGCTCTGCTTTTTCTGGGGCGTGCAGGCCTTCTTCACATCTTTAAGGATCTGCTGCTTTATCTGGGCCTCTTTCACGGGATCGTCTTTTTCCTGGGCATGGACAAACGCGGCGAAGAGCAGACAAACGAGCAGGCAAACCAGGTGTGCAGCTTTCATCAAAATCCCCTTTAGACGTCACAGGCTTCCCATGAAATATATCGTTACATTCAGTGTAGCGACGCCAGCCGAAAGTATGAATTTTTGTCTTCCTGCGTATGAGAATCCTGCACCTGCACCTGCACCTGCACCAGCACCTGCACCTGGACCGGCGGTTATTTAATCCCTCCCCCCAGCGACTGCCACAGCGTAATACGGTTTTCAAAGTCGGTCTGCTGCAGGGCAATCAATGATGCCCGTGCCGACCACAGGGCGCGCTGCGCGGTGAGAACGGTCAGGTAATCACCCGCCCCCACCTGATAGCTGCGCGTTGCCACATCCAGCGTTTTTTGCTCTGCCGCCACGTATTCACGTTGCGCATCAAGCTCTTCACTCAGTGTTTCGCGGCGCGCCAGCGCATCGGCTACATCTTTGAACGCGCTCTGGATGGTTTTCTCATAGGTGGCAATCAGCCCTTTTTTCTCCGCTTCGGCATAGCGCAGTTGCGCCATGTTATTGCCGCCGCTGAACAGCGGCAGGGAGATGGACGGCGCGAACGACCAGACCTTCATGCCGTGGCTGAACAATGACGAGAGCGAATCGCTGCCGACCCCGGCGCTGGCGGTAAGCGACATCGTCGGGAAGAAGTTGGCGCGCGCAGCACCGATGTTGGCATTGGCGCTCAACAGGTTATGTTCAGCCTCCTGAATATCCGGGCGACGCAGCAGCGTGGCGGAGCTAACGCCCGCCGGGATCAGGGTGATGGCGTTATCGCTCAGGCTCTCCAGCGTACCGGGTAGCAGGTTTTCCGGTACCGTCTCGCCCGCCAGCAAATTCAGGGCGTTTTTGTCCTGCATCACCAGCGTCTGATAGCTGGCGACGCTGGCGCGGGCCTGCTGATAAACCGCCATTGCTTCGCTGACATCCGTTGCGGCGGCGACCCCGACGTCCTGCTGACGCTGCACAATCTTGAGCGAGTTCGCTGCGCTCTCCTGAGTGGATTTAGCCAGCGCCAGATTGCTGTTATCTGCCGCCAGAGTAATCCAGGCGGTAGTCAGCTCGCTGACCATTGTCAGGCGCGTGTTCTGCGCCGTGAACTCGCTGGCAAGCCAGGTTTCACGCGCGGCGCGCGAGAGGCTCTGGTTACGACCAAACAGATCCAGCTCGAAGCTGGAGACGGTGCCGTTAGCCTCATCGCTGGTGCTCACGCCGCTGGCCAGCGTGCGGCTGCGGGTATGGCTCAGGCTGGCATCCACCGACGGGAACAGAGACGAGCGCGTCTCACCATACTGGGCGCGGGCGGCGTCGATATCAGCAATCGCTTTTTGCACATCGCGGTTGCCGGTGAGTGCCATTGTTACCACCCTGTTCAGGCGGTGATCGTTCATCACCTGCTGCCACTGGCTGACCACGGCGGTGGCTTCGCCGTGGGTGCCCGGCAACGTGGCCGGGACGGGCGCGTCAGGACGCTGGTAGGTAGGGTCTAACGAAACACAGCCTGCGCTCAGCAGCGCTAACACTAAAACAGATACACGAAACATTATGACCTCCGGTTTGCGTGCTTACCGGAGAAGAGACGTTTCACCAGTACGAAGAATAATGGAACAAAGAAGATGGCCAGCAGCGTTGCCGCGAGCGTCCCGCCGATGATGCCGGTCCCAATCGCCACGCGGCTGTTGGCGCCTGCACCGGTGGCGACGGCCAGCGGTGTTACCCCGGCGATAAACGCCAGCGACGTCATGATGATCGGACGCAGTCGCGTCTGAGCCGCACGCAGCGCGGCACGCGTCAGGGAGTAACCTTCCGCGACTTTCGCCTCCGCAAACTCAACGATCAAAATGGCGTTTTTCGACGACAGGCCGATGGTGGTCAGCAGCGCTACCTGGAAATAGACGTCGTTGCTCAGCCCACGCAGCGAGGCGGCCAGCGCCGCACCCAGCACCCCAAGCGGGATCACCAGAATGACTGAAATCGGCACCGACCAGCTCTCATACAGCGCGGCCAGGCACAGGAATACCACCAGGATGGAGAGGGCATACAAGCTCATCGCCTGACCACTCGCCAGTTTCTCCTGTAACGACAACCCGCTCCACGCCCAGGTTGTGCCGGCCGGCAGGTTGTTCGCCAGCTGTTCCATCCGGGTCATCGCCGTACCGGAGCTGGCACCACTGGCGTTCTCGCCCTGAATTTCATAGGCCGCCGAGCCGTTGTAGCGCACCAGACTCTCCGGGCCATATTCCCAGCGCGTGGTGGCGAAAGCGGAGAACGGTGTCATGGTGCTGTCGCTGCCGCGTACGTACCATTTGTTGAGATCGGAAGGCACGGCGCGGTAATCGCTGTCTCCCTGGATGTAGACCTTTTTCACGCGGCCCCGATCGATAAAGTCATTCACGTAGGTTCCGCCCCAGGCGCTGGAGAGGGTATCGGTGACGTCGCTCAGGGAAAGCCCCAGCGATACGGCTTTGTTGTTGTCGATATCCACCTGCAGCTGCGGCATCTGCGGCAAATCATTGGCGCGAACGGCATGCAGGGAGGTGTCCTGATTCGCCTGGCCGATCAGCTGATTACGCATCTTCAGCAACGTGTCGCGATCGGTGCTACCGCTGGCCATGAGCTCGAAGGTAAAACCGTTGCTCTGGCCGAGGCCGTCTACGGCCGGGGGCGTCATGGCAAAGACGGTGGCATCGCGAAGGGAGCCGAGTTCCTGAGTGGCGCGCAGGGCAATCGCCTGAGCGGTGTTCTCATCGCCTTTACGCTCGGACCAGTTTTTCAGGGAGACAAACGCCATCCCGGCATTCTGGCCGCTGCCGCTAAAGCTAAAGCCCTCGACCGTAAAAATCACATCGGTGTTGGCTTTTTCTTTAGTGAGGAACCACTCGCGAACCTGACGACTGATCTCCGCGGTACGTACTGCTGTCGCACCGGCGGGCAGGGTGTACTGCACCATGATTTCACCCTGGTCCTCCGTGGGCAGGAAGCTGCCGGGCAGCTTCAGCATTGCCACGGCCATCGCGCCACAGAGCAGGGCGTAGACCACCAGCATGCCCGCGGAGCGGCGCAGCGCGCGGAGGACTTTATTCTGGTAGCCATGCTCGGTCTTACTGTAGAAGCGGTTAAAGGCGCCGAAGAACCCTTTTTTGTGAGGAGGCGTATGGCGCAGTACCGAGCCGCAGAGCGCGGGTGTCAGGGTCAGCGCCACCACCACCGAGAGGATCATAGCTGAGATAATGGTGACCGAAAACTGGCGGTAGATGACGCCGGTTGAGCCGCCGAAGAAGGCCATCGGCAGAAACACGGCGGAAAGCACCAGCGCAATGGCGACCAGCGCACCGGAAATTTCGCCCATCGATTTTTCGGTGGCTTCGCGGGCGGGCAGACCTTCATCGCGCATAATGCGCTCGACGTTTTCCACTACCACGATGGCGTCATCGACCAGCAGACCTATCGCCAGCACCATCGCAAACAGCGTCAGGGTATTAATGGAATAACCGAACAGCGCCAGCACGCCAAAGGTGCCCAACAGAACTACCGGCACCGCCAGCGCGGGGATGAGCGTGGCGCGAATGTTCTGCAGAAACAGATACATCACCACCACCACGAGGATAATCGCCTCAAACAGCGTCTGAATCACATCTTCCACCGAGATCTTAATGAACTCGGTGCTGTCTTTCGGATAGGCCACGTCATAGCCTTCCGGCATAGCCCGTTTGAATTCGGCAATTTTATCTTTCACCGCGGTGGCGGTATTGAGCGCATTCGCGCCCGGCGAGAGCATTACCGCCATACCGGCTGCCGGGTGGCCATTCAGCCTGGCGGTAGCCGTGTAATCCTCGCTGCCCATCTCCACGCGCGCCACGTCGCCGATACGCACCACTGCGCCGCTGGACTGGCTCTTAACGATGATATTTTTAAACTGATCGACCGTCTGCAGGCGCGACTGGGCACGCACGGTGGCGGTCAACTGCTGGGTACCGGACGCGGGTAAAGCGCCGATTTTACCGGCGGAAACCTGCACGTTCTGCGCTTCAATGGCGCTCTGAACGTCGGATGGCATCAGCGAGTACGACGCCAGCTTTGCCGGGTCAAGCCAGATGCGCATGGCGTATTCCGCACCAAACACCTGCAGGCTGCCGACGCCCTCTACGCGTGCCAGCGGATCCTGCATATTACTCACCAGCCAGTCGGCGATATCCGAACTGCTGGCGTGGTCGGTTTTATCGTACACGCCCATGATCAGCAGGAAGTTACTCTGCGATTTTTGCACCGTAATGCCGGCCTGCTGTACCTCGGTCGGCAAGCGCGACTCGGCCTGCTGAACTTTGTTCTGCACCTGAACCTGCGCGGTATCCGGGTCGGTTCCCTGTTCGAATGTGACGGTGATGCTTACCGAGCCGTCCGAACTGCTGGTGGAGGTAAAATAGAGCAGGTTATCCAGCCCGGTCAGCTGTTGCTCAATGACCTGGGTGACGCTGTTTTCCAGAGTCTGTGCCGACGCGCCAGTGTAGGTGGCAGAGATTTTTATCGACGGCGGAGCGACGTCGGGATACTGCGCGACGGGCAGGGTACGGATCGCCAGCACCCCGGCGAGCATAATCAGAATAGCAATCACCCAGGCAAAAACCGGGCGACGCACGAAGAAGCGGGAAAACATCAGGCGTTTCCTCCCGCGGTTTTCATCTCTTCGGCGTTAACTTGCTGACCGGCGGTCACTTTATCGGTGCCTTCCACAATCAGCTTATCGCCAGCCTTCAGCCCACTCAGCACCAGCCATTTGTCGCCGTAGGTGTCACCCGTTTCCAGCTGACGTTGTTCCACCTTATTGCCGGCCCCCACCACCAGCGCGGTGGCGTTGCCTTTGGCATCTCGGGTAATTCCCTGCTGCGGGGCGAGGATGGCCTCGCTCATTACCCCTTCATCCACTCTGGCGCGAACAAACATCCCGGGCAGAAGCTGATGCTGCGGGTTGGGGAAGACGGCGCGCAATGTGACCGATCCGGTGGATTCGTCCACTGCCACTTCAGTCAGGGCCAGACGGCCTTTTTCCTGATAGGTGCTGCCATCTTCAAGGATCAACGACACGCTCAATGTCTCGCTGTTGCTGGCAAGCGTTTGTTTGCGTAATCGCAGAAGATCGGCGCTGGAGCGGGTTAAATCGACGTACATATTGTCCAGGCCGCGAATGGTGGCGAGTGCGGTCTCTTGCTGGGCAGTGACCAGTGCGCCGGGGGTGACCGAAGAGATGCCAATACGTCCGGCAATCGGGGCGGTCACCGTGGTCCAGTTGAGGTTAATGCGCGCGCTTTCCTGGGCTGCTTTTTTCGACTCCACGCTGGCCTTGTCCTGCGCGCAGGTGGACTTTGCATCTTCGGCATCCTGACGCGATACGCCGTCGTCTTTCACCAGTTGTGTATAGCGTTGAGCTTTTTGGCAATCGGCCTGCACCAGCGCCTGCGCCTGTTTCAGGGCTGCGGCGGCCTCATCGTAGGCGGCGCGGTAGCTGGAAGGGTCAATTTGATACAGCGCCTGTCCGGCTTGTACGGTATCGCCTTCGGTAAAGAGCCGTTTCTGAATAATGCCGCCCACCTGAGGACGCACTTCCGCGCTCATGGCGGCCGTGGTGCGTCCGGTCAGTTCACTGACCACGGAAACGGGTTGGCTCAGGAGCGTAACAATCCCCACTTGCGGGAGGGGATGTTGAGGAGCAGTTGTTTGTGCATTATCGCACCCCGTCAGGAGGAATAATGCTGCGATGGAGGTTGTTATGGTTTTCATAATTTTTTCCAGGGTGAACGATGCCTGCCCTGTTAATGGCTTAACAAGGAAGGGGGCTATTTAAAGGCACAGCGATACCGCATCTCCGGCAGAGCCGGAAATGTTAATAAGGGAATAACGTCTTCCCGCTAATTATTCACATGCGATTACTTCGCAGAGAAAAGCATATTTAAAATATTTTGATAAAGAGGCTCTAATTGTTCAGAGGGTACGTTTAAGGGGGTGAGTCGACGGTAAATAGACCCCTCAATCATTACCGCGGTAATCTCCACGCAGCAGCGAATATGATCATCACTCAGGTGGGGAAACTGTTTTTTCAGGTGTGCGCAGGCATTAGCAAACATCCGCTTTTCCGCTTCGACCAGCATGGCCGCCACCTGGGGATTGCGCGTGGCTTCAGCCGACATCTCAAGCATCAGCGCATCGTCATCTTCATTCAGGGTCTGTCGCCAGGCGAGCGCCTGAGGCATCCCCTCGACCAGCGTTTTACCCTGAATCTCTTCGATGCGTGAGTCGATGATACGGCGAATCATCTCTTCAATAATCGCATCTTTGTTACTGAAATAACGGTAGATTTGCCCGACGCTGAGCTTTGCCTCACTGGCGATCTGCGACATGCTGGCCGCATGAAAACCGCTGGCGCGAAAGCACTGACGCGCGGCAGCGATGATGTCGTCCTGACGCTGCTTTTGGCGTTCTTCCAGTTTTGTGCTCATCGTCGGTTACCCTATAAAAGTGAGAATGATCGTTCTCATTATACGTTTCAGGTGCGTATTGGAAAGACTTTTTTTAAGTACTTATTGAATGAATATTTCAATGTTTAAAGAATAGAGAAAAAAAGGAGTTTTGATGAAGGAAAGGCTGTGCAATATTAAGATTGCACAGAAAATAAGGAGAAAAATATGCATCTGAGCACGACGGATAACGTCACACACGATGAAAAAGAAGAATTATTAACAGGGCTTCGCGCCTACAACGGACAATTTTTAGATCTCTCAAACTTTAGCGGCGACATTGGCGTTTATGTGCGAGACGAAAAGGGCGCGATGCTGGGTGGGTTAATTGGCGTGCGCAAAGGCGACTGGCTAAACATCGATTTTCTGTGGGTCAGCGACACCGTGCGGGGATCGGGCGTCGGCAGCCAGCTTATCAAAACGGCAGAAGACGAAGCCCGACGCAAAGGCTGCACCCATGCGCTGGTGGATACGGTCAGCTTCCAGGCACGCCCATTCTATGAAAAGCAGGGCTATCAACTGCAGATGTCGTTGCCGGATTACCCGTACCCGGGTATGCAAAGGCATTATCTGACCAAATCCCTTTAACCGCCGATGCCGTTACCCATCACGGCCAGCGCGTGACGCACAATGATCTCTGGCGAGAGGGCGTGTAGCCTCTCGTCGTTGCGCATTCTTGAGAACGGCACCAGCACCAGGCTTAGCAGCGTGGTGAACAGCAGTTCTGGCGCGAGTGCCCGGTTCAGTTGTCCTTCCTGCTGCCAGCGTTTAAGGGTGGCGAGTGTTGCCTGGTATTTGTCGTCACCGAACCGCGCGTGCAGATGCGTGCGCAGTACAGGCATCTCCCCGATGACCTCCTGCATCCACAGCGGGGCAAACCAGCGGTGCTGCTCCGCCAGCTCGGCCAGTACCTTCACCATTTGCGTTAATGCGTTGACCGGCGAGTCGGGGTTTTCGGCGAAAATTGCGCCGATCCGGTTACGTAAGGGCAGGAAGCGCTCCTCAATCATCGCGTCGAGCAATTGTTCTCGTGAATTGAAGTAGTAATGCAGCATCGCTGGCGTTACGCCCGCTTCTTTGGCGATGGCGTTCAGCGAGGTTTGAGCGATCCCCTGGCGAGAAAAGAGGCTCAACGCAATATCCAGCAGCTGTTCGCGGCTGGCGGTTGCCCGCTTTCCGCCGCGTGGTCGACCGGGGCGGCGCGGTTCAGAATTGTCCCTATGTGCTGGCATAGTCGCAGGATCTCTTGATCTTATTCATCACTTACTTAAATATTAATTATCCAGTTAATTAATTTCAAGCGATCTCTTATGGAGTCCGACGTAATGACTCAACCTGCGCAAAACGTGCCGTCGATAAAGCTGTTGTTCAGCGCGTTGCTGCTGGTGATGCTGCTTTCGGCGCTGGACCAGACGATTGTTTCCACGGCGTTGCCCACCATCGTTGGGGAACTGGGTGGCCTGGATAAGCTCTCCTGGGTGGTGACGGCCTATATCCTCAGCTCGACCATTGTGGTGCCGCTGTACGGAAAATTCGGCGATCTGTTTGGGCGTAAAATCGTCCTTCAAATCGCTATTGTGCTGTTTCTGGCGGGGTCGGTGCTCTGCGGTCTGGCGCAAAACATGACCCAACTGGTGCTGATGCGCGGCCTGCAGGGGCTGGGCGGCGGCGGTCTGATGGTCATCAGTATGGCCGCCGTGGCGGACGTTATTCCGCCTGCGGAGCGTGGCCGCTATCAGGGGCTGTTTGGCGGCGTGTTTGGTCTGGCGACGGTGATCGGGCCGCTTATCGGCGGGTTTATCGTGCAGCATGCCTCCTGGCGCTGGATTTTTTATATCAATCTGCCGCTCGGTCTCTTTGCCCTGATGGTGATAGGCGCGGTGTTCCACGGCAGCGCACGGCGCAACAAGCACGAAATTGATTATCTGGGGGCGATTTACCTCAGTATGGCGCTGCTGTGTATCATCCTGTTTACCACTGAAGGCGGGACGATACGCCAGTGGAACGACCCGCAGCTGTGGTGCATTCTGGCCTTTGGCCTGACGGGTATCGCCGGGTTTATCTATGAGGAGCGTCTGGCCTGGGAGCCAATCATTCCGCTCTCGCTGTTCCGCGATCGCAGCTTTCTGCTCTGCAGCCTGATTGGTTTTATTATCGGGATGTCGCTCTTTGGCTCGGTCACCTTCCTGCCGCTCTATCTGCAGGTTGTGAAAGACGCCACGCCGACTCAGGCCGGTCTGCAGCTGATCCCGCTGATGGGCGGACTGCTGCTGACCTCGATCATCAGCGGGCGGATTATCAGCCGTACCGGAAAATACCGTCTGTTTCCGATCGCCGGTACGCTGCTTGGCGTGGTGGGCATGGTGCTGCTGACGCGTATCTCGATCCACTCGCCGACCTGGCAGCTGTACATTTTTACCGGCGTGCTGGGGATGGGTCTGGGGCTGGTCATGCAGGTACTGGTGCTGGCCGTGCAGAACAGCGTCTCTGCCGATCAATACGGGGTAGCGACTTCCGGGGTCACG
Organism: Enterobacter sp. J49; assembly: GCF_002148625.1. Taxonomy (NCBI): domain Bacteria; kingdom Pseudomonadati; phylum Pseudomonadota; class Gammaproteobacteria; order Enterobacterales; family Enterobacteriaceae; genus Enterobacter; species Enterobacter sp. J49. Next base: position 109,128 of record NZ_MWPY01000020.1, read on the forward strand.
CTGTTTCGTTCCATTGGCGGGGCCATCGGCGTCGCGCTGTTTGGCGCGGTCTTCACCCACGTTTTGCAATCGGGTCTGATGGACCGTTTACCGCAAGGGGCGGAGTTACCGCATGAGCTCAATCCAGCGGCCATTCACCGGCTGCCAGAGGCCCTGCGGCTCGATTACCTTGATGCGTTTGGCTCAGCCATTCACGCGGTGTTCCTGCTGGCGGCAAGCATTATGGTGCTGGCGTTTGTACTGTCGTGGTTTTTACGTGAAACGCCGTTACGCCGTGCGGGCATGCTCAGGTCGGATCAATAACGCCCCCGCACATATAACTTATCCGTCTTATTGATGCTTTTTCGTTTTTTAGCCAGCCGTACCGTTGTCGATATAGTCACTGAAACGTTTATCAAAAGGATATGTCTCGTGAAACTTCGATTGGGTGCTCTGGTTCTCGCGGGCCTGCTGCTGGCAGGTTGCGATCAAGGCGGCAGCGATGCCAAACACATCAAAGTCGGCGTGATTAACGGCGCTGAGCAGGACGTGGCGGAAGTCGCTAAAAAAGTGGCGAAAGAGAAATACGGTCTGGATGTGGAACTGGTGGGGTTCAGCGGCTCGCTGTTGCCCAATGATGCCACCAGTCAGGGCGATCTTGATGCCAATGTCTTCCAGCATCGCCCGTTCCTGGCAGAAGATAATAAGGCGCATCACTACAAGCTGGTTGCTGTGGCGAATACCTTTGTTTTCCCGATGGCCGGCTACTCCCGCAAGATCAAATCCGTGTCTGAGCTGAAGGAAGGCGCGACCATCGCCATTCCAAACGATCCGACCAACCTTGGCCGCGCACTGCTGCTGTTGCAAAAAGAGAAGCTGATTACCCTGAAGCCGGACGTTGGCCTGCTGCCGACGGCGCTGGATATCACCGCCAATCCGAAGCATTTGAACATCATGGAGCTGGAAGGCGCGCAACTGCCGCGCGTGCTGGATGATCCGAAAGTGGATGTTGCCATTATCAGCACCACCTATCTCCAGCAAACCGGGCTGTCGCCGGTGCATGACAGCGTGTTTATTGAAGATAAAAACTCGCCGTATGTGAACATCGTGGTGACGCGGGAAGACAACAAAGACGCGGAAAACGTGAAGGAATTTATCCAGTCGTATCAGTCGCCGGAAGTGGCGAAGGCCGCAGAGACCCTCTTTAACGGTGGCGCGGTGCCGGGCTGGTAGTCAGGACAAAGGCGTATAACAGGGTGTTATACGCCTTACCGGGTTATTTCAGGTTGGCTTTAAAGAACGAGGCCAGTTTTGCAAACGGGATCAGATCCGTGCGGTCATACAGGTCAACGTGGCCTGCATTCGGCACGATATACAGCTCTTTCGGTTCACCGGCGCGTTTATAGGCGTCTTCGCTAAACTCTTTCGAATGCGCTTTATCACCCGTGATAAACAGCATCGGACGCGGTGAAATGGTTTCAATATCGTTGAACGGATAGAAGTTCATAAACTTACCGATGCTGCTCATCATCGGTTTCGTCGTCAGCGCCTCTTCCTCGCCCTGTGGCGTGTACCCGCCGCGTTCGGTGCGATAGAAATCGAAGAACTCACGCTGGATAGCCGGCGTAGAATCATCCAGCTTATTTACCGTCCCGGGAATGTAGGCTGTCTCTGCACCCTGATATTCTTTCAGACGCTGCTCAGCGGCAGAGGCAATCATCGCTTTACGCTGTTCAACCGTCACGGAATGGTTGAGACCGTTGCGGAAGGCGGAGCCCATGTCATACATGCTGACGGTGGCGATCGCTTTCATGCGCGGGTCAATTTTCGCCGCGCTAATAACGAAGCTGCCGCTGCCGCAAATGCCCAGCGCACCGATGCGCTGTGGATCGACAAAAGACTGAGTGCTCAGATAATCCACGGCCGCGCTGAAATCATCGGAATAGATTTCTGGTGAGATCAGATGCCCCGGTTTACCTTCGCTTTCCCCCCAGAATGAGAGATCAATCGCCAGGGTGACAAAGCCCTGTTCCGCGAGCTTTTGCGCATAGAGACTGGCGCTTTGCTCTTTCACCGCGCCCATCGGATGGCCGACCACGATCGCCGGCAGTCTGGCGTTTTTATCCGCCTCTTTTGGCCTATACAGATTGCCGACGACGTTCATCTGATACTGGTTTTTAAAGGTCACCTTCTGCTGCGTAACCTTATCGCTTTTGTAGAAATTATCTGCGCCCCGGGACATATCGGCAGCGCTGGCGGCGAAGGCGCTGACTAACAGCCCGAGCGCCATGGTGAATCTTCTCATGATTAACTCCTGTAAAGTGTGTCGTTGTGTGAGGTGTAAAACGTGAACATGGCAGCGGCGATAAGCAGTACACCGCTGAGTGCAAAGGTGCTTTGCCAGCCGCTGTGGTCAAAGGCCAGGCCACCGAGCGTGGAGCCGAGCGCAATGGAGAGCTGCACCATTGCCACCATCAGTCCGCCCCCCGCCTCGGCATTTTCAGGAAGCGTTCTGGCAACCCAGGTCCACCAGCCAACGGGGGCGGCCGTCGCGACCAGTCCCCAGAGGCCGAGCAGGGCGGTGACGGCGGCAAGGTGATGGCCGAAGGCCATCAGTGCCGCGGCAATCAGCGCCATCACCACGGGAATGGCGACCAGCGTGGTGTAAAATCCGCGGCGCAGAAACGTGCCGATCAACAGGGTGCCGATAAAACCTGCCACGCCAATCACCAGCAGGATTAACGATAACTGCGTCGCGCTGGCGAAAGTCACGGTTTCCAGGAACGGACGCACGTAGGTAAACAGGGCGAACTGCCCCATGAAAAAGACGCCGCACGCAACCATTCCTTTTGCCACCAGTGGGGTCTTCAGCAGGCCGAAGGCGCTGGTGGACGACGCGGTGCGCTTTTCCACGGACATGGAAGGCAGGCTGAACCACTGCCAGATAAACGCGAGCAGGCTGACGGGCACCAGGCAGTAAAAGGCACCGCGCCAGCCGATTGTCGCCCCCAGCCAGCTGCCGAGCGGAGCCGCAACGACGGTCGCCAGGGCGTTGCCACCGTTAAAAATGGCCAGCGCACGTTGAACCTGATGCGGTGGCACGAGGCGAATTGCGGTCGCCGCGGAGAGCGACCAGAAGCCGCCAATGGCCACGCCAAGCAGTGCGCGTCCCAGCATATAAAGGGGATAGCTCTCAGCCACGGCGATAATCAGACCGGAGACGGCCATCAACGCCGTCAGGCCCAGCAGCAGCGATTTGCGGTTAATGCCTCCCGCAAGAGAAGAGAGAAACAGGCTGGTCAATACGGCCAGCGCGCCGGATATCGCGATCCCGAGGCCCGCCAGGCCTTCACTGACGGCGAGATCCCGCGAGACGGGCGTCAGCAGACTTACAGGCATAAATTCTGAGGCGACCAGCGTAAAAGCGCAGAGGGTCATTGCCAGCACGCCGCTCCAGCAGGCACGGGACTGGCGCGCTGATGTTTCGTTCACCATAGCGGACATCGTGTTTACCTTGTTATTCGTTCGGCCAGATTCGGACAAGCCGGGGCCGGGCGCTATTCACCGGAATAACGCATGCAGATGAAAGGTTGGAATGTGGTTGACGTCAGGTCACAGTGAAAATTTTACACGGCGGGTGTATTCTGACTAGCTAATCAATGCTTAATGAGCTTATAAGTTTGGCTTATAAATGAGGGTGTGATGAAGCGTAACCTGAACGATCTTTTTGCTTTTGTCACCGTGGCGCGTGAGGGCAGTTTTACCCGTGCCGCGGCACAGTTGGGCGTGACCCAGCCCGCGTTAAGCCAGGCCATAACCGGGCTGGAGAACCGGATGCAGATCCGCCTGCTAACTCGCACCACCCGCAGCGTTTCCCCCACCGCAGCCGGTGAACGCTTGCTTAACGCGATTGGCAACCGTTTCGATGAAATCGAAGCGGAGCTGGACATGTTGACGGAGCTTCGCGACAAGCCCGCCGGCACGGTGAGGATCACCTGTGGACCCGATGTGTTATCGCGTACTCTGTTACCTAAGTTGACGCCACTTTTGCGGCAATACCCCGACATTCACATCGAGTTCGACGCCAATCACGGTTTTCGCGATATCGTTGCCGACCGCTTCGATGCGGGCGTTCGTATGGGAGATACCATCGATAAAGACATGATTGCGTTGCCGATAGGCCCGCAGTTGCGTATGGCCGCAGTCGCCTCGCCGGACTACTTCGCCCGTCATCCTGTTCCGCAAACGCCGCATGAGCTGACGCAGCACCAGTGCATTAACCAGAGGATGATAAAATCCGGCGGGATTTACGTCTGGGATTTTGATCAGGACGGTGGCGATCTGAACGTGCGCGTGAATGGCCAGCTGACCTTTAATACTTCCTGGCATATTGTCGAAGCTGCCCTGGCGGGATTCGGGATTGCTTTCCTGCCCGAAGACGAGTTTGGCGATCATATTGCTGAAGGCCGGTTAATCCGCGTGCTGGAACCCTGGTGTCTGCCCTTCCCGGGGTATTATCTCTACTACCCGAGCCGAAAGCAGCCGTCGCCGGCTTTTTCGCTGGTGGTGGATGCGCTGCGGATGCGATAACGTTGACCCGATTTCATCGATCATCGCCCTGTGGCCCACATTGTTACGCGCGGCATCGGGCTATTCTCCTCTTCACACTATGAGGAGAATACCCATGAACATCACCCAGATTCGTAATGCCACTCAGCTGATTACCTACGCCGGGAAACGCTTTTTAATCGACCCAATGCTGGCCCCGAAGGGCGCTTATCCGGGCTTCCCCGGCACGGCGCATGCGGAAATCCGCAACCCGATGGTTGAGCTACCCGTTGACGTCAACACGTTGCTGGAGGCGGATGCGGTGATCGTCACCCATACCCATGACGATCACTGGGATCGCGCCGCAGTGGAACTGATCGGCAAAGATAAACCTGTCTTTGTGCAGAACGACAGCGACGCCGCGCTGCTGCGCAGCCAGGGATTTACCCACCTGACGGTAATGACCGAGGAGACGGCGTTTGGCGATATCCGGATCGCGAAAACCCGCGGCGGCCAGCACGGTACCGATCGTGCTTACGCCGTGCCGGAGCTGGCGGAACGGCTGGGTGAAGCCTGTGGCGTGGTTTTACGTCATCCTGATGAGAAGACGCTCTACATTGTCGGGGATACCATCTGGCGTGATGAAGTGGCAGCCGATCTGCAAAAACATCAGCCGGATGTGGTGGTGCTTAACGCGGGCTATGCTCACGTCATCGGGTTTGGGCCGATTATCATGGGCCAGGAAGATGTGCTCAACGTCCACTTCCTGCTGCCGCAGGCGAAAATTGTGGCGACCCATATGGAGGCCATCAACCACTGCCTGTTGACCCGCCATGCGCTGCGTGAGTACGTTGACGCGAACCTGATTGGGGATGCGGTGAGCATTCCCGAGGATGGTGAAACCGTTATATTCTGAGCATCACCAGGGGAGAGGAGAGATACATGGCGCTAATCAACGTCGCGATTGTTGCGGTAGACGGGTTCAGCCCGTTCCACTACTCCGTTCCCTGCATTTTGTTTGGTGATACGGTATCCGGCGAAAAGCGCTTTAGTGTGTTGATCTGCGCCGAAAAACCGGGATTACTGACATCCACAGACGGGTTTGCGCTTAACGCGACTCACGATTTCTCCGCCATCGGCCAGGCAGATATCGTCGTGGTGCCTTACTGGCAGCATGTCCAGCAACGCCCGCCCCAGACGCTTCTCGACAGCCTGGTCCAGGCCAGAGACAACGGGGCGGAGATCGTCGGGCTTTGTCTGGGGTCGTTTGTGCTGGGTTATGCGGGCATTCTCGACGGTAAACGCGCGGCCACGCACTGGGAATTTGAACATCAGTTTCAGACGCTTTTCCCGGACGTAAAGCTGGATATCAATGCGCTCTACGTCGATGACGGCAATATCATCACCTCTGCGGGTACTGCTGCCGCGCTTGACTGCTGCCTGTACATCATCCGCCAGCGCTTTGGCAGCGTGGTCACTAACCAGATTGCCCGCCGTATGATCGTGCCGCCACACCGCGAGGGGGGGCAGGCACAGTTTATTGCCCAGCCGGTACCAAAAGATACCCGTGACGGACGAATCAACTCCCTGATTGACTATCTCCAGCAGCACATTGCCGAACCGCATAATCTGGACTCGCTGGCAGAGGTGGTATCGATGAGCCGCCGCACGCTTACCCGCCATTTTGTAAAAGCCACCGGAATGAGCGTGGCTGACTGGCTGACCACCGAGCGCCTGCGGCGCAGCCAGATATTGTTAGAAGCCGGGAATATGCCCATTGAAAGCGTGGCAGAGCTGGTAGGGTTTAACTCTGCGGTGACCTGGCGCCAGCAATTTAAGGCGCGTTTTGGCGTGAGTCCGGCAGAGTGGCGTAAGACTTTTCGGCTTCGTCATTAATTTATTACGGCTTCCTCGGCGATGCGGCGTTCGATACCCGCTATGTTTCCAACGTGGTGCTCGACCAGACCGATAACCGCTACCTGAACGGTATCGGCTCCGATCTGGATCGGATGCGCTATCTGATGGATAACGCCGCGGCGGCGCAGCAGTCGCTGGGCCTGCAGTTTGGCGTCTCGCTGACTGAGGATCAGATTGCTGCGCTCGACCACAGCTTACTGTGGTGGGAGAAGGCCACCGTCAACGGCGAAACGGTTCTGGAGTCATTGAGTTCTGAATATTTCGGAAGCAAAGGACAGGCTGCCACTGAGGCTATACAAAACAAATTAAGCGAGAAAAATAATGTTAACTACGAGGATAAAATTATTCCTATTGCTGGTAGCTGTTTGGATCGCTGGCATTTTTGCCACGCTTTTGTGCGGCCGTTTGCTGATAGCCTTTGTTACCTATTTTTTCATCGGGCAATTTGATTTTCCAATGAGTGATCTTGTTGAAGCTGTTAACCTTTCCATTAGTGGTGGGGTAATCATTGGAGGAATACAATGCTTTATGTCGAAAGAAAAGAATCCACCCCGGTGAGTAGGAGATGAGGATATAGAGTTACTCCAGCCTCTCCACCCTCGTCTCTCCCTCCGCCATCGACAGCTCATACAATGAAAACGACCGCTGCTTCTCAATCAACTTCGCCAGTTCCGGCGAGTGGCTGGTGAGCCAAATTTGTGAGTAGCGGCTGGCCTCGGCGATTAAGCTCGCCAGCGCGGGCAGCATCTGCGGGTGCAGGCTGTTTTCCGGTTCGTTCAACGCGATAAAGGCCGGCGGGCGCGGGCTTAACAGCGCTACCGCCAGGCACAGGAAGCGCAGCGTGCCGTCGGAAAACTCCGCCGGTTCCAGCGGCCTGCTCAGCCCCTCGCGCTGCATCATCATGCGAAAGCGGCCGCCGGTGTTGTCGCTGTAAAACTCGCAGCCGGGGAAGGCCTGGTCGAGAATGCGCATCAGCAACATTTCATCACCAATCTCGACAATGGTCTGAAATGCGGCCGCCAGGTTGGCGCCGTCGCTGGCCAGTACCGGGGAGCGGAAACCGACCTGCGGGGCACGCATCGCCGAGCCGGACGAGACGGAAAATTCATGATAAAAGCGCCAGTTACGCAGGGACTCACGCATCTGCGACACTTCCGGGTAGAGATGCGGTTCACCGAGCTGCCCGAACACCGATTCGTTTTCATACAGCGTGCCGCTGTGAGTCACTTTTTCGTGGTGCACGTTGTTGAGAAATACCGCCTGATTCCTGCGCTTCATCAGCTGTGATGAAGGGCGACGGCGCTGACCGGTAAGCCAGATGGACTCTTCTTTAATGACCGGATCGAGCTGAAACTGGGAGGGATAGGGCAGTTGCTCGACAAAGCCCACCTGCAGCTCGTACTCGTAAGTGTCCGTTTCCACCGCGAGGTTCATCCGCCGGAGCTGGTCGCTACGGGTCTTACCTGCCCAGAACACCTTCAGAATACCGCCTTCATTTGCCAGCGCCTGGGAGAACTGCCCCTGCGCCGCGCTGTGCATCAGGTGTATCGCCTTGTAGATATTCGATTTCCCGGTACCGTTGGGGCCGAAGACGATATTGAGCGTTTCCAGCTCCAGCGACATGTCGCGAATCGAGCGGTAGTTTTGGATATGCAGGCTTTTGATCACAGGCAGGCTCCTTTTTCGCACTGTAGGCCTGTATATAATTACAGTCTTTAAGGTTAAATGCAAAAAAAGAGACGACAGTGAGGGTGTCGTCTAAACGGGGTACTGCTTTGGGCCTCTGAGGGTCAATGGGGCCTTCGCATTTTTATGATCACTTGACTGCCAGACGCAGACCCAAATCATCAGGATAGGGATCAAAGTAGTTTTGCGTCATCAGATACCGGTCAGGGTATTCGGCCAGGTAGTGCTTCAGCAGCGTGATCGGCGCGAGGATGGGCAATTGCCCGTTACGGTAGTGCAGGATCACGTCGCGAAGTTCGCCGCGCTGACGGCTGTTGAGCTGGTTACGGAAATACCCCTGAATATGCATCAGCACGTTGGTGTGATTTTTCCGCGAGGCAGGTTTCTTCAGGATGGTCATCAGCTTTTCGCGGTACGCCACAAAGAAGGCGTCCAAATCTTCCCACTCGTGCAGCGTGGCAACGAACGGGCCGATTTCACGATAACCCGCCTGATGGTGCGCCAGCAGCTGAAGTTTGTAGCGGCTGTGGAAATCTAATAGCGCACGGCGCGTCAGACCCTGGGCGCGCAGTGTGTTCAGTTCATGAAGCGCGAAAACACGCTCAACAAAGTTTTCCCGCAGCACCGGATCGTGCAGGCGGCCATCTTCTTCCACGGGTAACCACGGCAGGGTTTCAAGGAGGGTGGCAGTGAACAGCCCGACACCCTCCTTGCGGCCCCGGTTGCCGTTTTCATCATACAGCCGCACGCGTTCCATGCCGCAGCTGGGGGATTTTGCACAGACGATAAAGCCTGCCAGATCGCCGATTTTAGGCAGATAATCTGCCGTAAAGTCAGCCATCTTTTGCGTAACGTCTTCGTGCGGGGCGTGGCTAAAACGCATCTGGGTTTCACCGCTGTCCGTCACGATAAGACGCAGTGCAGGGCGTGGCGTCGGCAAGCCGATGGCCATCTCAGGGCAGACGGGCCTGAAATTCACCCACTGGGCCAGTTCGTCCATGACAAAGCCCATACGCTTATGTCCGCCGTCGAAGCGAACGGCGGAACCGGTCAAACATCCGCTAATACCGATTACAGGTTTCATTGTCATGGTGTGTGTCTCCAGTTCGTATATCTAAAACTTACACAACATGAGTAATTTGTCCAAGTATTGGCGGAGTTATTTTTTATTATCCTTTAAAATCAATGCGACTTAACTGCCCTTGTAGGTCGAGTAGCCGTACTGGCTCAGCAGAAGCGGGATGTGAAGTTTCTCGTTGGTTCGGGTCACGGTAAATAGCACTGGGATCTCCGGGAAGAAGGTGTCCAGCTTTTTGCCGTGGAAGTAATCAGCGGTTTTAAAGGTCACTTTATACACGCCTGGCTGCATGTCCTGATCCTGCGGATAGAGTGATTTGATACGTCCGTCGTGGTCGGTTTTGCCGCTGGCAATCTGGGTCCATGTGTTCTGCTGCTGCTTCTCCAGCGTGACGGTAACGTCAGATGGTGGCATCCCGGTTTGCTGGTCGAGAATATGTACGCTCAGGGTGCCGGCAGGGGCGCTAAACGCGGCAGGGGTAAAGGCCATGGCGGCCAGCATCAGCAGAGGGGTTGTTTTTTTCATTGTGTTTTCCTGTGGGGTTGTCAGTCACAGGAAAACGTTAGCATTTGCGGGACGGAAAAATATTCAACTTTTCGTGAAGTTTACCGCAGGAGAAAATAATCAGAGGATAATCACTTCAAGGGATACCTGCTGCTGCCACTGTGCCACCTGCTTTTTCCGTGCGGCGGTCAGTTTACCGCTGGTCACCAGAAGCCATTTGCGCTCGGGGAAAATCTCAGGCGCCAGTGACGTGGAGGGGGTAGGCAAAATATCGATACGGTGACCTTGTCCGGTACGCATCAGGGCCTCGAGCCAGATTTCACACGGGTCATTCAGGTACCAGCCACTAAGCAGGATGTTATCACCCGGCGCTTTTTTGTCGCCCTCAAGGCAGAACGAGGCATAGGCGATGATAATGCCGTCGAGGATCTCGCGCAGGGTCATGGCGGCAGGGATGTTGGCTGACATCTGGCTGCGCAACGGACGCAGCACATTTGCAACCAGCTCTGGCCTGGGGTATTCGCGGCCGGCGTCGTAAATCATCTGGCGCAGGGACTCAATTTTCCCGTCCTGCAGGCGTTGCAGCATGGTCTCAAGCAACGTTTGCCAGTTGTTGGTCCTGCGCGGGACGGGGCGTTCCAGTAGCGGTTTGACCTGGCCGATGGGCACACCTTTTTTCACCCAGTCGAGGATTTTCAGTGCCTGCTGGACGTCCTCATCACTGTACTGGCGATGGCCGCCCTCCGTGCGCTGTGGCTTGAGTAAACCATAGCGACGTTGCCATGCCCGCAGCGTCGTGGCGGTGATCCCGCTGAGTCTGGCGAATTCGCCGATGGAGTAAGCCATGTCCGTGTCCAGAGTGGAGGAATACTCTCAATATACTACGAATTTTCCCTCACGGGATGAAGCGCCGTAACGGTGCACTACACTTTACTTCCAACCGTGCAAATGAAAGGAATTCTCATGAAACTATGGCCTGTTGTGACGGGTGTCGCCATTGCCCTGACTCTGGTGGCCTGCAAATCCCCTACGCCACCGAAAGGCGTAAAGCCCATTTCAAATTTTGAAGCCAGCCGCTATCTCGGCAAGTGGTATGAAGTTGCCCGCCTGGAAAACCGCTTCGAACGCGGGCTGGAGCAGGTGACCGCCACCTACGGCGAGCGCAGCGACGGTGGCATCAGCGTGCTTAACCGGGGTTTCGACCCGGTTAAAAACAAGTGGAATGAGAGTGAAGGAAAAGCGTACTTTACCGGCGAACCGACGACGGCAGCGCTGAAGGTGTCGTTCTTCGGCCCCTTCTACGGCGGCTATAACGTGATCAAGCTGGACGATAAGTACCAGTATGCGCTGGTGAGCGGGCCGAATCGCGACTATCTGTGGATCCTGTCTCGTACGCCGACGATTCCGGATGCCGTGAAACAGGACTACCTGAATACCGCACGCAGTCTGGGCTTCAAGGTTGATCAGCTGGTGTGGGTTAAGCAGTGAAGATCGTGCTTTCTTCGTAGGGTTTTACTGGCTCGCCTGGATAGACTTCCGTTAAAAGCTCAACGGGAGACGACGACATGAACTGGCAGCCTTTTCGCGGCGACGCACCGGAAAATATGACCATTTTCAGTGCGTCATTTCCGGATATTAGCGACCAGTGGCCGATGAAGGACGACACTGCCCGTGAGATCAATTCGATTAACCGGGCGCTGAAAGCCGACCCGGCGCTTCGTCCTCCGCTGATTGAATACGAAGAGGGGGGACAGGCCGTGCTTGTCCCACAGAACCGTTATTCCGGGCAAGCCTACCGCAATCGTCCGGCGCTCACCGCGTGGCGTACCCGGCTGGTTCCCTCCGCGCTGGCGCTTTTTGTGGTGCAAAACCCGCTGGAGGAGCGTCTGCCAGACGGAACCCGAATGGACAGCGACAGCCGCCAGTGGTTTATCCATGCGAACGATGCCATTGGTGTGCGCTCCCGTGCAAAAGTACTGGCTGCGATGGTGGATAAATACATCCGCAACGGGAACGATAACAATTGGGTGAGCCTGGCAAGCGGGGCTGCAATCCCCGTGCTGGAGGCGCTGCGCGAGGCGAAGCTCGACGGCCAGCAGGTGTATCTGACGCTGGTGGATAAAGACCTTGTGGCGCTCAGTTGGGCCGAAACCATGGCGGCGCAGGAAGGCATTATCGTGGGTGAACAGCTGACCCTGCTCAGGCGCAACTTGCTCCATACGCTGGTGCGTAACGAAGATTTACTGCATGAGCTGGGCGAGCATCAGGCCGAACTGGTGGATGCACTCGGGATTTTCGACTATTTCAACGATGCCGATGCGGTGATTTTTCTCCAGCGTGCGCTGCGGCTGATAAAGCCCGGCGGGGCGGTGATTGTCTCGAATATGCTGGCCAGCAGCCCACAAATCGATTTTATTTTGCGCTGTATCGGCTGGGAGGATATTTACCCGCGGACGCTCCGGCAGCTGCAGGATATTCATATCGCGGCAGGCGTGCCGGTGGAAAATGTCACCGTGGTGGTCCCGAAAGACGGGGTATATGCAGTGATGGAGATTAAGGTGGGGGATAACAAACCGCACGGTCAGTTCCCTCTCCCTGAGGGAGAGGGCTAGGGTGAGGGGGGACAGGGCGCTAGAATATTTACCGTTCCTCAGTTGTTCGGTTTACCCGAACAACTACCATGAAGGATTAGCTGGTTTCTTTATTCTCAATGTCTGTTGGGGATTCTTGCTTTTCATGCTCTATCTGTTGACCAGTCTCCTGAACCAACTTCCGGGCCATTTCCTTGATACGCTCTCGACTTTCACAGGTTCGAGAGTTTATTACTTCATTTAAGGTCTTCATTTTATTGCCTCCATGCTTCTGGATACTTGATTTAATCGCTGCGCTCTATAATGATCCCCCTCATGAAAATCGAAACCGCACACCCCTCACACTTCGAACGTCTCGTCACAGTCTGGGAGTCTTCCGTTCGTGCCACCCACCATTTTTTGCAGGAAAGTGATATTGCGACCCTGCGCCCGTTATTGCTCAATGCCTATCTGCCCAATCTCAAGGTTATGATTGCCCGCGATGAAGCGGGTGTTATTCATGGCTTTTTAGGCGTCGATGAAAACCGCATTGAAATGCTGTTTGTGGATGATGCGAGCCGGGGAAAAGGCGTAGGGAAATTGCTGCTGAACTATGCCATTGCGCATTTTGGTGCGAATGAAGTGGATGTAAACGAGCAAAACCCGCAGGGCGTTGCGTTTTATCAGCATATGGGGTTTGTGCAGGTCGGGCGCTCAGAACGCGACGGACAGGGGAATGCGTTTCCGTTGTTGCATATGCGGTTGGGTGAGTGAATGCTAACTTAACGCAGATATCCTACTCGTTAGATATGAAATGAAACGCGTTTTGCCGTTCAGGAATTATACCTTACGATTAAAGTTTGGCTATTATGATATCCGTAATATAACCGAACAAATCAATATCAACGTAATTAATTAGTTAAAACACATGGGTAAAGTTTAATGCCTGAATATTTGTGGGTGAGAAAACTAAAAAGGATGACTTAAGAATTACTGAAAAGCAGAAGAGTCACATAAAAAATTTTAGTGAATAGATTTAATTATTATTTGGGTTTAATGGTGGAACAAATATGAGAATAATCTCTTCAAAGAATTTTGGCGGAAGATCACAGGAGTCGAACCTGCCCGGGAACGCTGGCGTCCCCAACTGGATTTGAAGTCCAGCCACCTCACCGGAGATGACGATCTTCCGCGCCTGCATTGCTACATGGAGGCGGGGCGCATTATAGCTACTTTCAGGCATTTACCACATACCCCGGCACACTTTTTTCACCTCTCTTTTGACCTTAACACCCCTGTTTCAGTTAATTCCTAAGAAAATCCTCAGGTTAGCATTTCGTGCTCGTCAATATTTACCGCGATCACAAAAAACAAGAAACGTAACCAGCTAACCAGAAAACGCAATACCCGCTCCTGAAACAATGGTTTAAAAATCTGTAACCGGTCTCAGCGCCCCCTACAGCGTGAAGGATAAAAAAATGAGCGACGTATTGTCAGTAAAAGAGAAGATTGGCTACGGCATGGGTGACGCCGCCAGCCACATCATCTTCGATAACGTTATGTTGTACATGATGTTTTTCTATACCGATATCTTCGGCATTCCTGCCGGGTTTGTCGGCACGATGTTCCTGCTGGCACGTGCGCTGGATGCGATTTCGGACCCGTGCATGGGCCTGATCGCCGACCGTACCCGCAGCCGCTGGGGTAAATTCCGGCCGTGGATACTGTTCGGAGCTATCCCGTTCGGCATTGTCTGCGTGCTGGCCTACACCACACCGGACCTTAGCCTCAACGGCAAAATGATCTATGCCGCCATTACCTACACGCTGCTGACGCTGCTCTATACCGTGGTTAACATCCCTTATTGCGCCCTGGGCGGTGTGATCACCAACGACCCGACGCAGCGTATCTCCCTGCAGTCCTGGCGCTTTGTGCTGGCGACCGCGGGCGGCATGCTCTCGACGGTACTGATGATGCCGCTGGTTAACCTGATTGGTGGCGATGACAAAGCGTTCGGTTTCCAGGGCGGGATCGCCGTGCTGTCGGTGGTCGCGTTCCTGATGCTGGCGTTCTGCTTCTTCACCACCAAAGAGCGCATCCAGGTGCCGCCCAGCACCACTTCCATGCGCGAAGACCTGCGAGATATCTGGCACAACGACCAGTGGCGTATTGTTGGTGTGCTGACCATTCTTAATATCCTCGCCGTCTGCGTGCGTGGCGGCGCGATGATGTACTACTGCACCTGGATCATGGGCTCACCGGAAATCTTTGTCGCGTTCCTCACCACCTACTGTGTCGGCAACCTGATTGGCTCTGCGCTGGCGAAACCGCTCACCGACTGGAAATGCAAGGTCAGCATCTTCTGGTGGACCAACGCCGCCCTGGCGGTGGTCAGCGTGGCGATGTTCTTCGTTCCCATGCATGCCACGGTGGTGATGTTCACCTTCATCTTTGTGATTGGGGTGTTGCATCAGCTGGTGACGCCGATCCAGTGGGTCATGATGTCCGATACCGTCGACTACGGCGAATGGACCAACGGCAAGCGTCTTACCGGCATCAGCTTCGCGGGCACGCTGTTTGTGCTGAAACTCGGCCTGGCGCTGGGCGGGGCGATGATCGGCTGGATGCTGGCAGGGGGGGGTTATGACGCTGCAGCTAAAACCCAGAACAGCGCGACCATCAGCATCATTATCGGCCTGTTCACCCTGGCCCCGGCGGTCTGCTACGTGCTGAGCGCCATCATCGCCAAACGCTACTACACCCTGAAAACGCCCTTCCTGACCAAAATCATGAGCGAGCTGGCACACGGCGCGCGCCGCAATCAGCAGGAGTTTGACAACCTGCCGGTGAGTAAAGAATTACAGAACTAAGAGGACGAGAGTATGAAAATCAGTGATGGAAACTGGCTTATTCAACCGGGTCTGAACGTGACGTATCCGGTACAGGTGTTCGACGTGGAGCAGCAGGGCAATGACCTGGTGGTGTACGTGGCGCCGCGCGACGTGCGTGAGCGCACCTGGCAGCTCGATACCCTGATGTTCACCGTCCGTCTTTTCTCCCCGCAGGAAGGGATTGTCGGCGTGCGTATCGAGCACTTCCAGGGCGCGCTGAACAACGGTCCGCACTATCCTCTGAATGTCATCAAAGAGATGAACGTTGAGATTGAAAACAATGACGAATTTGCTGAGCTGAAAAGCGGTCACCTCAGCGTACGCGTCACCAAAGGCGAGTGCTGGGCGCTGGATTTTCTGCGCAACGGACAGCGTATTACCGGCAGTCAGCTGAAAAACAACGGTTACGTGCAGGATACCCGTACCGATCGTAATTATGTTTTTGAGCGTCTGGATCTGGGCGTAGGTGAAACGGTCTACGGCCTCGGCGAGCGCTTTACCGCGCTGGTGCGTAACGGCCAGACGGTCGAGACCTGGAACCGCGACGGCGGCACCAGTACCGAGCAGTCATACAAAAATATCCCGTTCTATCTGACCAACCGCGGCTACGGGGTACTGGTGAACCACCCGGAAAACGTGTCGTTTGAAATTGGCTCCGAGAAGGTCTCCAAAGTGCAGTTCAGCGTGGAAGGTGAATATCTCGAGTACTTTGTGATCGACGGCCCGACGCCAAAAGAGGTCCTGAACCGTTATACGCGCTTCACCGGGCGTCCGGCACTGCCCCCGGCATGGTCCTTCGGCCTGTGGCTCACGACTTCGTTTACCACTAACTACGATGAAGCCACGGTGAACAGCTTTATTGATGGCATGGCGGAGCGCGATCTGCCGCTGCATGTCTTCCACTTCGACTGCTTCTGGATGAAGGCCTTCCAGTGGTGTGATTTTGAGTGGGACCCGGTGACTTTCCCGGATCCGCAGGGGATGATCCGCCGCCTGAAGGAGAAAGGGCTGAAGGTTTGCGTGTGGATTAACCCGTACATCGGCCAGAAGTCGCCGGTATTTCGCGAACTGAAAGAGAAGGGCTACCTGCTCAAGCGTCCGGACGGTTCCCTGTGGCAGTGGGACAAATGGCAGCCCGGCCTGGCGATTTATGACTTCACTAACCCGGACGCGTGTCGGTGGTATGCCGACAAGCTGAAGGGCCTGGTGGATATTGGCGTCGACTGCTTTAAGACCGACTTTGGCGAGCGCATCCCGACGGACGTCCAGTGGTTTGACGGTTCCGATCCGCAGAAGATGCACAACCACTACGCATACCTATATAACGAACTGGTGTGGAACGTACTGAAAGAAACGGTGGGCGCGGATGAGGCGGTGCTGTTTGCCCGCTCGGCGTCGGTAGGTGCGCAACAGTTCCCGGTGCACTGGGGTGGCGACTGTTACGCCAACTACGAGTCGATGGCGGAAAGCCTGCGCGGCGGGCTGTCGATTGGTCTGTCCGGCTTTGGCTTCTGGAGCCATGACATCGGTGGATTTGAGAATACCGCGCCGGCACACGTCTACAAACGCTGGTGCGCGTTTGGGCTGTTATCCAGCCACAGCCGCCTGCATGGCAGCAAATCTTACCGCGTACCGTGGGCGTACGATGATGAGTCCTGTGATGTGGTGCGTCACTTCACTCAGCTGAAATGTCAGATGATGCCGTATCTCTATCGCCAGGCTGCCCTGGCTCGCGAGTATGGCACACCGATGCTGCGGGCGATGATGCTGGAGTTCCCGGACGATCCGGCATGCGATTACCTCGACCGTCAGTACATGCTGGGGGAGACGGTGATGGTAGCCCCGGTGTTTTCTGAGGCCGGTGACGTGCAGTTTTACCTGCCGGAAGGGCGCTGGACCCATCTCTGGCATAACGATGAAATCGAGGGGAGCCGCTGGCATAAACAGCAGCATGATTTCCGCAGCCTGCCGGTCTATGTGCGCGATAACACCCTTCTGGCGTTGGGCAACAATCAACAGAAACCGGACTACGCCTGGAACGAAGGGACAGCTTTCCAGCTGTTTAACCTGGGCGATGGCGCGATGGCGGTGAGCGAAGTGCCCGCGGCGGACGGTTCTGTGGCATTTACGCTGAAAGCCACACGCAGCGGCGACACCGTGACCATTACCGGCACAGGTGACGCACGAAACTGGTCGGTCTGCTTGCGCAACGTGCAGAAACTGAGTGGCGTAAAAGGCGGCTCAGAGGCCGGGAGCGAGTGGGGCGTGGTGGTGAAAGCGGAGGGTAATGAGGTGGTGGTACACCTTTAATTTTCCTCACCCTGACCTTCTCCCCAACGGGGGGAGGGAAGGGTTTGCTTCTTCTTCCTTTCAGGGAGAGGGCTGGGGCGAGGATAGTGTCGACACCTCTCCCACCGTCATCGTCTGTTGCACCTGCTGTTTATCCATATTTACCGCGTTCAGTTTCCCGTTAACCGTCGGCTTCAGCGGTGCGTTGGCCTGCACGCTGCCGCTGGCGGTTAGCTGGATATTGCCATCACCGCCAATGGGCAGCGCCGGCCAGCCCCACGCCTGCAGCACGTTGAGCGGCACGCCGCGTCCGTTCAGGCTGATTGTGGTCTGCCGTGGCGGAAGCTGTGAAACCGTCGCCGTGGCTTCCAGAATGCCTTTTTCGGTGAAAGCGCTCAGGTCGGTAATGTTTACCGTTGAGGCGTTAGCGTTCAGCGCCAGCGACGGACGACGCACGTCCACGCGGTTAAAGGTCGCCGCCGCGCCGTTCAGCGTTGCGCTGCCACCCCATACGCCCCACTGGCGATCTTTCGCCAGCTGCAGGTTCGCACCATAGCCATCAAGAGAGGTGATTTGCCACGGGAAGGCCGGGTCGATATCGATAACCAGGTTGCGGCTCAGGCCGAATTTTTTCAGTGTCAGGCTGTTCAGCCATTCCGGTAACGGCTCCATCCACAGCGTTTTCCAGTTCTGCGGCAGAGTGTATTCCAGCCCGGCGATGGCGACATCGTCCAGCACCAGCGCGTTACCCTCGCGCAGCCAGTTGCCGGAAGCACGTACCATGCCGCCCTCCCAGCGGGAGGTAAACTGGCGCAGCGCCACGCCTTGCGGGGAGAACTCCGCATTCATGATCGGGTCGAACAGATGCAGAGAGCCATAAATAAACTCGCTGGCGTTCATGGACAAACGCCCCTCCTGACTTTGCCAGTCGCCTTTGCTGAGTGTCAGGTTGCGCAGGCTTAAATCGAGATCGGTCACCGCCCAGTCCGGCCCCTGCAGGCGTGCGTCAGTCACTTCCAGACGGCCAATCTGCAGCGAGGGAATGGTGGTCAGAGGCGCGAAGAAATCCACCGGTGACTTATCGCTTTGCAGGCGGATCTCATTCAGACGCATGGTGTCGATAATCCAGCTGCCGTCAGCGTTGCGCAGGGCGGACCCGGTGAGCGAACCGCGCGCCATATCGGCACCAATGGTGTTCAGCACCACCTCTTTGCCGTTGAGTTGTCCCTGGATCAGCACGTTGGTGGCCGGCACGCCGTTCAGGGTAAGCGAGCCTGCGCTCACCTGGATCTGTGCGTTTTTACCCAGCACATTGCCTGCTTCTGGCTGCCACGGGCTGACGCCGCCCGTCACTTTCTGTGCGCTGAGATCCCATTCCGTATTGGGGCTGTTAAAGGCCATGTTATCCAACTGCAAACGGTCCGCCTGGAACGGGAGCGGTGCCGTCTGAGGAGAAAGATTAAGCGTGCCATCGAACAGGGTAATGGTGTCCATGTGCAGCGGATCGGTGACCTGTCGGCTACTCAGACCAATATCGACTTTCCTGGCCACCAGCGTGGCGGGTTTACCGTCGCGGCCAAACGTGACGTTTTCCAGAATGATGTGGGAAGGTGACGAAAAGCGGTGATCCATCAGGTCGAAATTGAGTTCGTAATCGGTATTCACCGTTATCCAGTTGCTGGCCTGAGATGCTCCCCAGCGGGTCTGGAGCAGAATATAGAGCGCCAGCACCACAATGAGCAGGGCCACCAGAAGATAGACGAGTACCTTTCCAATAAATTTCATGGTCTTCCATCCCGCGAAACGCACATAAGGGAGTTATGCACGATTTATGCGCAATGCTCAAGGCGGGAATGGTGTAAAGAGATGTCACGGCAGGCGTTGACAGCCTGCCGTGAGGGCGATCAATTTTTCTCAGGCGGGAAAACGAGGTTCAGAACAATCGCGGTGATACCGCCTGCCGCAATGCCGGAAGAGAGCAGGTTTTTCACCCAGTCCGGGGCAAACTGCAGGATCAGCGGTTGCTGTGAAACACCCAGACCCACGGCCAGCGACAGGGCAATGATCATGATGGCGCGGCGGTTCAGCGGTTCGCGAGAGACGATACGTACACCAGAAGCCGCGATGGTCCCGAACATCACCAGCGTTGCGCCGCCTAGCACCGGTTCAGGTATATGCTGCACAAAACCGCTTACCGCCGGGAACAGGCCGAGGACGATCAGCATCAGTGCCACCACAAAACCGACGTAGCGGCTGGCAACACCAGTCAGCTGGATCACGCCGTTGTTCTGGCCGAAGCAGGAGTTCGGGAAGGTGTTGAAGACCGCAGAGACAAACGAGTTCAGGCCGTTCGCCAGCACGCCGCCTTTCAGGCGTTTCATATACAGCGGGCCGGAGACCGGCTGCTCGGAGACATCAGACGTGGCGGTGATATCGCCAATCGTCTCCAGCGAGGTGATCATAAAGACCAGCATCAGCGGCAGCAGCAGACCCCAGTCTATGCCCAGGCCGTAGTACAGCGGCGTTGGAATGGTGATCAGCGCACTGTTGGTCTGCGGGGTGTTCTCCGGCAGCATACCCAGCGTCCAGGCCAGCAGATAACCGGCCGCCATGGCGATCACCAGCGATGCCACACGCAGATACGGGTTACGCTGACGGTTAAGCAGAATAATGATTGCCAGTACCACGCCGGCCAGTAGCAGGTTTTTCGGTGCACCAAAAGTGTGGTCGCTCATTGCCGCATAACCGCCACCGATGGAGGTCAGGCCAACCTGAATCAGCGACAGGCCAATGATCATCACCACCACGCCGGATACCAGCGGCGTGATCACGCGACGCGCCAGGTGCAGTACCCGGGAGATCACCATCTCGGTGCAGCTGGCCAGCATCAGCGTGCCAAACAGCGCCGCCATCATGGTCGGAACATCCGCGCCGCCGGTTTTGAGGGCTGTACCGCCCATGATCAGCGGTGCGACGAAGTTAAAACTGGTGCCCTGGATCGACAACAATCCAGACCCCACCGGCCCCCACGCTTTAATTTGAATAATGGACGCCACGCCGGAGGCAAAGAGGGACATACTGATGATGTGCTGTGTATCCTGAGCCGGTAAACCAAGCGCCTGGCAGATCAGCAGCGCCGGGGTGATCACCGCAACGAACATAGCCAGCAGGTGTTGGCAGGCGGCAAAGAGCGTCTGAGGAAGAGGCGGACGGTCTTCAAGGCGGTAAATCAGTTCGCTATTTTGCTTCTGCGCAATCGGTTGCGCATCGGGAGACTCAAGGGTGTTAACGGACATCGGCGGCAATCCCACGGTGGAAAAGCGGGCATTTTATCTGACCACCTGGTAAAAGCAAACGATTGCCAACAAAAAAAGACAAGAAAATCTGCCGCTGTGAGCAGGTTTTCTACAACCCATGGAGAAAAAAAATTACACTTTTTGCGCCGGCGGCTCATGACGAGCGCAAGCCGGCCCAGGATAACGCCGCGTGTGTATGGAACACGCGCATAACAGGAGCCTTTTATGATTCATCTCGATACGTTGTCGACCCTTGTTGCCGCAACGCTGGTCTTACTGCTTGGCCGTAAGCTCGTACACAGCGTTTCCCTTCTGAAGAAATACACCATTCCTGAACCTGTTGCCGGCGGACTGCTGGTGGCGCTGGCCCTGCTGGTGCTGAAGAAAAGCATGGGCTGGGAAATTGATTTTGATATGTCCCTGAAAGATCCGCTGATGCTGGCCTTCTTTGCCACCATTGGCCTGAATGCCAACCTTGCGAGCCTGCGGACGGGTGGCAAAGTGCTCGGCGTATTTCTGATCGTGGTGGTAGGGCTGCTAGTGATGCAAAACGCCATTGGTATCGGGATGGCTACGCTGCTGGGGCTGGATCCGCTGATGGGGCTGCTGGCCGGATCAATCACCCTCTCTGGTGGCCACGGTACCGGGGCGGCGTGGAGCAAGCTGTTTACTGAGCGCTACGGCTTTGAAAACGCCACCGAAGTGGCGATGGCTTGCGCCACCTTCGGTCTGGTGCTGGGCGGCCTGATCGGCGGGCCGGTGGCGCGGTATCTGGTGAAGCACTCTGGTACGCCAGACGGAAGACCGGACGATGAGCTGGTGCCCACTGCCTTTGAAAAACCCGACGTCGGACGCACCATCACTTCGCTGGTGTTGATTGAAACTATCGCGATGATTGCCATCTGCCTGACGGTGGGCAAAGTGGTTGCGCAATGGCTGGCAGGTTCAGCGTTCGAGCTCCCGACGTTTGTGTGCGTGCTGTTTGTTGGGGTGCTGCTGAGTAACGGTCTGGCGCTGATGGGCTTCTACCGCGTATTTGAACGTGCCGTATCGGTGCTTGGTAACGTCTGCCTGTCGCTGTTCCTGGCGATGGCCCTGATGAGCCTCAAGCTCTGGGAGCTGGCCTCACTGGCGCTGCCGATGGTGGCTATTCTGGCCGTTCAGGCGCTGTTTATGGCGTTCTACGCCATGTTTGTAACCTGGCGCATGATGGGCAAAAACTACGATGCAGCAGTGCTGGCGGCCGGGCATTGTGGGTTTGGTCTGGGGGCAACGCCGACGGCTATCGCCAACATGCAGGCGATCACCGAACGTTTTGGGCCTTCGCATATGGCGTTTCTGGTGGTCCCGATGGTCGGGGCGTTCTTCATTGATATCGTCAACGCGCTGGTGATCAAGCTTTACCTGATGCTGCCGATGTTTGCCTGAGATCAGGCGTTGGAATAGCGTTCGGTTTCCGGCATCCAGCGCTCAATTAATGCTGCCGCCTGTTCGGGGTAGCGCTCATGAATATGGCGTGCGAGGCGCTGCACTTCGGGGATCATGGCCTGATCGCGCAGTAAATCTGCTACTTTAAATTCGGCGTTACCCGTCTGACGCGTGCCCAGCAGTTCGCCTGGGCCGCGGATCTCCAGGTCTTTTTGTGCAATCACAAAACCGTCGTTACTGTCGCGCAGCACCTGCAAACGCATCTGTGCGGTTTTCGAGAGCGGTGCTTTGTAGAGCAGCACGCAGTGAGAGGCGACAGCACCGCGGCCAACGCGGCCGCGCAGCTGATGGAGTTGCGCAAGGCCAAGACGCTCCGGGTTTTCGATGATCATCAGGCTGGAATTGGGCACGTCTACGCCGACTTCAATCACCGTTGTGGCAACCAGCAAATGCAGTTCACCCTGTTTGAACGACTGCATCACCGCCTGTTTCTCAGTAGGCTTCATCCGCCCGTGAACCAGACCCACGTTCAGCTCGGGCAGCGCCAGCTTCAGCTCTTCCCACGTCGCTTCCGCAGCCTGCGCTTCAAGCAGTTCAGACTCTTCAATTAACGTGCAGACCCAGTAGGCCTGACGGCCTTCGTGAGTGCAGGCGTTGCGCACGCGGTCGATGATATCGCTGCGGCGTGTGTCCGGAATGGCGACCGTGGTGACCGGTGTACGGCCCGGCGGCAGTTCGTCGATGGTCGATGTATCGAGATCGGCGTAGGCGGTCATTGCCAGGGTGCGCGGGATAGGTGTGGCAGTCATGATCAGCTGATGCGGGTGGAAGCCCTGCTGCAGCCCTTTCTCCCACAGCGCCAGACGCTGGTGTACACCGAAGCGGTGTTGTTCGTCGATAATCACCAGGGCAAGACCATTAAACTGTACCTGCTCCTGGAAAATCGCGTGCGTGCCGACAATCATCTGTACCTGACCGCTGGCAATGGCGTCCTGTTGTGCCTGACGCGCTTTACCTTTTTGCTTCCCGGCAAGCCAGCCCACTTCAATCCCAAGCGGGGCAAACCACGCGCGGAAGTTATTAGCGTGCTGTTCAGCCAGCAGTTCGGTGGGGGCCATTAGCGCCACCTGCCTGCCGTGGGCAATTGCGCGCAGGGCAGCCAGGGCTGCAACCAGCGTTTTACCGGAACCCACATCCCCCTGAACCAGGCGCATCATGGGCACATCAAGCGCCATATCGCGTTCAATCTCGGCCGTGACGCGTGCCTGTGCACCGGTGGGTTTAAACGGCAGTGAGGCCAGCAGCTTATCTTTGAGTTCATCTCGCGGGCTTAAGGGCTGGGCATGAAAACGCTGCGCGCCCGCCCGTACCGCCAGCATGCTCAGGTTATGAGCCAGTAATTCCTCAAGGATAAGACGCCGTTGAGCGGGGTGTTTGCCGCTTTCCAGGTCGCTAAGCTGCAGGGTTGGCGGCGGGCGGTGCAGGGTGCGCAGCGCCTCGGGCAGACTCATCATGCCCTGAGCCAGCTCAGGCGGCAGTAGCTCGGTAATGGCGCAGGTATCCAGCAGTTCCAGTGCCTGGTCGGTGAGTTTACGCAGCGTTGCCTGCTTGATGCCTTCGGTCGTCGGATAAACCGGGGTCAGGGTCTCCTGCAGCTCCGGCGTGCTTAGATCTCCCTGAACGCGATACTCCGGGTGGATCATCTCTGCGCCGTATTTCCCGCGTTTGGCTTCACCATAGGCCAGCACCCTGCGACCGGTCGCAAGGCTGTTTTTCATGGCCGCATTGAAGTTGAAAAAGCGCATGGTGAGAATGCCGGTGCCGTCGCTGATCTGACAGGTCATCATCCGGCGTCCGCCAAAGGTGATATTGCAGTTCAGTACTTCGCCTTCAACGGTGGCGTAAATGGCAGGCAGCAGATCGCCAATCTTATAGAGTTGGGTGCGGTCTTCATAACGCAGGGGGAGATGGAGCAGGAGATCCTGCACGGTATGCAGGCCAATTTTTGCCAGTTTACTGCTTTGCGCCGCACCTACGCCCGTCAGGCTATTGAGCGGTATGGCATCCAGCAGACGGCCTTTCATCGGTTATCCTGCGTACTGCATGGTGGCCCACCACTCGGCATCGGCTTCAATTTCGCCCTGCGCGTTGACGTGGGGGTAAGGCAGTTTTTTCTGTTTCGCGACGCGAGCCAGCACCGGGTAACCACCTTCGAACAGCAGGCGCTGCTGCTCCTCTTCCGGCAGCATGCTGTTGCTGCGCTTGTACATGCCCGCGTTCTGACGCTGGCGCTGCGCTTCATAGAGAATGAGCGCAGAGGCCACGGAGACATTGAGAGACTGCACCATGCCGATCATGGGGATGATGATATCCTGATCCGCCAGATCCAGCGCTTCCTGGGTGATCCCGGTTTTCTCCTGACCCATCAAAATACAGGTCGGGCGGGTGTAGTCGATCTCACGAAAATCGACGGCTTTTGCGGACAGGTTAGTGGCCAGGACCTGCATACCGCGACCTTTCAGGTGCGATACGGCTTCGCCAATAGTCTGGTGGGTTTTGACGGACACCCAGCTGTTACTGCCTGCGGCAGTTGAAGCCATGGTTCGCATGCGGGCACCCGGCCAGACGGCGTGCACTTCATGCACGCCTACGGCGTCTGCGGTACGGACAATTGCAGAGACGTTATGAGGTTTGTGGACCTGCTCCATGCAGACCGTCAGGTCAGGCTGACGCCTGGCGAGCATTTCGCAGATACGCTCGTAACGTTTTGAATTCATAAGTCTAGTTTCGGTTACGGGTGACTTTAATCACGTCCGGCATCACGCGGATCTTGCGCATAATGTTCGCCAGATGCACGCGGTCACGGGCGGTCAGACGAATAAAGGCGCTGTAGACGCGGCCATCTTTCTCTTCCGTGTTCAGGCTCTGAATGTTGGAAGAGGCCGTATTGATTGCTGCCGTCAGGTTCGCCAGGGCACCCTGGTGGTTGAACATATCCACCTTAATTTCGGTGATAAATTCCTGTGCCGTCTCTTTATCCCACTCGACTGCCATGAACTTCTCCGCCTCTTTTTGATAGCCGCGGATGTTACGACAGGATTCGTGGTGGATAACCAGACCTTTACCCGGACTGACGTGCGCAATAATCGGGTCACCCGGGATAGGACGGCAACATTTCGCGAAGGTGATAAGTACGCCGTCCGCGCCTTTGATCGGCAGATGACCGTGGCTTTGCGTCGTCGTCGGGATCGCCGTGGTATCACCCTGCTGCAGGTTCTTCGCCACGACCACGCTCATGGCGTTGCCGAGGCCGATTTCTGCCAGCAGGTCATCAAGCGAGGCGAGCTTCATGCGCTCCAGCTCACGCTGAATGTTCTCTTTCGGGATCTCAGCCAGCTTACGGCTACCACCCAACGCATGGTTGAGCAGACGACGCCCCAGGCTGACAGAATCATCGCGCTTGAGGTTTTTCAGCAACTGGCGGATTTTGGCGCGAGCTTTGGAACTCACGACAAAGTTCAGCCAGGCCGCGTTCGGGCGTGCGCCCGGTGCGGTAATAATTTCCACCGTCTGGCCGCTGGAAAGCGGCTGAGAGAGCGGATAAGGCTGCCTGTCGACGCGCGCGCCCACGCAGGCGTGGCCGATATCGGTATGCACGGCGTAAGCAAAGTCGACCGGCGTAGCGCCTGCAGGTAGTTCGACAATGCGGCCTTCTGGGGTGAAAACGTAAATCTCATCCGGGAAGAGATCGGATTTAACGCTCTCGATAAATTCAAACGAGCTACCCGCACTCTGCTGCAGCTCCAGCAGGCTTTGCATCCAGCGCTGGGCGCGGATTTGTGCGGTTGTACTGCTTTCACCACCGTGCTCTTTATAAGCCCAGTGTGCAGCCACACCCATCTCCGCCATCTGGTCCATGTCTTCGGTGCGGATCTGCACTTCAACAGGCACGCCGTGTGGACCGATCATCGAGGTGTGCAAAGATTGATAGCCGTTCGCTTTTGGAATGGCGATGTAATCTTTCATGCGCCCTGGACGCGGTTTGTACAGGCTGTGCATCTGGCCCAGCACGCGATAGCAGGTATCAGAGTCGTGGACGATCACGCGGAACGCGTAGATATCCATGATCGAATGAAAACGCTGCTCTTTGAGCACCATTTTGCAGTAGATGGAGTACAGATGTTTTTCGCGACCGCTGACGCGGCACGGAATTCCCGCTTCCTGTAAACGACCTTCAATTTCAGAGAGGATCTTTTGAATCATCTCTTTACGGTTGCCGCGTGCGGCTTTCACCACCTCTTTAATCACGCGATAGCGGTTCGGGTACAACGCTTCAAAACCCAGCTCTTCCAGCTCGGTTTTAATGTGGTGGATACCTAAACGGTGCGCCAGCGGACTGTAGATTTCGAGGGTTTCACGGGCAATGCGGCGACGTTTGTCCGGGCGAAGTGAGCCCAGCGTGCGCATATTGTGGGTACGGTCAGCAAGTTTGATAAGAATGACGCGGATATCCTGCACCATCGCCATAATCATCTTGCGAAAGTTTTCGGCTTGCGCCTCTTTCTTGTCGCGGAATTTCAGCTTATCAAGCTTAGAGACCCCTTCCACCAGCTCGGCAACGCTTTTGCCAAACAGCTGTTCCATATCCTGGTAGGTGGCAGGGGTATCTTCGATCACATCATGCAGCAGGGCGGCCATCAGCGTTTCGTAGTCGAGTTTCATCTCGGCCAGAATACAGGCCACCGCTACCGGGTGCGTGATATAGGGTTCACCGCTTGAACGTGCCTGGCCCTCGTGAGCGTCACGTGCAACGAGATACGCCTGCTGAAGACGCTTAATCTGGTCTTCAGGCAGGTAAGTTTGAATCAGTTGATTCAGGCTTTCAAACAGATACAAGGGCGACCCGCAGGTTTAATTAACGACGACCTTCAGCAATGGCGGTTACGGCCTGCAGTTCTGCGGCTTCCTGCTCTTGCTGCTCCTGGCGCTCACGTACGTCGAGGATCTGATTGTTGATCAGACCTTCTTCGATTTCGCGAAGTGCAATAACGGTAGTTTTATCGTTTTCTTCCGGTACCAGCGGATCTTTACCGCCTACCTGCATCTGACGAGCGCGACGCGCGGCGACCAGCACCAGGTCAAAACGGTTACCAATTTTCTCTACAGCGTCCTGAACAGTTACGCGTGCCATACTTAAAATGCTCCACAGGTGAAGAAATGACTGGGCATGATACTGAAAGTGGGTTCAGTCTGCCAACAGTTTGGTGATTAATGCGTCATGTCGCTGCTTCTGGCGGCTCATACGCAAGCGTTCTGCGCGAAGAATGGTTTTGAGATCGCTCAGCGCGGCATCAAAATCATCATTCACAATAAGGTAATCATATTCCGCGTAATGGCTCATTTCTGCAACTGCCTGCTCCATACGCCGGGCGATCACTTCCTCGCTGTCCTGACCGCGGCCACGCAGTCGGCGATCCAGCTCATCTTTCGATGGCGGTAAAATAAAGATACTGCGTGAATCAGGCATTTTCTTGCGAATCTGCTGTGCGCCCTGCCAGTCGATATCCAGGAACACATTTACGCCCGTGGCCAGAACCTGCTCAATGGTTTCACGCGAAGTGCCGTAGTAGTTACCGAAAACTTCTGCGTGTTCAAGAAACGCGTCTCTGCCAATCATCGCTCTGAATTCATCGTGATCAACAAAGAAATAGTGTTCTCCGTGCACTTCACCCGGACGCGGTTTACGCGTGGTGTGAGAAACAGAAACCTGTGTGTCGTACAGCGGTTGGGTTTTTAACAGTGCCTGAATAAGGCTGGATTTACCCGCGCCACTAGGGGCAGAAACAATATAAAGCGTGCCTTGAGCCATGAGAGTCTTTTGTATGTGTTAACGAAGAAGTCCTACATACGGGCTTATTATACACGTCGCCGCTGTGTGACGTAGCCTTTGTCACACTTTTTCCCCTGCATTATTGAATTTTGCGCGCCGTTTTCAGGTTTTACAGCTGTTTTGCAGCAATAAAAATAAACGTCTGACAACGCCTCGCAGAGTGAAAGATTGCCATTAGCACGGTTTTCCGCGTCGGGTTATACCTCCACCAACGCAAAGGAGGGGTGGCGATGTGGCGATGGATGAGCGGATTAATGCTGTTGTGGTGCGGCTACGGTGCAGCGGTGTGTCCCGTGTGGTCTCAGGCAAAAGCAGAGAAAGAGATTGCGACATTGAGTGCGCAAGTTAAACGTTGGGATGACGCCTACTGGAAGCAGGGCGTGAGCGAGGTGAATGACGACGTCTATGACCAGCTCAATGGCCGTTTAAAGCAGTGGCAGCGCTGCTTCGGCGATATACCTTCTGAGGAGGCCTTACCGGTTCTAACGGGGAGCGTAAGACATCCTGTTGCCCATACGGGAGTGCATAAAGCGGCCAGTAAAGAAGAGCTACGCCAGTGGATGCGTGGTCGTGACACTCTCTGGATGCAGCCAAAAGTCGACGGGGTGGCAGTGACGCTGGTGTATCGCGACGGAAAGTTAACCCAGGCTATCAGTCGTGGTGATGGGCTTAAAGGTGAAGACTGGACTGCACAAGTGTATTTAATTCCCGCAGTGCCCAAAAAAGTGACCGGAGCGCTGGCCAACAGCGTCTTACAGGGGGAGCTTTTTTGGTTACGCGACAACCATCTTCAGCGACAGATGGGGGGAATGAACGCACGGGCAAAAGTGGCGGGCGCGATGATGCGGCAAAAGGACAGTCCGCTTCTGAGCCAGACAGGGATATTTATCTGGGCCTGGCCGGATGGGCCGAAAGTGATGTCGAGTGCGCTGTCTGAGTTATCTAAAGCCGGCTTTTCCCTGACGGCGCGTTATACCCTGCCTGTAAAGACTGTTGATGCTGTCGAGAAACAGCGCTCGACGTGGCACGACATGGCATTACCCTTTGCCACGGACGGCATTGTGGTGCGGTCCGCGGATGCTCCTCCCGGCGAAAACTGGTTGCCCGGAGAAGGCAGCTGGGTCGTCGCATGGAAATACCCCCCGGTCGCACAGATCGCCGAAGTAAGAGATATTCATTTTGCCGTGGGGCGCACGGGAAAAATCTCGGTCGTGGCGGCGCTGGTCCCTGTCCTGCTGGATGATAAGCAGGTACAACGGGTCAGTCTCGGGTCCGTTGAACGCTGGCAAAGGCTGGATATTGCGACGGGTGATCAGATACAGGTCAGTCTGGCCGGGCAGGGTATCCCGCGGTTCGATAAGGTGGTCTGGCGGGGGGAAGAGAGACAAAAGCCCACACCCCCGGCCTCGCATTATCATGCGCAGAGCTGTTTTTACGCCTCGCCGGCGTGTATGGAGCAGTTCTTTGCTCGCCTGACGTGGCTTGGTTCAAAGCACGTGCTGAATATTGAAGGAGTCGGTGAGTCAGGCTGGCGGGCGCTGCATCAGGCGCATCATTTTGAACATATCTTCTCATGGCTGACATTAACGCAGGCGCAGCTGCAGTCTACCCCGGGGTTTTCCGCAGCACGCGGGCAGGCGCTCTGGCATCGCTTTAATCTGGTACGGGAGCGACCCTTTATTCGTTGGATCATGGCATTGGGTGTTCCGCTGACGCAGGCCTCGCTAAACGCTCTGGGAGACCTGACGTGGCAGAAAATGCGTGAGCGTAACGCAGCAGACTGGCAGGCACTTCCCGGCACAGGAAAGGAGAAAGCCCGGCAGCTTGTTGCGTTTATTCATGATCCTGGCATTGCCGGCCTGGTTGCCTGGCTCGGCAAGCAGGGAGTGCAAGGATTCTGACGTGAGCTTGCTGTCGCTTATCGCTGATAAACGCCGCTATCTTGTTGGGGAGAATAGATAGCGGCCAGTCAGTGGGTGTCCTGAGTGTAATGAAACACGGGCAGTCCCAGTTTCAAGCGCAGCGCAAGCAAGCGAGCCGTGAAGCCAAATAACAAGGTGGCGATGACCACGACGTCATGGCTGGAAACATAATGCTGTAAAGCGATATACAGAACGGCTGATGCAAAGGATATCCCGGCGTAGAGCTCTTTTTGAAAGACCAGGGGAATGCGTTTGCAGAACATATCGCGCAGTACGCCGCCAAATACGCCCGTCACGACTGCGGCAATAGTGGCAATCACCGGGCTTTCCCCCATATCCAGCGCAATTTGTGCCCCGATGATGGAGAACACGACCAGGCCCAGAGCATCAAGCACTAAAAACAGACGTCGAAGATGGGGCATTACAGGAGCAAGGATAGTGGTCAGCACTGCGGCGACAGCCACAATGATGATGTACTCGGGGTGCTTAACCCAGCCGAGAGGGTAATGCCCCAGCAGGATATCACGTACCGATCCGCCTCCCAGTGCGGTGGCGGTAGCAATAATGATGACCCCAAACGTATCCATACGACGGCGTCCGGCAGCGAGTGCACCGGTCATGGCTTCGGCAGTGATCCCGACGAGATAAAGGATATGTAGCAGCATGTGTTCCCCCGATATTGAGGGCAACAGGGTAGCGTTTTGTGCGGTCTGTCACGATTTAGTTTTTCTTGTGTGAGGGCGTTAGCCTTATTTTTGATAATGACTGAACGTTGTTTGGCTGGGTGTAATGGCGTTAAACGGTAATTTTCACATTACAATTATTCATGTTATAGGCGTTTGCCGCCGATAGCCTGTTCCGATAAAAAAATGGCCCCTGAACGGGGCCATGATGAGAAAGCGGCTTGAATAAAGCGTTACTCGATATTCTGGATCTGCTCGCGCATCTGCTCAATCAGCACTTTCAGTTCAATGGCGGAGTTGGTCACTTCAGCATTGATCGACTTAGAGGCCAGGGTGTTCGACTCGCGGTTGAACTCCTGCATCATAAAGTCGAGGCGACGCCCTACAGCTTCTTTCTTCTTCAGGATGTTGTAAGTCTCTTTAACGTGCGCTTCCAGACGATCCAGCTCTTCGGCGACGTCAATGCGCTGTGCCATTAGCACCAGCTCTTGTTCCAGACGGGTATTTTCCAGCTGAACTTCCGCTTCTTCCAGTTTGGCCACCAGGCGCTCACGCTGCCATTGCAGGACCGCAGGCATGTGGGTGCGGACTTTAGCCACTTCGGTGGTCACGCCTTCCAGACGCTGCTCAATCATCGCTTTGAGGGCCTGGCCTTCAGTTTCGCGGGCAATGATAAAGTCATCCAGCGTGCTGTCGAGGGCACTGAGAATTTCTGCGGCAATCGTGTCCAGATCCTGCTCACCGGCGGCCATGACGCCAGGCCAGCGCAGAATATCGACCGGGTTGATTTCCCCTTCATCGCTTTGCATCTTGACCCAGTTCGCTGCAGTAACGAGCTGTTTCGCCAGTTTTTCGTTGAGGATCAGCTCACCCTGGGCGCTGGCATCAGGCTCAAAACGCAGGTTACATTCCACTTTACCGCGCGTCAGACGAGCACGGATACGCTCGCGCACAACAGGTTCAAGGCTGCGGAACTGCTCCGGCATACGGAAATACGTTTCCAGGTAGCGCTGGTTTACCGAGCGCATTTCCCATGTAGCGCTACCCCAGTTACCCTTGATTTCACGCCGGGCGTAGGCGGTCATACTGCGGATCATAGACATTCCCGTTTTTAAAGGAGAGATGGGGGGATTATAGCTTTCGGGGGCTTCTCAGGATAGGAATAAGCGTCCTTTATCCGTATAATGCGCAGCCACATTCGTTTCAAGCCGGAGATTTCATTATGCGTCCAGCAGGTCGTAGCGCCAATCAGGTGCGTCCCGTCACCCTGACCCGTAACTATACAAAACACGCAGAAGGCTCCGTACTGGTTGAGTTTGGTGACACCAAAGTGCTGTGCACCGCGTCCATCGAAGAGGGCGTTCCACGCTTCCTGAAAGGTCAGGGCCAGGGCTGGATCACTGCGGAATATGGCATGTTGCCGCGTGCAACCCATACCCGTAACGCCCGCGAAGCGGCAAAAGGCAAGCAGGGCGGCCGTACCATGGAAATCCAGCGTCTGATCGCACGTGCGCTGCGCGCCGCCGTTGATCTGAAAACTCTGGGTGAATTTACCATTACTCTGGACTGCGACGTCATTCAGGCAGACGGTGGTACGCGTACGGCGTCGATTACCGGTGCATGTGTAGCGCTGGCTGATGCCCTGAATAAGCTGGTTGCAGCCGGTAAGCTGAAAACGAATCCGATGAAAGGGATGGTCGCGGCTGTTTCCGTGGGTATCGTTAACGGTGAAGCGCTTTGCGATCTGGAATACGTCGAAGATTCCGCTGCCGAGACTGACATGAACGTGGTGATGACTGAAGACGGTCGCATCATTGAGGTGCAGGGCACGGCAGAAGGTGAGCCGTTCACCCATGAAGAACTTCTTACCTTGCTGGCGTTGGCCCGAGGGGGAATTGAATCTATCGTAACGACGCAGAAGGCGGCGTTAGAAAATTGATTTTAAAGGCGACTGATGAGTCGCCTTTTTTTTGTTCGTACAAAAGCAAAAGTCGGAGGAGTAAGCCCATGAAATCCTGGCAGCGTGAGTTTATTGAGTTTGCGCTTAACAAGCAGGTCCTGAAATTTGGCGAGTTTACGCTGAAATCCGGGCGTAAGAGCCCCTATTTCTTCAACGCCGGACTGTTTAATACCGGGCGCGATCTGGCATTGTTAGGCCGTTTCTATGCCGAAGCGCTGGTGGACTCCGGCATTGATTTTGACCTGCTGTTTGGCCCGGCCTATAAAGGCATTCCGATTGCCACTACCACTGCGGTTGCGCTGGCGGAACACCACGACCGCGACGTACCGTACTGCTTTAACCGTAAAGAGGCTAAAACCCACGGTGAAGGCGGTAATCTGGTAGGCAGCGCGCTGCAGGGTCGCGTTATGCTGGTGGACGATGTGATCACCGCCGGTACCGCTATTCGCGAATCGATGGAGATTATTCAGGCCAACGGCGCTACGCTTGCTGGCGTGCTGATCTCTTTGGATCGTCAGGAACGCGGGCGTGGCGAAATCTCTGCTATTCAGGAAGTTGAGCGCGATTACGGCTGTAAAGTGACGTCGATCATCACCCTGAAAGACCTGATTGCGTATCTGGAAGAGAAGCCTGAGATGGCGGATCATCTGGCTGCGGTACGTGGGTATCGCGAAGCTTTCGGCGTGTAATCTCAAGCCCGGTGGCGTTCTGCTTACCGGGCCTGAAGACTATTGCAGCTGTGCCGCCACTAACGGCCAACGGGCGTCAAAATCGTCCGTTGGACGGTATTTAAACTCGCTGCGAACAAAGCGGGAGAGCATGCCTTCGCAAAACGACAGGATCTGACTTGCCAGCAGCGTTTCATCGGTGCTGTAACCTTCACCCTCACGCATTTTTTTCTCGCGCAGTACCTGGCGCAGTTGTGCTTCAATACGCTCGAAGAGCTGGTTAATACGGCCCTGCAATCGGTCCTGCTCGAACATCAGCGCGTGGCCAGTCAGGATACGGGTTAAGCCCGGATTGCGTTCACCAAAGCCCAGAATGAGCTGCACAATCAGACGCAAACGCGCAGTCGTGTCTTTTTCGTCTTTCAGAATCAGGTTGATGCGAGTGATCAGACTGTCTTCGATAAATTCGATCAGACTGTCAAACATCCGGGTTTTGCTCGGAAAATGACGATACAACGCCGCTTCAGACACGCCCACGGAGGCGGCCAGTTTTGCGGTGGTGATGCGTTGACTACCATCGCTGGATTCAAGCATCAGCGCCAGAGATTGAAGTATTTCTTCGCGACGGTTCCTTTTCGCGGTTTGTTTTTCTGCCATGTTACAAAATACCCCTGAAAATAAGCACTTGCCAGGCTGGCATCCACACAGCGACCGCAAACTGACGTTTGCGGTTTGTTATTGCATTATGGCGCTGTGAGATACGTGTCGGTCGGGCGGTTATTTGCGCCCGGAATGGCCGAAGCCGCCTTCGCCACGGTCGGTGGCGTCAAAGTCTTCCACCAGGTTAAATTCTGCCTGAACCACCGGTACAAAGACCATCTGTGCGATACGCTCGCCCGGTTCAATGGTGAAGCTGTCCTGACCACGGTTCCAGACGGAAACCATCAGTTGACCCTGGTAGTCAGAGTCGATCAGGCCGACCAGGTTACCCAGTACCACTCCATGCTTATGACCCAGACCAGAACGCGGCAGGATCACCGCTGCCAGCGACGGGTCAGCAATGTGGATTGCCAGGCCGGTTGGGATCAGGGTGGTTGCACCCGGAGCCAGCTCTACGGCGTCATCGAGACAGGCGCGCAGGTCAAGACCGGCAGAGCCGGAGGTGGCATAGGTTGGCAGCGCAAATTGCTTACCAACACGCGGGTCCAGAATCTTAACGTCGATTTTTTTCATCATAACGGGTAACGATCTCGTCCAGTAATTGTTGGCCCAGGAGTTCCTTGCGCTCAAGCGGTAAGACTTTATCTCCATCCTGCCAGAAAAGGTGCAGTGCGTTGCTGTCGCTGTTAAATCCTTGCGTGGCCAGCGATACGTCGTTCGCGCAAATCAAATCGAGGTTTTTGCGGGTACGTTTTTGCCGGGCATATTCTTCCACATTATTTGTTTCTGCGGCAAACCCAACAACGTAAGGACGATGGTTTTTCAGTGCGGCGACACCCGCA
Source organism: Enterobacter sp. J49 (assembly GCF_002148625.1). NCBI lineage: Bacteria > Pseudomonadati > Pseudomonadota > Gammaproteobacteria > Enterobacterales > Enterobacteriaceae > Enterobacter > Enterobacter sp. J49. The sequence goes on from NZ_MWPY01000020.1 coordinate 143,939, forward strand.
ACAATGTCCGGATTTTTCACCATTTTTAGTGTTAATTCATCGCCTTGCTTTTTAATTTTTGACCCGGAAATGGTTTCGGCACGGTAATCTGCAACAGCCGCACAGCCAATAAAAATCTGCTGGTTCTGCGCATGCGCCTGTACGGCGGCGTCCATCTCCAGGGCGGTGGTGACATCAATACGCTGCACAAATGGCGGTGTCGGTAACGAGACCGGGCCGCTCACCAGCGTGACCTTTGCACCGCGTTTTGCCGCCGCGGCAGCAATGGCAAAGCCCATTTTACCGGAGCTATGGTTGGTAATGTAACGCACCGGGTCCAGCGGCTCGCGCGTTGGACCCGCGGTAATCATGATGTTGAGATGTTGCAGATCGTTGACAGGCGAAAAATGGCCGGCGGCCAGCTCAACGATGGTCAGCGGGTCAAGCATACGACCAGGACCCACATCACCACACGCCTGGCTACCGCTGTCCGGCCCCCAGATGAGCAGGCCGCGTGAGGCCAGCGTCGTCAGATTATGCTGGGTGGCGGCGTTGCGGTACATCTGCTGGTTCATCGCGGGGACGACGGCAACAGGTGCGGGCGTGGCCAGGCAAATGGTCGAGACCAGATCGTTTGCCATGCCGGCTGCTACGCGGGCAATTAAATCTGCTGTGGCGGGGGCAAGGATAACCAGGTCTGCCCATTTTCCCAGCTCAATATGGCCCATCGCGGCTTCGGCGGCCGGATCAAGGAGGCTGTCAGAGACGGGGTACCCTGAAACGGCCTGCAGGCTCAGAGGCGTGATAAAGGCTTTGCCGCCTTCCGTTATCGCGACCCGCACATCCGCCCCGCGCTCGCGCAAACGACGCACCAGCTCCGGCGCTTTATAGGCAGCAATACCGCCGCTCACGCCAAGAACGATTTTTTTACCGGCCAGGCTCATCATGATTCTTTCCTGTTGGGTTTCACCAGAGAGCGGGCATTTTATCACAATCCCAAAAAGGGGGTGATTTTGTCCTTCGGCCAGTTTGCGAGGCGTTACGCAGGAATGAAAAGTGGGCGTCGAGCGCCGGGGGTGGCTGTGGCAGCATGATGGCAAACCGAAGGAGACAGGCATGGAAGAGACTGAACTGCTGCTACCGCGTGAAAAAATGCTGCGCTATGGCGTCACGTTGTTAAAGGACGACGAGTTGCTGGCACTCTTTTTACGCACCGGAACGCCCGGCAAAACGGTATTTACGCTGGCAAAGGAGCTCATCGACCATTTTGGTTCGCTGTATGGCTTATTGACGGCGGATCTGACGGAATTCAGGCACGTCGAAGGAATTGGCGTGGCGAAGTTCGCCCAACTGAGGGGGATTGCTGAACTGGCCCGCCGTTTTTACGACGTCCGTATGGAAGAGGAAGATCCCATACTCACCCCGGATATGACACGCGTATTTCTCCAGAGCCAGCTATCAGATTTGGAGCGCGAGATCTTTATGGTGATCTTTCTTGATAACAGGAACCGGGTACTAAAACATAGCCGTCTTTTTTCCGGAACACTGAGCCACGTTGAGGTTCATCCGCGAGAAATTGTGCGGGAAGCGATAAAAGTGAATGCAGCCGGCGTGATACTCGCGCATAATCACCCCTCTGGCTGTGCAGAACCAAGCAGAGCTGACAAAGAGATGACCGAACGCATTATCAAATGCTGTCAATTCATGGACATTCGTGTGCTCGACCATCTGATAATTGGTCGCGGCGAGTACATTTCTTTTGCAGAACATGGCTGGATTTAGGCTATTTCTCGCGATCCATCGGGATCTTTGTCTGTTCGGGACTTGAGCACACCGCCGAGTCAGCGTATACTACGCCACCTTTGAGAATCTCGGGTTTGGCATTTGGGCCTGGCAATCGAGAGTTCAATAGAACTATGCGATGACCGGGCTGTAAAGCCTGACGAGGCGCCGATACCCCATACGAAGCTCGAGCTAATTTGATTTTTGGAGAATAGACATGTCCCGAGTCTGCCAAGTTACTGGCAAGCGTCCGGTGACCGGTAACAACCGTTCCCACGCACTGAACGCGACTAAACGCCGTTTCCTGCCGAACCTGCACTCTCACCGTTTCTGGGTTGAGAGCGAGAAGCGTTTTGTCACCCTGCGCGTATCTGCTAAAGGTATGCGTGTAATCGATAAGAAAGGCATTGATACAGTTCTGTCCGAACTGCGTGCCCGTGGCGAAAAGTACTAAGTACTTAAAGAGGAAATAAATCATGGCTAAAGGTATTCGCGAGAAAATCAAGCTGGTTTCTTCTGCTGGTACAGGTCACTTCTACACCACCACGAAGAACAAACGTACTAAGCCGGAAAAACTGGAACTGAAAAAATTCGATCCAGTTGTACGCCAGCACGTACTGTACAAAGAAGCTAAAATCAAATAATTTTAGCCTCCTTGTATTGAAAAACCCCGCAACTGCGGGGTTTTTTGCATTCTGCATCTTACTCCGGAGGAACCATGCCTGAATTACCTGAGGTAGAGACCAGCCGCCGCGGTATTGAGCCGCATCTGGTCGGCGCGACTATTCTTCATGCTATCGTTCGCAACGGTCGCCTGCGTTGGCCGGTATCCGATGAAATCCATGCGTTAAGCGATAAACCGATTCTCAGCGTCCAGCGTCGCGCCAAATATCTGCTGCTGGAGCTGCCCGACGGCTGGATTATCATCCATCTCGGTATGTCCGGTAGTCTGCGCATCCTTACCGAAGAACTGCCCGCGGAAAAGCATGACCATGTCGATCTGGTGATGAGCAACGGTAAAGTGCTGCGTTACACCGACCCACGACGCTTTGGCGCATGGCTGTGGACCAAAGAGCTTGAAGGACACAGCGTTCTGGCGCATCTGGGGCCAGAGCCGCTCTCAGAGGCGTTTAACGCGGAATACCTGAAAGCGAAGTGTGCAAAGAAGAAAACACCGATCAAACCGTGGCTGATGGACAATAAGCTGGTGGTGGGAGTAGGGAATATTTATGCCAGCGAATCGCTGTTTGCCGCCGGGATCCATCCCGATCGGCTGGCCTCATCGCTGTCATCCCAGGAGTGTGAACTGCTGGTCCGGGTGATTAAAGCGGTGCTGCTGCGTTCTATTGAGCAAGGGGGGACCACCCTGAAGGACTTCCTGCAGAGCGACGGTAAACCGGGCTATTTTGCTCAGGAGCTGCAGGTATATGGCCGTAAGGGTGAGCCGTGCAGAGTCTGTGGGACACCGATTATTGCAACGAAGCACGCTCAGCGCGCCACGTTCTATTGCCGTCAGTGCCAGAAATAGGGCTACTTTAATTTTTCCATCAACGCCTGATGGACGTTAGCCGGCAGGAAATGGGTCACGTCACCGTGATGACGCGCCACCTCTTTGACCAGCGAGGAAGAGATAAACGACCACTCTTTTGAGGGCATCAGGAACACGCTCTCCAGCTCTGGCATCAGGTGGCGATTCATGTGCGCCAGCTGCATTTCGTATTCGAAGTCAGCCACCGCGCGTAACCCACGGATCAAAATGTTAGCCTGCCGGGCACGGGCGAAGTTGGCCATCAGATCGCTGAAGCCCACCACCTCAACGTTTGGCAGATGTGAGATAGCGTCAGTGGCAAGTGCAACGCGCTCATTGAGGTCGAACATGGGTTTCTTACTGGGGCTGGCGGCGATCGCCAGAATCACCTTATCAAACATGCATGCCGCACGGGTGATGATGTCAAGATGACCGTTGGTGATGGGATCAAAGGTACCCGGATAAATCGCTTTTGTGCTCATGGCTCACGTTTTCTCTGAGTAGCCGCGGCAAAGCGCCCACAGCTCGGTGTATTTGTTGAAAGTATACTGGGCATTCACCACCGCCAGTAACCACCCTTGTTTACCGTCCAGCACGCCGCCTCGCAGCAGCAGTGTTTTCAGAAATGCCCCCAGCGTGTGGGTGAAAATTCCGGTCAGCGTGGCCTTCTTGCCGCGCAGGTGGCGCTCCTGTGCCCATGCGGTGGCATAGTTAAGCTGTTTGCGCTGGAAGCTGGCGAAATCCCGGCAGGTCAGATGCAGCAGATCGCCCGTCAGAGGAATGACGGGGGCACTGTCGCATGCCAGGGATTCATGGACCAGATTATCGTTGTACTGATATCGCTCACGCTCGTAGAGGCGCATTACGCGGTCTGGATACCAGCCGCTGTGGCGCATAAAACGGCCAAGGAAATAGTTGCGACGTGCAATGTTGTATACCGCGCCAGGCTGAGGTGCTGCCAGCACCGCCTGAATGGCCTGGCGGAGCTCTGGTGTAATGCGCTCGTCAGTGTCCAGCATCAGCACGTAATTGCCAGTAGCATAGCGCTGCGCGCGCTGTCGCTGGATGCCGTAGCCTTGCCAGTCGGTATCGATAAAGACCTTTGCACCCGCGGCACGGGCGACATCCACCGTGTTGTCCTCACTGCCGGAGTCGAGAAGGACAATTTCGTCAGCCCAGGCGACGGAGGCCAGGCAGTCCGGAAGCAGGTCGGCGGCGTTTTTGGCGATCATCACGACCGACAGACGCGTTGACATTAGTGGCTCCGCTGAGGCAGATAAGGTTGCAGAAGTTGCAGCAGACGAGTGAGTGCGCCCTGATTCTGATGCAGCACTTCGACAGCATGGCGACCATACCAGAGGCGGTAGTCTTCGTCGGTCAGAAGGGTTGAGACCTCTTTGACCACCGAGTCCGCGTCGGTCACGGTAATTAACCCGTCGGCTTGCTGCAATTTAGCGCAGATATCTTTGAAGTTAAACGTGTGTGGACCCATCAGCACCGGAATGGCGTGTGCGGCCGGCTCAAGCGGATTATGGCCGCCGCGCTCCACAAGGCTGCCGCCGACAAAAGCCAGATCGGCAATGCCGTAAAGCAGCATCAGCTCGCCCATTGTATCGCCAATCACCACCTGAGTGCTGCCGGAGGGGATCTCACCGCTGCTGCGCAGGGTAAAGCTGAAGCCGCCTTTCTGCACCATCTCACGCGCATCTTTAAAACGTTCGGGGTGACGGGGAACCAGAATCAGCAGCAAATCGGGGAATTTTTCCAGTAGCTTACGATGGGCCTGCAGGATAATGGCTTCTTCGCCGTCATGGGTGCTGGTTGCAATCCACACCTGGCGACGCGGTGCCCACTGGCGACGCAGCGTAATCGCACGGGCGGCGAGTTCAGGCGTGACGGAGATATCGAACTTCAGGCTACCCGTCACCGCAAGCTGGTTGCGCTTCAGGCCCAGAGCGAGAAAGCGCGCCGCGTCTTCTTCGTTCTGCGCGGCAATCAGCGTTATTCGGCTGAGCAGGCGGCGCATAAATTTACCTAACTTGCCGTAACCTTTCGCCGAGCGCTCTGAAAGGCGCGCGTTGGCAATCACCAGCGGAATTTTACGGGCATGCAGGGCGGAAATCATATTTGGCCACAGCTCGGTTTCCATGACGATCACCAGTTTCGGGCGAACGGTATTCAGGAAGCGGTTCATGGCGCAAGGCAGGTCGTAAGGCAAATAGACGTGTTGAACGTCTTTACCGAACGCCGATAATGCGCGTTCAGACCCCGTCGGCGTCATGGTCGTGACCGTGATCGGCAGTGACGGATAGCGGTGACGAAGGGCGCGAACCAGCGGGATCGCCGCCAGCGTTTCGCCCACAGAAACGGAATGCAGCAAAATACCGTCCGGCACGACTTTATTGCGGCAGTAACCATAGCGTTCAGCCCAGCGTTTACGATACGCAGGCGCTTTACGGCTACGAAGCAACAGTCGCAGCCACACCAGTGGCTGGATGATGTAGAGCAGGGCGGTATACAACAATTCCAAGCGATTATCCGTTTTTTAGTTTCGGCGGGGAAATTCTAAGCATTTAAGCCGGGTAAAGCTATCTCTTATGCCAGATACCGTTTTAAACGGAAGTAGCGTCGGCCCAGGCGCCAGCGCAAACGGGGGCTTTTGGCACTTTTCCAGATAAGCCTCCAGATACCCGTGTCGAAGAACTCTTTTATTATCATCGACTTCTTCTGCACATCCTTCATATTGTCGAAGGTATGAATGATCCCAAGCCCCTCTTTGGCGATTTGCCAGTGGCAGGCGGGGATATCTTTCACTTTTTCCGGGTAACGCTGGTTGATGGCATCCAGCATCTGCAGAATTTTCATGTAATGGCGCGCCGAGCGAATCAGCGTGTCATCATTGTCCGGCATATGGGAAACCGATGCGGAGTGAATGTAATAGTCGTAAAAACGTTCACTGGTGTACTGCACGCGGTCAGCTGCGAGCAAGACTTCGGTAGTCCACGGGATATCCTGATGGCGCAGGCCGGGCTCAAAACGAAAACCGTTCTGACGAATAAAGTCATGGCGATAGATATTCAGCCAGGTCACATGCAGAAACTTGCGTGAGTCGAGCGCTTTTTTTAACCAGGCCGCACCGGTCATGACGCCTGTCGAGGCCAGCTTGTCTTCCGGGAAAATCGGCCGTGAAGGCTTCTTATTGTTTTCCCAGACGTAGTTTCCGTTGCAGGTGGCGACATCCAGATTCTGCGTGACGGCCATATCAAGCAAGCGCTGATACATGCCGGGCTTAAAGACATCATCAATATCCGGGAAAGAGAGATATTGGCCGGTAGCGACGGCCAGACCGGTATTGCGCGCAATGGATACACCCTGATTTTCCTGTTCAATAACCTGCATTTGCGGCAGTTTTTCACGCCAGGTTTCGACTATCTGCATCGAACTGTCCGTGGAGCCATCATTGACGATGATGACTTCCATACTGTCGATCTGTTGATTCGCAAGGCAGGTAAAGAACTGATCCAGGAAAGCTTCGCCGTTATAAACGGCAACCACTACGCTTAATAATGGCGCTGAATTTTGCATAAGAAACCTGATTATTATTGATTGTCTACCAACGCAACATATTGCTGGCAAATGGCATTTATCCCGAACGACGCGATCGTTGCGCTATCAACGACAGGCGGGGAGGTATAGAGATCGGCCAGTGTTTTCGCCAGTGATTCGTCATTCATCTCCGACAGCCCGCGCGCCAACGTACCCGTGAGGATTTCAGCGGGCCCGCCAGGACAGTTCGTACTGACAGGCGGCGTCTGGCAGATGATGGATTCTACCAGTACGTTACCAAAACCTTCACAGTCAGAACTTAACACTAAAAGCCGTGCGCCTTTAATCCACGGATAAGGGTTGGACTCGAAGGGGCGGAAAATAACCTTGTCTTCGATCCCGAGTTCTTTCGCTAACTGTTTAAGCTGTTGAATTTTGGTGTCAGAACCGTTGCCCATCATCACCAGCGATGCGTCTATTTTGCTCTGCGCATAGGCACGCAGAAGGCGGTCGTGGCGTTTATGTTCATGAAAACGACCCACGTGAATAATATAATCCTGCCCCTGCATCTCAAAAGGCGCATCCGCCAGACGCTGGATTTCAGGAATATCAAAGGGATTATGGATAACCGCTTTGCGACGAAGGTCGATGGACAGCGTCTCTGAGAGATCTTTCAGCACGGCGGCGGAGACGGCGACAACGTTTCGGTTTTCGTAGGTATGACGAATTTTGTAATGCTTAAACCAGCGTGAAAGGCCGTGGCGATGACGCAGGTAGGAGAATGAGAACATGCCATGCACGCAGAACCAGACCTTATCGCGATCCAGCGCACGACTGTGCGCCACAATACGATCGGTTTTATGCAGGTGCGAGAATATGACGTCGAACTTCCCGCTGCGCTCAGCCTGTTCAATGGCATTGTCCAGCAGCTGCGCCCGGCGCGGGATCTCGGTGAGCTTTCTCCAGGGCTTTTTACACGTATCCTGAATGACCTGATAATCAATGCCTGCCGGGATGGCGTAGTCGCACACCTTTCGCAGGGAGAAAAGGGAGACCTGATGCCCCATTTCTATCAATCCGCTGGAGAGGGTGAGAACCGTTTTTTCGGCTCCTCCACCGGGCAAACCATCAATAATCATTAGGATGCGCATTTTTAATCCAGTAATTTTTGATAAAGCGAAATAAGCTGACTTGATAATTTTTCTGGGGTCGCTTCTTTTACGCGCTCACGCGCTGCCCGCCCCATATCGTTATTCTTATCCAAAGATGGAAGGGTCATGACTGCCTCCTTCAATCTGCTGATATCAAGTGCATCACAGTAAAAGCCATTCTGACCTTGCTCAATAAACTCTGCACCACCGCAACTCACTGAAGTAATGACGGGCAAACCGCAGGCCATCGCTTCAAGAATGACGTTTGGAAAAGGATCATACAGCGTTGGCAGCAGTAATCCATCGGATACCTGGTAAAATGGCAGTGTCTCTTTTTGCATCCCCAGGAAGCGAATTTGCCCCTCACAGCCCAATGAACGGGCGAGGTCACGGTAACGACTTTCTGCTTTATCCTGTCCAACCACAATCAGCCACGCGGGTGTGCCCGCAATAGCGCGGATAGCGCTGGCCAGTCCCTTACGTTCAAAACCTGACCCGACGAAACACAACACCACGGCATCGACAGGCAATCCGAGCTGCTGACGCAGTGCAGCGCGCAGTCCTTCGGTTGCCGGAACGAAGCGGCTGGAATCTATTGAATTATAAATCACATGTATCTTTTTTGCGTCAATATCAAAGTCTTCGATGATTTCGCGTTTGATCATCTCCGCATTGCAGATAACGGCTTTCAATTCAGGAGCCTGATACATTTCACGTTCAGCGTGCATGACGTAGCGATGGTAGCGATCGTGCATCAAAAGTTGTGCACGCCAGGCAGGTAGAATGCGCGCACGCTGCAGCAGCCAACGCCGGTGCACGCCATCCCCTGCGCGGTAAATATCGCAGCCAGGAATACGCTCGTGGCTCTGCACAATGTCAAACTGCTGCTGTTCCCACAGCGCACGCGCGGCATGTGCAAACCCGCGTTCGCGACTGATTCGGCCCCATTTACGCGGGTCGCAAATATGGATATGCCAGTCGTCCTGCTTCTCCCCCTGCCACTCACGCGTGATGACGTTGAGCTCCAGGTTTTGGTTGCTCAGTGCGGTAAGTGCCCGGGAAACGAAGCGTTCCGCCCCGCCATCAGGTCGGTATTTTTGGCGAACAATCGCTAAACGATGGTGTTTCATTACAGGTATCTCCTGGCGGCGGAGACCACGACATCAACGGGAATGGCGTCGAGATAGCGTTCAGTTGTTTTGGTATCAATGGCGTCCGGGTCGGGAAGTGGGCCAAAATCGCCAGCCCAGATGACTTCACCGTTGACCTGCCATGGCGACCAGAACACCCGTTTTGACGGGCCGAAGAGAGCAATGCACGGCGTCTGAAGCGCGGCGGCCATGTGCATCGGAACAGAATCGACGCCAATAAAGAGGCGCGCATGATCGATAAGTGATGCCAGCTGGCGCAACGTGAGTTGACCGGCCAGAGAGACTACGCCCGTTTTTGGCGCCGCGGCGAGAATGCGGTCTATCATCGCCAGCTCTTTTTTATCCGGGCCTGCGGTGAGAACCACAGTGTGGCCATCCTTCTGGAGTGCCGTGATGGTTTGCGCCATCTTGCCTTCGTCCCAGCACTTAAAGAACCAGCGTGACGTTGGCTGGATCACCACGTAGTTATCAGCCACACCCTGTTGCGTCAGTAGCTGGCGCGCACGATCCCAGTCCTCTGCGCGATAGGCCATAGTGACGGCTGGCTGAGTCGGGACGGGCAACGGTGAAAGAATAGAAAGATTTTGCTCAACGGTATGGAGAGACGGGTGATTGGCGACGGAAACCAAATCGGTATGGCAAAAACGCCAGAACGCGTTTTTTCGCTTGTTAAACGCGAACCCGAGGCGTACTGGCGCGCCGGTGAAACGGGTGACAATGGCGCTGCGCCACTGATCGGCAAGGTTTATCACCAGATGATAACGCTGCGCTCTTAAGGCACAGAGTAACTGCCACTCTTTTTGCAGATGTTTCAGGGTGCCGAGCTGCTTCCATTTACGATCTATACCGTAGATGGTGCCGATCGCCGGATGCGCGGCGAGCATATCGCGTGTCTCTTCATAAAGAAGAACATCGATTTGCGCCGTGGGCCATTTTTGACGTAACGAATTAATGACCGGAGTTGTGAGTAACATGTCGCCATGATGTCGAAGTTTGATAAGTAAAATACGTAAATCAGGCGTGTCGAGTAGGTTAATCATCATCATCTTATCAGCGGTATACTGTCAGCAATTCTAATAGACCTGATGGCGACTTGCACTCTTTCTCCATAATGTCAGGAATTTCCCTGGAAGGGTTTACTCCTGCTTCGCAGAGTGCGTAACATAGCCCTCACTCTTACGTCTTACGGACTCATTATGAAAAAACCAGCGTTTATCATCACCATTGATACAGAAGGCGATAATCTCTGGCAAAACCACCGTGTTATCAAAACGGAAAACGCACGCTACCTGGCACGATTTCAGGCGCTATGCGAGCGTTTTGGTTTTAAGCCGGTCTGGCTGACCAACTATGAGATGGCGATCGAACCGGTTTTCATTGAGTTCGCAAAAGATGTGATTGCCCGCGGCCAGGGCGAGGTTGGCATGCATCTTCATGCGTGGAACAGCCCACCTGAACATGACCTCACCGGTGATGACTGGCGCTGGCAACCTTATCTGATTGAGTTTTCAGATGAAATTATGCGCGAGAAAGTGCTTTTTATGACGCACTTACTGGAAGAGACCTTCCAGACCAAAATGCTGAGCCACCGTGCCGGGCGTTGGGCGTTTGATCGTCGCTACGCAAACTTGCTGATAGAGCTGGGTTATCAGGTTGACTGTTCCGTCACCCCACGGGTGAACTGGCGAAATGCCAAAGGGGCGCCGCAGGGTCACGGAGGAACGAATTATCAGCATTTCCCTGACCATGCCTACTTTATCGATACAGAGGATATTTCCCGCCCGGGAAAGAGCCCTTTGCTCGAAGTGCCGATGAGTATTCAGTATAAACACCCGGCCTGGCTAAACACCGTTAAACAGGGCTACGATCGGCTGCGTGGGAAATACCGTTCCCCGTCAGTTAACTGGTTGCGGCCGTCCGGTGGAAATGCGTCTGAGATGATTAAGGTCGCACAACAGTGCTTGTCGCAGGGCAATGATTATGTGGAGTTTATGCTCCATTCATCAGAATTTATGCCCGGCGGAAGTCCTACGTTCAAAGATGATGCGGCCATTGAAGGGTTGTACCAGGATTTGGACCAGTTGTTTACATGGCTGTCGGACAAGACGGTGGGGATGACGCTGGCGGAGTTTTATCGGAGTAAAAGAAGCGCCGGTTAACCGGCGCCTAAAGATTATCTCTGAACGGTTTTTTTCACGGGTGTACTAAATATGATGGCTAATGGTATCCAGAATAACACCCAGTATTCTCGAGGATTACTGATAACGAACATCCCCTGAGTGGAATAAAATACGAGCGCGAAAATCAGTACCGCAACCTCGGCTTTGTGGTCTACAGCAAGGTGTCTCAGGCATTGCCTGAATGCGTAGGCAATCATCGCTAAAAACAGCGTTAGCCCTACGATTCCGCCCTTAAGAAAGGCTCCGAAGTAGAGGCTGTGTGTAGTCGTCACATGTTGTTCATAACCATTCATGAATGACAGTTCTTTATTAAATCCCCAGCCAAATACTAATCTTTCTTTTGTTACTTCAAAAGCATGCTGCCAGATGCCAAAACGAACGGAGCCAGCCTGGTTAGAATCTTCAAACCGCTTTATAAGCAGGTCGTAAAAACCGCTGTAATAAAGTGTAATGCCCAGTATAAGCAGAGAGGCCAGGGACAAGAACACAAGTTTGTTGTTCCATTTTGGTTTAATACAGAATACGGCAGCTGTTGCTATGATTAACGCCAATAATGGTCCACGGCTTTGCGTCAGTAATAAGCCACTCAACAACAACGGAACCGGAACATAATACCAAAGGCTGCGGGTTTCTCGAACGAGAATTGCACTTAAAATAATCCCCAATGCCATATAGCCACCCAGATCAATGACGTTGTCGGGTGCATAAGGAAAAGCGTTCATTAAACGCCCAACGAACAGGTGAGGCTTGTTAACATAAATAAATGTCATCAACGTCAGTACGATAATGCCAAAATAGGCCGCGCCTACAAGGTATGTCTTCTTGTTTTCAAGCTCACATTGCCGGTACAGGCAGAAGAAAATAAGGATGTAAAATGAATGGGTAAGAGCAGAACTTAAGTGTGATGTCTCGGCCCAAAGGTTCGAGAGGGAAAAATAAAGGACAAAGAGAGTTAGCAGCCCAAGTGCTGGAAGAAATTCTTTGTCATGTATAAACCGCACTCTGGCACTTTTTACCAGCATTATGGTGATAAGAAAAAGGGCCAGGGAAACGTGGAAAAGAATATTTACCTTAGACACCCCACAGAATATCATGCTTAAAAACATAAATGCTACAAAAGGGTAAAAGGTAATACGCGGCAGTCTATTCAAATACATCCGTAAAATCCTTTCTGACAAAAACAGAAGAAGGTATAGCACTTTGAGGGGAAAGATTAATCACCTCTTTGTTTGCAGAAGCAAAAATCTTACTTGCAAGAGAGAGTGCAGGAAGAACAATATCCTGTACCTTATCTTCAAGAAACGAAGGCAGCATGGTTTCGGTTTTCTCATAAAATCGCGGTTGAGAGAAGTGTGTCATATCCAGCCCAGCAATATAGATTTTTGAGAACCCCATGTAATATAAGACCTGCAATGCCCAGTAAACCACTGTACCGGCATCAACGATACCCTGACAAATATCGAGGCTAAAAGCGCTATTTGGCGTATTTTCAGAAAAAACAATCCCAGGACGTTCCTTGAGGGTATCAAAAAGCGCTTCGCGTTTGATTGAGGGTTTATACGTTTCGTAGCAAATATCTTCGATTATGGCTATCTGGCAGTGGATATTTTCGTATGAAAAACGGTCAATAAGCTTAACCACCCCCATAGCCGTTGTAAACAGAAGCAAATTTTTATTGGCCACGATACGCTTTAACAACGCTGTTTGCCGGTCAATAAAAGTCATGTCAACAATAAAGTAATGGCTAAAATTAAGCTGGTTATGAAGATGCCATGCCCCATTTACCCCCGTACGAATGACATCTACGGGTAATGTTGAAAAATCTATTTTTTTGACTGAGGGGCCAGTGGCGGTAATTAACACTTCTCCGCTAAATGCATTTTTGAGAGAAGTAAGGGCTGTAAGTTGAACGGGCTGACCACGATACACAAAATCAGAAATCTCGCCGCTTTCATTACGCGCAATCTTCACATACGGCCACAAATTTTCATTGTGACGCATGTTTCGTTTATGAGTATAACGATAAAACTGCTTAGTCAGAGAGCCCATCTTAAGCCTTCTCGATTTCACTATTTTTATGCGCAACAGTAGACAACAAATGACTGATTTTTGCCAAATCTTCGTCTGTTACCTCAAAGAGCTCTTCTTTAGACTGACTGAAGTAGTAACGCGTTTCAAAGACGTAAGAGTTTATATTTTCATCATTCCCAATCAGCAATACCTTGCCAAGCGGACGTTGTTCATAATGGCAGCAAGGGCCAAACAGCAACACCACCGGGACGCCCACCGCATCGGCAATGTAGATATTCCCTGAATCTGACGCAATATAACAATCCATTTTGGATATCGCCCACGGCAGCTCTTCGAGCGATATTTTGCCAATGAGGTTGATAAAATTGGGAATTTCACCGTAAGCGCGGGTGATGTCATCCATCCACGGTTGCTCGTTCGGTGCGCCAAATACATAAAACTCGCAGGGCAGGTCGGCAAGATGATCGACAATACGTTTCCAGATTGCCGGGGGAACCGTCTTTGCTTTGTTACCGGCAGAAATGCTGATACCAATTCGGATAACCCCGGGTTTATCGAGAATTTGCGGGTAAACCGCAGGCTTGAACAGGGGCTTTGTGGCGTGCTTGGGTGAATCCTGCCAGGTGAGCGCGCGATCGGCGAGCTTGAGATAGTTAGTGACGGACAGCGTCTTTTTGCCATGCTCAACGGTACCATCAGCCGTGGCATAAAAAATTCCGTGATACCACCTGCGCGTATAAGTGCTTAAAAATTGTTTGTTTTTTGCATTACAGGCTGAGGCGAAAAAGAGATTCACACTGTTGGGCTGCAGCAGATAGACATTGTCGTAGCGATTCATGATCCGGCAGGCGAAGCAGAGCTTACGCCACAGGTTGCGCTTTTGCTGCTCCACAAAAAAGATCTCTTCGATACTGTCGTCATGCTGAGCCAATGCGTTAACGCTGCGGCTGATCAGCACATCGCTTTTTTGCAGATACGCCAGTAGAGGCGTTGCATTGATAAAGTCACCGATTTTGGCTGTCTGAATGACAAGGTTTCTGCCCGTGTCTTTGCGAAACAGCTTCCGGATGAGTTTCACCGGAAAAAGTAAAATCAGCAGAAATACATAACTCATGGGTTAAATATCCCTGTTAGAAAGCCGATGGCTGCCCTGTAAAAACGAAAAAATCGCATCTGCGGTAATGTCTCTCATCTGCTGCGTCGGACTCACCATTTGATGCTGGTTTTTACCGTACCCACCGATCAGTCCCGGGTCGGTCGGACCGAAAAGGGTGATATTGGGGCGGTCCAGCGCTGCGGTTAAATGGCTTAATCCGGTATCCACGGATACGACGGCGTTGGCGCCTGCCAGTTGCGCGGCAACCTGAGCCAGCGTGAGTTTAGGTAACACTTCCACATTTGAAAAACCCGCGGCCAAACGCTCTGCGCGTTGCCTTTCGTGTTCTGCGCCCCACGGGAGTTTAATATGGATGCCGGTCGGTTGCATTAGCTCAATGAGTCTTCGCCAGTGTGATTCCGGCCAGTGCTTATCATCGCGCGTTGTGGCATGCAGAAAGACCAGATAGGGCGGCGTGTGCGTCTTCGCATCGCGCAAAAAATGCTGCGCAATAGCGTAATCACCCTGCGTGTCCGGTTTTGCATAGCCGAGGCTTTTCGCAAACAGCTCGCGGGTGCGCTCCACGGCGTGCTGCTGTTTCGCGATATGGTGGCGGCGATTATAGAACAGGCTCGCCAGCGGCTCGCGGGCGGTTTGCCAGTCCATACCGTGCTTTACGCCATGTGCCAGACGCGTGACCAGCGCGGCGCTTTTGACCAGACCCTGTGCGTCAATGATGGCATCGTAACGCTGCGCTTGCACCGCATCACGGAAGGCTTGACGTTCAGCCTTAATCGGTGCTGAGAACCACGCTTTACGCCAGCGGCGGATAGCAACCGGGATCACGCGGTCTACTGCTTTATGCCAGGTGGGGATCTGTGCGAAGCCCTCCTCCACCACCCAGTCAAAACGAATGCCGGGAATGGCCTGCATGGCGTCGGTGAGCGACGGCAGAGTATGCAGGACATCGCCCATGGAAGAGGTTTTAACGATCAATACCCGCATCCGTTATCCTTCTTCACTCAACAGCAGCTCGTTGAGCTCTTCAAGGACACGCTCGGGCGTGATGTCGATCAGGCTCTGGTGATAGCCTTCAGCCGCATCGCCTTTTCGCACCTTGTGATAACCGCTGATCAGACGTATGACGCGCGCTTTATGAGAAAGCGGTGGCGTAAAGTCAGGGCTGCTGGGGCCATACAGAGCAACCAGCGGCCGGTTGAGCGCAGCGGCGACGTGCATCAGGCCTGAGTCGTTGGTGACGACGGCTTTACAGGCGGCAAGTAAAACTACCGCCTGTTCCAGCTGGGTTTCCCCTGCCAGATTACGGCACCATGCCTGCTGTTCTGTATTCAGCGAAGCCAGAATTTCGTTACCCGCCTCGTGGTCTTTCGCCGAGCCAAACAACACGACCTGATTACCTTCATCGATCAGCTGTTTTGCCAGCTCAGCGTAATGATAATGCGGCCAGCGTTTTGCCGGGCCGAACTCTGCTCCCGGGCAGAAACCGATCATAGGGCGTTCTGATGAAATTCCAAACGCGTTGCAGGTGTGGGATTTCTCGCCGTCGTTGACCTGGAGCTGGGGCCAGAGCAGCGGTTGCGGCAGATCTTTTGCGCTGCGCATCACGCCTTTGTCATAGGCCAGCGAGACGTAGCGCTCGACCATGAGTGGCCAGGCGTCTTTATCAAGCACGCGCGCGTCGTTCAGCAGACCGTAGCGCATTTCTCCACGCCAGCCGGTGCGATGGGGGACGCCCGCAAAGAAGGGTACCAGGGCGGATTTAAAGGAGTTAGGCAGGACATAGGCGCGGTCATAGCGCTTTTCGCGCAGGCTATGGCCGAGCTTGCGACGTTCACCAATTTCCAGCGCGCCGTGGCCGAGCGGCATTGGGATCGCCTCGTTAACTTCCGGCATACGCGATAACAACGGACGGCACCAGGCAGGTGCCATCACGTCAATTATCGCCTGGGGATAACGCGCCTTGAGCGTGCGATAGAGACTTTGCGACATCATCATGTCGCCCACCCATGACGGGCCGATCACCAGAATTTTCATACTTACGCGTCGCGGTTCAGCCAGGCCATATATTCCGTTACGCCTTCGGCAACGGTCTTGAACGGTTTGTCGTAACCCGCCGCACGCAGGTTGGTCAAATCCGCCTGCGTGAAGGCCTGGTAACGACCTTTCAGTTTGTCCGGGAACGGAATGTATTCAATGCTGCCTTTTTTGTGGTACGCCAGGGTGGCGTCCGCCACGGCCTGGAAGGATTCCGCACGGCCTGTCCCCAGGTTAAAGATACCGGAGACGCCGTTTTCCCAGAACCACAGGTTCACTGCCGCCACGTCGCCTACGTAGACGAAGTCACGCTTGAAGCCGTCACTGCCTTCAAACAGTTTCGGGCTTTCGCCATTGTTCAGCTGCGTGTTCAGGTGGAACGCGACGCTCGCCATGCTCCCTTTGTGGCCTTCGCGCGGTCCGTACACGTTGAAGTAACGGAAACCCACAATCTGGGAATTGGCTTCAGGCAGAACCTGACGCACGTATTCATCGAACAGGAATTTGGAGTAGCCATAGACGTTCAGCGGCTGCTCATATTCGCGGGATTCGATGAAGTCTGACGTACGGCCACCGTAGGTTGCTGCAGAAGAGGCGTACAGGAACGGAATTTCACGCTCCAGGCAGTAATGCAGGATCTCTTTAGAGTACTGATAGTTATTGTCCATCATGTACTTGCCGTCCCACTCGGTGGTCGAAGAGCATGCACCTTCGTGGAAGATGGCTTCGATCTCGCCGAACTCTTCACCTGCCATAATCTGGATAAGGAAGTCTTCTTTATCCATATAGTCAGCGATGTTCAGATCCACCAGGTTTACAAACTTGGTGCCGTCTTTCAGGTTGTCCACCACCAGAATGTCGGTGATGCCTTTGTCATTGAGGGCCTTAACAATGTTGCTGCCGATAAAGCCCGCGCCGCCGGTAACGATGATCATAACTGTAACCTTTGAAGTGTGGAGTCCGGGGACAATCCCGGACGCTAATGTTCTTATCATATCATTAGTATGGCTGCCCTTCAGCCATTCACCGACATAGCGCAAGGGTACACGTGATTTATGCTGCAAAAACGAGAAGAGATAATGTGTCATCTCGTCATGGCGGCCAGGGTTGGGTAATATGTGCCAAAATTTGCCGAGTCTGGAGAATTGCAATGCGTGGTGATTTTTACAAACAGTTAAACAGCGACCTCGACACCGCACGTGCGGAAGGGTTGTTCAAAGAAGAGCGTATTATTACGTCTGCTCAGCAGGCGGACATCACCGTTGCCGATGGCAGCCATGTGATCAACTTTTGTGCGAACAACTACTTAGGTCTTGCGAATCACCCTGAGCTGATTGCCGCGGCAAAACAAGGCATGGACACCCACGGTTTCGGTATGGCCTCCGTACGCTTTATCTGCGGTACGCAGGACAGCCATAAGCAGCTTGAGAAAAAGCTGGCGGACTTCCTGGGGATGGAAGATGCGATCCTGTACTCCTCGTGCTTCGACGCCAACGGTGGTCTGTTTGAGACGCTGCTCGGCGCAGAAGATGCCATTATCTCCGACGCCCTGAACCACGCTTCTATCATTGACGGTGTGCGCCTGTGTAAAGCGAAGCGCTTCCGCTACGCCAACAACGACATGGTTGAACTGGAAGCGCGCCTGAAAGAAGCACGTGAAGCAGGTGCCCGCCATGTGCTGATCGCCACAGACGGCGTGTTCTCGATGGATGGCGTGATTGCCAACCTGAAGGGCGTGTGCGACCTGGCAGACAAATACGATGCGCTGGTGATGGTTGATGATTCACACGCCGTCGGTTTTGTTGGTGAGAACGGCCGTGGATCTCACGAATACTGTGACGTAATGGGTCGCGTGGACATTATCACCGGTACGCTGGGTAAAGCGCTCGGCGGCGCGTCAGGGGGTTATACTGCTGCGCGTAAAGAGGTGGTTGAGTGGCTGCGCCAGCGTTCCCGTCCATACCTGTTCTCCAACTCGCTGGCGCCGGCGATCGTTGCCGCATCCATTAAAGTCCTGGAAATGGTGGAGTCTGGCGCTGAGCTGCGCGACCGTCTGTGGTCAAACGCCCGCCTGTTCCGTGAAAAAATGGGTGCCGCAGGGTTTACGCTCGCCGGTGCCGATCACGCCATTATTCCGGTGATGCTGGGCGATGCGGTTGTGGCGCAGAATTTTGCCCGCGAGCTGCAGAAAGAAGGAATTTACGTTACCGGGTTCTTCTTCCCGGTGGTACCAAAAGGCCAGGCGCGTATCCGCACCCAGATGTCTGCGGCGCATTCGCCTGAACAAATTGAACGTGCGGTGGAAGCCTTTACCCGCATCGGCAAACAGCTGGGCGTAATTGCCTGAGGACGTGTGATGAAAGCGTTATCCAAACTGAAAGCGGAAGAAGGGATTTGGATGACCGACGTGCCGGAGCCGGAAGTCGGTCATAACGATCTGCTGATCAAAATTCGTAAAACCGCCATTTGCGGCACTGACGTTCATATCTACAACTGGGACCAGTGGTCGCAGAAAACCATTCCGGTACCGATGGTCGTGGGCCACGAATATGTCGGCGAAGTGGTGGGCATGGGTCAGGAAGTGAAGGGCTTCAACATTGGCGACCGCGTCTCGGGTGAAGGTCATATTACCTGTGGTCACTGCCGTAACTGCCGCGGTGGACGCACGCACCTGTGCCGTAACACAATCGGCGTGGGCGTGAACCGTCCGGGCTGCTTCGCAGAATACCTGGTGATCCCGGCGTTTAACGCGTTCAAAATCCCGGACAACATTTCTGACGATCTGGCCTCTATTTTTGATCCCTTCGGCAACGCGGTACACACGGCGCTCTCTTTCGACCTGGTCGGCGAAGATGTGCTGGTTTCCGGCGCGGGTCCCATCGGAATTATGGCGGCTGCGGTGGCGAAGCACGTTGGTGCCCGCAATGTGGTGATTACCGATGTGAACGAGTATCGCCTGTCCCTGGCGCGCAAAATGGGTGTGACCCGCGCGGTGGATGTCTCAAAAGAGAGCCTGAGCGACGTGATGGAAGAGCTGGGCATGACCGAAGGTTTTGACGTGGGTCTTGAGATGTCCGGCGCACCACCGGCGTTTCGCACCATGCTGGACACCATGAACCACGGCGGGCGTATTGCGATGCTGGGCATTCCACCGTCTGATATGTCTATCGACTGGAACAAGGTTATCTTCAAGGGGCTGTTCATCAAAGGTATCTACGGCCGCGAGATGTTCGAAACCTGGTACAAGATGGCGGCACTGATCCAGTCTGGTCTGGACCTGTCTCCGATTATCACCCATCGCTTCTCCATCGATGAGTTCCAGGAAGGCTTTGACGCGATGCGCTCTGGCCAGTCCGGAAAGGTTATCCTGAGCTGGGATTAGTCATAAAAAAAGGGGCCTCAGGCCCCTTTTTTACTGATTCTTCTTCTCTTCGTCTGTCAGGTAACGCACCTTTCGCGTGTAATCCTGACCTTTGAACTGCAGCTTATTGTCTGGTGACTCAAGATACTTCTGCCATTCGGACAGCGGGAAACCGCCGTGTGCGCCAATGACCTCTTTCGGTACCACAGCCTCTTGTCCGCCAATTTTCTTAGAGACCGGCCAGTTCATCCAGTCACCCAGATTGACCGTTTTCACATCCAGCATATCCAGAAGTGCGGCGAGCGGAAGCTGATCGGTTGGGGGCTGATTATCTTCCATTAGCTCCCAGGTATCCTGGAACAGGGTCAACCACAGCGGGCAAATGCGTCGCCACGTCTTTTGGGTTGCTGCGAGGAAAGCGCCGTTAACGTGATCGACAAGATAAGGGCGCACCGTCTCTTTGTAATAGGCGGGCACTTTCTCCGCGGGAGCGCCATCGAGTTTGGCGATCATCTTACCCTGACGGAAGCTGGAGTAGATGTGCATATCGGCCATGTTGATCTCAGGCATTTTGAGCAGATTGAGATCGGAGTCGATCATCAAAACGCCTTCACCCCGGGCCTGTAGCGGCGCATTGAGCTTCACCAGACGGCTAAGATAGATCTGCTTGTAGCGGTAACTCTCTTCTCGTTTAGGAAGCGTGAGTGTCACTACGCGAGTTTTAGGGGGAAGCACCCCGAAAGCAGATTCTGGCTGATCGCTGACAATCACGATCTCGCTGACGCCGGTGGCATAACGCTCAGCAAAGGTTGCCGACAGCAATGCCTCTTCAACAAAATCAGCGCCGGTGCAAGGAATGACGATGGAGTCAACGGCAACAAGATTGCCTGTTACCGGCAGGGAACGGTACGGAATGTTATGTCGTCCGGTAATATGACGATAGCGAGCGTTAAGGAATTTAAACATGTTCATCTCGTGTGATTATTTTGCGCCAAGTACCGCTTCGACGCCGCTAACATACTGTTCAATGGCATAGGTTCGGCAGACATTCTGACGGGCAGCCAAAGCCAGGCGTGCGCGCAGATCGGCATCTTTCCAGATGCTCTCAAGATGCGCGGCAAGCTGTAAAACGTCGCCCCAGGGGAACAAGAGTCCCGTCGACCCTGGGTCAATTAATTCCGCTGTCCCGGTCACCTGCGAGCCAATGACAGGGATATTAAGCAACATGGCTTCCAGCACGACGCGAGGTAATCCTTCGCTCTGTGAGGCTAAAATAAAAGCGTCAAATGTCGCAAGGTAATCAAAGGGGGTATTCTGAAACCCCGTGAAGATGACCTGCTTCTCAATACCCAATGCGGTGGCCTGAGCAATTAATGCGTCGCGTTCGCCACCTTCACCGACTAACACCATCTTCCATTTTGCGTCAGGGTTCTTCTGACTGAACTGCGCCAGCGCCTCCAGAGTATGATGGTTTGCTTTGCGGGGGATCAGTGACCCCACGCTACCGAAAACGAAAGTATCGTCATCAATGTTCAGCCGCTGGCGCATTGCACGTCGGTCTGGCAGGGGCTGGTGGATGTCGATTGCATTGTTTACGGTTGTGCAGAGCTCAGGGCGAACCCCATTCTGAAGTAAAACACGCTCAACGCCGTGGGAGACCGCGATGATTTTTGTGGCATGGTCATTAACCAGCCTGACCAGCGGCGGCGTCATGACAGGTTCGATGCGGCAGTGCTGAATTAACCGCACATGCTGTTTTGCACCGGCTAAATACCCTTCTTCATTTGAGCCAGGCTGATTGTTCATATACAGCGTATCGAATCCGCCTTCACTGAGCAGCGTTGCAATTCTGCGAACATTGGGCCGAATACGCCAGAGCGTATCGATATGGCGCGTAAAGGCCTTACGCCCCCGGCGCGAGAAGAAAAGGAGACTGCGGCCCAGCTCTTTCGCAAGTTTCGCCCATACGGGCTGCCGTGGCTGAGGGATCACAATTAAGGGAATGCCGATACTGTCCAGCACCTGGCCGATTGTTTGCCCTTCGGCACGGCTGTAATCACTGTAAAAACAGCAGGTGATATCGAACTTCTCGCGGTCAATCCGCTTCAGAAGTTCGAGCATGCTGTTGGTGCCACCGCCCCACTCTTTGCCGGTATCGAGGAGCAGTATTTTGTGTCGTTGCAGCATCGTTCTACCTTAATCGCCTCTCACAGTCTGTTGCCGGGTAATATTCCAGCCCTGCCACTGGTGCTGGAAATATTGCACCAGTGTACTCTGGCTCACGCTCTCACTAAGCACGGCAAAGAACCGCGTCGCGTAGACGGGTTCCGGCGGGCGTTTCGTTTTACACAGCGTCACACCCCTGAATGGATTGCGCGGCTGCGTTACCGGTGGCTGTGCATTGCCAGGACGCGACGTATCAACCTGTGGCTCATTCAGCAGATCGCCAGGACGAACCAGCGTAATATCAGAGGGCAATGTCGGCAGCATCTGCTGCAGAACGCGAACGGTAGACGGGTGTGGGTGGCCGATAGCAATAGCCGAGCCATTGCGTCGGGCTAGCTGTACGGCGCGATTGAACTGTCCGCGGATATCCGCGTCGTTCTGGGTGTCATCGAGGAACACCTTGCGCTTTATTACCTTCACGCCTGTACCCTGCGCGGCACGCATCGCCTGGCTGTTGCCGATGGTCATGCTGTCGAGGAAATAGAGGTTATAGCGCTCCAGCGACTGCATTACTTTGAGCATCCCGTACAGGCTGGAGGTCATCGCGCTGCCCATGTGGTTGTTCAGCCCGACGGCGTACGGCACTTTATTGTAAGCATCGCGAATGATGCGATCGATCTCATCGCTGCTCATATCAGGGCGCAAAGTATCTTTTTCCAGCGGCTGCTTGCTGAGCGGTGCCATCGGCAGATGGATGAGAACCTGATGGCCGCTGTTATGCGCTTTGACCGCCATTTCACGCGCGTGCGGCGCATTCGGGAGGACGGCGACAGAGATGGCGGCCGGCATCGCCAGTACCTGATTCTCGGTGTGCGGACGATAACCGAAGTCATCAATCACTATCGCGAGTTTGCCAGCGTAGACCGGTGCTGCCAGCGCCAGTGCACTGGCGAAGGAGAGAATAATTCGACGAAATTGAAGCAAAACTTATCTTCCCAACCACGGCTGTGGATTGACCGCCTGACCCTGGCGACGAATTTCGAAATAGAGTGACGGGCGGCCCTGACCGCCACTGCTGCCCACGAGGGCGATGGGTTGGCCGGCGCGCACCTGAGTACCGACGCTGACCAGTGCGCTCTGGTTGTAGCCGTATAGGCTCATATCGCCTTTACCGTGTTCCACCACTACCACAAGCCCGTAACCCTGCAGCCAGTCGGCCAGAATCACACGGCCATCGGCGATGGCTTTTACTTCGCTACCTTCAGACGCACCGATAACTATCCCTTTCCAACGTAGTTCACCCTGCAGCTGTTCGCCATAGCGATGCAGAATTGTACCGCGCACGGGCCAGTAAGCCTGACCACGAGGGGAGCCTAAACCGCCGGTACGTGACATCAGGGAGCGTTCACTTTCGCTTGGCTTGTAGGTCGTACCTTTGCGTGAGGCTTCCTGCTGCTTGTCGCGTACGGCCTGCGCTTCGCGGGCCTCTTTTTCGGCGCGCGCTTTCGCCGCCGCTTCCGCGCGGGCGATACTGTTACGCAGTTTCGATTCGTTGGCGCGCATTTCGCTCAGCTGGCTTTGGCCTTGCTGAATAGAGGATTCGAGACCGGAAAGGGTTTTCTTGCGCTCGTTGCGGGCCTGCTCGAGCTTCGCTTGTTGCGCCTGCTGTTCGTAGAGCAGCGTCTGTTGCTGGCTCTGCTTCTCTTCGAGCTCGGCTTTTTGCGTGGTGACCTCTTCGCGCGTCTGTTTCAGCTGCGCGATAGTCTCCTGACGCGCCTGGTTCAGATAACCAAAGTAGGCCTGCAGACGCTGACCGCGCTGGCTCTCTTCACCGCTGAGGATCAACTGAAGGCCCGTATGCTCACCCTGGCGAAAAGCAGCATCAAGCTGTGCGGCAAGGTTGCGTTCCTGGGCATCACGCTGGCGTTCCAGTTTGGCAATCGACGCGTTCATTTCGTCGATCTGTTTATTCAACTGGGCGAGGGTGTTTTGCGTTTCACGTAATTTACGTGCGGCAGCGGAGATGGCTTCTTCCTGCTGCTTAAGCTGAGCGAGCAGAGCAGAGCGTTGCTGCTGTTGCTGGCGTACCGCACGCTCTTTCGCGGCGATATCGGCCTGAATGGATTTCAGCTGGTCACGGTCATCCGCGTGGGCGGATGCGGCGCACAGCAATACGCCAGCGCTGAGTGCGCTGGCGCAAAGCAGAGGTCTGACTGATAACCTAAGCGGCTTCACGACCCATGTGATTGAAAAAATCGCCTTTCCCCTCATGGGGAGCGATTATTCCACGATGAACAGCGGCTTACCAGTCATCTCTTCAGGGATCTCCATGCCCATCAGCGACAACATGGTTGGCGCGATGTCGGAAAGCTTGCCGCCTTCCACTGCTTTCAGTGATTTATCACCCACATAAATCAGCGGAACAGGCAGGTTGGTGTGAGCCGTGTGCGCCTGGCCGGTTGCCGGGTCGCGCATCTGTTCTGCGTTACCGTGGTCAGCGGTGATGAGCAGCTGGCCGCCAACGGATTCAACCGCTTTCGCGACCTGCTCAACACAGTGATCCAGCGCTTCAACCGCTTTTACGGCGGCTTCCATCACGCCGGTATGACCCACCATGTCGCCGTTCGGGTAGTTACAGATGATGGTGTCGTATTTGCCGCTTTCGATTGCCGCAACCAGTTTTTCAGTCAGCTCGGCAGAGCTCATTTCTGGCTGCAGATCGTAGGTGGCCACTTTGGGTGAGTTAATCAGAATGCGATCTTCGCCTTTGAACGGCTCTTCAACACCGCCGTTAAAGAAGAAGGTGACGTGGGCATATTTCTCGGTTTCGGAGATACGCAGCTGTGTCTTGTCGTTCTTCGCCATCCACTCACCGAAGGTATTGGCCAGTGATGCGGGTGGATAAGCGCATGGCGCATTGATGTCAGCGGCGTATTCGGTCAGCTGAATAAAGTCGATCTTCACCACTTTCTTACGGGTGAAACCGTCGAAATCACTGTTCACGAACGCACGGGTGATTTCACGCGCGCGGTCAGCACGGAAGTTCATGAAGATCAGCGCATCGCCGTCTTCCATGGCGGCATCAGCCTGGCCTTCAGCACGAATGACGGTTGCTTTCACGAATTCATCGTTTTCATCACGCGCGTAAGCGGCTTCCAGACCTTCCACCGCGGTCGCGAACTGGAATTCACCTTTTGCCAGCGTCATCAGGTCATAGGCCTGTTCAACGCGATCCCAACGGTTGTCGCGGTCCATTGCGTAGTAGCGCCCGATGATAGAGGCCACACGTCCTTTGCCAAGCGCGGCGAATTTGTTTTCGAAGGAGGCCAGTGAACCTTTTGCGCTGCGTGGTGGCGTATCACGACCGTCCAGGAAAGCGTGCAGATAGATTTTTTCTGCGCCGCGCTCAGCCGCCAGTTCAACCATCGCCATGATGTGATCTTCGTGGCTGTGTACGCCACCGGCGGAGAGCAGACCCATGATATGAACTGCTTTACCGGCCGCCACGGCTCTGTCCACCGCGCCGTAAAGTACTGGGTTGTTGAAGAAGGTACGTTCTTTGATTTCAACGTCCAGACGCGTCAGGTCCTGATACACGATACGACCTGCACCCAGGTTTACGTGGCCAACTTCGGAGTTGCCCATCTGACGATCTGGCAGACCCACTTCCAGCCCGGACGCATCAATCAGGGTGTGGGGACGTTTTGCCCACAGCGCGTCCATCACCGGCGTTTTGGCGTTGAAAATGGCGTTATCCTGTTGATCTTCACGGTAGCCATAGCCATCCAGAATCACCAGTACCATAGGTTTTTTAGAAACCGACATTGCGACAACCTCATGCTCAAGAGTCAAAATTTGCGTAATTTTACTACAGCTGAATCGATCAAATAGCCGCAGAAGATCAAAGAAAGCGCAGGGGCAAGGTGCTTAGCGGACGCTTTTGAGGCAATTTTTTAGGTGGCAGGCCTCAGAAAATGGATTAGGTTATGGTCGCTGGCTGTATTTGCCACAACGCACAGGTATACTCCTGTCCTGGTTTTTTTAATCACTAAGTCGGAGTAGTTACCCTCCATGCAAGAAATTATGCAATTCGTTAGCCGCCATCCGGTTCTGAGCATCGCGTGGATTGGCCTGCTGGCTGCTGTGCTGTTCACCACATTTAAAGGCCTGACGTCTAAGATTAAGGTTATCACCCGTGGTGAAGCGACGCGTCTGATTAACAAAGAAGATGCCGTCGTGGTCGATCTGCGTCAGCGTGACGATTTCCGTAAAGGTCACATTGCTGGTGCTATCAACCTGTTACCTGCTGAAATCAAAGCGAACAACGTTGGCGAGCTTGAGAAACATAAAGCCCAGCCGATTATCGTTGTTGACGCGACCGGTATGCAGGCGCAGGAATCTGCCAGCGCGCTGCATAAAGCAGGCTTCGAAAACGTAACGGTTCTGAAAGAAGGTATTTCCGGCTGGAGCGGGGAAAATCTTCCTTTGGTTCGCGGTAAATAAGGAGTTCAGTAATGGCCAATATCGAGATCTACACCAAAGCAACGTGCCCGTTCTGCCACCGTGCAAAAGCGCTTCTGAACAGCAAAGGCGTAGCGTTCAAAGAACTGCCGATTGACGGTGACGCGATTAAACGCGAAGAGATGATCCAACGTAGTGGTCGTACGACGGTTCCGCAGATTTTTATTGATGCGCAGCACATTGGCGGCTGTGATGACTTGTATGCGCTCGATGCCCGTGGTGGACTCGATCCGCTGCTGAGCTAAGAGACTTTAGGACAATTAAAAAGGGTTTTTTCATGTCAGAACAAAACAACACCGAAATGACTTTCCAGATCCAGCGTATCTACACCAAGGATGTCTCTTTCGAAGCGCCAAATGCGCCACACGTTTTCCAGAAAGATTGGCAGCCAGAGGTTAAACTTGATCTTGATACCGCATCTACCCAACTGGCGGATGACGTGTATGAAGTCGTACTGCGTGTGACTGTTACTGCCTCTCTGGGCGAAGAGACTGCATTCCTGTGTGAAGTTCAGCAGGGCGGCATCTTCTCCATCGGCGGCATCGAAGGCAACCAGATGGCGCACTGCCTGGGTGCATACTGCCCGAACATTCTGTTCCCGTATGCTCGCGAATGCATCACCAGCCTGGTTTCTCGCGGTACATTCCCGCAACTGAACCTTGCGCCAGTTAACTTTGATGCGCTGTTCATGAACTATCTGCAGCAGCAAGCTGGCGAAGGTACTGAACAACATCAGGATGCCTGATGAGCACTCTTAATGCGTCAATGACTGTGATCGGTGCCGGCTCATACGGCACCGCTCTTGCCATCACGCTGGCAAGAAATGGTCACGAAGTGGTTCTCTGGGGCCACGACCCAAAACATATCGCGACGCTGCAACGCGACCGTTGCAACGTGGCGTTCCTCCCGGACGTTCCGTTCCCAGACTCCCTGCACCTTGAAAGTGACCTTGCGACCGCGCTGGCGGCCAGCCGCAACATTCTGATTGTGGTGCCGAGCCATGTGTTTGGCGAAGTGCTGCGCCAGATCAAGCCGCTGATGCGTTCTGATGCGCGCATTGTATGGGCCACCAAAGGGCTGGAAGCCGAAACCGGACGCCTGTTGCAGGATGTCGCCCGCGAAGCGCTGGGTGATGACATCCCGCTGGCGGTTATCTCGGGGCCGACGTTTGCTAAAGAGCTGGCCGCTGGCCTGCCGACGGCGATCTCGCTGGCATCAACCGATCAGGCCTTCTCCGACGATCTTCAGCATCTGCTGCACTGCGGTAAAAGCTTCCGCGTTTACAGCAACCCCGATTTTATCGGTGTACAGCTGGGCGGTGCGGTGAAGAACGTGATTGCGATCGGCGCCGGAATGTCCGATGGGATTGGCTTTGGTGCCAACGCACGTACCGCACTGATTACGCGCGGCTTAACCGAGATGTCCCGCCTTGGCGCAGCACTGGGTGCCGATCCGACCACCTTCATGGGCATGGCGGGCCTGGGCGATCTGGTGCTGACCTGTACCGACAACCAGTCCCGTAACCGCCGCTTTGGCATGATGCTCGGTGAGGGCATGGATGTGAAAGGCGCGCAGGAGAAGATTGGTCAGGTGGTTGAAGGCTATCGCAATACCAAAGAAGTTCGCGAATTGGCGCACCGTTTTGGTGTCGAAATGCCAATAACCGAGGAAATTTATCAGGTATTGTATTGCGGAAAAAATGCGCGCGAGGCAGCATTGACCTTATTAGGTCGTTCGCGCAAGGATGAGCGCAGCAGTAACTAGTCGCAGGGATTCTTGTTAGCACTATGACCCGGCCAGCACAGAACTGGCCGGTCATTAACATGTCGTCTGGAGTAAGCAATGCCGTGTGAAGAACTGGATATCGTCTGGAACAATATTAAAGCTGAAGCCCGGGCTTTGGCTGACTGCGAGCCAATGCTGGCCAGTTTCTATCATGCGACGCTACTCAAGCACGAAAACCTCGGCAGCGCCCTGAGCTATATGCTCGCCAATAAACTGGCTTCCTCGATTATGCCCGCTATCGCCATTCGTGAAGTGGTGGAAGAGGCCTATGCCGCTGACCCTGAAATGATCGCTTCTGCCGCCTGTGATATCCAGGCCGTGCGCACGCGTGACCCGGCGGTGGACAAATACTCTACGCCGTTGCTGTATCTGAAGGGCTTTCATGCCTTGCAGGCTTATCGCATCGGCCACTGGCTGTGGAATGAAGGCCGCCGCGCGCTGGCTATCTTCCTGCAAAACCAGGTTTCCGTGACCTTCCAGGTGGATATTCACCCGGCCGCGAAAATTGGCCGCGGGATCATGCTTGACCATGCCACCGGCATTGTCGTCGGTGAAACCGCGGTGATTGAAGATGACGTTTCGATTCTGCAGTCGGTCACGTTAGGCGGCACCGGTAAAACCAGCGGCGATCGCCATCCGAAAATCCGTGAAGGGGTGATGATTGGCGCGGGCGCCAAGATCCTCGGCAACATCGAAGTGGGTCGTGGTGCGAAGATTGGCGCCGGTTCGGTTGTTCTGCAGCCTGTTCCGCCGCACACGACCGCCGCTGGCGTACCGGCTCGTATTGTCGGTAAACCAGACAGCGACAAACCGTCGATGGATATGGATCAGCACTTCAACGGTATTCACCATACGTTTGAGTATGGTGACGGTATTTAACTTCTGAGAATGGCGCCCGGGTAACCCAGCTGGCGCCATGCTTCATACACCACCACCGACACCGCATTTGACAGATTCATGCTGCGGCTGTCCGGCATCATCGGAATACGAATCTTCTGCTCAGCGGGCAGGGCATCAAGAATGGTGGCCGGCAGGCCGCGCGTTTCCGGGCCAAACATCAGATAATCACCGTCCTGATAGCGCACGGCGCTATGTGCCGGCGTACCTTTGGTGGTCAGGGCGAACATGCGCTGTGGGTTTTCGCTTTCCAGAAACGCGGCGTAATCATGATGGCGAACCACGGCCGTAAATTCATGATAATCCAGCCCCGCGCGGCGCAGACGTTTGTCGTCCCACGTAAAACCCATCGGCTCGATGATATGCAGACGAAAACCGGTGTTGGCGCACAGGCGGATAATATTGCCGGTATTCGGCGGAATTTCTGGTTCGAATAAAACGATGTTAAGCATGCTGCCCCCTTAATTGCGGGGGCAGAATAGCAGAAACCGGGCCGCTTATGCGACGCCGAGATCCTGCGAGCGGCAACGCAGCATTTTGTAGAAGGTTGCCGCGGCCGCCAGCAGGGCGGGCAGGCTAAGGATCATCAAAATGCTGTCTGCCTGCCACTGCATGGAGAGAAGCTGCGCGCTGGTCATGGTGCCCGCCACGCCACCAAAGCGGCCAATGCCCTGCATCCAGGCAATGCCCGTTGCGCGACACTCGGTAGGATAAAAGGTGGCTGCCAGCGTCTGCATTCCCGATTGTGCGCCGTTCATCGCGATCCCCATCAGGAAAATCAAGCCGCCAAACAGGGCGATATGGTTATGTTCAATGCCGAGCGCCAGAATGAGCAGCATGGTCAGGACAAAGCCACCTGCGACCACTTTGTGTGCCTCCCAGCGATCCATCATCCAGCCCGCGAGAAGGATGCCTGCGGTACCGCCGAAGGTGAACAGCGAGGTGAGCCATGCGGATTCCGCGAGGGGATAGCCCATCCCCAGCATCAGTGTCGGCATCCAGCTAAGCAGGACGTAATAAATCACCAGCCCCATAAAATAGGTTACCCATAGCATCAGGGTGCCGGGCAGCCAGGGCTGTGAAAACAGCTGTGCTACGCTCCCTTTTTTGGCGGCGACCCGATCCTCTGCAAGGAAGAAACCGGTGACGCCATCGAGGGTCGTGCGGGCGAAACGGCTGGCGATACGGTGGATCTGCATCACGTCTTTCCCGCGTTGCACCAGGTACTTTACCGATTCCGGTAAAAACAGCATCAGCAGCAGCGTTAATATCAGCGGTGCTATCGCGCCGGTCAGCAGTACGCTTCGCCAGCCATGATGCGGGATAAGCCAGGATGATATCGCCCCACCGCCGGCCGCGCCCAGCGGGAAGCCGCAGTACATGGTATTAATCGCCATGGCGCGACAGCGCTGAGGGGCAAACTCTGAGATGAGGGTGATGGCGTTCGGCATGGCGGCACCCAGCCCCAGGCCCGTCAGAAACCGCCATAGCGTCAGGGTGTTAAGGCTTTGTGCCCAGGCCGTCCCCAGGCTTGAAAGGCCGAAGAACAGACAAGAAAAGACCAGTACGCGCTTGCGGCCTATCCGGTCCGATACCGGGCCTGCGACCAGCGCTCCCAGCGACAGCCCGAGCAGTGCTGCGCTCAGTACCGGTCCCAGATCCTGTTTGTGTATGCCCCATTCTGCCGACAGCGTGGGCGCAATGTAGCCCATTGCTGCGGTATCAAAACCATCGATCGCCAGCACCAGAAAGCCCAGCACGATGAGCACCCAGTGAAACCCGGAAAAGGGACTGTCGTCGATCACCTGCTGAATATCCACCTGACCTGAATATCTCATACGCTCCCCTCTGATGTGATGGTGTTTTTGTGTTCTTGTATTTGCTTGTCTATACAATTGCGTGCGGCACAGGTATGTCAAATTTTCTTATCCAATATATTACCTAGATGTTATTTTTGACAAAAAAAAGCGCCCGAGGGGAGTTCGGACGCGAGGAGAGGGGAAGGGGAATCAAACGGGCGTCAGGCTGCGTCACCCTGGGCAAGCGGTGCCAGTGCTGCGGGTAATTTACCCAACTCCTGCACCAGGGAGTCCTTGCTGATTTCGCGAATCGTTTTTGCACCGGTCAACGTCATCGCCACTTTCATCTCTTTTTCGATCAGGTTGAGCAGATTCGCCACCCCTGCCTGACCAGCCGTAGCCAGTGCATAAAGATATGCGCGTCCGAGCAATACGCTGTCTGCGCCAAGGGCAATCATACGCACCACGTCAAGCCCGTTGCGGATACCGCTGTCGGCGAGGATAGCGATATCACCTTTCACCGCATCGGCAATCGCCGGCAGTGCGCGTGCGGAAGAGAGTACCCCGTCAAGCTGACGTCCGCCGTGGTTAGAGACCACAATACCGTCAGCGCCAAAGCGCACGGCATCGCGGGCATCTTCCGGGTCGAGGATCCCTTTGATCACCATTGGGCCGTCCCAGAATTCGCGGATCCACTCCAGGTCTTTCCACGAGATGGACGGATCGAAATTATTCGCCAGCCAGCCGATGTAATCTTCCAGCCCGGTGGGTTTACCGAGATAGGCCGAGATATTCCCCAGATCGTGCGGGCGACCATTCACACCGACATCCCAGGCCCATTGCGGGTGCGTTACTGCCTGCCAGTAGCGACGCAGGGCAGCATTTGGGCCGCTCATCCCGGAGTGGGCATCACGGTAACGGGCGCCAGGCGTCGGCATATCAACGGTAAAGACCAGCGTTGAACAGCCCGCGGCTTTGGCACGCTCCAGCGCGTTGCGCATAAAGCCGCGATCGCGCAGGACGTACAGCTGGAACCACATCGGACGCTGGAGGGTCGGGGCCACTTCTTCAATCGGGCAGACGGAGACGGTGGAGAGGGTAAACGGAATACCTTTGGCATCCGCTGCCCCTGCCGCCTGGACTTCACCCCGGCGGGCGTACATGCCGCACAAACCGACTGGCGCAAGGGCCACCGGCATGGAAAGCGTTTCGTTAAACAGCGTTGTCTCAAGGCTCAGCTCAGACATATCTTTCAGCACGCGCTGGCGCAGCGCCACTTCCGACAGATCTTCCACGTTGCGGCGCAGGGTGTATTCGGCATAAGCCCCACCGTCGATATAGTGGAACAGGAACGGCGGCAAAATGCGCTGCGCTGCGGCGCGATAGTCACTGGCTGCTGAAATAATCATGCTTTGTTCTCCCTGGAAATATCACTGTCGCCAGGCAGACGGGTAATACGCGCCTGTCGGGCCTGATCTTCATCGAATCGTTTAATGGTGGTGTGCACGAACCCCAGATGCGCCATCATCGCTTTGCGCGCGGCTTCAGCATCCCCGGCCAGAATGGCGTTGAGTACCGCCTCGTGCTGTTCGGTCAGTTGGGCAAATACCGGCGGGACCAGATACATACGCTGGCGGCTCTGCTTCACGGAGGATTGCAGCAGATCGAAGAAACCACGCATGGTCTGGAGCAGAACGACGTTGTGCGACGCTTCGGCAATCGCCAGATGAAACCGCACGTCCGCCTGCGAGGCGATGTCCGGGTCGCTGCTTTGGGTGGCGTCAAAGCAGGCTTTGAGCTTCTCTTTGTCGGCTTCAGTGGCCCGCATGGCCGCATGCCAGGCGGTACTGGTTTCGATGGCGTGCCGCGCTTCAATGATGTCGAAGCTGTAGTCCGGGTCGTTTTCCATCAGCGTTTTAAGCGGCTGCACGATGTTTTGCTCGGACCAGTCATCGTGCTGCCAGCGGACAAAGGTGCCGCCGCCCCGACGGCTTACCAGTACCCCTTCGCTGACCAGCGTCGCCAGCGCCTCACGCAGTGAGTTACGAGATACACCGAGTTGGGCGGCGAGCTGGCGCTCGGCGGGCAATTTCATGCCCGCTTCCAGCTGTTGTTCTTCAATCAGCGCCCGTACGCGAGAGGCAATCTCGTCGGACAGGCGTCTGGGCATGACTATCATGGGATCATCCAGGTTAAGACATAGGCCTGCAGGGTCGTGATCACCCCGACCATACAGGTGAATATCAGGCTGTGTTTCACGGTAAAGCGGAACAGGTCCGACTCTTTACCGACCAGTCCCACCGCCGCACAGGCAATGGCGATGGATTGCGGTGAGATCATCTTGCCGGTCACGCCGCCGGTAGTATTGGCGGCCACCAGAAGGATGTCCGACACGCCAATCTGCTGGGCTGCCGTCGCCTGCAGGGCCGCAAACAGGGCGTTAGATGAGGTATCTGAACCGGTCAGGAACACCCCCAGCCAGCCGAGGAACGGCGAGAAGAACGTGAAGGCGTGGCCGGTATGCGCCAGCGCAAGCGCCAGTGTCGATGACAGGCCGGAATAGTTCGAGATAAACGCGAACGCCAGCACCATGCCGATGGAGTAGATCGGCAGCATCAGTTCCTTAATGGTAGCCGCAAAAGTCTGTACTGCAGCCGCTGGCTTCATGCGTAACCACACCACAGACAGGATAGCGGCAAACAGGATTGCGGTGCCGGTTGCCGAGAACCAGTCAAATTTATACACCGCGGCATACGGCGTGGCGGTGTGCACCACGGGCGGCATACGGGCGACCATCTTGTCGAGGAACGGCACGGAGATGTTAATGACCATCTCATACAGTGCGCCACCCGGTGCGAACAGGGCCTTAAACGGTGGAATACTCCAGAGCGTAACCGTGGCGGTCAGGAACAGGAACGGAGACCATGCGCGAATGATTTGTCCCGCGGTATAACCGGTACGTGCCAGGGTTTGATCGACGTGTGAGGCACCCATATCGGCGAAACGGAATATGCGTACCGGCTGCCAGCGTTTCAGGAACAGCGTCAGGCAGACCAGCGACACCAGTGAAGAGATAATGTCCGGCAATTCGGGGCCGAGGAAATTCGAGCTGAGATACTGGGCAATGGCAAACGAGCCGCCAGCGACGACCACCGCAGGCCATGTCTCTTTCACGCCGCGCCAGCCATCCATAATCGCCATGATCCAGAACAGCACGATGATGGTCAGGAACGGCAGCTGACGGCCAACCATCTGGCCAATTTCAAAGCTGTCCAGACCGGTGACCTGCCCGGCGACCAGAATCGGGATCCCCATCGCACCAAACGCCACCGGCGCGGTGTTAACGATCAGACAAAGACCTGCGGCGTAAAGCGGGTTGAACCCCAGCCCGACTAACAGCGCCGCGGTGATGGCAACCGGTGCGCCAAACCCGGCCGCCCCTTCCAGAAAAGCCCCGAAGGAGAAACCGACAATCAGCATCTGCAGACGCTGGTCCGGGGTAATGGAAAGTATCGATGAGCGGATAATGTCGAACTGCCCGGTTTTCACCGAGATTTTGTAGACAAAGACCGCCGCGATGATGATCCACGCAATCGGCCACAGGCCGTAGAAGAAGCCATAGACGACGGAGGCCAGCGCGCGATCGACCGGCATTTTATAGAAGAACAGTGCCACCATCAGCGCAATGGCAACGGTGTACGTCGCGGCCAGGTATCCCTTCAGCTTGAGCTTAATCAGCGCAAAGAAGAAGAACAGGATCGGAAGCGATGCGATCAGGCTCGACAGCCAGATATTGCCAGCCGGATCGTAGTTTTGTTGCCAGAGGCTCATGCAGGTCTCCTGGGGACCAGACAGTCTGCGTAGCGGGTGAGTCTCCGCTCATCTCTGCGTCACAAACTGTGTAAAAGTGGTCCTGCCAATATTGTGTTGTAGGGTGAATGACAATAAATGGTTAACCAGTTGTTATGAGTCGGCAATGATTTTGTGAGGGGAATTAGTGGAATTGTGAACCAGGAAAGTGATTACCGGGAGATTGGTTGGGCCAATTTTAAGTGGTGAGGGGGCGATGCGGTGTGGTTTTCGCCCTCTCGCCTGGGAGAGAGGGCGGGGGACGATCAAAACGCGGTCTTACAAAAACCCGTCATCTCTTTCAGACCCATTTCGCGACCAAGCTCGGTCATTGGATGAACCACCACCAGGCCACGGACGCTTTTCTTCAGCTTGCCCATGTCGGCCTGCTCTTTTTTAGTGATGGCACGACGGTGCGGCATGCTCAACAGCTTTTGGGCTTCGTTGCTCAGCTTCTGGCCTTTGACTTCGCGCAGACGCTCGATTTCCGCTTCAAGCTTCTCACTCTCTTTCTCCAGCTCGGCATACTTCTCGGCGGACTCAACCAGCGAGAGACCAGCCATCTGGTGGCGGATCAGATCCAGGCGGTCGCTCAGGCGTTTAATTTCGTTCTTTTCGACTTCTTTCATGACAAATAACTCTGAAAACGGGGAATTTACAGGGAAGGATACACCAATGTGAGCAGGCTTACTTCTGAAACGCTTTTTTTAAGCTGATTCGGGAAATCAGCTCAGTCAGGGAAAGGACCATTGTGGAACGGACAACCTGTTGATAACGCAGCTTTTGCATTGCGTACAGCTCAGGGTCACTGTTATCAAAATGGGGAGCAGGGGGAAGCGCGGTGACGCAGTGTAGCTCGCCGAAGGGGCCAAGGATCTCATCATCGGTAAAGGTGTACTCATTACCGTCATGATTTAACTCTTCGCGCAGTGCCATCAGCAGCTCGGCATCTTCATACTCCTGTCGGTTCAACACGCCAAGACCATAAATCAGCTTCAGACGTACCGATAAATCGCCCAGCGGTCCGTCTCCGTCCAGTAACGGTTCTACAGCATATTTTACCGCGTAGTCGTCTTTGCGAAACACCTGAAGTACCAGAATATTCACCGCCTCGGTTAGCAACTCGACGGCGGCAATCAGGAAACTTCGTACGGTTTTGCCAGCATTCAGACGCTCAAGCACACGATTTTCAAAGGCCTGGGTTTGTTCCATTATTGCCTGCATATCTGACAATCTGTTATTTGGGCGCAGGCTATCCTGCGCCGCACTCTGCATCATTTGATTGCGTTGTAAGCGTTCACCGCCTCCACAACCACGTCGCTGTTGGCATCCAGACCAGAGATCTGCGCCAGCGCACCCTGCGGGCCTTTATCGTTAATCAGCTGAGCCAGCTCCTGCGCCTGTGGATCCTGTTCGCTGCGGTAATGCATCGCGGCGGCAATCCCTTTCACCAGGTTGGCGTGCGCAAGACCATACTCCAGCGTGCCCAGCAGCGGTTTAATCAGGCGATCGCCCGCGCTCAGTTTACGCAGTGGCTGACGGCCTACGCGCTCAACGTCATCTTTCAGATACGGGTTTTCAAAACGACCGAGGATTTTCTGGATGTATGCTGCATGTTTCTCAGCATCAAAACCGTAGCGTTTGATCAGCACCGCGCCGCTCTCTTCCATTGCCCCTTTAACCACCGCACGGATGCTCTCATCGAGGATCGCGTCACGAATGGTCTGATGACCGGCCAATTTTCCGAGGTACGCGGTTATAGCATGCCCGGTGTTCAGCGTGAAGAGTTTACGTTCGACAAAGGCCATCAGGTTATCGGTTAATTCCATCCCCGGAATGGTTGGCAGCGCGCCTTTAAACTGGGTTTTATCGACGATCCACTCGCTGAAGGTTTCCACGGTCACTTCCAGCGGATCGTGGGTGGCGGATTCTGATGGCGGAACGATACGGTCAACGGCGGAATCCACAAAGCCGACGTGCGCTTCCACCCAGGCTTTATCTTCGTCCGCGACGGCGGCGAGCACATGGCCTTTCAGCTGCGTGGTGCCGCGCACCATGTTTTCACAGGCGATGATGTTCAGCGGTGTGTCGATGCCCTGCGCTTTACGTTTTGCCAGGCCTTTCGCCACCGCAGGGGCAATGCGCTCAAGCACCACCGGGCCAACGGCCGTGGTCACCAGATCGACACTGGCGATGAGGTCGATAACGTCTTCGCCAATGCTGCTTACCGCATTAACGCCAGACACCGTCTCAACCTGCTCGTTTTCGCCTACCACGTGTACCTGATAGCTATGACGGGCATTCAGGGCATCCAGGACTACCTGATTCACATCGGCGAATGTCAGCGTAATGCCTGCGTCTGCCAGCAGTTTACCGATAAAGCCACGACCGATATTACCTGCGCCAAAATGTAATGCTTTCATAGTATTAACCTTAATCAATGTTTTTACCCGAGAGGGCTGGGGTGAGGCTTTGCCCTCACCCTAACCCTCTCCCCACAGGGGGAGAGGGAAGAGGTTCCGTTACTTGTTCAACAGCGCCAGCACTTCTTCCACGCTGGTGGTGTTGGCCAGACGTTCAATGACAGAGTCGTCATCCAGCGCGTTGGTCAGGCTGGTAATCACCTGGATGTGCTCGTTGTTGCGAGCGGCGATACCAATCACCAGGCGGGCGATGTCGTCTTCTTCTTCACCGAAGCGTACACCATCCGGATACTGGCAGAACACCACGCCGGTTTTCAGTACGCGGTCTTTCGCTTCAACCGTACCGTGTGGAACCGCAATGGATTCACCCAGATAGGTTGGGGTCAGCTTTTCACGCTCCAGCATCGCGTCAACGTATTCAGGCTGCACGTAGCCGCCTTTCACCAGCTGTTCACCGGCAAAGCGAATCGCCTCTTCCTTGTGGGACGCCGTGCGGCCCAGGAAGATGTTTTCTGCGCCCAGGCGGAACAGGTGGCTGTCGTTCGCGTCAAAGCTGTCTTTCAGGCTGTCGCGGACTTTGACTTCGTTATCTTCATGCCGCTGTGCGGCCACCAGACGTTCGGTCAGGTTGGTGTACAGGCCGCTGTCCAGGAAGTTGGTCAGCGAAATGTGCTGTGCCTGAGGAACCTGACGCATCGCACGTTCGGTCAGATCGCGGTGCGTAATCACCAGGTCAACATCTGCAGGCAGGCTGTTGATGGCGCTGTTGGTGACGGAGATGTTGGTCAGACCCGCATCCTGCACTTTCTTACGCAGCACGCCGGCACCCATGGCGCTGGAACCCATACCCGCGTCACAGGCCACGATGATTTTACGTACGTGGCTCAGGTCGTTAGAGACATCGCCCGCCGCCAGCGGCGTGGCGCCTTTTGATTCGGCTTTCATGTCATGCATACGACGGGTTGCCGCTTCGATATCGTCATCTTCTTTCACTTTGCTGGTTTTCAGCAGGATAGAAGAGACCACGAAGGAGACGGCCATTGCCGCACAGATGGCTGCGATGTTAGCGAAATAGGCACCTTTCGGGGTCATCGCCAGGACCGCCAGGATTGAGCCTGGAGAGGCCGGAGAAACCAGACCACCGCCCAGCACGCTCAGGGTGAACACGCCCGTCATACCGCCGAGGATAACGGCCAGGATCAGACGTGGGTTCATCAGCACGTATGGGAAGTAAATTTCGTGGATACCGCCCAGGAAGTGGATGATAGCCGCACCGCCCGCAGACTGTTTCGCACTGCCGCGACCAAAGAACATGTACGCCAGCAGAACACCCATGCCCGGGCCCGGGTTGGCTTCAATCAGGAAGAAGATGGACTTGCCGAGGTCATGAGACTGCTGAATACCCAGCGGTGAGAAGATACCGTGGTTAATGGCGTTGTTGAGGAACAGGATTTTCGCCGGTTCAACAAAGATAGACGCCAGCGGCAACATGTCGTGCGCAACCATGAAGTTAACGCCTGCCGCCAGAACTTTGGACAGCACTTCAACCGCAGGGCCAATGCCGAGGAACGCCAGAATCGCGAGGATCATACCGATGATGCCCGCAGAGAAGTTGTTCACCAGCATTTCGAAGCCGGATTTGATCTTACCATCAACCCAGACGTCGAATTTCTTAATTGCCCAGCCGCCCAGAGGGCCCGCAATCATTGCACCGAGGAACATCGGCATATCCGCACCGACGATAACCCCCATCGTCGTGATGGCACCCACAACGCCACCACGGTCTCCACCCACCAGACGACCCCCGGTAAACCCGATAAGCAGCGGCAGCAGGTAGGTAATCATTGGGCCAACAAGTTTCGCCAGCGTTTCGTTAGGCAACCACCCTGTCGGAATGAACAACGCAGTGATGATACCCCACGCGATAAACGCGCCGATATTTGGCATCACCATATTGCTGAGGAAACGACCAAAGCTTTGAACTTTGATCTTGAAATCGGATGACATAAAACACCCCTTCTTCTGTTTACGCTTAGGCTTGCGGCCCGAGGTTTATTGTTAATGAGGCGGCAGAGGTAGCCGGGCCCTGTTCTGATGCTGTGAAATCTGGCACTGAATCGTTCAACTGTCCAGACGACGGAAATTTGTGTGATATGAATCACGTAAATGTAGGGGGTGCAGACATGAATGAAGTGATCTTCGTCACAAAAATGGTGGATAAAAAAAATACGATGGCGATAAATAAAGCAAAAACCACCCACTTCTGTGATGTAAATCACATTTGGTTGTCGTGAGTTTGTTTCTGGATTGTGACTAATTTCACAAAAAATTTTTATGCAGAATTCTCCGGATGTGATCGGCGACAAATTCTGCCTGGCGATTCAACGCCAGGATGTCATGAAGTCACACATAAAGCTAAAAAATGACTTTTCATGTGTGGTATGGCGAAAAGCAATAAGGTACGTTACGCTCATATTGTAAGGTTAAGTCTATTATTATTCAGGATATATTTTGACACGCTTATAAACTTGCATGGAGATATTATAAAAAACGATACTCCCCGGCTCTGAAATATAAGTACACCTCGTATTTATAAAAAATTAATTAGGTTGCGTACCGTTTTATTAATTTAATGAGTTGACGTTGTTTAAGTGAGGAGAATATGTTTCTCAACTATTTTGCGCTGGGCGTATTGATTTTTGTATTTCTGGTTCTTTTTTACGGAATCATCGCCATCCATGATATTCCTTATAATATGGCCAAAAAACGGAATCATCCCCATGCGGATGCCATTCATACGGCGGGATGGATTAGCCTGTTTACGCTCCATGCGATTTGGCCGTTCCTGTGGATTTGGGCCACGTTGTACCGCGAAGATCGCGGCTGGGGGATGCAGAACCACATCTCAAAACCTGATGAGGTCCCGGGTATGGATGCTCTGACTAAACGTGTGGCCGAATTAGAACAAAAACTGGCAGCGGTACCTCCCACGGCTGACAAGAATACGCTGGAGCACTAATCATGGATCTGCTGATTATTTTGACCTATGTGGCCTTTGCCTGGGCCATTTTTAAAATATTCCGTATTCCGGTAAACCAGTGGACCCTCGCGACCGCAACATTAGGTGGGGTGTTTATTGTCGCCGGGCTTATCCTGTTGATGAACTATAACCATCCCTATACCTTTACGGCGCAAAAAGCGGTTATTTCCATTCCGATTACGCCGCAGGTTACTGGGGTAGTGAGTGAAGTTACCGATAAAAATAACCAGCTAATTAAAAAAGGCGAAGTGTTATTTAAACTTGATCCGGGCCGCTATCAGGCGCGCGTCGACAGACTGCAGGCCGACCTGGTCACCGCCACGCACAATATCGACAATCTCAAAGCGCAGCTTGCGGAAGCGGTCGCCAATACCACGCGCGTGTCTGCTGAACGTGATCGCCTGTATAAAGATTACCAGCGCTACCTGAAAGGCAGCCGGGCAAAGGTTAACCCGTTCTCTGAAAGCGATATCGACAACGCACGGCAAAACTATCTGGCGCAGGATGCGCTGGTAAAAGGCTCGGTGGCTGAACAGACGCAAATACAAAGTCAGTTAGACAGTATGGTCAACGGTGAGCAATCCCAGGTTGCTTCCCTGCGTGCTCAGCTTGCTGAAGCGAAATACAACCTGGATCAGACCGTGGTGCGTGCGCCGAGCAATGGCTATATCACGCAGGTGCTGATTCGTCCGGGGACCTATGCTGCCGCGCTGCCGCTGCGCCCGGTCATGGTCTTTATTCCTGAACAGAAACGCCAGATTGTGGCCCAGTTTCGTCAGAACTCGCTGCTGCGTCTGAAGCCGGGCGACGAAGCGGAAGTGGTCTTCAACGCGCTGCCGGGCCAGGTCTTCTCCGGCAAGCTCACCAGCATTCTGCCGGTGGTGCCGGGGGGGTCATACCAGGCGCAGGGTGCGCTGCAGTCGCTGACCGTGATCCCTGGCACCGATGGCGTATTAGGCACTATCGAGCTGGAACCGAATGCTGATGTCGATGCGCTGCCCGACGGCATTTATGCTCAGGTGGCGGTCTATTCGGATCACTTTGCTCACGTCTCGGTAATGCGCAAGGTGCTGCTGCGTATGACCAGCTGGATGCACTACCTCTATCTCGATCACTAACCCCTTCAGGGCAGGAATGCGACACGCATACCTGCCCTTTTTTCATCGCTTGATCCATACTGACTTTTTTCGGCATCAAGGATCAGGCAATGAAACTTATCGGCAGCTACACCAGTCCCTTCGTGCGAAAAATCTCGATTCTCCTGCTGGAGAAAGGGATTGAATTCGAGTTCGTCAATGAACAGCCTTATCACGCTGAAAACGGTGTGGCGCAGTACAACCCGCTGGGAAAAGTGCCGGCGCTGGTAACAGACGAAGGCCAGTACTGGTTTGATTCCCCCATTATTGCGGAGTACATCGAGCTGCTCGGCGTGGCCCCGGCGATGTTACCGGCCGATCCAAACGCGGCGCTGGCAATGAAGCAAATTGAAGCGCTGGCCGACGGTATTATGGATGCGGCGTTAACGTCCGTACGCGAGCAGGCAAGACCCGCCGCCCAGCAGTCTGAAACGGAACTGTTACGCCAGCGTGAAAAAATCAGCCGCAGCCTGGACTGGTGCGAACAGCTTATCCGGGAGGGAAAAATTCAACCCGATAGCCTGAACCTGGCAACGATAGCCATTGCCTGCGCCATCGGTTATCTCAATTTCCGGCACGTTTCCCCCGGCTGGTGCGTCGACCGTCCATTGCTGGTGAAGCTTGCAGAAACGCTCTTTCAGCGCGAGAGCTTTGCCCGTACCGAACCGCCAAAGGCTTGATGCGGGTTATAACACTTCGCAGCAGGAGGCGGTACAATCCCTTCTTATGTTGACTCCCTCTCCCGTCGGGAGGGGGGATGATATTTACTCGCCAGGCGCTTTCATGACAACTCATCACTCCCTGTACAGCCAGATCCCTGCAACCGACCGTCTTCTTCGCGAGCCGCGCGTGCATGCTGCCGTTGCGCGGTTCGGCCATACCGCGACGGTTGAAATATTACGTCTGCTTCAGGACGAAGCCCGCAGCCATATTCAGACAGAAAATGCATTGCCGGACTGGTGTGCGGCGTGGGGGCAGGAAGTGGAACTGAGGCTCGAGGAGAAAGCACAAAGCGCGTTACGCCCGGTCATCAACCTGACGGGAACCGTGCTGCACACCAACCTTGGTCGCGCTCAACAGGCAGAAGAGGCCGTCGCTGCAGTCGTGCAGGCCATGCGTTCCCCCGTGACGCTTGAGTACGATCTGGACGGCGCAGGGCGCGGACATCGCGATCGGGCGCTGGCGGACCTGCTCTGCGAGCTGACCGGCGCAGAAGATGCCTGCATCGTGAATAACAACGCGGCGGCGGTACTGTTAATGCTGGCAGCGACCGCCAGCGGTAAAGAGGTGGTGGTTTCCCGTGGCGAGCTGGTCGAGATTGGCGGTGCGTTTCGCATTCCGGATGTTATGCGCCAGGCGGGCTGTACCCTGCATGAAGTGGGCACCACCAACCGCACGCATGCAAAAGATTATCGCGCAGCAGTGAATGAAAATACCGGGCTACTGATGAAGGTCCACACCAGTAATTATCAGATAGCCGGATTCACCAAAACCGTTGAAGAGGCGGAGCTGGCGGAGCTGGGCCGTGAGCTGGGTGTGCCGGTGGTGGCCGACCTCGGTAGCGGTTCGCTGGTCGATCTGAGCCAGTACGGTCTGCCAAAAGAGCCCATGCCGCAGGAGATGATTGCGGCGGGCGTCAGTCTCGTGAGTTTCTCCGGCGACAAACTGCTTGGCGGCCCGCAGGCGGGGATTATCGTGGGTAAACGTGCGCTTATTGCGAAGATGCAGCAGCACCCGCTCAAGCGTGCACTGCGGGCCGATAAAATGACGCTTGCCGCGCTGGAAGCGACGCTGCGCCTTTATCTCCACCCGGAAAAACTGGCTGAACGTCTGCCCACGCTGCGCCTGCTGGCCCGTGATGCCGCCTCAATTCGCGCCCAGGGTGAGCTGCTCTTGCCACACGTTGCGCCGCACTACCCCGATTTTGACGTGCGCCTTGAAGCTTGTCAGTCGCAGATCGGCAGCGGTTCACTGCCGGTGGACAGGCTGCCCAGCGCGGCGCTCACGTTTACACCCCGTGACGGGCGCGGCAGCCAGCTTGACGCTTTGTCGGCGCGCTGGCGTGCCTTGCCAGCACCGGTTATCGGGCGCATTTACGATGGCCGAATGTGGCTGGATCTACGCTGTCTTGAAGATGAAGCGCGATTTCTGGAGATGCTGTTGAAATGATTATTGCCACCGCCGGTC
Organism: Enterobacter sp. J49; assembly: GCF_002148625.1. Lineage (NCBI taxonomy): Bacteria > Pseudomonadati > Pseudomonadota > Gammaproteobacteria > Enterobacterales > Enterobacteriaceae > Enterobacter > Enterobacter sp. J49. Next base: position 187,602 of record NZ_MWPY01000020.1, read on the forward strand.
ACGTCGACCACGGAAAAACCACCTTATTACAGGCCCTGACCGGGGTGAATGCCGATCGTCTGCCGGAAGAGAAAAAACGCGGCATGACCATCGATCTGGGCTATGCCTACTGGCCTCAGCCTGATGGCCGGGTGCTGGGTTTTATTGATGTACCGGGACACGAGAAGTTTCTTTCTAACATGCTGGCGGGCGTCGGTGGTATCGATCATGCCCTGCTGGTGGTGGCCTGTGATGACGGCGTGATGGCGCAAACGCGTGAACATCTGGCAATTTTACAGCTGACGGGCAACCCGCAGCTGACCGTTGCGCTGACCAAAGCTGACCGCGTCGATGAGGCGCGACTCAACGCGGTGCGTGAAACCGTGCAGGCGACCTTGCGGGAGTATGGGTTTGCCGATGCGCCATTGTTCGTTACCGTGGCGACAGAAGGGCGCGGTATTGACGAACTTCGCCACCATTTGCAGCAGCTTACTTCACGCGAGCATGCCAGCCATCATCGTTTCCGTCTGGCGATCGACCGGGCCTTTACCGTTAAAGGCGCGGGGCTGGTGGTCACCGGTACCGCGCTGAGCGGTGAAGTGAACGTGGGCGATACCTTATGGCTCACGGGTGCCAACGCCCCGATGCGTGTGCGCGGTTTGCATGCGCAGAACCAGCCCGTAGAGCATGCCCATGCCGGGCAGCGCATCGCGCTCAATATTGCGGGCGATGCGGAAAAAGAGAAGCTTAACCGTGGCGACTGGCTGCTGGCCGGTGTACCGCCAGAGCCTTCTGAGCGGGCGATCGTCGCCCTGCAGACGCATGTGCCGCTGACCCAATGGCAGCCGCTGCATATCCACCATGCGGCCAGCCATATCACCGGGCGCGTGTCACTGCTGGAAAACGACCTTGCCGAACTGGTTTTCGATTCGCCGCTGTGGCTCGCGGATAATGACCGTCTGGTACTGCGTGACATTTCGGCCCGGGAGACGCTGGCCGGGGCGCGGGTGGTCACGCTCAACCCGCCGCGTCGCGGCAAGCGCAAGCCGGAGTATCTGCAATGGCTGGGAGCGCTGGCGCAGGCCGCGGATGATAAAGCCGCGTTGCTTGTTCATCTTGAGCGTGGTGCCGTCAATCTGAGCGATTTCGCATGGGCTCGTCAGCTCAGCGCGGAAGGATTACGCCTGCTGACCCAGGAGCCTGGTTTTATTCAGGCGGGTAACAATTTACTGAATGCCCCGGTCGCAGCATGCTGGCAGCGCAAGGTACTGACCACGCTCGCCACTTACCATGAACAGCATCAGGATGAACCCGGCCCGGGACGTGAACGCCTGCGACGCATGGCGTTGCCGATGGAAAACGATGCGCTGGTGCTGCTGTTGATTGAAAACATGCGCGAAAGTGGGCTGATAAAAAGCCACCACGGCTGGCTGCATCTGCCGGATCACAAAGCCGGGTTCAACGCCGGGCAAGAGGCGATATGGCAGAAAGTGGCCCCGCTGTTTGGCGACGAGCCGTGGTGGGTTCGCGATCTCGCACGTGAAACGAATACCGACGAACAGGTGATGCGCCAGGTGTTGCGCCATGCGGCGCAGCAGGGGTTAATCGTCGCGATCGTGAAAGATCGTTATTACCGTAACGATCGCATTGTGGCGTTTGCTAACCTGATCCGCGAGCTGGATCAGGCGCGAGGCACGACCTGCGCAGCAGATTTTCGCGATCGGCTGAACGTCGGGCGCAAGCTGGCGATTCAGATCCTGGAATATTTCAACCGCATCGGCTTTACCCGTCGTCGTGGCAACGATCATTTATTGCGGGATTCGTTATTATTTCCTGAAACTCCGTGACCCCCGTCGTAAACACCGTTACCGGCTGGCGAGAAAATCGCCAGCCGGAACTACCCTTGTTGTACACCAACAGCAAGGAGACGGTCATGACAAACAATCCTCCCTCATCGCGTATCCAGCCTGGCGAGTATGGTTTTCCCCTCAAGCTGAAGCCCCGTTATGAAAACTTTATCGGCGGCGACTGGGTTGCACCCGTCGGCGGCGAATACTATTCCAATCTGACGCCCGTTACCGGCCAGCCGCTGTGTGAGATAGCCAGCTCCGGCAAGGGGGATATCGATCTGGCGCTGGACGCCGCGCACAAAGCCAAAGACAAATGGGGGCATACCTCTGTTCAGGACAGAGCGGCGATATTGTTCAAAATCGCTGACCGGATGGAACAGAATCTGGAGCTGCTGGCTACGGCGGAAACCTGGGATAACGGCAAGCCAATCCGTGAAACGATGGCGGCAGACGTGCCGCTGGCCATTGACCACTTCCGCTATTTTGCCTCCTGTATTCGCGCTCAGGAGGGCGGAATTAGCGAGGTAGACAGCGACACCGTGGCGTACCACTTCCACGAACCGCTGGGCGTGGTGGGGCAGATCATTCCGTGGAACTTCCCGTTGCTGATGGCGAGCTGGAAAATGGCGCCCGCGCTGGCGGCGGGTAACTGCATTGTGCTCAAACCGGCCCGCCTGACCCCGCTGTCAGTCCTGCTGCTGATGGAAGTCATTGGCGACCTTCTCCCGCCAGGCGTGATTAACGTGGTGAACGGGGCGGGGGGTGAGATAGGGGAATATCTGGCGACCTCAAAACGGATCGCCAAAGTCGCGTTTACCGGGTCGACGGAAGTGGGTCAGCAGATCATGCAGTACGCGACCCAGAACATCATTCCAGTGACCCTGGAGCTGGGCGGTAAATCGCCGAACATTTTCTTCGCCGACGTCATGGAGGAAGAGGATGCCTTCTTCGATAAAGCCCTGGAAGGCTTTGCGTTGTTTGCTTTTAACCAGGGTGAAGTCTGTACCTGCCCAAGCCGCGCGCTGGTGCAGGAGTCTATCTATGAGCGCTTTATGGAGCGAGCCATTCGCCGCGTCGAGTCTATCCGCAGCGGTAACCCGCTTGATAACGTGACCCAGATGGGCGCGCAGGTCTCGCACGGGCAGATGGACACTATCCTCAACTACATTGATATCGGCAAGAAAGAAGGGGCGGATGTCCTGACCGGCGGTCGGCGTAAAATGCTGGGCGGCGATCTGCAGGACGGATATTACCTGGAGCCGACGATCCTGTTCGGCAAAAACAACATGCGCGTCTTCCAGGAGGAAATTTTCGGACCGGTGCTGGCCGTCACCACCTTCAAAACGATGGAAGAGGCGCTGGAGATTGCTAACGATACGCCGTATGGCCTCGGGGCTGGCGTCTGGAGCCGCAACGGTAATCTGGCTTATAAAATGGGGCGGGGCATTCAGGCCGGGCGCGTGTGGACCAACTGCTACCATGCTTATCCGGCGCACGCGGCCTTTGGGGGCTATAAGCAGTCGGGCATCGGGCGTGAAACCCACAAGATGATGCTGGAGCATTATCAGCAGACGAAATGCCTGCTGGTGAGTTATTCCGATAAACCACTGGGGCTGTTCTAACCCTCCAGCTCAGGCTGCCCCTGGGCAGCCTGAGCAATTTGCTGACGCAGGCAGTTCAGTACGCCGTCCAGAATGTACTGCACGCGCCAGGGCTGGTATTCACGTTTGCGGAATATCGCCGTCAGGTCGAGCCACCACTCTTCCTGATGGGGGAAGCAGGGAACCAGAGAACCACTCTTAAGCTCTTTTTTCAGGCTTTCTTTCGGCGCAAAAACAATACCGAGATTATTTCGTGCCAGTTCCAGCGCCGTCTGCGTATTGTCGCAAATATAATTTCCGGTCACTCTGTAATCATATACGGTCTCACTACCGTGGACGCGAAAACGCCAGATGTTCGCCTCATCCACCAGCATCGAGTCTATTAAAATACAGGAGTGATTAATTAAATCTTCAGGTCCGGTTAAGGGGTGGTTTTTCAAATATTCTTCTGTGGCAAATGCCGTGACGGAATATTTCGTTAACACACTGGCGACCAGACTTTCATCTTTCGGCTGAGCATAGGTAATGAGAATATCGCAATCATCGGGGAACGAGACCCCTTCGGAATATTCATTACGATCCAGGTTGTACGTTTTTAACGAGATGCGGATATCACCGATGTCCTCAATCTGATGGATCACGTGTCGCGCCAGATACATCACGATACCCGTTGGGGCGTAAATGGTCACTTTTCCGCGCTTCTCATGCTTATAATCAGCAATGAAATTAATGAGCTGGCTATTTTTATCCAGCGTGGCGTCAATGTAGGGGAGTAACGCTTCGCCAAACTGGGTTAGCGCCAGCTGACGGGTCGTGCGCTCAAATACCTTAAGACCGACACGCGTTTCAAAATCAGAAAGGTATTTACTGACGTTAGCCTGTGCCATGCCCAGCAGGGCGGCGGCATCGCCAATACTGTGGGTGGCTGCGATGACGGAAATAATTTTTAACTCGCGTGGCTTTAGCTGGAACTTATTCATCATGCGCACCCATCTATATGTTTTTATATATAATATTATATAAACTGCAGCGTTGCATTGGCAAATTTGTAACCATTATTATTCGCCTCGCTTGTTTGGCGTCTAAATGGATTACATGTAATGACTATTAAATACAATTTACTCATCGCAGCCACGTTATTTGCAACATCATCTGCAATGGCTGGTGACTTTTCACTTGGGGCGGGGGCTGTATTTAATGAGTCGCCTTATAAAGGTTATAACGAAAATACCACGGCGGTACCGTTAATTAGCTATGAAGGCGACCGGTTTTATATTCGCCAGACCACCGGCGGATGGATCCTGTGGAAAGACGAAAAAAATGAATTCAGCATGACCGCATCGTGGATGCCACTGCGATTTGATCCTGAAGATAACGACGACGCTCAGATGAAACACCTCGATGAGCGTAAAGCATCAGCGTTTCTCGGCGGGGCGTACTACCGCCATGAACACTGGGGCTCGCTGAAAGTGGCGGTCTCGGGGGATGCGATGGATGAGAGCGGCGGCGTGATCGGTGAAATCTCATACTTCCGTCCGGTTCGGATGGAACGTCTGACGCTGACGCCATCGGTAGGTATTTTCTACAGCGACGAAAGCTATAACGATTACTACTACGGTGTATCCGGCAATGAGTCTCGCCGCTCAGGCCTCAATGAATACACCGCAGGTGATAGCTGGACGCCGTATGTGGGTCTCGCGGCTAAATATCAGTTAACCCAGAATTTGTTTATCAACGCCAGCGCGGTCTATACCGTGTTACCTGACGACGTGAAGAACAGTCCGATGATCGACCGCGAAGACAGTTTCGCGCTGATGACCGGCATGTCCTGGCGTTTCTGATCTAAAGCCGGGTGGCGATTGCCTTACCCGGCCTCGGTTTTTATCTCCCGCGCCTGTGGGAGAGGGTTGGGGTGAGGCTGACAGGACAGATGCCTTCAGGCCTCATCCACCCAAATCCGCATTTCCCCTTCTCCCCGGTTTGCCCAGCTGAACCACGGAATAAAGGTCAACGTCCGGGGCTGGCGCTGCACCGGGGCGCGATCGTACTGCCACAGTGCCTGCGTGCCTTCCTCATCAGCGTGACGCGCGATGCCCTCCGCCTGAATCAGTATCTTGTGCGCAAAGATCCCTTTTCCTTCAAAGACCCGAAATTCGCTCTGCTCAGGCAGGGAGAGGTTATGCAGGTTCGCGCCATTGTCGGCCTCTTCCAGGCAGTAGACCAGCGGGCCACGCTGCAGCGCGACTTTACCGGCCTGCTGGCGTACCAGCGGGTTACCGTACACGCGGCGGACCGGCATGGGTAAGGTCAGCGTAAGGGTATCTCCCTCCTGCCAGCGGCGGGTGAGGTACAGATACCCCCGGGAGACATCACCCGTGACCCTTTCGCCGTTCAGTGACACGGCCGGGCTTGTGCACCAGTCTGGTAAACGTAGTGCCAGCGTGTGGGTCACCGGGGCAGGTGAGGTGATCTCGATGTTGACCTCTTCCTGCCATGGATAATCACCGCTAATCCGTAGCTGTAAGGTGCCCTCATCTACCGGTATGGCGACGTCGTTCCCCACATAGAGGTTGATAAAGAGCGCGTTCTGACGAACGGTATAGAGATAGTGGCCCAGCGAAGTGAGCACGCGGGCGATATTGGGCGGGCAACAGGCGCAGCCGAACCAGCGCTGGCGAACCGGCTTAACGTGGTCGTAGACATGATTAAATGCCAGTGTTTTAGGGTGTACCTCCAGCGGGTTCACATAGAAGAAATGTTTACCGTCCAGCGCCATGCCGCCCAGTACCGTGTTGTATAAGGCACGCTCCATCACGTCGGCGTACTGGCTGTCCGCTTCCATCTCCAGCATCCGGCGGGCAAACATCATCAGGCCAATGGAGGCGCAGCTTTCGGCATATACCGTATCGTTAGGCAAATCGTAATCGCTGCTGAAGGCTTCGCCACTGCTTTGCGAGCCGATCCCGCCGGTAATATAGAGCTGTCGCTGGGCCATGTTATTCCACAGTCGCAGGCAGTCCTGGCGTTTACCCTCGTCATGACTCAGGCGAGCAAGATGCGCCATGCCCGCCATCAGATAGACAAATCGAACCGCGTGGCCGATGGCGGTGTGTTGTTCGGCAAGCGGTTGATGCGCCTGGCTATAGGCTTTGTCCTTGACCATCCACGCCGGGCCGTACGTGTTCCAGTACGATGTCCGGCCCCGTTTCTCATATTCGATATCGTAGAAATGAGGCTGTGTGCCGCGCGTGTCGATAAAATATTTCACAAGGGCCAGGTAACGCGGTTCCTGAGTGACGTCGTAAAGCCGCATAAGCGCCAGCTCAATTTCCGGATGGCCCGGATAACCGTGAAGCTGCTCCTCGCCGGGGCCAAAGACCCGGTCGATATGGTCCGCCAGTTTGCATACCACCTCCAGCAGACGGCGTTTTCCGGTCCCCTGAAAATAGGCCACGCCAGCTTCAATCATATGTCCGGCGCAGTACAGTTCGTGGCATTCGGCAAGGTTCGTCCAGCGCTCACCGGGTGCTTTCACCGTGAAGTAGGTGTTGAGATAGCCATCGTCGCACTGCGCCGCCGCAATCAGCTCAATCACCTCATCGGCGGTTTTTTCACGTTCCGGGTCGGGCTTCTGGCACAACGACCACGCGACGGCTTCCAGCCATTTCGCCACGTCGCTGTCCTGAAACACCATTCCATAGAACTCCCCCTGTTCCAGCCCTGCCGCAATGCGGAAGTTGGTGATGGCGTGACTCGGTTCGGCTTCGGTAACGCGATCGTTTAGCGCATCCCACTGGTAGGGGATCACCACATCACGCACCAGCCGCTGATACTGGCCGAGAAACGGGTCGTTGATGTTCAGTGTGTGCAGGTCGGCTTCCATTATGGACATGTCATTCTCCTCAGGACGATACGTGACGCTGGCGCAGATCGGTGGCAATGCGCGACATCATGGGATTGTTGAGTCTGCACCAGCGGATTGAGACCGCCAGCAGCAGGTGGAAAAGGGCGGGGAGCAGCGTCTCCATCGCAGTAATTCCCTGTAACGAGGCTGGTGTCTGGTTGCCCGCGCCCGGCTGGTAAGCGACGGCGATAAACACCAGGCTGATGATCCCGGCGCTGGACGCCCAGGCGAGCTTGATGAAAAACAGATTGAAAGCGAAGTTCATGCCAGATGAACGTACCCCGTTTTTCCACTCACCATAGTCATCTGCAAATGCCATCAGCGAGAAGTGCAGGGGCAGGGTAAAACCGAGAATGACGCCGTTACTCAGAATAACGATCAGCCAGAGCGTCTGATGAGCCGGACCGCCTGGCAGAAACCACATACCCGCCGCGAGCGCGGCCAGCACGAGGTTGGTGTAGTAATAGAGTTTGACGGTATCAATCCGGCGAGAAAGGGGATTCACGATCACCGCGCCGAGAATGGCCGCAAAGGTCACCATTGTGAAGAACAGCGAGGTATAAGCGGTACTGCCCTGGAGCACGTAGGTGATGAAGTACATGTAGCCGCCGCCACGAATGTTGAAGACGTTGATCAGCAGGAATGACATCACCAGCATCAGCAGGAGCTGATCGTTGTTGCGCAGGCCGGCCAGGTGCTCGCGTAAGGTGAATTTGCCCATCAGCGCCAGCGGGACGCGCTCACGCACCCAGAAGAAGCAGCAGAGGAACATCACCACGGCGATGGCGCACAACACCCCAACGCCGAGCTGATAGCCTCGCGCAGCGTTGCCCTCGCCCAGCGCTGCGACCAGCCACGGCAGGCCAACAGAGACCAAAAAGCCCGCCACACCGCACAGCACAAAGCGCCATGACTGACAGGAGATGACCTCGCTGTGGCGGGTGGTCATGGTGTTGATCAGCGCGCAGTAGGGCACGTTGATGGCGGTATAGCCCACTGACAACAGCAGATAGGTACCAAACGCCCAGGCGATTTTCACCCCCATGCTGGCGTCAGGCACGGTGAAGGTCAGTACACCGATAACCCCGACAGGAAGCGCCACCCACAGCTGCCACGGGCGAAAACGCCCCCAACGGCTTTGTGTTCGGTCGGCAATCACCCCCATCACCGGATCGGAAATGGCGTCAAACACGCGCAGGGCAATAAACAGCGTGCCAACGAGCGCAGGCGTCAGACCAAAAACGTCGGTGTAGAAGAAGGTAAGAAAATTCATGATCAGGCAGGTAATGACCGTGCCACCCGCGTCACCCAGGCCGTAGCCAATTTTTTCGCGGACTGACAGGCGGTCATCCATTGCCCCTTGTACGACCTGTGATTCTGTAATCGGTGTGGAAGTCATGAGGTAACTCCTCGGTAATCGATTTTTATCGTATTTATGCAAGGTACCCCATTCATTCTGCACCGAACGCTCAGGCCAACAAGGGAAGGGAAAAGTATAAAAAGGTGACGATTCCGACCTGATGATAAATTTGTGATTTCGATCGGGAAGGCAGGAAGATATTCATTAATAATCAAAGCATAAGATGAATATTAATGGCAATCAGAGCGGAATGGTGAATATCCATGCTTGAATTATCCATAGCGCTTCCGATTAAAGTGCAAAATGGTGGGCTCTTTATTTCCCGGGGCGTGGGCCGGCATCCGGCGCGCAAATTAACCTCGTGGGAGATTATCTTCGTCGAAAAAGGGACATTAACGATCCAGGAAGAAAACACGCTCTTTGAGGTGAAAGCGGGAGAGAGCTTACTGCTCTGGCCGGCGCGTCGACACGTGGGGACAGAAGATTTCCCGGCGGACCTGCGGTTCTACTGGCTGCATTTTGAGGTCGAAGGGCAATCGTCGCCTTTGCCACATGCTTTTCCGGTGGCCATTGAACAACATTGCTGCGTGCGCGATGCTCAATATGTGATTGCGCTATTCCGGCAATTCCTGAGTGAGCAGGAAAAATTACAGCGAAGCGTGGCGCTGGAAATGATTTTGCTGCTGATTTTACAGCAAGTGTCGATCTCCTCAGGTTATGAAGACAGAGCCGATGAAGCCGGCGCGGCCATGGCATGGAAGGCAAAACAGCTTATTCGCACGCAGTTTCATCTGCCGCTTTCCACATCGCAACTGGCAAAAGCCTTGCACTGCAATGCCGATTATCTGGGACGCGTATTTCGCCGGACCTTTCACTTAACCCTGACGGAGGCGATCCATCGCCAGCGCGTCAGGGCGGCAGAAAAGCTGTTGCTGAACGACTCCGCGTCCCTGACCGAAGTGGCAACCCGCTGCGGTTTTAATGATGTCGGGTATTTCCGGCAGATATTTTCAAAGCATACCGGCTTAACGCCCGCCGTCTGGAAACGGCGGTACTGTAAGGAGCATATTAATTCCGGGTGATCACTGCCCGTAGTAGGCATTTGCTCCATGCTTGCGCAGGTAATGTTTATCGAGCAGTTCCTGCTGCATCGTCGGTAGTTGTGGCGCAAGCTGGCGTGAAAACAGCCCCATAAAGGCGCACTCTTCCAGCACCACAGCGTTATGTACCGCATCGGCTGCATTTTTTCCCCAGGTGAACGGGCCGTGAGAATGCACCAGCACCGCCGGGATCTGCATCGGGTTTACGTCGCGCTCCTCAAAGGTTTTGATGATGACTTCACCGGTCTGGTATTCGTATTCACCCGCAATTTCAGCCGGGGTCATCAACCGCGTGCAGGGGATCGCACCATAAAAATAGTCAGCGTGCGTGGTACCCCATGCCGGTAAATCCTGCCCTGCCTGCGCCCAGACAGTGGCGTGGCGGGAATGGGTATGCACAATGCCGCCAATTTCAGGGTAACGGCGATACAGCGCCAGGTGGGTTGGCGTGTCGGAAGAGGGTTTTTTAACCCCCTCGACCACCTGGCCCGTGGCAATGTCCACCACCACCATATCCTCTGCGGACATTACGTCATACTCCACGCCGGAGGGTTTAATCACCATCAGGCCGCGTTCACGATCCACCGCACTGACGTTGCCCCAGGTGAAAGTCACCAGATGGTGGGCGGGCAGCGCCAGGTTTGCCGCCAGGACCTCGGCTTTGAGTTGTTCTAACATGTCATCCCTCCTTCCTGCATCCGGGCTTCAATCCAGCGGCGTGCCTGGATGATTTCCAGTACCGGCTCTTTGGCTTTTTCGGTCCACATTTCAATCAGAAATGCGCCGCGATAATTGAGCTGATTCAGCGTGTTAAATATGCCCACGAAATCAACGCACCCCTCACCGAACGGTACGTCACGAAACTGTCCGGGGCTTTGTTCAGTCACGGGCTGGGTATCTTTCAGGTGGATGGCGGCGATGCGATCGATGCCCAGCGTCAGCTCGGCGGCCACATCGTTACCCCACGCGCTCAGGTTGCCGACGTCCGGATAAACGCTGAACCATGGCGAAGCGAGCATTTCGTCCCACTTTTTCCATTTGCTGATGGAGTTCATAAACGCGGTATCCATGATCTCCACTGCCAGCATGACCTGCGCGGCGGCGGCCTGCTCCACGGCCCATGCCAGCCCTTCGGCAAAGCGTTGCCGGGTACCTTCGTCATGTTCTTCGTAATAGACGTCATACCCGGCAAGCTGGATGGTGCGAATACCGAGATCGCGCGCCAGACGGATGGCTTTGGTCATAATGGCGCGTGCGCGCTCGCGGACGGTTTCGTCCCGGCTACCAAACGGGAAACGGCGGTGGGCAGACAGACACATCGACGGGATCGCGACCCCGGTTTCCAGCATCGCCTCAACCAGAGAGGCGCGCAGCGCGGTGTTCCACTCAAGGCGGGACAGACGCTCATCGGTTTCATCAATCGACATCTCGACAAAATCAAATCCGCAGCTTTTTGCCAGCACCAGGCGCTCTGGCCAGGTGAGCGCTTTCGGCAGCGCTTTTTCGTAGATACCTAACGGATGCTGACGCATGGTGACTCCCCCCAGATGTCGCGGATGTGTGAATGGAATGCATGGGCCACCTGCGGTGGGTTGGCAGCGCCTGTCAGTGCCCGTCCGGCAATAAACGCTTTCACATTGATCTGCTTAAACAGCGGCAGGTCGGCGGGGGTAATGCCGCCGGTGATCGAGAGCTGCAGGCCGATATCCGAGAGGGCTTTCATGCTGGCGAGATCCGCCTCGCCCCACTGCTGGCCGCTGGCCTGTGCGTCGCGCCCACGGTGATAAATGGCCTGTGTGACCCCGATACGGTGCCATTCACGCGCATCATCCAGCGTCCAGTGACCAAACAGCTCCATCTGAATTTCCCCGCCGCAGCGCAGAGCCACCTCGTGACCCTTCTCGACGGTTGCCAGCGGCGCGGCGCAGATGATGGTCATCCAGTTCGCGCCTGCGCCAAACGCCTGTTCAGCCAGCGTTTCTCCGGCATCGGCCACTTTCCAGTCAGCCACGATCGTTTTTTTCGGACACTGCTGGCGCAGTGCGCGTACGGCATTAACCCCTTCGGTGAGACACAAAATGGTGCCTGCTTCGATGATATCGACGTGATCCGCAAGCCGCTCGACGTCGCGCTGTGCGGCCTGAAGTGAGGTATGGTCGAGCGCCAGCTGCAGTAATGGTCGGCTCATAGGTCGTGCTCCTTAACATGGGCGTGATAGCCCTGTAGTGCTGAAATCAGTAGCTGGTAGCGCTGATACTTGCGCTGGTAGGCCGCATGGGCATGCTTGTCGGGTGTGATGACGCGAATGTGATGTCTGACAGCCTGCTGCGCGGTGCGGAAATCGGGATAAACGCCGGTACCCACCAGCGCGGCCAGCGCCGCGCCGGAACAGCCGGTCTCTTCGACCTGCGGCAGTTCTATTGCCAGACCGCTGACGTCCGCGAGCATTTGCATCCACACATCCGAATGGGCAGGGCCGCCGGTTACGCGCAATGCCTGCACGTGCGTGAAGCGCGCTAGCATGCGGTTAAGATGGGTCATGTGGCTGAAGACCACACCTTCATAGACCGCCTGCAACAGATGCGCGCGGGTATGCAGGGCCTGCATGCCGTAAAACCCGCAGGTCATCTCCAGCCCGGCGTTGCTGCCATAGAGGAACGGCAGGAAGAGCAGATCGCTTCCGGCTTTCGGCAGGCTGGCAACGGACTGGTTGATCGCATCGAATGACATGTCGCCCCACTGTGTGGTCAGCCATTCGAGGTTACCGGACGAGGTGGGGCTGGCTTCGTGAACGATGTAGTGCTGCGGATGAACGTAGCGCCCATACACATAGGGATACGGCTCGTTATGGCCTATACCGTTGGCGATCCCGCTGGTGACAGCCCAGGTGCCCATCACGGCGTTGAGCGTACTGTCGTCATGTAACCCGGCGCAGATCGCGGTGGAAACCACATCAAACAGCCCCCCCACAACGGGTGTACCCGCTGCGAGACCAGTCAGGGCGGCGGCCTGAGCGGTGATTTCCCCGCACATTTCTGCTGAACCGACGATCGGCGGCAGTGCGCCGTCAATTTCATCGATGCCGAGCCAGCGTGTGAGCTGCGGGTCGTACTGCCCGGTGTTCATGTTGTAGAGATTGGATTCAGAGATGTTGCTCTCTTCACACCCTTTAACGCCGGTGAGGCACCAGCGCAGGTAGTCGTGCGCCATCATCACACAGCCAATCTGCTGATAACGGTGCGGTTCATTCTCTTTCACCCAGCGCAGGAGGGAGGCGGGATGCCCCGTCCATAACGTCTGGCGCGTATGCGGATAAAGCTTTTCAGGAATACCGTCCTGCTGCCAGCGCTGTACAATCTCCAGCGCCCGGCGGTCAGAGGAGAGCATGGCGTTGCCGAGCGGCTGGTCATACTTGTCCAGTAAAAACAGTCCTTTACCCTGAGCTGATATCCCGACGCCTTTGATTTGTGCGCCGCCGATGCCGGCCTTTTTAAGCAGCAGGGCGACGGTGGCGTGGCACTGCTGCCAGAGTTGGTGCATATCCCGCTCAGCGTGGCCTGCGTGTGGGCTGAGTGTGGCAACCGCGCGGCGCTCAATACAGACTTCCTGGCCCTGGCTGGTGTACAGACCGGCTTTCAGATACGTTCCGCCACAATCGATACCCAGCCAGAAGGGCTCTTTTTCACTCATCGTTGACTCTCTTGTCTTACGCCCTCTCTTCAGGAGAGGGCGGGGGGATCAGGCTGCGTGCTTATGCGGGTTCACGCCGGGGTTGGGTTCCGCTCCGGCATCGCATTTCGCCGGTAGCATCAGGGCGAGCAGCGAGGCCAGCGCCAGTGAAACCGCGAGGCAGTACACCCCGGCATCTTTGCTGTAGAGGGTAATCAGCACGCCCACCGCGTAAGGGCCGCAGAACCCACCGAGGTTACCCAGGGCGTTAATCACGCCGCGAGCGCCACCGGCCATCTCTGCGCTGAACAGGCGCGCCGGGATCGTCCAGAACACACCCGCAGCGGACTGCAGGAAGAAGCCACAGCCCACCAGCGCGGCATAGGCCAGCCAGATGTTCTCTTTCAACGCCACGGAGAGGAACATGCAGAGCGCGAAGCCAATCAGCGGCAGGGAGACGAACAGCTTGCGCTTGCCGGTACGGTCAGACAGTGAGGAGAACAGGAACATGCCCGCAATGGCGCCGACATAAGGCAGGATGGCGAGCATTCCCACCTGGCCGATGCTGGTATGCGTCAGCTCTTTGAGAATGGTTGGCAGCCAGAGGGTGTAACCGTAAATCCCGGTCTGGTAGAAGAAGTTCAGGGCAATCAGCTGCCACATGGTTTTGTCGGACAGAACAGCACTCAGCGAGGCATTTTTCACCGCTTTTCCGGCAATAGCCTGCTGTTCTGCGGCCAGCGTTTGTATCAGATAATTTTTCTCGGCCTCGGAGATCCAGCGAGCCTCCTGCGGGCGGTCGTAGACGGTGAACACCCAGAGCACCAGCACCACAATGGACATCAGCCCTTCAATGATGAACAGCCAGCGCCAGTCAAGTGCGGTGATAATCCAGCCCGACAGGGGCGCGGTGATGATCCCCGCAATGGGAACAAACATGATGACAATCGCATTGGCGCGGCCGCGTTCGGCGTCCGGGAACCAGTTACTGATCATCGTGAGCACCACAGGCAGCATCCCGCCTTCTGCCACACCGAGTAAGAAGCGCAGTGCCAGCAGTTGATACTGGTTGGTCACAACGCCGGTCAGGACTGAAATCACCGCCCAGGCAACCAGCGACCAGCCAATAAACTTCTTACCGCTGCCATGCACGGCAATCTTGCCGCCGGGCACCTGCAGGAACAGATAACCGATAAAGAAGATCCCACCCGCCAGGCCTGCCATGGTGGCAGAGATACCTAACTCTTCATCCATACCGCCTGGCATCGCAAATGCGATATTCACGCGGTCCATATATGAAATAATACAGGCGATAAGAATAGGCGGAATGATTCTTAACCAGCGCTGGCGCGGAATATCCGCTTGTAGAGCATGAGTAGAAATATTCATATTTAATATCTCAGTGAATGTAACCGGAATAAGATTTTTATTGTTATTGCGTTGCTTTTTTCATTTCACTAATGCCGTCACGCAAAATAGCGATGCGATGGCTGACGTTAGCATTAGCATTTATTTCCAGTAATTTAATACCGGAGAATTTCAATGTTGCGGTACTCGCCGCAGTAAAAAGTGCTTTTACCTGGTCGGTGGTCATTAAACTGTCGGCGCAGAACGGGGAAAATGGCGCGTGCAGATCCTGCCATTCGCCGTACGCTCCGCGGACGGAGGTCCCGGAGAACATCAGTGCGCCCAGCTTCCCGGCCTCAAGTGCGGCTTTAACATGTTCAGGCGGCAGCGTGGTATTGCGTCCTTCGATAGCCGACCGCGCCCAGTTAATGCATACGCTGATATCCGTTTCTTTCACCACCTCAAGCACCTGCGCTAAGGGCAAAAACCCCTTTCGTGGCGCGGGGCCGGTCATGGCATCGCAGTGTTCAAGCACCAGGTCGCATGACCAGTCCCATGAGGTGATTTCACGTACAGAACGGGAAAACGCAGCGGTAGCTTGTTCAACAGACGGGTTTCCCGCCTGCGGCGCGGCTTGCATCTCCAGGGCAATAATTTTGCCTGGAAAGCGAGTATTGATGGCATCAATCTTTCGCAGCAGATGGCGGTAATAGTCAACGCAGGCTTTGCGCTGTTCTTCATCGGCAGAGGCCAGGCCAAACGCGCCATTTGTGCCGCGGCGGCGCATGGTTTCCATCACCGCGGTAACCACCATTTGCCAGTCTCCCGGCGTATGGCGGAACAGCCATTCGTCACCCAACGGATGGAGATCCTCAAGACACGGTTGCTCCAGCCCGCGAATATCTGGCGTATCGGAAAGCGCTCGCCAGAAGTCCTGCTCTTCTTGTTCCCCTTGCTGGTGAAACGAGGGTGCGCAGGGGTACGCACCAATTATAAAACCGGTGTTAGTCATTTCGCATTCCCAATAGAGTTCAGAAAATTAATCTATTTCGCTGATTGCTACTTTCACCACAATTTTACGAATTGCCGATACCTTATTTTTAATGCAGGCAGGACGGTGAACATCCTGCGGAAAAAATATGGCGTAACTGCCGGGCGTCATTTCTATAAATGATTCATTTTCGCTGCCGTGATAAAAAATAATATCCCGCTGTTCCAGCAGTGATTCGCTTATTTCGTTATTGCCGGTATCAATGGCGACACCGATTTTCTCTTCACCCCATGCCAGAAACTGAATGTCCAGATAGCGACGGTGCACTTCGGGACGGTTCTCATCCCACGTCCGGGTGGTGAGGTCGAGCACCTGAGCAAAAATGTTTCGTCCGTCAATGTCCACCACGCCAGGTGCCAGCGCCGTGAAATCCGTGGTGCGCAGAAAATCGAGCGCTTTCTCTATCGCCCGCGGCAGGCGACACGGATTTGGCTGCGAAATATGTCCTAAAATCATGGCCCACTCCTTACAGAGACTGGATTTTCGCCCACACGCTGTCGTCAATGGTGATGCCGTTGCGGCGGTTCTCTTCGAGCAGACGTGTGAATTCATGACCCGGCAGTCGAACCGCGACGTTGTCATCAGCCCGCTCGGCGTTGATGATAAAGTCCATGATGCGCTGCAGTTTGGCATCGCGGGTGGGTCCGTCGATCAAACGATCGACCTCGATGGCGATAAAGATTTGTGACACGCCATATTCGTCGCTGTTGTCCTGGGTCACTTCCGCAACGGAGGATCCGTTGGAGAGCAGGGTTGCGATCATGTCGAGGACGATGGATAAGCCCGATCCTTTCCAGTAGCCCATCGGCAGAATGCGGCGGTTTTTCTCGATCACACCAGGTTCTCTGGTGAGATGCCCTTCATCGTCAAAGCCCCCATCCACCGGCAACGTGCGTCCGGCCAGGCGATTCACTTCCAGCATGCCGTAGGAGAACATTGACATCGACATATCGACCATTGTGATCGGCGTAGACGGAATCGCCACGATCAGAGGGTTAGTGCCGATGCAGCACGCTTTCGAGCCCCAGGCTGGCATGACGGCAATGGAGTTAGTCCAGCAGATCCCGATGTACCCCTTCTCTGCGGCCTGCCAGCCGTAGCTGCCACCGCGCATCCAGTGGTTGGCGTTTCGCAGTGCCACCAGGCCGATACCGTGGTCGGCGGCCAGTTCGGTGGCGCGATCCATCATCTTTTTCGCCGTCAGGTTGCCAATGGAACGTCGGGCATCCCACTGTTCGATGGCACCTAGCGAGGTCACCCGTGTTGGCTGGGCATCAGGAATGATGTCGCCGGCATCAAGCTGCTGAATGAAGCGAGGGAAGCGGTTAACCCCGTGTGAATAGACGCCCGATTCCGTGGTGCGGGCAAACATCTCCGCGCAGGCGTCGGCGGTGTCCGCTTTTACGCCGCGATCGACCAGGACCCGCCTGAACGCCGCTTTTAACTCTTCAAAGGTCACTTTCATCCCTGTTCTCCTGTTTTTGTCGGGGCAAGTGTGAGTGCTTTTTTATCGCTAAATTTCACTATGCGAAATCTGATTTCAAATATAGCGTTCAAATTTTGCCAGATCAACGACATTCATGATTTTCAAAATCGATTAAAATCAAATGGTTGTGTTTTTTCTGTTGAGATCGTGAACTGAACCACACTTTGCGCTACCATCAGGACGCGATAAAAAGGAGCCATTGGATGAGCACGAAAGAGAGCGAAATGACGCAAGAAAAAGAGAGGCCAGCAGGTAGCCAGAGCTTGTTTCGCGGCCTGATGCTGATTGAGATCCTCAGCAACTACCCGAACGGGTGTCCGTTGGCCCATTTATCGGAACTGGCAGGGCTGAATAAAAGCACCGTGCACCGTTTACTGCAGGGATTACAGTCGTGCGGGTATGTTACCCCGGCGCCTGCGGCGGGCAGCTACCGCCTGACCACCAAATTTATCGCCGTCGGGCAAAAGGCGCTGTCGTCGCTGAATATCATTCACGTGGCGGCCCCGCACCTTGAGACGCTGAATATCGCCACCGGTGAGACGGTGAACTTCTCAAGCCGCGAGGACGATCACGCGATTCTGATTTATAAGCTGGAGCCCACAACCGGTATGCTGCGCACGCGTGCTTACATCGGTCAGCATATGCCGCTCTATTGTTCGGCGATGGGCAAAATCTACATGGCGTTTGGTCATCAGGACTATGTGGCGAGCTACTGGCAGAGCCATCAGGAGCAGATCCAGCCGCTCACCCGCAACACGATTACCGAACTGAGCGCGATGTATGACGAGCTGGCGGAAATCCGCGAGCACAGCATGGCGATGGATAAAGAAGAGAACGAGCTGGGCGTCTCCTGTCTTGCCGTACCGGTGTTTGATATTCATGGCCGCGTGCCGTACGCGATCTCCATTTCGCTCTCGACGTCCCGCATGAAGCAAATTGGTGAAAAAAACCTGCTGAAACCGCTGCGGGAAACGGCAGAGGCTATCTCAAAAGAGTTGGGTTTTAACGTGCGCGGAGCGTGACAGATGAACCGATTTATCCTGGCTGATACGGAAAAATGCATTGGCTGTCGTACCTGCGAAGTGGCCTGCGTGGTGTCGCATCAGGGAATGCTTTCTGCAGGCGCGTTTGCGCCC
Organism: Enterobacter sp. J49; assembly: GCF_002148625.1. NCBI lineage: Bacteria > Pseudomonadati > Pseudomonadota > Gammaproteobacteria > Enterobacterales > Enterobacteriaceae > Enterobacter > Enterobacter sp. J49. The sequence goes on from NZ_MWPY01000020.1 coordinate 206,085, forward strand.
CGCATTCGGGTGGTCAAAGGCGGCGCATTCACTACGGCTGTGGGCTGCCATCAGTGTGAAGATGCCCCTTGTGCCACTGTTTGTCCGACACAGGCGATTCGCCACACCGCGGGTGCCTGGCGGGTGGAGCCGGCGCGCTGTATTGGCTGTAAAAGTTGTGTGGTAGCGTGCCCGTTTGGGGCAATGCAGGTTCAGCGAGTGGGGAACCGTGTTCAGGCGGTGAAATGTGATTTGTGCGCAGATCGCGAGGCTGGACCCGCCTGTGTGGAGGCGTGCCCAACCCACGCGCTGCGCTGCGTTGACCCCGCCAGATTACGCACCGAACGGCTGCATAATCTGGCGTAACGCGTTACTGGCTATCTTCGCGCCAGGCGTACTCAATCTCTTCGGCGAGAATTTTCACGCCCGCTTCGATTTTCTCCGGATCGGGCACGTAGTTCATGCGCATGCACTGATGCGTATGCGGCCACGGCTTATCCAGACCCGGGAAGAAGTAATCACCCGGCACCATCAACACGCCGCGCTTTTTCAGGCGCTGGTAGAGAAGCTCGGTGGTGATCGGCAGATCCTTAAACCACAGCCACAGGAAAATTGCCCCTTCAGGTTTGTGGATCAGGCAGCGTTCTTCCGGTAAGTAGCGGCGAAGAATGGCGATCGTTTCCTGTACCCGCTGGTAATAGAACGGCTTGATAACCTCGTTCGACAGGCGCAGCAGGTCATTACGTTTGATCATTTCGCACATCATCGCCGGGCCGATTCCCCCCGGGGAAAGGCTGATAATGCCGTTCATGTTGGTAATGGCGGTGATGATTTTTTCATTGGCGATGATGATCCCGCAACGGCTGCCCGGCAGACCCAGCTTGGAAAGGCTCATACACAGGACGATGTTCGGGTTCCACAGCGGACGTGCTTCGCTGAAGATGATCCCCGGGAACGGCACGCCATAAGCGTTATCAATCACCAGCGGGATGTCGTGCTGATTCGCCAGCGCATCCAGCTTCATCAGTTCGTCGTCGGTGATGACGTTGCCCGTTGGGTTGGTTGGACGTGATACGCAGATCATGCCCGTCTCTTCACCAATATGCAGATGTTCAAAGTCGACGTGATATTTGAACTGGCCTTCTGGCAGCAGCTCAATATTCGGGCGCGCCGAGACGAACAGATCCTCTTCGAGGCCGGAATCGGCATAGCCGATGTACTCTGGCGCCAGCGGGAACAGCACTTTTTTGGTAGTGCCGTCGGCACGACGGCCTGCGAACAGATTAAACAAGTAGAAAAATGCGCTCTGACTGCCGTTTGTCAGTGCAATATTCTGTGGTTCGATATCCCAACCCAGCTCTTTGCGCAGCATTTCAGCAAGCAGTGTCAGCAGTTCGGTTTTACCCTGTGGGCCGTCGTAGTTGCAAAGCGCATCAGTTGCTTTCCCGCTTTCCAGCATCTGAGCCAGCAGCGTCTGAAAATAGGTGTTCATCTCCGGGATTTGAGCCGGGTTTCCGCCGCCGAGCATGATGGCGCCTGGTGTGCGCAGCCCGTCGTTGAGGTCCTCCATCAGGCGAGTAATGCCTGAATGGCGGGTGAATTTGTCGCCGAAAAGTGAAAACGTCATAGCAGGTGATCTGTCGAGCTTATTTTGAAAGTGGGTAACCATAACGCTAGCACCGTGCTGGTGCAAATCGAGAGATGCGGTCAGGATTGTTGTTTTATGTGGTGGGAAGGTATTTAGGTAGTGGATTGTTCTGGTGAAATATCCCTCTCCCGGAGGGGGAGAGGGAACCGGTTTGCGTCGTTATTGATTACCCGCCCACACCACCATGACCTTATCGCTATTGTGCTCGCGAACGAAGCCGTAGCCTTCTTTCAGCGACAGCGTGGTTTGTTTGCCTTCACCTATTGCGGGATGCCGGGCGCGGAACTGGCCCAGAACCTGCCAGTGGGCGACGGTTAAGGCCTGCTTGCCCGTCACGTCCTGCCAGTTCATATCCGAGCGGGTGCCCTGTAATGGATCGGACCCTGTCGGTCCGAATGGCCGCTCGGATTCATCGCCGTAGTAAATTTGTACGCTGCCCGGTGCGAGCAGGAGCAGCTCTGCGGCACGCTGGCCGCCTTCACGGAAAAGGCGTGTGTCATGCGACGAGAGATAGCTCAGGACATTGAAGCTTTGCAGTTTTTCCGCCATCTGCTGCCAGGTCAGGTCGATGTCCGCCAGACAACCGACCGCTTTTGCTGCCTGCTCCTGATAATCAAAGTTGATCATCGCGTCAAACCCGTGGCGGTAATAATCGCTTTGCATCACGCCGTGGCCCCATGACTCGCCGGTCATCCAGAACGGGGTATTGTCGAGTTTTTTGTCGGGGTTCGCGCCTTTCCAGGCTGCCAGCGCCTGGCTTGCCTGATCTTTCAACTGCTGCCAGGCCTCGAGTTCCACGTGTTTTGCCGTATCCACACGGAAACCGTCAATGCCATAGTCACGTACCCACTGGCTGAGCCAGTGGGTCAGGTAATCACGCGGGGTGTAGCCCGAAATGGCCTTCGCGTGGGTATCGGGTTTATGTTGATAGAAATTAGGTAAACCGGAAGGGGTCGTCGACTCCGTTTTCAGGTCCGGCAGGAACGCCAGCGACAGGGTTAAATCGTCGAAGCCGGGATTGTCATAATCGCCAATGTCGGTGCGGATCCACTTTTTACCCCACCATTTTTCCCAGGCGGCTTTGTCGCTGAAGTTGATGTAATCGTTGAAGCTGTGCCAGCTTTGGCCTGCTCCCGGCTTCCAGTCCGTCCAGTGCTCGCCCAGCGTTTTTTTCAGTTCATCACCCTGCAGATAAAGGGCCCCGAACTGGAACGCCTGCATGTCTGCGAGCGTCGCGTAACCCGTGTGGTTCATGACGATATCAAACAGGATGCGGATCCCGCGTTTATGCGCTTCATCGACAAGGTGGCGTAAATCATCTTCGGTGCCCATGTTGGCATCAAGCGTGGTCCAGTCCTGGGTGTAGTAGCCATGATAGGCGTAGTGGGGGAAGTCACCTTTGGTGCCACCGCCAACCCAGCCGTGGATCTGCTCCAGCGGGGAGCTTATCCAGAGCGCATTCACGCCCAGCTGCTGTAAATAATCGAGCCGGGTTGTAAGCCCCTTGAGATCGCCACCGTGGAAGGTGCCGATCTCCTGCATGCCATCTTTGTGGCGTCCATAGCTGTTATCGTTAGAGGGATCGCCGTTGACAAAGCGGTCAGTCAGCACGAAATAGACGGTGGCGTTTTGCCAGCTAAACGGCGCAGGTTTGTCGGTCTCGGCGCGTTCAAGCAGCAGCAGGCCGTTGCTGTTGGCGGCGGGTTGCAGGGTGATTTTTCCATTCTGCACAGTTGCAGTCTGTTTGCTGTAGAAATCACGGACCACCGATCCTTCCGGGAAATCGTTGCCAACTTCAAGCGTCAGGGGTTTACCGTCCCACTTCGGACACTGGCGGGTAACGTTTGCAAGCGACGGTTCCGTTGCGCTCTGAATAGTCAGCATCAGTGTGGGCGTACCGGAGCGGGTATCGACACGCATCTGATACTCGCCGTCGCGGAACAGTCGCCACTGCGGCGGCGTGCCGTCACATTTTTTAAGCGACAGCATCTCATTGAGTTTTATTGCATCCGTTGGCTGCCAGCACGTGTTATCAAAACTCAGCGTAAGAGGGCGAGTACCCTTCGCAAGCTTTGCCTGGCTGGTGAATATCCCGGTACCTTCGGCGCTAAAGGCGTTGAAACCCGGTGATGACCAGTCAGCATGAGCCAGTGCGGGTAACATCAGAAAAGCTAATGCGGTGCGTTTCATTCCATTTTCCTGTCGCGGCATTTTTGACCAGTGTGCCATCAGGTGTGGGGTAAAAACTCATCCCCCAGGGCTTTCTGCAAGGATGACGCGTGAGGATGAGTGATCCCGCGCAAAATTAGGAAGTTATCTGCGAGTTCGCGCACAATTTTTCAGAATTGATGCTTATGTGAGCAGGTTTCAGGTGACATAGTTTCGGAATTGGACTATTTCTATACGTGCTCTTGCAGTCTATTTTTGTTATGATTTGAGATTCCGCTCTCAAATTTGTGAAAAAAATAAGGTGTTGGAATGTTTATATCCGACCAGGAGACCTAATGATATCGACTCCCATTCGACGATATGGGGCCGCGATACTCATGTTACTCACCATGGCATTTTCGGGTGAGGTGCTTGCGAAGACGCACACGGATACAACGAGTAAGAAAGCCCACGTAATAAAGACGACAAGTAGTAAGGTTAGCAGTAAACAAGAGTATTCTCGCAATAGTGCAAAGAGTAGTTCACTTCCTGATTTGCGAAAATACCCTTCCGGAACACCAAGGAAAAAAGCGTTTCTCCGGACGGTAATGCCTTACATCACAAGTCAAAACGCCGCGATTACTGCGGATCGTAACTGGTTGATTGCCAAACAGTACGACAGCCGTTGGTCGCCATCAGAACGCGCGCGTCTGAAAGATATCACCAAACGCTACAAGGTGAGCTGGAACGGTAACACGCGCCGTGTGCCGTGGAACTCTCTCTTAGAGCGTGTCGACATTATCCCGGGGAGCATGGTTGCGACCATGGCTGCAGCCGAAAGTGGCTGGGGCACCTCGAAACTGGCGCGTAACAACAACAACCTGTTTGGTATGAAATGTATCAAGGGGCGTTGTAACAATGCACCAGGTAAGGTGAAAGGTTATTCTCAGTTTGAATCGGTGAAAGATTCCGTGAATGCCTACGTGGTGAATCTGAACACGCATCCGGCCTACTCATCGTTCCGTAAATCGCGCGCTCAGCTGCGTAAAGCGGATCAGGAAGTGACGGCCAGCACGATGATCCACAAGCTGAAAGGTTATTCGACCAAGGGACAGAGCTATAACAACTATCTGTTCGCGATGTACCAGGATAACCAGCGCTTAATCGCCGCACATATGTAATTCAAAAAAACGCCTTCCGATGGAAGGCGTTTTCTTTTCTCTACATCATCACTTCGCTGTGACGCTCCCGGTACTCTTTTGGCGTACTTTCATACTCCTTTCGGAACACCGAATAAAAATATTGCAGCGACGGGTAACCGCACATCTGTGAGATTTCGTTGATCGACAATGAGGTGGAGATCAGCAGGCTGCGCGCTTTCTCCAGTTTCTCGGCGTGGATGACCGCATGAATGGTTTCGCCCACTTCTTCTTTAAACCGCTTCTCCAGATTCGAACGGGAAATGCCCACCGAGTCCAGCACCTGATCGACCTTAATCCCTTTGCAGGCGTTGTTGCGAATGTAGTGCATGGCCTGAATAACTGCCGGGTCGCTTAAGGAGCGGTAATCCGTTGAACGGCGTTCGACTACACGGACAGGGGGAACCAGTAAGCGCTGAAGCGGCAACGCTTCTTTATCCAGCAGACGATGCAGTAACTTCGCCGCCTGATAACCCATCTGACGCGTACCCTGTGCAACGGACGAGAGCGCCACGCGAGAGAGGTAACGCGTCAGCTCCTCGTTATCGATGCCAATGACGCACAGTTTTTCCGGCACCGGAATGTGTAAATGTTCGCAGACCTGCAAGACGTGGCGGGCACGAGCATCCGTGACGGCAATAATGCCGGTTTGCGGCGGCAGGGTTTGCAGCCAGTCCGCCAGTCTGTTTTGCGCGTGCTGCCAGTTTTCCGGCGCGGTCTCCAGCCCCTGATAAACCACGCCGCGGTACTTCTCCTGCGCGACAAGCTGGCAGAAAGCATGTTCGCGCTCAACTGCCCAGCGCTTGCCGCTGGTTGACGGTAAACCATAAAACGCGAAGCGATGGACGCCTTTCTCTTTCAAATGCAGGAAGGCGGTCTCAACCAGCGCATGGTTATCGGTGGCGATATAGTGGACCGGCGGATAGTGCTCGGGCGCATGGTAAGAGCCGCCGACGCCGACAATCGGAACGTCGACGTCAGTCAGCAATTGCTCAATGACGGGGTCGTCGTAGTCAGCGATGACCCCATCGCCCAGCCACTCTTTGATGTTTTCGAGACGGGTTCGGAAATCTTCTTCGATAAAAATATCCCACTCGGATTGCGACGCCTGCAAATATTCACCAACGCCCTCCACCACCTGACGGTCGTAGGCTTTGTTGGCATTGAATAACAACGTGATGCGGTGACGCTTTTCAAACATGGCTAACTTCCCAAATAAGTCACAATATTGTTATCAGGCTCGTCGCTTGGTTGCAGAGTCCATCCAGACTGCCAGCAAAAGAATGGCCCCCTTGACGATATACTGCCAAAACGTCGGGACGTCCATCATACTCATCCCGTTATCCAACGAAGCCATAATAAATGCCCCCATCACCGCGCCTGCCACGCTGCCGACACCGCCTGCGAGGCTGGTGCCGCCAATGACACAGGCGGCGATAGCATCCAGCTCGGCGATGTTCCCGGCCGAGGGAGAACCCGCCCCCAGACGCGAGCTGAGGATCAACCCGGCGATAGCAACCATCAGGCCGTTAATGGCGAAGACGGCGAGTTTGGTGCGCTCGACGTTGATCCCTGAAAGGCGAGCAGCCTCAAGGTTGCCGCCGATGGCATAAATACGGCGACCAAACGCGGTACGCGTGGCCATAAACATCCCGGCCAGCAGCAACAGTGCCAGCAGCAATACCGGCGTCGGGACACCGCGATAGTCGTTCAGAAGCCAGATTGCGCCCAGTACAATGACCGCAGTGAGTGCCTGACGACCGACTGTGGACGTTGACGCTGGCGATGCCAGACCCAACGCCTGACGGCGCATTCGCCCACGCCACTGCCAGGCCACAAACGCCAGCAACCCAATCACACCGAACGTAAAGCCGACGCTATCGGCGAGGTAGCTCTGACCAATTTGTGACATGGCTGCGCTGGTAGGGGAGACGGTGGTGCCGTTGGTGATGCCAATTAGGATCCCGCGGAAGGCCAGCATCCCCGCCAGCGTGACAATGAACGACGGGACTTTACGGTAGGCAACCCACCAGCCGTTCCAGGCGCCCAGCAGCAGACCCAGCACCAGCGTAACCGCAATGGTCAGCGGCAGTGGCCAGCCAAGCCAGACGTCAAAAATGGCCGCCACGCCACCAAGCAGACCCATCATCGACCCCACCGACAGGTCGATTTCCGCCGAGATAATCACGAATACCATACCCACCGCGAGGATGCCGGTAATGGCAGTCTGACGCAGCAGGTTAGAGACGTTACGCGCGCTTAAGTACGAGCCATCGGTCATCCAGGTAAAGAACAACATGATGGCAATAATCGCCGCGATCATCACGAAAACCTGCAGGTTCAGCGCTTTTAGCCCGGCAAACGCGCCGGGCGTCGGAACAGCGACTTTAATATCAGACGGATTGCTTTTCGACATGACGTTCGCTCCTTAAAGCGGCTTCCATCACCTGCTCCTGCGTCAGGTTCTGGTTAATCAGATTGGCTTTCAGTTTTCCCTCGTGCATGACCAGCACGCGATCGCTCAGGCCGAGCACTTCGGGTAACTCAGACGAGATGACAATGACGGCAATCCCTTGCTGTACAAGCTGATTAATCAGTTTGTAGATTTCGTACTTGGCGCCGATATCGATCCCACGCGTCGGCTCGTCCAGGATCAATATGCGTGGGTTGAGGAGCAGGCAGCGCGCCAGGATTGCCTTCTGCTGGTTGCCCCCGCTCAGACGTCCAATGGCCAGTTCCGGGGAGGATGTTTTGACCTTGAGTCTGGCGAGCGACTGGAGAATGCACTGCTGCTCAGCAGCATCATCGAGGCTGCTCAGCGCACCGGAGAACCTATCGAGCGCGGCAAGCGTGATGTTTTTACCCACCGCCATGACCGGGACGATGCCATCTTTCTTGCGATCTTCCGGTACCATGGCGATACCGTGGGCAATCGCCTGCTGGCAGTTCTCGATTTTTACCGGCTGTCCGTCGATAAAAATACGGCCTTCCCAGCGACCCGGCCATACGCCAAACAGGCACTGGACGGCTTCAGTTCGCCCGGCCCCGACTAACCCCGCAATACCGAGGATTTCGCCGCTGTGAAGGGAAAACGAGACGTCATTAACGCGCTTGATGTGGCGGTTAACGGGATGCCACGCGGTGAGGTTTTCCACCCGTAACACTTCGTCACCCGTGGTGTGCGTTTCGTTTGGATAGAGCGCCGTGAGCTCGCGCCCCACCATCATGGTGATAATGTCATCTTCACTCATGCCGGCAGCTTCACGTGTGCCGATGTGCTGACCGTCGCGGATCACACAGATGGTGTCCGAAATGGCTTTTACCTCATTGAGCTTGTGCGAAATGTAGATGCACGCAATGCCGTGGTTTTGCAGATCGCGAATGATATTGAGCAGGACGGCCGTTTCCTGCTCGGTGAGGGAGGCCGTTGGCTCATCGAGGATCAGCAGCCTTACCTGTTTGTTCAGCGCCTTGGCGATTTCAACCAGCTGTTGTTGCCCGAGGCCAAGATCACCGACGCGCGTATCCGGGGAAATCGCGAGACTTACCTGGGCCAGCAGTTTTTCACAGCGTAGCGTCATGGTGTCGTAATCCAGTACGCCATGACGTGAAATTTCGGCCCCCAGAAAAATGTTCTCCAGCACGGTGAGGTGCTTCACCAGCGCCAGCTCCTGGTGGATGATGGCGATGCCTTTGCGTTCGGTATCGCGAATGTGTGTCGCCTGAATCACTTCACCGGCAAAGACAATTTCGCCTTCGTAACTGCCATGCGGGTAGATCCCACACAACACTTTCATCAACGTCGATTTGCCCGATCCGTTTTCGCCACACAGCGAGACCACTTCGCCGGGATTGAGCCGCAGACTGACGTTGTCGACCGCTTTCACCGCGCCAAAGCGCTTGGTGATGCTTTTCATTTCAAGTAAATAAGGCATAACTGCTCCACATGACCCGAGGGAAGAACAGTACAACTCGATGCGCCCCCGCAGAGCAGGGGCGCGCTGGATTACAGTTCACTCTTCTTGTGGAAACCGTCTTTAATGACGGTGGCGTCAATGTTGTCTTTATTGACTTCAATGGGGGTGAGCAGACGAGCCGGAACATCTTTAAGCCCGTTATTCAGCGTCGCGTCTGCCTTAGGTTGCTTACCATTTCCCAGCTCCACGGCAATTTCCGCCGCCGTATTCGCAAGCTGGGTAATCGGTTTGTAGACGGTCATGGTTTGTGTGCCTGCCATGATGCGTTTGACGCCCGCGAGGTCGGCATCCTGACCCGAAATAGCCACTTTTCCTGCCAGCCCCTGGGCGCTGAGTGCCTGGATTGCGCCCCCTGCGGTGGCATCGTTGGATGCGACGACAGCATCGATTTTGTTGTTGTTGGCGGTTAAGGCGTTTTCCATGATTTTCAGCGCGTTTTCTGGCAGCCAGCCATCCGCCCACTGATCGCCGACCACTTTAATCTTACCGCTGTCGATATACGGCTTCAGGACTTTCATTTGCCCTTCGCGGAACAGCTTGGCGTTGTTATCAACCGGCGAGCCGCCCATCAGGAAATAATTGCCCTGAGGTACTTTGTCGATCAGGCTTTTAGCCTGTAATTCACCCACTTTTTCATTGTCGAACGAAATATAATAATCGATATCCGCATTATTAATCATACGGTCATAGGCTAAGACTTTTATGCCTTCTTGTTTGGCTTCTTTAACGACGTTACTTAATACCTGGCCGTTATAAGGGATAATGACCAGCACATCGACGCCGCGGTTGATCATATTCTCAATTTGCGACATTTGCGTTTCTTCGTTGCCGTTCGCGGATTGCACAAACACATTCGCGCCAAGTGATTCCGCTTTTTTCACAAAAATATCGCGATCTTTCTGCCAGCGTTCAAGGCGCAGATCGTCAATCGCCATGCCAATTTTGACTTCCTTGGCATGTCCGGCAAAGCTTGCAAGGAGGAGCGTAGTGCAGAGAGTAAGGGACAGGTTCTTTATCTTCATAATTATAGGGCCTTTTTGTAGGGGTATGTGTTGCTGAGATAAAAGAAACATTCACTGCTGGGACGCAGCAAATTTTTAACGGGGAAAGGCGGGCTGGCAATTACAGATTTTTATCTTCGCATTATGATATTTGGTTTATTTCTGAATTTATGACCGCGATCGAATTTTAAAATACGTAACGTCTTAATTACATTTGATTATGGAAGAGGGACCGAAAAATAGTTTGCCTGCACATTATTTTGCGAGCCAGCGCACAGTTGTGCATTCTCTCAATAGCAGTGTGAAATAACGTAATTGAGCAAGCCAAAATGTCTATTCACTATTACTCCTGTATCAACGACTCGCCGCATACCCTGATTATGGAGCTCAATATGCAAGCTTATTTCGACCAACTCGATCGTGTTCGTTACGAAGGCCCGAAAACAACCAATCCTTTAGCATTTCGTCACTACAACCCGGATGAGCTGGTGCTGGGTAAGCGCATGGAAGATCATTTGCGCTTTGCCGCCTGTTACTGGCATACCTTCTGCTGGAACGGAGCCGATATGTTCGGCGTGGGTTCCTTTGACCGTCCATGGCAGCAGCCGGGTGAGGCCATCGAGCTGGCGAAGCGTAAAGCCGATGTCGCCTTTGAATTCTTCCACAAACTGAACGTGCCGTACTACTGCTTCCATGACGTGGATGTGTCGCCGGAAGGCGCCTCACTGAAAGAGTATCTGAACAATTTCGCGCAGATGGTGGATGTGCTGGCGGCTAAACAGCAGCAAAGCGGCGTGAAGCTGCTGTGGGGCACGGCCAACTGTTTTACCAACCCACGCTATGGCGCGGGTGCGGCAACCAATCCTGATCCGGAAGTGTTTAGCTGGGCGGCAACGCAGGTGGTTACCGCAATGAACGCCACGCATCAGCTGGGCGGCGAAAACTATGTGCTGTGGGGCGGTCGTGAAGGCTATGAAACCCTGCTCAACACCGACCTGCGTCAGGAGCGCGAGCAGATTGGCCGCTTTATGCAGATGGTGGTCGACCATAAACATAAAATCGGTTTCCGCGGCACGCTGCTGATCGAACCGAAGCCTCAGGAACCGACTAAGCACCAGTACGACTACGACGTTGCTACCGTGTACGGCTTCCTGAAACAGTTCGGCCTGGAAAAAGAGATCAAAGTTAACATTGAAGCCAACCATGCCACGCTGGCCGGCCACTCTTTCCATCACGAGATCGCGTCTGCTATCGCGCTGGGTATCTTCGGTTCTGTTGATGCTAACCGCGGCGATGCGCAACTGGGTTGGGATACCGACCAGTTCCCGAACAGCGTGGAAGAGAATGCGCTGGTGATGTATGAAATTATCAAAGCGGGTGGTTTCACCACCGGCGGGCTGAACTTCGATGCCAAAGTGCGCCGTCAGAGCACCGACAAATACGACCTGTTCTACGGCCATATTGGCGCAATGGATACCATGGCGCTGGCGCTCAAAGTCGCCGCCCGTATGATTGAAGACGGTGAACTGGATAAACGTGTCGCGAAGCGTTATAGCGGCTGGAACAGTGAGCTGGGCCAGCAAATTTTGAAAGGCCAGTTATCGCTTGCGGACGTCGCGAAGTACGCTGAACAACATCAACTGGCACCGCAGCATCAGAGCGGGCATCAGGAACTGCTGGAAAACCTGGTTAATCACTACCTGTTCGATAAATAACAGTGAGTAGATAATAACGTAAGCCCGGTAAGCGTCGCGCCACCGGGCATTTCTGTTAAAGGAGTCACCGAATGTATATCGGGATTGATCTTGGCACATCGGGTGTGAAAGCCATCCTGTTAAGCGAGCAGGGCGACGTGTTAGCAACGCAGACAGAAAAGCTGCAGGTCTCACGTCCGCATCCGCTATGGTCGGAGCAGGATCCGGAGCAGTGGTGGCTGGCAACGGATCGTGCAATCAAAGCGCTAGGTGAACAGCACAGTCTGCGTGACGTCAAAGCCCTCGGCATTGCCGGGCAAATGCACGGCGCGACGTTACTGGACAGTCAGCATCACGTTCTGCGACCGGCCATTCTCTGGAACGATGGTCGCTGTGCAGAAGAGTGCGCACTCCTTGAAGAGCGAGTACCCACCTCCCGCAGTATTACCGGCAACCTGATGATGCCCGGTTTTACCGCACCAAAGTTACTGTGGGTACACCGCCATGAGCCGGAAATTTTCCGTCAGGTGGCGAAAGTTTTACTGCCAAAAGATTATCTGCGTTTTCGCATGACGGGTGATTTCGCCAGCGACATGTCTGACGCTGCCGGCACGATGTGGCTCGACGTGGCCAAGCGTGACTGGAGTGAGGCCATGCTCGATGCCTGCCACCTGACCCGCGAACATATGCCAGCGCTCTATGAGGGCAGTGAGATAACGGGTACCTTACAGACAGCCGTCGCAGAGCGCTGGAATATGCCCGCTGTCCCGGTGGTGGCCGGTGGCGGTGACAACGCGGCGGGTGCCGTGGGGGTCGGGATGGTGGAAGCCGGGCAGGCGATGCTTTCGCTGGGAACGTCTGGCGTCTATTTTGCGGTCAGCGATGGTTATCGCAGTAATCCTGAAAGTGCCGTTCACAGTTTCTGCCATGCGCTGCCGGGAAAATGGCATCTGATGTCGGTTATGTTGAGCGCCGCCTCTTGCCTTGACTGGGCCGCGAAACTGACCGGGATGGCTGATGTTCCGGCACTGATTGCTGCTGCACAGCAGGCGGATGAAAGTGCGGGTACCGTCTGGTTTTTACCCTATCTTTCCGGCGAGCGCACGCCGCATAACAACCCGGAAGCGAAAGGGGTATTCTTTGGGTTAACCCATCAGCATGGTCCGGCGGAACTGGCTCGTGCCGTTCTGGAAGGCGTGGGATATGCCCTTGCGGACGGAATGGACGTGGTACATGACTGCGGTGTGACGCCGGCGAGTATCACCCTGATTGGCGGCGGTGCGCGTAGCAGCTACTGGCGCCAGATGCTGTCTGATATCAGCGGACTGCAGCTCGATTTTCGTACCGGTGGTGATGTGGGGCCTGCGCTCGGTGCAGCGCGACTGGCACAGATTGCCATGAACCCGGAAACGCCGCTTTCTCAGCTGTTACCGCAGCTTCAACTGGAACAGGCGCATCTGCCTGACGCGGCACGTCATGCGCGTTATGCGCAAAGACGCGAGGTCTTTCGCAAAATCTACCAACAGCTGCTGCCGCTGATGTCGTAAATACGGTTGTCTGTCAGAGGCACGAGGTTGTCCTTTTTTGGTCTGTGCGGGCCTTCATTTCCTTGCCAGTATGGTGTCATACCCACTGGCGAGGAGATTCAACATGTCACGTACTGCATTAATCAACATCGATACTCAGCAGTCATTTCATCACCGCGATTACTGGCAGGAGAACGAGATTCCTGCCTTTCAGCAGGCGATGCTGGGGCTGATTGAGGGCTGCCAGGCGCGTGGCATTCCTGTCGTTGATATTTTCCATGTAGATGAAGACGGTCCGTTCACACTGCAAAGCGGCTATGTCAAACCGATGGCCTTTTTACGTCATCAGCCGGACGTGGTCTTCCAGAAACACGTCCATAATGCGTTCACGGATACCGGGCTTGACCGCTGGCTGCGTGAGCGAGACATTAATCAGCTCATCGTGTGCGGCATTCGCACGGAGCAATGCTGTGAAACCACTGCGCGGGTGGCATCCGATCTGGGCTATGCTGTGACCTTCGTTAGCGAGGCAACGCTCACGTTTCCAATGACGCACAAGGGGATAACCCTGAGCGCAGAGGAACTGCGCCATCGTACCGAGACGGTACTGGCCGGGCGGTTTGCCGACATTAAAACGGTTGCGGAGACGCTGGAGTCACTGTAATGAGCATCGACGTCTGGTTTGTGATGTTGCCCGGGGTGCTGTCATTAGACATGACGGGCCCGGCAGAGACCTTTGTGCTGGCAGGGGACGCGTTTCGCCTGCATTACATTGGTCCGCAGGCAGAGGTTCCGACGTCGATTGGTCTGATGATGGGCGGTATTCAGCCGCTGCCGGAAAGCCTGCCTGAGGGCAGTTTGCTGGTGCTGCCGGGGGTAAGCGACTCCCGCTTTCAGTTTTCAACGCCGCAGGCGCAGTTGATTCAGCACTGGTTAATGCGCCTGCAGCCGCACATTCATCGTCAGGATATCACCGTCATGTGCGTCTGTTCAGGGGCGTTGCTGGCGGCAAAATCGGGCTTGCTGAATCACCGGCAGTGCACAACGCATCATGACGTTATAAGCCGTTTGCGTACGGCGGCTCCGACGGCAATCATCAAAGAAAACCGGATCTTCGTGCAGGATGAGAATATCTGGACCAGCGCAGGCATCACCTCGGGCATCGACCTGGCGCTGCATATGATTAACCGCCTGTGTGGCGCAGAAAAAGCGCTGGCCGTGGCGCGCGAAATGGTGGTCTGGTTTCGTCGCTCCGGGGACGATCCCCAGCTGTCGCCATGGTTACGCTACCGCAATCATCTTCACCCGGCCATTCATCGCGCGCAGGACGCGCTTACCACCGAGCCGCACAAAGCCTGGGCTTTACCCGAGATTGCCGCTCTGGCGCATGTCAGCCCGCGCCATTTAACGCGGCTTTTTCAGACGCATTTAGGGATAAGCGTTCGCGACTATCTGGAGCAGTTGCGTCTGGCGGTGGCTGAACAGTGGCTGTTGCAAGGGCGTGGCGTGGAACAGGCCTCACTGGCCGCGGGGTTTTCCTCCCCGCGCCAGTATCATCGTGCCCGACAGCGCAGCGTTAACTGACGAAGCGGCGGGTGTCGACCTTCTGCAGCAGCATTGACAGCAGCAGGCTCGCCATCAGCGTGACGGTGAAAATCCAGAGGATATCCAGTACCGGCCAGCTTTTGAACTCGACCCCTCTCGTTCTCAGGGCGTGGATCACCAGCGCGTGAAAACCGTATATTCCGAGCGAGTGTCGGGAGATAACGCTCAGCACCGGAAGGGGGCGTGCGTTCAGGGTGTTTTTGGCGAGCGTAAGCAGGGATACGGCACAGATGAAGACCATCGGGCCGCAGTACAGGTACCAGGTATCGGCAAAATTGCCGCGCCATTGCAGTTCATGCAGCGTCCCACGCGAAATTACGATCACGCCGATGATAAACAGCGCTGCACATAGCCCGTTCATGCCGCGTTTTTGGGTGTCCATCATCCCGATAGCTCGCCCCAGCATGCCGTAGAGCACGTAGTAAAAGGTATCGCCGTTGATATAGAGATTGACCGGTAACCATTCAAAACCATCAATTTTCTGCGAGACCGTATTCGGGTTGGCTATGATGCCAATGACCACCATCAGCGCCAGCAGCATTTTCCCGCTCACGGTTTTCACCTGAATCAGTGGGGAAACCAGATAGATAACGATAATGGCGAAGAAAAACCACAGATGGTAGAAGACGGGTTTTTGCAGAAGGTATTTGAAAGATAGCCCGGCGTTAATCGAGGTGAACAGGGTGATATAGAGCAAGGCCACGGCGCTGTAGAAGCCCAGGCAGGCGGCGATGCGGATAAAATGACGCGGTTGCGCGCTACGCTCGCCAAAAAAGAGAAAGCCGGAAATCATAAAGAACAACGGCACACTGACCCGCGACGCGGAGTTAAGAATATTGGCTATATCCCAGTTAACAGGGCTGATACTGTGCGCATTGGTGACATACCAGGTCGTCGTGTGGATCATGACCACCATCAGACACGCTATTCCTCGCAGATTATCAATCCAGCTAATTTTTGACGACATCAGTTCCTCATCATCCCTTGTAAATTCAGTGTGACTGCGATTGTATTGAAGCCTCTCTCTGGAAAATTCTGAGTTTTATTGAGCAGCCTTGTTTGAAAGCCGCGAGGTTCGCAGAATGCCAGGGCATAATCTATAAAAGCTTTGCTACTAAAAATAACAGCCACTGAACAGGGCGGTAATAAAAATGATGATGAAGCGTGCGGCGTCACTCTTTCTGCTGTTTATCCTGGCAGGATGCAGTACGCCACCCTCTGCACCCGTGCAAAAAGCACAGCAGGGAAAAATCAGCCCGGAACGCTCCCTGAATATGGAGCAGTTCTGTAAGGATCAGGCTGCGCGCCGCTATAACTCGGATGCGCAGAACATTGATGTCACCGGATTTGAGCGATTCCAGGGGAGTTATGAGCTGAAAGGCCATACGTCCCGTAAAGAGGGCTTTGTCTGTTCGTTTGACGCAGACGGTCAGTTTTTACATCTCTCCATGCGCTAAGCCGCTCGCATAATCAACAGCCAGACGCCGGCAGCTGCCTGGCGTGGTGGCTTATTTCCCCAATTTTCCCTAAACAAACCCGTTTCGTACTGTATATCTTGCAGGCAGCGGGTATACTGGTCCCTTCCATTTAAAACCACACGTATCCAGCACGACATACTATGCAAAAGTTTGATACCAAGACCTTCCAGGGCCTGATCCTGACCTTACAGGATTACTGGGCTCGTCAGGGCTGTACCATTGTTCAACCTTTGGACATGGAAGTAGGCGCAGGCACTTCACACCCAATGACCAGCTTACGCGCGTTGGGGCCGGAGCCAATGGCGACTGCTTATGTGCAACCTTCACGTCGTCCGACCGATGGCCGTTACGGCGAAAACCCGAACCGTCTGCAGCATTACTATCAGTTCCAGGTGGTGATTAAGCCATCGCCAGACAACATTCAGGAACTGTACCTCGGGTCACTGAAAGAGCTGGGTATGGATCCAACCATTCACGACATCCGTTTCGTGGAAGATAACTGGGAGAACCCAACGCTGGGTGCCTGGGGTCTGGGTTGGGAAGTGTGGCTGAACGGTATGGAAGTGACGCAGTTCACTTACTTCCAGCAGGTTGGCGGTCTGGAATGTAAACCGATTACCGGCGAAATCACCTACGGTCTGGAACGTCTGGCCATGTATATTCAGGGCGTAGACAGCGTTTACGACCTGGTCTGGAGCGACGGCCCGCTGGGTAAAACCACCTACGGCGACGTGTTCCATCAGAACGAAGTGGAGCAATCCACTTATAACTTCGAATACGCGGATGTGGACTTCCTGTTCACCTGCTTCGAGCAGTACGAGAAAGAAGCGCAGCAGTTGCTGGCGCTGGAGTCTCCGCTGCCGCTGCCTGCTTACGAGCGTATTCTGAAGGCCGCCCACAGCTTCAACCTGCTGGACGCCCGCAAAGCCATCTCCGTGACTGAACGTCAGCGCTACATTCTGCGTATTCGTACCCTGACCAAAGCCGTTGCAGAAGCGTACTATGCGTCCCGTGAAGCCCTTGGCTTCCCGATGTGCAACCGAAACAAATAAGAGGCGGCCATGTCTGAGAAAACTTTCCTGGTGGAAATTGGCACCGAAGAGCTGCCACCAAAAGCCCTGCGCAGCCTGGCTGAATCTTTTGCTGCGAACGTGACTGCTGAGCTGGATAACGCTGGCCTGGCACACGGTAAAATTGAATGGTTTGCTGCTCCGCGTCGTCTGGCGCTGAAAGTGGCGAACCTGGCGGCGTCTCAGCCGGATCGTGAAGTTGAAAAACGTGGACCGGCGATTGCTCAGGCATTTGATGCTGAAGGCAAGCCAAGCAAAGCGGCTGAAGGCTGGGCGCGTGGTTGTGGTATCACCGTCGATCAGGCTGAGCGTCTGACCACCGATAAAGGCGAGTGGCTGCTGTACCGTGCACATGTGAAAGGTGAAAGTGCGCAAGCGCTGCTGCCTGACATGATCGCCACGTCACTGGCCAGGCTGCCGATTCCAAAACTGATGCGCTGGGGCGCAAGCGACGTGCACTTCGTGCGTCCTGTGCACACCGTGACGCTGCTGCTGGGCGATACCGTTATTCCGGCTACCATCCTGGGTGTGGCGTCCGATCGCGTGATCCGTGGGCACCGCTTCATGGGCGAGCCTGAGTTCACCATCGACAATGCTGACCAGTATCCGCAGATCCTGCTGGAGCGCGGTAAAGTTATTGCTGACTACGAACAGCGTAAAGCCAAAATCAAGGCGGATGCGGAAGACGCGGCGCGTAAGATTGGCGGTAAAGCGGATCTGAGCGACAGCCTGCTGGAAGAAGTGACCTCTCTGGTTGAATGGCCAGTGGTACTGACCGCGAAGTTCGAAGAGAAATTCCTGGCCGTGCCGGCTGAAGCGCTGGTGTACACCATGAAGGGTGACCAGAAGTACTTCCCGGTTTACGCCAACGACGGCAAGCTGCTGCCAAACTTCATCTTCGTGGCGAACATTGAATCAAAAGATCCGATCCAGATTATCTCCGGTAACGAGAAAGTGGTGCGTCCACGTCTGGCGGATGCCGAGTTCTTCTTCAACACCGACCGTAAAAAGCGTCTGGAAGATCACCTGCCACGTCTGCAGACCGTGCTGTTCCAGCAACAGCTGGGTACGTTGCGCGACAAGACTGACCGTATTGCGGAGCTGTCTGGCTGGATCGCACGTGAAATCGGTGCGGATGTGAACCACGCAACGCGCGCGGGTTTACTGTCCAAGTGTGACCTGATGACCAACATGGTGTTCGAATTTACCGACACCCAGGGTGTGATGGGGATGCACTACGCGCGTCACGACGGTGAAGCGGAAGATGTGGCCGTGGCCCTGAACGAGCAGTATCAGCCGCGCTTCGCGGGTGACGCGCTGCCGTCTAATCCGGTGGCCTGTGCGGTCGCGATTGCCGATAAGATGGACACCCTTGCAGGTATCTTTGGCATCGGTCAGCATCCAAAAGGCGACAAAGACCCGTTTGCGCTGCGTCGTGCTGCCCTGGGCGTGCTGCGTATCATCGTTGAAAAGAACCTGAACCTGGATCTGCAGACCCTGACTGAAGAAGCGGTACGTCTGTACGGTGATAAGCTGACCAACGCCAACGTGGTCGATGATGTGATCGACTTTATGCTTGGTCGCTTCCGTGCGTGGTATCAGGACGAAGGTTACACCGTCGATACCATTCAGGCGGTACTGGCACGTCGTCCAACCCGTCCGGCAGATTTCGATGCGCGTATGAAGGCGGTTTCCCACTTCCGTACGCTGGAAGCGGCATCTGCACTGGCCGCGGCTAACAAGCGTGTCTCTAACATTCTGGCGAAATCAGACGAAACGCTGAACGAGCGTGTGAACGCTGCGACGCTGAAAGAGCCAGAAGAGATCGCCCTGGCGATGCAGGTTGTGGTACTGCGTGACAAGCTGGAGCCGTATTTCGCCGAAGGCCGCTACCAGGAAGCCCTGGTGGAGCTGGCGGAACTGCGTGATGTCATCGATGCCTTCTTCGAGAAAGTGATGGTGAACGTGGAAGATAAAGAGCTGCGTATCAACCGTCTCTCTATGCTCGAAAAACTGCGTGAGCTGTTCCTGCGCGTGGCGGATATTTCGCTGCTGCAGTAACGTGCATGTGCCCGGTGACGGGCCAGCAGATGAGAAAAACCCGCTTCGGCGGGTTTTTTTATGTCTCGTTTTTTCGTGGGCCGGATAAGTGCAGTGCAATCGCCTAAAAATTCACCTTGAAATGGTCAGCAAATTACCGTTATCCTGTTTCTCGTTATATTTCTCCCTCAGGAGCGCATCCCGAAAATGAACAAACACGACTGATGAATTTCGATCCTTGCTAAACGCGACCGCGTCGGCAGGGGATGTTTTGATTTCATTCAGGAGTGCTTATGGCTCATTTTGCGCAATCCCCTTCTTTTATTTTGCATCAGGTGACCTGTCAGTTTGCGACGGGCGATACCCTTTTTGGTCCGCTGAATCTTTCTCTGGCGCCGTCACTGTGCGCGCTGGTTGGCCCCAACGGCAGCGGTAAAACACGTCTGCTACGTTTGCTGGCAGGGTGTGATGAACCTGCCAGCGGTCATATCGAACGTTTTGCAACGCACGCTTATGTGGCACAACAGCCCGATATCTCCCCGCGAACCACGCTTGCTGAGCTGCTGGGGTATGAGGCGATTTTTGCGGCGCGTAAGCGCATCGACAGCGGTGACTACCAGCCCGATGATTTGGCGTTACTCGACGGACACTGGGATGTAGCAGAACGCCTGAGCGAGGCGTTTTTCCACGCAAAACTTCCACCATTTGACCCGGATAAATCAGCCATGGAACTCAGTGGCGGCGAGCGCATTCGCGCGTTGCTCTGTGGCGCGTTTACGGCTGATGCGGATTATCTGCTGCTGGACGAACCCACCAACCATCTCGACCGGCAGGGACGTGAGTGGTTCTACGACCAGCTCGCCCGTTATCAGGGGGGCGTGCTGGTGGCCTCCCACGACCGTGAACTGCTGGCGAAGGTACCGCGTATTCTTGAACTGAGCGCCTCGGGTCTTCGCCACTACGGTGGCAGTTACGACGACTATACGCATCAGCGGGACGCCGAACAGCAGGCAGCCCGTGCGGCACTGGAACATGCGGCAACAGAACGCAAACGCACCCGCGCGCGGATGCAAAAAGAGCATGACGAAAGCCAGCGGCGTTCGGCGAAGACGTTACGTACGGTCGATAACCTTAATATCGCCTCGTTCGAGCGGGTCAAATACAAAATGGCCGCCAAAGAGCGCATTGGCGCCTGGAAAAAACAGCATGGCGATCAACATGAAGCGCTGAATGCTGCGGTGAACAAGGCCCGGGAGCGAGTTGAAGAGGAGAATCCGGTGATGTTCACGTTGCCTGGAAGCCAGATTGCTGAGGGGAAACAGGTGCTGGTGATGGAGGGGCTGGTGCTGCCACACGTCACTCTCCCGCCGACCAACTGGCGGATGGACGGACCGATGCGCGTGGCGCTAAAAGGACCAAACGGCTGCGGTAAATCGACGCTTTTAAAAGCCATTCTCGGCGAAGTGGCTCCGCTCTCAGGAACGTGTAAGGTATCGGTAAACTGCGCTTATCTCGATCAACATCTGTCGCAACTCGATCTTTCGCAGTCGGTGATGGCGCATCTCAATCTAAGTCACACACCTCTGGAAGAGGGTGTGCTGCGAACCCGTTTAGCGCAGCTTCAGTTGGGCGCTGACAAAGTGGCGCTTCCGCTGGCTGAGCTGAGCGGCGGGGAACGTCTTAAGGCTGCTCTGGCCTGTGTTTTGTGGCGCGAAGACGCTACGCAGCTTTTACTGCTGGATGAACCGACCAACCATCTGGATCTGGCCTCGGTCGAGGCGATTGAAGCCGCACTGGCCGGTTTCCCCGGGGCATTGCTGGTGGTTTCTCACGATGAGGCTTTTTTGCGGGGGTTAGCATTGACGCATGAACTGGTCTGGGAAGAGGCGGGTTGGCGGTGTGCCCCCCTTTAAAACACAAGCCCCCGCAAAGGCGGGGGCGTTAACTCACTTTACTGCATCATGCTATATGCTTGCTGAGTGCAGGGTTGGCCTGAATCAGGCGCATCAGCTTTAGCTCGGTTGGGGTGGGTTTTTCGCGTTTTGACTCCCACTCCTGCACCATAGCCACGCTGACACCCATCGCTCTGGCGAATTCTTCAGTTTTTAATCCAGTCCCTTTGCGCAATTGCTCATATTCTTTAAAGGGATTGGATCTTTGTTGCAGGGTTAACGTCTGCGGTACATCTTTAAAAATAATCTGTTCCAGGCTGCTCAGCAGCTCAAGCTCAGGATCTTTATATTCCATTGAGGACTCCTCTTAAATCACATACCGGGATCAAGAACATCAGAGAGCCTGTTAAGAATAGTCCCTAATACAAACGACGGATCGTCACGGATGTGATTAATCGTGCGGTAACGATCGCTTTATGCGTTTCAGCCGTTGCCAGGGTGAGACTAATTACCTGATTACGCTTATGTCGGCTTCGCCAGGTATTTTTTTGTAAATAGTAAGAAATAAAACGGCAATAGCCGTTTTGCATGAAAAGAGTATCTTGCAGGGCTGACCTGGACTATCCTTGTCAGCGTCGGGCACGCATGTGCCGGTGTGCGCTTTTTTGGGTGAAAGGAGTAATGAAATGGCGACAGGAAAGTCCTGCTCTCGCTGGTTTGCGCCTATTGCGGCGTTGTTGATGGTTGTTAGCCTGAGTGGGTGTTTTGATAAAGAAGGCGATCAGCGCAAAGCGTTTATCGATTTTCTACAGAATACGGTGATGCGCAGCGGTGAACGGTTGCCGACGCTGACTGCGGATCAGAAAAAACAGTTTGGCCCCTTCGTGTCTGATTACGCCATTCTTTATGGTTATTCACAGCAGGTGAGTCAGGCGATGGATTCCGGTATCCGTCCGGTTGTGGATAGCGTGAACGCTATTCGCGTCCCGCAGGATTACATGACGCAACGTGAACCGCTGCGCCAGTCCAACGGTGCGCTCGGCGTGCTGAGCCAACAGCTGCAGAATGCGAAAATGCAGGCGGACGCGTCACGTTCCGCGCTGAAGCAGGGCGACGATCTCAAACCGGTCTTCGACAAAGTGTATGAGAAAGTAGTGTCGAAACCTTCTGAAGCGATGCAACCGCTGATCCCAGCCGCGCAAATTTTCACGCAGCAGCTGGTTCAGGTGGGGGACTTCATCTCCCAGCAGGGCACTCAGGTGAGCTTTGTGGCCAACGGTATTCAGTTCCCGACCTCGCAGCAGGCAAGCCAGTATAATGCGCTGATTGGGCCACTGGCCTCCCAGCACCAGGCCTTTAGTCAGGCGTGGAGTGCAGCGGTCGCTGCCACAGAATAAATCGGAAAACCCCGCCTCAGGCGGGGTTTTTTATTCCGGGCGAAAATAACGCTTGTTATTCTTCTACCACATCGGTATAACTATACAGGTCGGTTTGTTACACAGACCTAAAGCAGTTTAGTAAAGCAGTCCAGATTGTTATCCATAGATACCCTTCGTAGTGACCCTTCCTTCATCGCTTAAAAATCTGTAACACAATCCATCAAGCCGGAAGGCACAATATATTTGTTAATTAAGGTAATTCTATGTCTGCTAAAATGACTGGTCTGGTAAAATGGTTCAACGCTGATAAAGGTTTCGGCTTCATCACTCCTGACGATGGCTCTAAAGACGTGTTCGTACACTTCTCTGCTATCCAGAACGAAGGCTACAAATCTCTGGATGAAGGTCAGAAAGTTTCCTTCACCATCGAAAGCGGCGCTAAAGGCCCAGCAGCTGGTAACGTTGTAAGCCTGTAAGCTTCCAACCCAGTAGCACAAATTTTAAAAACCCGCCTTCTGGCGGGTTTTTTCATTTCTATCGCTGAACCTGCGGGTTAACGCAATTGATTTCCACCTTTCCGCTAAGGGCAGCGATCAGGTTGTCTACCGCGGTTGCAGCCATATTGTAGCGTGTTTCATGGGTTGCTGAGCCGATGTGGGGCAGGGCCACCACGTTGGGCAATGAAAGCAACGGGGAGTCCACCGGCAGCGGTTCCTGTTCAAACACGTCAAGACCGGCAGCGTGGATCTCACCCTGTTGCAGAGCCTCAATCAACGCCTTCTCATCCACCACCGGGCCACGACCCGCGTTGATGAAAATGGCCGTTTTCTTCATTTTTTCAAACGCCTCTTTACCGATAAGATGACGGGTTTCGTCCGTCAGTGGCAGGATCAGACAGACAAAATCGGCTTCCTGCAGCAGCGTATCCAGCTCGCAGTAGCGGGCGTTAAAACGTTCTTCGGCTTCACTGTGATGACGACGCGCGTTATACAGAATCGGCATGTTAAAACCAAAATGTGCGCGCTGCGCCAGGGCCAGGCCAATACGGCCCATGCCAACGATGCCCAGCGTTTTGCCATGAACATCCACCCCAAACCAGTCCGGACCAATGCTTTTTGTCCATTCGCCAGCTTTAACGCGATCGGCCACTTCGACCACACGACGCGCCGTGCTGAGGACCAGCGCCATCAGCGTGTCGGCCACGGTCTCCGTCAGCGCATGTGGCGTATGCATCAACAGGATCTTGCGGGCATTAAGGGCATCCACGTCGAAGTTGTCATAGCCCACGGAAACGGTAGAGGTAGCACGAAGCTTCGGCATTTTCTCCAGCAGGGCGACATCCACTTTTTCGCTTGAACCCAGCAAACCTTCGGCGCTGGCGAACGCATCGGCGTGCTGTGCCACGGTTTCCGGGCTGAGGTTCTTCACCTGGGTAACGGTGAAGTGTTCCTCAAGGCGTTTCTGCAGATCTTCCGGCAGTGCTTTATACAAAATGACGGACGGCTTCATGCTAATCTCCGTTGATTTTTAAGGATTCAGGCGTGGCGTGCGCCGACAGGTAATTGTTGATTATTAGCAGGCTTAACAATCAGAGTAAGCCACACGGAGGCGAAAAGCGCTACCCCCATAAATATGTACGATGCGGACGGGCTGCCGGTTGCTCCGTTCAGGTAACCCACAAACCAGGAGCCGCAGAACGAGCCCAGCGCCCCCATACTGTTAATCAGTGCCATCGCGCCGCCTGCCACGTTACGCGGCAGCATCTCCGGGATGATCGCAAAGAACGGTCCATAAGGGGCGTACATTGCCGCGCCCGCAATCACCAGCAGGGTGTAAGAGACCCAGAAATGGTTCGCGCCGACGGCCCAGGAACCAATAAAGGCAAAGGCAGCGATCAGCAGCAGCGGCCAGACAAACAGCTTACGGTTCTGCATTTTGTCCGATGCCCATGACGCAATGATCATGGCGATTGTTGCTGCGAGGTAAGGCACGGATGACAGCCAGCCCACTTCCACCATGCCAAGGTTTTCACCGGCATTGCGAAGAATCGATGGCAGCCACAGTACGAAACCGTACACGCCAATGCTCCAGGTGAAATACTGGGCGCAGAGCAGAATCACGTTACGCGAGCGGAATGCTTCACCGTAGTTACGCACCGCTTTCAGGCCTTGCTGTTCTTTATCCAGCTGCGCCTGCAGAGCGGCTTTTTCATCTTCGGAGAGCCATTTCGCCTGCGCAGGTTTATCTTTTACCAGCATCCACCAGCAGAATGCCCAGATAACCGCCGGCACCCCTTCGATAATGAACATTTCACGCCAGCCGAAGGACTGGATCAGGTAGCCAGAAACCACCGACATCCACAGCACGGTGACCGGGTTACCGAGGATCAGGAAAGTATTGGCTCGTGAGCGTTCGGATTTGGTAAACCAGTTGCTGATATAAATCAGCATCGCGGGCATTACCGCTGCCTCAACGACCCCAAGAATAAAGCGAATGGCTGCCAGAGCAGGAATATTATTCACCACGCCGGTCAGTGAGGCGCAGGCACCCCAAAGGATCAGGCAAACGAAAATCAATTTGCGGACGCTGCGACGCTCCGCATAGATAGCGCCGGGGATCTGGAAGAAGAAGTAGCCCAGGAAGAAAAGGGCACCCAGCAACGAAGAGATACCTTTGGTGATCCCCAGGTCTTCGGTGATCCCTGCCGCGGACGCGAAACTGAAGTTGGCACGATCAAGGTACGCCAGGCTGTACGTGATAAACACGATTGGCATGATGTACCACCAGCGTTTTACTGCATTGGTCGAACTGTTCATAGGCTTGCCTCTGTTGTTGAGGTTTGTACCGCCGTTGTATGTAGGGTACACGGTGGTTTGTTTTGTTTCCCCCTGACCTACCTGAGGAGAGGGGGAGGGAAACGGAATTTATTCGTTCAGCTGCGCGCGGGTCGGTAATCCTTCACTGTCGCCCTGCACCTGGATTGCCAGCGAGCCAATTTTATTGCCCCGGGCGACGGCCTGCTGCAGCGGTTTGCCTTCCAGCAGGGCACTAATGACCCCCACGGCAAAACCATCGCCAGCGCCGACGGTATCAACCACGTTATCGACCTTCACGGCCGCGACTGCGCCTTGCTCGCCGTTAGCCGTTTTAAACCAGGCGCCATCGGCGCCGGTTTTCAGCACCACCGCTTTTACCCCTTTGTTAAGGTAAAAATCGGCAATCCCTTCAGGGGTGTTTTTACCGGTCAGGATCATGCCTTCTTTCACGCCCGGCAGAACCCAGTCAGCCTGAAACGCCAGACGGTTCAGCTTCTCGATCATTTCCGCTTCGCTTTTCCACAGCACCGGGCGCAGGTTAGGATCGAATGAGATCGTTTTCCCCTGAGCCTTCATGGTGGTTGCGGCATGATCCAGTAATGCATACGAGCTGGCAGAAAGCGCAGCCGCCACGCCGCTCAGATGCAGATGGCGTGCAGAGGCGAAATAGTGGGCGTGGTAATCCTCGACTGAGAGGTGGCTCGCCGCAGACCCTTTACGGAAATACTCCACAATGGGATCGGTTCCATTTTCGACTTTCGATTTAAGCTGGAAACCGGTCGGGAAGCGTCCATCGAGGGTGACGCCGGAAGCATCAATGCCCTCTTTTTTCAGCGAATCGAGAACGAAATGGCCAAAGCTGTCATCACCCACGCGGCTGACCCAGCCGACGTTCAGACCCAGGCGCGCCAGGCCGGTCGCGACGTTCAGCTCAGCCCCCGCCACGCGTTTGATAAAGTGCTCCACCGTACTCAGGTCGCCCGTTTCGGTGGCGACAAACATTGCCATGGCTTCGCCGATAGTGATCACATCCAGCGTCTTGTGCATGGTTTACTCCTCACGCAGCAGGTTTACGTAATGACGGGTGACGGCGGTTAAATCCGCCCCTTCCAGCGGGAACTCGATACCACGCGGGGCATCGGCGGGCAGCTGACAAAGCAGATCCAGCCAGCGCGCATCGGCCCGATCCGGCGCCACGGCGCGGAAATTTTCTTTATGCGGCACGGCGGCTTTAACGTGGATATAGCTCACTGCGGAGGCCAGATGGCGCGCGGCTTCTTCCGGGGAGTCGCCCACCCACAGCCAGTTGCCCATGTCGAACGTCAGCGTGACGGGCAGCGCCATGTCCCGGCAGGCGGCTTTGAAGCGCTGCATCGGCGCAAGCTGGCCGCAGTCGGTCTGGTCGTTTTCCACCACCAGGGCCATACCGCTTTCATCGAGCAGGGCACGCAGGGCGTGAAGCGGCTGGGTGTCGCTGAAATGACCCAGCGAGACCTTGAGCCACAGCGCATTCAGGGTACTGGCTTCGCTGAGATAACGGGGCAGGTCAGGGTTGAGGGTGCCATCGGGCATAAACAGGGCCGCAGGGGCGGAGTAGCATGCCAGCAGGCCCAGCAACTCAATGGATTCACCCAGCGCGGGCAGCGCCAGCAGCTCTTCGCTGTTGAACAGCTCGCGGCGGATCTCGACGCCGTCGGCACCCGCGCCCGCAATGACGGGCAGCATTGCCCGTTGACCACCTGCCTGTCGCACCTGTTCCGCGCCATACGCGGCGGTGACCACCATGATTTTTCTGCCCATCGTCGGACTCCATCGCAATACATCAATACTATTACGCTAGATGGAACCGGTTCCAAAGAAAAGGTCAGGATGTTGAATTTATGATCGGTATCACAAGGGAAAATTAACGGGCGGTGGAGCCGCGAACAATCAACTCGCCGGAAAATACCTGCTCGCGAACGGCATCGCTGGTGCCTTCAATACGACGAACCACTTGTTCAACAGCGGCATAGCCAATCTGCCAGGTGGGTTGTTTGAGGGTGGTGATCCCGACGCCAGCCAGTTCTGCCCACTCGAGTTCATCGAACCCCAGCAGACCGATATCGCTTCCCCAGTGCAGGCCGATGCGCTTAAGCGAGCGGGCGACCTGCAGGGTCAGCGCCCCGTTGGCAGAAATAACGGCTTTACGCATTCCGCGATGGCGGGTGTGGAACTGCCGCAGGGTATTGTCGAGCTGATCGGCTTCGTGGAGGGGCGTTTCGGCATTCTCGGCAATCACGCCGGGGTAACGCTCCAGCGTGGCACGAAACGCGCTCAGTCGCTCACGACGGGTGTTGACCATGCCCAGAGGTTCGCTCAGAAACAGGATGGCTTCAAAGCCCTGTTCAATCAGATGCTCAGTGGCGGTTGTCGCCGCCTGAGTGTTATCCAGCCCGACGACATCGCAGGCGAATTCCGGAATTTTGCGGTCGATGAGAACCATCGGCAGGGAGGATTGCTGCAGGCGGTTTAAGCCCTCTTCACGCATGCCCACGGCATTCACCACAATCCCTTCGACCTGATAGCTGCGCAGCAGATCCAGGTAATGCAGCTCCTGATCGACTTCGTTGTTGGTGTTACAGACCAGCGGCGTAAAGCCCTTTTCGCGACAGGCGGCTTCAATTCCGCTCAATACGTTGACGGAGTAGGGGTTGGTGATATCGGCGATGATAAGCCCGATAAGACGGGTACGACCCCGTTTGAGTCCGCGCGCCATAAGGCTCGGGCGGTAGTCGAGATCGGCAATAGCTTGTTCAATACGAGCGAGCAGCGCATCGGACAGCAGGTGTTTCTCGCCGTTGAGGTAGCGTGAAATGCTGGTTTTACCGGTTTTGGCGGCTTTCGCCACGTCGCTGATTGTGGCCCGTGTTGGTTTGCTCATCGCTGAATTCCCTGAAGTGAGTGAGAACACCTTAGCGGGAAAATTAGCGATGGCAAGCGGTTCATGCCGATGTGGCGGCATGACACCCTTATCCCCCTCTCCCCCTGGAAGAGGGGGGCAGCCCTTACTGAATTGGGCTTAAGGTAATCTCAACGCGACGGTTCTGTGCTTTGCCTTCCGCCGTGCTGTTGCTGGCGATAGGGTTTGCAGGGCCCATGCCGCTGGTGCGGATGCGGTTTGCTGCAACGCCCTGCGTGATCAGCGAGCTGGCCACAGAATCGGCACGCTGCTGAGACAGGCGCATATTCAGATCCTGGCTGCCGGTGCTGTCGGTATAACCGATCACATTCACCGCGGTCTTGTTGTACTCTTTCAGCACCATTGCCACGCCGGTCAGGGTATTCGCCCCCGCTGGTTTCAGCGTTGCGCTGCTGCTGTCGAAGGTGACGTTGTTTGGCATATTCAGGATGATGTTATCGCCGCTGCGCGTCACGCTCACGCCGGTACCTTTCATTTTGTCGCGCAGTTTTGCTTCCTGCACATCCATGTAATAACCCACGCCGCCGCCCAGGGCTGCACCTGCCGCTGCGCCAATTAACGCGCCTTTGCCGCGGTCTTTCTTGGAGGAGGAGAGTGCGCCCACACCGGCCCCTACCAGCGAGCCGAGACCCGCACCGATGCCGGATTTACCTGCTTCGCTTTCACCGGTGTAAGGGTTTGTTGTGCAGCCAGAAACAGCCAGTGCACCGCTCACCAGAGCGGCAATAACGAATACGCGTTTTTTCATCTTATTTCCTTAATCCTTTTTATTCTTTGCCACGACGCGCGTGGCAGTTGATTATGACGTCCAGATACGGAGAAAATTCCGGGTATAACTCTGAAATTTGTGACAAACCATAAACTGCCTCACTAAGAAGGCCGTAAAACCTGCACGCAACCAGGAGCGCACGCTTGAGCACCTCAACAAAAACGATTCTGACCGCCGCCCACTGGGGGCCGATGCTGGTCGAAACCGATGGCGAAAATGTTCTGTCGTCTCGCGGGGCATTGCCAACGCAACATCCCAACTCTTTACAGACCGTCGTTCGCGATCAGGTGCACAGCAAAACGCGCGTGCGCTGGCCGATGGTGCGTAAAGGATTTCTGGCTTCGCCAGACAAGCCGCAGGGTATTCGTGGTCAGGATGAGTTTGTCCGGGTGAGCTGGGATGACGCGCTGGCGCTGATCCATGCGCAGCACAAACGTATCCGCGACACGTATGGCCCGTCGTCCATTTTTGCCGGATCTTACGGCTGGCGGTCAAACGGCGTGCTGCATAAGGCTTCAACGTTACTTCAGCGCTATATGAGTCTGGCCGGGGGGTATACCGGGCATCTTGGGGATTACTCCACCGGCGCAGCGCAGGCGATCATGCCCTACGTGGTGGGCGGTAACGAAGTGTATCAGCAGCAGACCAGCTGGCCGCTGGTGCTGGAGCACACCGATGTGGTGGTGCTGTGGAGCGCCAACCCGCTCAACACCCTGAAAATCGCGTGGAATGCCAGTGACGAGCAGGGGATCCCGTATTTCGATGCGCTGCGTAAAAGCGGCAAGCGCATTATCTGCATTGACCCGATGCGCTCTGAAACCATGGACTTCTTCGGCGACAGCGCCGAGTGGATTGCCCCGCATATGGGCACCGACGTGGCGATGATGCTGGGCATTGCCCATACGCTGGTGGAGAACGGCTGGCACGATACCGGGTTCCTCGCACGCTGTACCACCGGTTTTGACAACTTCGCCGACTATCTGACGGGCAATACAGACGGTATGGCCAAAACGGCAGAGTGGGCGGCAGAGATTTGTGGGGTTCCTGCGGCCAAACTGCGTGAACTGGCGGCGTTATTCCACCAAAACACCACGATGTTAATGTCCGGATGGGGGATGCAGCGCCAGCAGTTCGGTGAGCAGAAACACTGGATGCTCGTGACGCTGGCCGCGATGCTTGGGCAGATTGGTACGCCGGGCGGTGGGTTTGGTCTCTCTTATCACTTCGCCAATGGCGGCAACCCGACCCGCAAAGCGGCAGTGCTGGCTTCTCTGCAGGGCTCGGTTCAGGGCGGTGTGGATGCCGTGGATAAAATCCCGGTGGCGCGCATTGTTGAAGCCCTGGAAAACCCGGGCGGGTTTTATCAGCATAACGGTCTGGATCGCCACTTCCCGGATATCCGGTTTGTCTGGTGGGCCGGCGGCGCGAACTTTACTCATCACCAGGACACGAATCGCCTGATCCGCGCCTGGCAGAAGCCAGAACTGGTGGTTATCTCAGAATGCTTCTGGACCGCCTCAGCCAAACATGCCGATATTGTGCTGCCGGCGACCACCTCGTTTGAGCGTAACGACCTCACCATGACCGGTGACTACAGCAATCAGCATATGGTACCGATGAAGCGCGTCGTGGCACCGCGTGATGAGGCGCGTGATGATTTTGAGGTGTTTGCTGAGCTGAGCGAGTTGTGGGAAACGGGGGGGCGCGAGCGTTTTACCGAGGGCAAAACGGATTTGCAGTGGCTGGAGACGTTCTACCAGATTGCCGGTCAGCGCGGGGCCCCGCAGGGCGTGACGCTGCCGCCATTTGCGCAGTTCTGGGAAGCGAACCAGATTATTGAGATGCCGGAGAGCGAACAGAATGCGCAGTTTGTTCGCTTCGCCGATTTCCGCCGCGACCCGGAGAACCATCCGCTGAAAACCGAGAGCGGGAAGATTGTGATCTACAGCGAGCGTATCGCCCAATTTAAGTATGCCGACTGTCCGGCGCATCCAACGTGGCTTGAGCCGGACGAGTGGCACGGTAATGCCCAGCCGGAACAGCTGCAGGTGTTATCGGCCCATCCTGCCCATCGCCTGCACAGCCAGCTTAACTATTCATCACTGCGCGAGCGGTATGCGGTTGCCGGGCGAGAGCCCGTGACCCTGAACAGCGCAGATGCGCGCGCGCGTGGGATCGTTGACGGTGACGTGGTTCGCGTCTGGAATCAGCGTGGCCAGGTGCTGGCAGGGGCGGTAGTGAGCGACGGGATTAAACCTGGCGTTATCTGCATTCACCAGGGGGCATGGCCAGACCTGGAGCCGAGCGAAGGCGGTATTTGTAAAAACGGTGCAGTAAACGTTCTGACCAAAGATCTCCCCAGCTCGAAGCTGGGGAATGGCTGCGCGGGGAACACGGCGCTGGCCTGGGTCGAGAAATATCAGGGACCCGAGCTTACGCTCACGGCGTTTGATCCGCCTGCCAGCTCATGATCCACGTTGGGTGCTGAGTGTCATCCTGCCAGGCGCTGTCTTCAATGCGAAAACCCTGTGCATGATAGAAATTCACCGCCCGGACATTTTTCTGGTAGACCTCCAGGCTTAAATACGGGAAGCGCTGTTGAACATGGTGCAGCAGCGCACGCCCAATCCCCCGACCAATAAAGTCAGTTGAAACAAACAGCGCGCCCACAAACTGGGACTGCATGACGCTGATAAAGCCGCGCGGCATTCCATCCTCTTCCCATACCCAGGTTTCGGCGGCGGGCAGGTAAACATCCCGCACCATACCTTCGTTCTCTTTCCAGTAGCTTGCGCTGATAAACGGGTGCGCCTCCGTGGTGCTTTCAAGCCACAGACTCAGGAGTGGCCCGGCATTATCACTTTCCCATTTGCGGATCATGGTGCCTCCCTGGATGACAGACGCAGCCGGTAACGTGGTCGTTGACCAGGCCACAGGCCTGCATAAAGGCGTAACAGATGGTGGAGCCGACAAATTTAAAGCCGCGTTTTTTTAGCGCTTTAGAGAGCGCATCCGACGCCGGGGTGGAGGCCGGGATTTCCGCGAGCGTGGCGGCCTGGGTAATTTGCGGCGTGTTGTTCACAAACGTCCAGACAAATTCTGAGAACGGTTCTCCGTTTTGCTCCATCGCCAGATAAGCGCGCGCGTTACCAATGATGGCCTGGATCTTACCGCGATGGCGGATGATGCCTGCATCCTGGACCAGCCGTTCCACATCGTCCTCGGTCATGGCAGCGACGGCGACCGGATCGAACTGATGGAAGGCATTACGGTAGTTTTCCCGTTTCTTAAGCACCGTAATCCATGACAAGCCCGCCTGTTGACCTTCCAGGCAGATCATCTCAAAAAGCTTTTTCCCTTCTGTCTCCGGTACGCCCCATTCCCGATCGTGATAGTCGATATAAAGCTGATCCTGGCTTACCCAACCGCAACGCTGCATCGGTTATCTCCCTTAATGAAACGGTTATCGCAAAATTTTCATTCTGTCAGGCTTGACGTGTCTACTATAAAGACAATAGTTAATACAGGGCCATATGCCCGCAAAACTCTTCCTAAACAATGACAAATATCGCCGAATTCGGCTCTCTCTGGAGTCGCTTTGATGATGATAAAAAAAATCAGTGGTCGCCATGCTGTTTCTGGCCTGGCGGGGATTTCAGCCTGTCTGTTTTTTTGTAATACAGCATTTGCCTGGCAACAGGAATATATCGTTTCAGACGCCCAAAGTAATACGGCGGAACGCTATACATGGGATGCGGATCACCAACCGCGTTATGAGGATATTCTCGCCGAGCGGATTCAGTCCTCACAAAATGCCCCCGGACTTGCGCTGAGTTTACCATCGGGTTCCACGCTGGCAGGGGCCATGAGCGTGGGCTGGAACATTCCGGTGTCAGGGCGTATCACGACCGGTCCGGTGATGGCGTGGCGTTATGACGGCACGGCACCGATGATGATCAACGAATTTGGTGACAGCGCGACGACGCAGGGGCTTACCGACCCACTCTGGCATGCCAGCGTCAGCACGCTCGGCTGGCGCGTGGATACACAGTACGGCGAGCTTCGCCCGTGGGCGCAGATAAGCTATAACCAGCAGTTTGGTGAAAACCAGTGGAAATCCCAGTTTGGGATGCCACAGACGCCGGCACCGGCACAAAGCGGCAACTGGATGGATGTAACCGTCGGAACGGATATTCCGTTTAACACGCATATGGCGGCCTATGCGTCGTTAGCACAAGGGGAATACACCACCACGGGTGAGGAGTTTATGTACACCCTTGGCGTGAGCGCTAATTTTTAAGGTTGTTACTTTTTTAAACGTGCCGATAACATCCTCAATACAATAGCCGTGGGGGTTGTAGCGATAGCAGTCACTAACACGCTGTCGCTTCATTCCCCGGCAAGGTCATTCATTCCCGATTTATGGCATTTCATTCCATTCCTCCTGCATTTCATGCCGTTTTACCCCAGGCATATTAAGGTTTTGTTTATCGTTGTCCTCAGCGAATTCCCTTACTTTCTCTTGCAGGACAACTGCCATGAACACATCAACTTACAACCGTACGCGCTGGCTAACGCTTTTTGGCACCATCGTGACCCAGTTTGCGCTGGGGTCGGTCTATACCTGGAGCCTGTTTAACAGTGCACTTTCCGATAAGCTTGGTGCACCGGTCAGCCAGGTGGCGTTCTCCTTCGGCTTGCTGAGCCTCGGGCTGGCACTTTCATCTTCCGTCGCGGGAAAATTGCAGGAGCGATTCGGCGTGAAGCGGGTGACGATGGCATCCGGTATCCTGCTGGGCGTGGGCTTTTTCCTGACGGCGCATTCCAGCAGCCTGATGATGCTGTGGCTGAGCGCCGGGGTGCTGGTGGGACTTGCCGACGGTGCAGGTTATCTGCTGACTCTGTCAAACTGTGTCAAGTGGTTCCCGGAACGTAAAGGTTTAATCTCTGCGTTTGCCATCGGGTCCTATGGCCTGGGGAGCCTCGGTTTTAAATTTATTGATTCCCACCTGCTTGCTTCCGTGGGGCTCGAAAAAACGTTCATGATCTGGGGCGCTATCGTTCTGGTCATGATCCTGTTCGGCGCCACGCTGATGAAAGATGCGCCGCAGCAGGAAGTGAAAACCGTTAACGGTGTGGTGGAGAATGATTTCACCCTCGCGCAGTCTATGCGTCAACCACAGTACTGGATGCTGGCGGTCATGTTTCTGACAGCCTGCATGAGCGGTCTGTATGTGATTGGGGTGGCGAAAGATATTGCTCAGGGAATGGTGAAACTGGATGCGGCAACAGCGGCGAATGCGGTCACCGTCATCTCCATTGCCAACCTCTCTGGCCGTCTGGTGCTCGGGATTCTGTCTGACAAAATTGCCCGTATCCGCGTGATTACCATCGGGCAGGTTGTCTCGCTGGTGGGGATGGCGGCGCTGTTGTTTGCCCCACTGAACGAAGCCACGTTCTTCGCCGCAATTGCCTGTGTGGCCTTTAATTTCGGCGGCACGATTACCGTCTTCCCGTCGCTGGTCAGTGAGTTCTTCGGCCTGAACAATCTGGCGAAAAACTACGGCGTTATCTATCTGGGCTTTGGCATCGGCAGTATCTGCGGCTCGTTAATCGCCTCGCTGTTCGGTGGGTTCTATGTGACCTTCTGCGTGATATTTGCTTTGCTGATAATCTCGCTGGCCTTGTCGACCACTATTCGCCAGCCGCAGCGTGAAGTCTTTAACGAAGTGCATGCCTGATTTATCGCTAAGAGGCCTTTACGGCCTCTTTTTTATGGTCGTCCAAAGTATGCCTGGTCGTGTTATTTTGTAAAAAAATGCACCGATCACATTCTCTGCTGCCACTTTTCTCTCCCGCTGTGGTCTACTTAACGCGCTTGTAGACGTTTCTGATAACGGTTTCTTACGCACTTACTTACTCTGTCTGCTTTCTCATCGAGATTAAGCGGGTCTCTATACCCCTTTCCCCAGGGTTGTTTGCATGAAATACATTAGGTCTCTTACCCAGCAAAGATTGTGTCTGATGCTGGCTGTCTATATCGGTTTATTTCTGAATGGCGCGGTGTTGTTCAGAAGAGTGGAAGGTTATTTAGAACATCTCACCGTAAGAAATGGAATTTTTGCCGCAATTGAAGTGTTCGGTTCCGTTCTCGCCACATTCTTCCTGTTACGCCTGCTCTCACTCTTCGGCCGACGCACCTGGCAAATTTTGGCCTCACTGGTGGTAATTATTTCCGCCGCTGCCAGTTATTACATGACCTTTATGAATGTCGTTATTGGCTACGGCATCGTCGCGTCGGTAATGACAACGGATATCGACCTCTCGAAAGAGGTGGTTGGAAAAGGGTTTATCGTCTGGACGGTATTAACCTGCCTGATCCCGCTCTTCTTTATCTGGAGTAATACCTGCCGCTATACGTTGCTGCGCCAGCTTCGCACCCGTGGGCAGCGAATCAGGAATATCGCCGTCGTTGTGCTGGCGGCCTTGCTGGTATGGGCACCCATCCGCTTGATGGAAAAACAGCAAAAACGAATCGAAAAAGCAACGGGCGTGGATATGCCAAGCTATGGCGGCGTGGTAGCAAACTCCTACCTGCCCTCCAACTGGATTTCAGCGCTGGGTCTTTATGCCTGGGCGCAGGCGGATGAATCAAGTGATGTGAAATCGCTCATCAACCCAATGAAAAAATTCAGTTACGAAGCGCCGGGTAACCAACTCGATGATACCTATGTTGTCTTTGTTATTGGTGAAACGACGCGCTGGGATCATATGGGCATCCTCGGTTATGACCGGGATACCACGCCAAAACTGGCGCAGGAAAAGAACCTGGTGGCTTACCGGGGGTATTCTTGCGATACCGCAACCAAGCTCTCGCTGCGTTGTATGTTTGTTCGTGAAGGCGGTGCCAGTGATAACCCACAGCGTACCCTGAAAGAGCAGAACGTATTTGCGGTACTGAAGCAGCTCGGTTTCAGCTCCGATTTATTCGCGATGCAAAGTGAGATGTGGTTCTACACCAACACGCTGGCGGACAACATCTCGTATCGCGAGCAGATTGGCGCCGAACCACGTAACCGCGGCAAGAACGTGGATGACATGTTGCTCCTTGAGGAGATGTCACAGTCCCTGAAGAGCCATCCGCAGGGTAAACATCTGGTTATCCTGCATACTAAAGGCTCCCATTACAGCTATTACCAGCGTTACACGCGTGATTTTGCGAAGTGGCAGCCGGAGTGTGTAGGTATCAATAAAGACTGCAGCAAGCAGGAACTGATCAATGCCTATGATAACTCGGTTCTGTATGTGGATACGTTCCTGAGCCGGGTGATTGACCAGCTTCGTGATAAGAAAGCGATTGTTATTTATGCTGCTGACCACGGAGAGTCAATCAACGAGAAAGAGCATTTGCACGGTACGCCGCGCAAGCTGGCACCGCCTGAGCAATTCCGTGTACCGATGATCATGTGGATGTCGGACAAGTACCTCGAAGACCCGGAGAAAGCGAAGATGTTTGCCCACCTGAAAAAAGAGGCAGACATGAAGGTGCCGCGTCGTCATGTTGAGCTGTACGACACCATTTTGGGTTGCCTGGGTTATACCTCTCCTGACGGCGGTATCAACGAAAATAACAACTGGTGCAAACTCCCTGATAGCAAGGCGAAAGCCGCGCAGTAACGCGTCTGGCGAGAATATCGCCAGTTGAAGGGCTTTTTTAATTTAAGGGATTGACGGGGGCGCACCTCAGCAGTAAGATGCGCTCCGCATTCGGCGAGTAGCGCAGCTTGGTAGCGCAACTGGTTTGGGACCAGTGGGTCGGAGGTTCGAATCCTCTCTCGCCGACCACATTTAAAGAAGGGCTAACCGCAAGGTTAGCCCTTTTTGCATTAGCAGCTTACTCATCCTGATTCACCAAAACGCCCCTTATCCCGCCTTCTTCCTGTCTGTTAACGATTTTGTGACATAATCCATTGTATTTTTTTATATATAGATTGATCTTTTTTCGCGTTGCTTATGGATAACCTCAGCATTTTTCGCTGTGCGTTTTAACGTTCGCGGTATTTAGTGCTCAGATAATCACCGTTCTGCAAGAAAATTTACCCGATCTGAATAAAAGTTAATCACTGATTGTTGCGAAATATGAAGATAATTGTGCTGCAACATAGCGAGTAGCATAAATTTCCCTGCTGAAAACTGGCATACATAGTTTTTTTAATCTTTGTTTGCGGTTTCTCACACTCAGCGTAAATCCCCGTCACCTGTATTGACGTTTTCACATTCTGTTGACAGATTGTAGGGCATGAGGGGCATTTCAGGGACGATCTGCGCTGCAACTCAAACGCTCTTCTGAAAGGATTCTCCATCCCTTAAACGCCTTCGGGCATCACCGACCGGACCGGGTAAAAAATAAATAAAGGTCTGGCGGCGTAACACAACAAAGCAAAACATCACATTGGAGCAGAATAATGAGTATTTCCTTGAAGAAGTCAGGGATGCTGAAGCTTGGTCTGAGCCTGGTGGCTATGACCGTGGCAGCAAGCGTACAGGCAAAAACCCTGGTTTACTGTTCTGAAGGCTCGCCGGAAGGCTTTAACCCACAGCTCTTTACCTCTGGTACGACTTACGACGCAAGCTCTGTGCCTATCTATAACCGTCTGGTTGAATTCAAAACCGGTACCACGGAAGTGATCCCAGGTCTGGCGGAGAAGTGGGACGTCAGCGAAGACGGTAAGACCTATACCTTCCACCTGCGCCAGGGTGTGAAGTGGCAGGACAATAAAGAATTCAAACCAACGCGCGATTTTAACGCCGATGACGTTGTGTTCTCCTTCGACCGTCAGAAAAACGCTCAGAACCCGTATCACAAAGTGTCTGGCGGCAGCTATGAATACTTCGAAGGCATGGGCCTGCAGGACCTGATCGCTGAAGTGAAAAAAGTGGACGATAAAACCGTTCAGTTCGTGCTGACGCGTCCGGAAGCACCATTCCTGGCTGACCTGGCTATGGACTTCGCCTCTATTCTGTCTAAAGAGTACGCGGACAACATGCTGAAAGCCGGCACCCCGGAGAAAGTGGACCTGAACCCAATCGGTACCGGTCCGTTCCAGCTTCTGCAGTACCAGAAAGATTCCCGTATTTTGTATAAAGCCTTCCCGGGCTTCTGGGGCACCAAGCCGCAGATCGACCGTCTGGTCTTCTCCATCACGCCTGATGCTTCTGTGCGTTACGCAAAACTGCAGAAAAATGAATGCCAGGTCATGCCATACCCGAACCCGGCTGACATCGCGCGCATGAAGCAGGATAAAAACATCAACCTGCTGGAGCAGGCTGGTCTGAACGTGGGTTACCTCTCCTTCAACACCGAGAAGAAACCGTTTGATGACGTGAAAGTCCGTCAGGCGCTGACCTATGCGGTGAATAAAGAAGCGATCATTAAAGCGGTCTATCAGGGCGCGGGTGTTGCCGCCAAGAACCTGATCCCACCAACCATGTGGGGCTATAACGACGACGTTAAAGACTACACCTACGATCCTGAGAAAGCGAAAGCGCTGCTGAAAGAAGCAGGCCAGGAGAAAGGCTTTACCGTTGAGCTGTGGGCGATGCCAGTACAGCGTCCGTATAACCCGAACGCACGCCGTATGGCTGAAATGGTTCAGGCTGACTGGGCTAAAGTGGGCGTTCAGGCCAAGATTGTGACCTACGAGTGGGGCGAGTATCTGAAGCGTGCCAAAGCGGGTGAGCATCAGGCGGTGATGATGGGCTGGACCGGTGACAATGGGGATCCGGACAACTTCTTCGCTACCCTGTTCAGCTGTGCTGCTGCGAAAGACGGTTCTAACTACTCTCGCTGGTGCTATAAGCCGTTTGAAGACCTGATCCAGCCGGCGCGTGCGACCGACGATCACAACAAACGTATCGAGCTGTACAAACAGGCTCAGGTTGTGATGCACGATCAGGCTCCGGCTCTGATTGTGGCTCACTCCACCGTGTACGAACCAGTGCGTAAAGAAGTGAAGGGCTACGTGGTTGATCCACTGGGCAAACACCACTTCGAAAACGTCTCTGTTGAATAATAAGTAGGGTGTTCTCCCTCTCCTTCACGGAGAGGGCAGGGGTGAGGGCGTGCATGCATTCCCTCACCCTAATCCTCTCCTGAAGAGAGAGGGAATTTACATTTGTGAGCAATACAGACGTCACGCCAACTGGTTGTACGTCATCAGAGAGAATCCGGGTTATGTTGCAGTTCATCCTCCGACGTCTGGGACTTGTTATCCCCACGTTTATCGGTATCACCCTTCTCACTTTTGCCTTCGTCCATATGATCCCCGGCGACCCGGTAATGATTATGGCGGGCGAGCGTGGTATTTCACCTGAACGCCATGCACAGCTGCTGGCTGAGCTTGGCCTGAACAAACCACTGTGGCAGCAATACCTCAACTATATCTGGGGCGTGTTGCACGGTGATTTAGGGATTTCGCTGAAAAGCCGTCTTCCGGTGTGGGACGAGTTCGTGCCGCGTTTTAAAGCGACACTGGAGCTTGGTGTCTGCGCCATGATTTTCGCCACTGCGGTGGGTATCCCTGTTGGGGTCCTGGCTGCCGTGAAACGTGGCTCTATTTTCGACCATACGGCTGTTGGCCTGGCGCTGACGGGTTACTCCATGCCTATCTTCTGGTGGGGCATGATGCTGATCATGCTGGTCTCGGTGCAGCTAAACCTGACGCCGGTCTCCGGACGCGTCAGCGATATGGTCTTCCTGGATGATACGAATCCTCTGACCGGTTTTATGCTGATCGATACGGCTATCTGGGGCGAAGAGGGTAACTTCATTGATGCGGTGGCACATATGATCCTGCCTGCGATGGTGCTCGGTACCATTCCTCTGGCGGTTATCGTGCGTATGACCCGTTCTTCAATGCTGGAAGTGTTGGGTGAGGATTACATTCGCACCGCACGCGCCAAAGGTCTGACGCGTATGCGCGTCATTATCGTTCACGCCCTGCGTAACGCCATGCTGCCGGTGGTGACCGTCATTGGTCTGCAGGTGGGGACGTTGCTGGCGGGGGCGATCCTGACCGAAACCATCTTCTCCTGGCCGGGCCTCGGACGCTGGCTGATTGACGCACTGCAACGCCGTGATTATCCGGTAGTGCAGGGCGGGGTATTGCTGGTCGCGACGATGATTATTCTCGTCAACCTGCTGGTCGATTTGCTCTACGGCGTGGTGAACCCGCGTATTCGTCATAAGAAGTAAGGGGCCATCATGTCACACGTTTCTGAAAATAAAGTGGTTACTGCACCGGTTCCCATGACGCCGCTGCAGGAATTCTGGCACTACTTCAAGCGCAACAAAGGCGCGGTGGTGGGGCTGGTTTATGTCTCTGTCATGATCCTGATTGCGGTGTTTGCCAACGTACTTGCACCGTATAACCCGGCGGATCAGTTCCGTGATGCGTTGCTGGCACCGCCAGCATGGCAGGATGGCGGTAGCCTGTCGCACCTGCTGGGTACCGATGACGTGGGCCGCGATGTGCTGTCGCGTCTGATGTACGGTGCGCGTCTGTCGCTGCTGGTCGGCTGCCTGGTGGTCGTGTTGTCGCTGGTTATGGGGATCGTACTCGGTCTGGTTGCCGGCTACTTCGGCGGCATTATCGATAACATCATCATGCGTATCGTCGATATCATGCTGGCGCTGCCCAGCTTGCTGTTGGCGCTGGTTCTGGTGGCGATTTTTGGTCCGTCGATCAGTAACGCCGCGCTGGCATTAACCTTCGTGGCGCTTCCCCACTATGTGCGACTCACACGTGCGGCGGTGCTGGTGGAAGTAAACCGCGACTACGTAACGGCCTCCCGCGTGGCGGGGGCTGGCGCGATGCGTCAAATGTTCGTCAACATCTTCCCGAACTGCCTGGCGCCGCTGATTGTTCAGGCGTCGCTCGGTTTCTCTAACGCCATTCTTGATATGGCCGCTCTTGGCTTCCTGGGCATGGGTGCGCAGCCGCCAACACCGGAGTGGGGCACCATGCTCTCCGATGTGTTGCAGTTCGCCCAAAGCGCCTGGTGGGTTGTGACCTTCCCGGGTCTGGCAATCCTGCTGACGGTGCTGGCATTTAACCTGATGGGTGATGGCCTGCGTGATGCACTTGATCCCAAACTGAAGCAGTAAGAGGCACGAGATGGCGTTATTAAATGTAGATAAATTATCGGTGCACTTCGGAGACGAAGGCACTCCGTTTCGCGCCGTGGACCGCATCAGCTACAGCGTAAATCAGGGCGAAGTGGTCGGCATTGTGGGTGAGTCGGGTTCCGGTAAGTCG
The DNA here is from genome assembly GCF_002148625.1 of Enterobacter sp. J49. Taxonomy (NCBI): domain Bacteria; kingdom Pseudomonadati; phylum Pseudomonadota; class Gammaproteobacteria; order Enterobacterales; family Enterobacteriaceae; genus Enterobacter; species Enterobacter sp. J49. The sequence continues at coordinate 247,582 of NZ_MWPY01000020.1, forward strand.
GTCAGTTCACTGGCCATCATGGGGCTGATTGATTATCCCGGCCGCGTCATGGCCGAAAGTCTGGAGTTTAACGGTCAGGACCTGCAGCGTATCTCCGAAAAGCAGCGCCGCCAGCTGGTTGGTGCGGAAGTGGCGATGATCTTCCAGGACCCAATGACCAGCCTGAACCCTTGTTACACCGTGGGATTCCAAATTATGGAAGCCATCAAGGTGCACCAGGGCGGAAATAAGAAGACCCGGCGTCAGCGTGCGATCGATCTGCTAAATCAGGTCGGTATCCCTGACCCGGCATCGCGTCTGGACGTTTACCCGCACCAGCTCTCCGGTGGGATGAGCCAGCGTGTGATGATCGCCATGGCGATTGCCTGTCGGCCAAAACTGCTGATCGCGGATGAACCGACAACGGCACTGGACGTGACTATCCAGGCGCAGATCATCGAGCTGCTGCTGGAACTGCAGCAGAAAGAGAACATGGCGCTGGTGCTGATTACGCATGACCTGGCGCTGGTGGCCGAAGCGGCGCACAAAATTATCGTGATGTACGCAGGTCAGGTGGTCGAGACTGGACATTCGCACGATATTTTCCGCGCGCCGCGTCACCCGTATACGCAGGCGCTTTTGCGTGCGCTGCCGGAGTTTGCCCAGGACAAAGCACGCCTGGCATCACTTCCGGGCGTCGTACCGGGTAAATATGACCGACCGCAGGGCTGCCTGCTTAATCCGCGTTGTCCGTATGCTACAGACAAATGTCGTGCAGAAGAGCCAGAGCTCAATCTGCTTGCTGACGGTCGTCAGTCGAAATGCCACTACCCACTCGATGATGCCGGGAGGCCAACACTATGAGTACGCAACAGGCCACCACGCAACAACCGCTGTTGCAGGCTATCGACCTGAAAAAATACTATCCGGTGAAGAAGGGGCTGTTTGCGCCTGAACGCCTGGTGAAAGCGCTGGATGGCGTCTCCTTTACCCTTGAACGCGGCAAAACGCTGGCGGTGGTCGGTGAGTCAGGCTGTGGCAAATCGACGTTGGGTCGTTTGCTGACGATGATTGAAGTCCCCACTGGCGGTGAGCTCTATTATCAGGGACAGGACCTGCTCAAGCACGATCCGCAGGCGCAGAAACTGCGCCGTCAGAAAATCCAGATTGTGTTCCAGAATCCGTACGGATCGTTGAACCCGCGTAAAAAAGTGGGACAGATTCTGGAAGAGCCCCTGCTGATTAACAGCAATCTGAGCAAAGAGCAGCGTCGTGAAAAAGCGCTGGCGATGATGGCGAAAGTGGGCCTGAAGACCGAGCATTACGATCGTTATCCGCATATGTTCTCTGGCGGCCAGCGCCAGCGTATCGCGATTGCGCGTGGTTTGATGCTCGACCCTGACGTGGTCATCGCCGATGAGCCGGTATCTGCCCTCGACGTTTCTGTGCGTGCGCAGGTGTTGAACCTGATGATGGATCTGCAGCAGGACATGGGGCTGTCGTACGTGTTTATTTCGCACGACCTGTCGGTTGTGGAGCACATTGCCGACGAAGTGATGGTGATGTATCTGGGGCGCTGCGTGGAGAAGGGGACAAAAGAGCAGATCTTTACTCATCCTCGTCACCCGTACACCCAGGCGCTGCTGTCTGCGACCCCGCGTCTGAACCCTGACGATCGTCGTGAGCGTATCAAGCTGACGGGTGAATTGCCCAGCCCGCTGAATCCGCCTCCAGGCTGTGCATTCAACGCCCGCTGCAGTCGCCGCTTTGGCCCGTGCACCCAGTTACAGCCACAGCTTAAGGATTATGGCGGTCAGCTGGTTGCCTGCTTCGCGGTCGATCAGGATGAGAATGGCGAAAAGCCGATGGCGTAATCCATCAATAAAAAAACCGGCGCTAAGCCGGTTTTTTTATGTCTGCGTGATTACTTGCGCAGACGGATCTGGTCAACTGCGTGTTTCTCACTCTTGGTGAGGATCAGGCTGGCGCGCTCACGGGTGGGCAGGATGTTCTCTTTCAGGTTCACGTAGTTGATCTCATTCCACAGCCCTCTCGCCACATTAATGGCTTCTTCTTCAGAAAGCTGGGCGTAGTGGTGGAAATAGGAGTCAGGATCGGTGAACGCGCCTTCACGGAACTTCAGGAAGCGGTTGATATACCAGTTCTGCAGCAGGTCTTCCGGCGCATCGACATAAATAGAGAAATCGACGAAGTCAGAGACAAACACATGATGGGGATCGTGAGGATAATCCATCCCGCTTTGCAGGACGTTTAACCCTTCGAGGATCAGGATATCCGGCTGAACCACCGTTTTGTCTCCACCCGGGATGCGATCGTAGATCAGGTGCGAATAGACCGGAGCAGTGACGTTAGGCGCGCCCGATTTCAGGTCAGAGACAAATTTCACCAGACGGTGCATATCATAAGAGAGCGGGAAGCCCTTCTTCTTCATAAGCCCGCGTTCCTTTAACACCTCATTCGGGTGCAGGAAACCGTCAGTGGTGATGAGCTCCACGCTGCGGTGTTCTGGCCAGCGGCTCAGTAACGCCTGCAATACACGTGCGGTGGTGCTTTTACCGACGGCCACGCTGCCTGCAATGCTGATGATATAAGGAATGCGTTGGCCGTTCGTCCCGAGGAACTGCTCCAGCACCGCCTGACGGCGCAGGTTGGAGCTGATATAGAAGTTAAGCAAGCGCGAGAGTGGTAAATAGATTTCTGCCACTTCTTCCAGCGACAGATCTTCGTTTATCCCCTTTAACCGTGCGATTTCGCCTTCCGTCAGCGTCATCGGGACGGAGTCACGCAGTGCAGCCCACTGGCTACGGTTAAACTGAAGATAAGGTGTCATTAACGTTTGCTCTTTTTTGCTCATAAGCATGCTTCAGTGAGCCAGCACAACACAGCGCGTCCGGGCTCAACATAGTTAATTTTGGACAATGGGCAGGAGGTTAACACCAGATGACAGGAATAATAAGAAAAAATATGGGGAAGCGATGCTTTACGCGGGAGCCATCACGATACGGTATATGTGGTGTAAATCGGGCGCCGATGTTGAATTTTTGACCTTGAGTGGATGAATTTACAGCGGTTAACCCTGGTTTCGAATAAAATGTGAGCGAAAGAACGTTTTATGCAATTTTTTAGTTGCATGACTGCGCATGTCTCCATAGAATGCGCGCTACTTGATGCCGACTTAGCTCAGTAGGTAGAGCAACTGACTTGTAATCAGTAGGTCACCAGTTCGATTCCGGTAGTCGGCACCATCAAGTCCGGTGGGGTTCCCGAGCGGCCAAAGGGAGCAGACTGTAAATCTGCCGTCACAGACTTCGAAGGTTCGAATCCTTCCCCCACCACCACTTTCTGGCAGCGTTAAGCCGCCGGAGCTGGTTTGAAAATTGAATCAGCTCGAACCTAAAAAGAGAGAAATCTCTTTTTTTGTTACAGAAAGAACTGGGTAGCCGAGTTTCAGGATGCGGGCATCGTATAATGGCTATTACCTCAGCCTTCCAAGCTGATGATGCGGGTTCGATTCCCGCTGCCCGCTCCAATACGTGCTGATATGGCTCAGTTGGTAGAGCGCACCCTTGGTAAGGGTGAGGTCCCCAGTTCGACTCTGGGTATCAGCACCACTTCACTTCTCCTTCCCGTTTCTCTCTGTTTCAATTTTACTGTATTCAACAATTCAGGCATTTCGCCTGGTTGATGTGGTGATATCACCGATTTATCCGTGTCTTAGAGGGACAATCGATGTCTAAAGAAAAGTTTGAACGTACAAAACCGCACGTTAACGTCGGTACTATCGGCCACGTTGACCATGGTAAAACAACGCTGACCGCTGCAATCACTACCGTTCTGGCTAAAACCTACGGTGGTTCTGCTCGTGCATTCGACCAGATCGATAACGCACCAGAAGAAAAAGCTCGTGGTATCACCATCAACACCTCTCACGTTGAGTACGACACCCCGACTCGCCACTACGCACACGTAGACTGCCCAGGCCACGCCGACTATGTTAAAAACATGATCACCGGTGCTGCGCAGATGGACGGCGCGATCCTGGTTGTTGCTGCGACTGACGGCCCTA
>NZ_MWPY01000021.1:0-512 GCF_002148625.1 Enterobacter sp. J49
GGTTGGTTGAAGTCGGTAAAGTTATAGGTGCTGGACAGATGAATCGGCGGGACAACGCAGCCGTACTGTTCGTCGTCGTTCAGGCCGCTGCGTACGGCAATCGTGGCTGGTTTACGCGTCATGGGCTCGCTCGGCTCTCGGTTCGGTGAATGAGGCCTAAAGAGTAATCGCAGGATTGATAGACGTCAATACATCTGGACATCTAAACTTCTCTGCGTATAGATTGAGCAATGGCACAATACCCGCTAAAATTATGCCGATATGACATGACGATAAGATGTTAAGCCGCAATGCCTGGCCGAGGCGGGGCATTCAGTGACCCTGGTCGCGTAAAATTGACATTTATTTAGTGAGAACAGTGAAGATCGGGCATAATTGGCCGGTTTTTAGAATTTTGTAAGTATTCTGACAAAGTTAAGGTGTCCCATGGCTGAGTGGAACGGCGAGTATGTCAGCCCTTACGCTGAACACGGTAAAAAAAGCGAGCAAGTCAAAAAGATCACGGTATCCAT
>NZ_MWPY01000022.1:0-81540 GCF_002148625.1 Enterobacter sp. J49
TAAACTTCGTAATGAATTACGTATGTTCACTCAGAGACTTGGTATTCATTTTTCGTCCGAGGACGTTAAGAATCCATGTCACTTTGAGTGCCCACACAGATTGTCTGATAAATTGTTAAAGAGCAGTGCCGCTTCGTTTTCGCTGCGGCGCGGGGTGTGCATATTACGCTTTCCCGCTTCAGAGTCAAGCATTTATTTTCGCTTATCTCTGCTGACCCGGCGGCGTGTGTGCCGTTGTTCCGTGTCAGTGGAGGCGCATTATAGGGAGTTATTCTGAAGTGACAAGCACAAAATACAAAAAACTTTTCGTTCGCTCACTTTTCAAACTTCACGCCTATTTAAGCCGCGAATCGCCTGATAAATGTGCGATCTCCCGCGCAAAACTGGCGACCTGCGACCAGTCGGTATACACCACCTCTTTGCGCGTATCGGTTTCGCCGCCGGTCATCTTCATAATGAGGCGAATCATAAAGCGGTCATACCAGCGATAGCGCGGATAACGCAGCGCGCCGGCAAAGACGGCGCTGATGTCCGGCTGCCACGGAGAGCTCAACAGAAACTTGCGCGTATAGCTGTTGGTCTGCGGCGTACGTTTCTCAGGTTTACGCGCCACCAGATTGACCGAGTAAAAAGCCCCGGGCAGTTTATTGAGCACTGCCGTATGCTTTTTCACAAAACGATCCAGCGCCGGATGGAAATGCCCGTAACGAATAGACGCGCCAATAACCACACGGTCGTAATCCTGCCAGGCTATCTGCTCCGTGCGGTTCAGGTTCACCACATCAGAGTAAATCCCCAGCTCTTTTAATTCTGAAGCCAGATATGAGGCAATCTCACGCGTTTGCCCATCCCGCGTAGAGAAAAGAATAAGTGTTTTCACCGACGACTCCTTACTCGCGCCAGAATGTTGGGGTGAACAGCACCAGCAGCGTAAAGACCTCCAGACGACCAAACAGCATGTTGGCGATGAGGATCCATTTCGCGACCGGGTTCATACTGGCAAAGTTATCCGCCACTACTCCCAGGCCAGGCCCGAGGTTATTCAACGTTGCTACGACGGAAGCAAAGGCAGAGAAATCATCCACCCCCGTCGCGATAATCGCCAGCATACTGACGATGAAGACCAGCGCATAGGCCGAGAAGAACCCCCACACCGCTTCAAGAATACGTTCCGGCAGGGCACGGTTACCCAGTTTGATGCTGTAAACCGCGTTCGGGTGGACCAGACGTTTAAGTTCACGGTTCCCCTGCTTAAACAACAGCAGAATACGAATCACCTTCAGGCCACCGCCCGTCGACCCCGCACAACCCCCGATGAACGCAGAACACAGCAGCAGTACCGGCAGGAACAGCGGCCAGCGTGCAATACTGTCCGTTGTAAAACCGGCGGTGGTTGCCATCGACACCACCTGGAAGAACGCCTGATTTAACGTGGTCAACGCGGAGTTATAGACATCGTGGAACCACAACACCACGGTACAGATGATGACCAGCGTAAGCTGGACACCAATGAACATGCGAAACTCCGGGTCACGCCAGTACACCTTCAGGCTACGCCCGCTGAGTAAGGAGAAGTGCAGACCGTAGTTACAGCCGGAAATCAGCAGGAAGATGGCAATGATCGTGTTAATGGTGGGGCTGTCGAAGTAGCCCACGCTGGCATCGTGGGTCGAGAACCCGCCGATGGCGATCGTCGCAAAGCTGTGCCCGATAGCGTCGAATGCAGGCATCCCGGCAAACCATAACGCTAACGCACAGGCGACCGTCAGTAAGACATAGATAAGCCATAGGGTTTTCGCCGTCTCGGCTATGCGCGGGCGCATCTTGTTATCTTTCAGTGGGCCCGGCATTTCCGCACGGTAGAGCTGCATCCCCCCGACGCCGAGAATAGGCAGGATGGCCACTGCCAGGACGATGATCCCCATCCCCCCGAACCATTGCAGCATCTGGCGATAAAAGAGAATGGCATGCGGTAAGGAATCCAGCCCGACCAGCGTGGTCGCCCCGGTCGTCGTTAAACCCGAGAACGATTCAAAAAACGCATCCGTGACGGTCAGATTAGGCTGCTCAGAGAAGATAAAGGGTAGCGCACCCACGCTTCCCAGCACTGTCCAGAACAGAACAACAATCAGAAACCCTTCGCGAGATTTCAGCTCACCCTTTTGACGACGGTTTGGCCACCACAGCAGAGAGCCAATCGCCAGCGCGACAAAGAAGGTCTGGGTAAATGCCCGCCCCGCGCCGTCCCGGTAGATAAGCGCTACCAGTCCTGGGAGAATCATCGTCCCGGAAAAAAGTATGACCAGCAGTCCAACGATTCGGGTAATGGCACGAAAATGCATCTCTGCCGCTTCCTTTGGTATTCAAAAAAGTGAGGTGGGGATTATTCTTCAATCGGCAGCAATTGCAACGAACCGCGACTAAAATCCGCCAGCTTTGCTGAAAAAGCAGCCAGTTCCGCCTGAGGAAGCGCCACGCGCAGTTGCACCATTGCCTGATAGTCACTGTGCGCGATGACGCCGTTAAACTGCTTTAGCAATGCCTCAATGCCGGATAACTGGCCGTAATCGCACAATAAAGTATATTCGGTGAGCGGCGTTTTGCGGGTGGTAATCAGCATATTCAGTGCCTGCTGAACCCCACCGCCATACGCTTTAACCAGTCCACCCGTGCCTAATAAGATACCGCCGTAGTAGCGAACGACCACGGCGGTGATTTCACCCACGCCGCTGCCCATCAACTGGGAGAGCATGGGTTTACCGGCTGTGCCTGCCGGTTCACCGTCATCGGAAAACCCCAGCTGTTGTGAATCGTTCGGCGGCCCTGCCACCCACGCCACGCAATGGTGACGTGCGTCAGGGTGCTGCGCGCGAACGGACTCAACAAACGCTTTTGCCGCCTCAACGCCGTCGGTATGTGCCAGCAGCGTAATGAATCGGCTCTTCTTAATTTCCTCAACAAAGGTGACCGGTTCAGCCGGTATCAGCCAGCTATCCATCAGGCCAGCTTCAGGTCTCGCGTCATATTCTCAGTACCGTTTTCGTGGATCACCACGTTATCTTCGATACGAATACCGCCAAACGGTTTCAGCGCTTCAATTTTGTCCCAGTTGAAGTGCTTGCTGAACGGGCCTTCACGCCATGGCGCTAACAGCGATTCGATAAAGTAGATACCCGGCTCGATGGTCAGCACCATACGCGGCTCAAGAATACGCGTGCAGCGCAGGTAAGGATATTTAGACGGCGCGGCCAGGTGCGTACCGGTATCGTCCTGCATAAAACCGGCAACATCATGAACCTGCAGACCCAGCGGGTGACCAATACCGTGCGGCATGAACGGCCCGGTCAGATCGTTTTCCACCATCGCCTCTTCGCTCATGTCTTTCACGATCTGGTGCTTACGCAGCAGTTTAGCGATGCGCTGATGGAACTGGATGTGGTAATCCACATAGCTGGTTCCCGCTTTCATGGTGCCAATAAGCGCCAGTTGCTCATCGTTAACGTCTTTAATCAGCTGTGCAAAATCGGTATCCGCATTTGCCGCCCAGGTGCGGGTCAGGTCGGCCGCATAGCCGTTGTACTCTGCCCCGGCGTCCAACAGGAAGCTGCGCATCTCGGATGGCACCTGGTGATCGAGCCTGGTGTAGTGCAGAACGGACGCATGCTCATTCAGCGCGACGATGTTGCTGTAAGGGACATCAGTGTCACGGTGGCCGGTGGCGGTCAGATACGCCTGGTTAATATCGAACTCGCTCATGCCAGACTGGAACGCTTCATGGGCGGCACGGTGACCGTTTACCGCCGTTTTTTGCGCTTCACGCATGCAGTAAAGTTCGTAGTCGGTCTTATAAGCGCGATAGTAGTGCAGATAATCCAGAACCCCTTTCGGATTGAGTTTATCCGCCGGAATATCCAGACCGAGCGCACGCTCAGGAACCGGGCCAATATAAGCAATATTGCCGCGCCCGGCTGGCAGGAGGCTGCCAATGCCATCGGCTTTTGGTAAAGCGATAACGTCCACTTCTTCCGTCCAGAAGCTGGTCGGCAGCGGCTCAACGTTGTGCCAGTAATCGACAGGCAGATAGAACCACAGTTTCGGCTTGTTCACCCCGTCCACCAGCAACCAGCAATTTGGGACCTGCGTGACCGGCACCCAGGCTTTGAACTGCGGGTTGACCTTAAACGGATACGCATGGTCATCCAGGAAGGTGTTAATCAGCTCTCCGGAGTGGATTAACAGCGCATCCAGCTTAAAGCGCGCCAGTACATCACGGGTACGTTCCTGTAGGGTAACGATATGATTTTTATAAAGCGAAGCCAGTGAGTCCATCTTTCTTCCTTTCATTTTTCTGAGCTCAAGTCATCGCATCTTAGCACACCTGACTCCGACTGCGTGATTTCCACCGACCGTGATCAATGCAGCAATTTCTTAATGAGAAATTTGCATTTTATTAACATAAATCCCACACTCCGTCTCATCTGGTATGACCAGATCCACTTGCTGGATTCAGGAGACTGACATGCTCTACAAAGGCGACACCCTGTACCTCAACTGGCTGGAAGATGGCATTGCCGAACTGGTGTTCGATGCCCCCGGCTCAGTCAACAAGCTTGATACCGCGACGGTGGCCAGTCTTGGCCAGGCGCTGGATGTGCTTGAAAAACAATCTGAATTAAAAGGGCTGCTGCTGCGCTCAAACAAAGCGGCTTTTATTGTCGGTGCAGATATCACCGAATTCCTTTCACTGTTCCAGGTCCCGGAAGAACAGCTGAGCCAGTGGCTGCACTTTGCCAACAGCGTCTTTAATCGTCTGGAAGATCTGCCTGTTCCGACAGTCTCCGCCGTTAACGGCTACGCGCTGGGCGGCGGCTGCGAGTGCGTGCTGGCAACCGACTATCGTCTGGCCACGCCAGACCTGCGCATCGGCCTGCCGGAAACAAAGCTGGGCATCATGCCAGGCTTTGGCGGTTCCGTACGTATGCCACGCATGCTGGGTGCCGATAGCGCCCTGGAGATCATCGCCGCCGGTAAAGATGTCGGGGCGGAACAGGCGCAGAAAATAGGCCTGGTGGACGGTGTGGTTAAACCAGAAAAACTGATTGAAGGCTCCCTCGCCATTCTGCACCAGGCCATTAATGGTGACCTCGACTGGAAAGCCAAACGTCAGCCGAAGCTGGAACCGTTGAAACTCAGCAAAATTGAAGCCGCCATGAGCTTCACCATCGCCAAAGGGATGGTGATGCAGACGGCAGGCAAACACTACCCCGCGCCCATTACCGCCGTTAAAACGATTGAAGCCGCGGCCCGCTTTGGCCGTGATGAAGCGCTGAAACTGGAAAACCAAAGCTTTGTTCCGCTGGCGCACACTAATGAAGCTCGCGCACTGGTGGGCATCTTCCTGAACGATCAATTCGTGAAAGGTAAGGCGAAACAGCTGACCAAAAATGTTGAGACGCCAAAACATGCGGCGGTACTCGGTGCAGGCATTATGGGCGGCGGCATCGCTTATCAGTCGGCCTGGAAAGGCGTGCCTGTGGTGATGAAAGACATCAGCGAGAAATCCCTGACGCTGGGCATGACCGAAGCGGCCAAGCTGCTGAATAAACAGCTGGAACGCGGCAAAATTGACGGTCTGAAACTCTCAGGGGTGATCTCGACAATCCACCCGACCCTGGACTATAGCGGTTTCGACCGTGTGGATGTGGTCGTTGAAGCGGTCGTTGAGAACCCGAAAGTCAAAAAAGCGGTGCTGGCGGAAACCGAAGAGAAGGTTCGTCCTGATACCGTACTGGCCTCAAACACCTCCACCATCCCGATTAGCGAACTGGCAGGCGTTCTGAAGCGCCCGGAAAACTTCTGCGGTATGCACTTCTTTAACCCTGTGCACCGTATGCCGCTTGTCGAAGTGATCCGTGGGGAAAAAACCTCTGACGAAACGATCGCCAAAGTCGTGGCATGGGCCAGCAAAATGGGCAAAACCCCAATCGTGGTCAACGACTGTCCGGGCTTCTTCGTCAACCGCGTGCTGTTCCCGTACTTTGCCGGTTTCAGCCAGCTCCTGCGCGACGGTGCGGATTTCCGCAAAGTCGACAAAGTGATGGAAAAACAGTTCGGCTGGCCGATGGGTCCGGCGTATCTGCTGGATGTGGTCGGCATTGACACCGCACACCACGCCCAGGCGGTGATGGCGGCAGGCTTCCCGCAGCGCATGCAGAAAGATTATCGCGACGCGATTGACGCCCTGTTTGACGCCAGCCGCTTTGGTCAGAAAAACGGCCTGGGCTTCTGGCGTTATAAAGAAGACAGCAAAGGCAAACCGAAGAAAGAAGAAGACGCGGCGGTGGATGGCCTGCTGGCCGACGTCAGCCAGCCGAAACGTGACTTCACCGACGATGAAATCATCGCCCGAATGATGATTCCAATGATCAACGAAGTGGTGCGTTGCCTGGAAGAAGGCATTATCGCCAGCCCGGCAGAAGCGGATATGGCACTGGTGTACGGCCTCGGCTTCCCTCCGTTCCACGGCGGCGCGTTCCGCTGGCTGGATACGCTCGGCAGCGCCCGTTATCTCGATATGGCTCAGCAGTACCAGCACCTCGGCCCGCTGTATGACGTGCCGGAAGGTCTGCGTAACAAAGCGCGCCATAACGAACCCTATTACCCAGCAGTTGAGCCAGCCCGTCCGGTTGGCGAGCTGAAAACGGCTTAAGGAGTCACAATGGAAAAGGTTGTCATTGTTGATGCGATTCGCACCCCGATGGGCCGTTCAAAAGGCGGTGCATTCCGTAATGTGCGCGCGGAAGACCTCTCCGCACACCTGATGCGTAGCCTGCTGGCGCGTAACCCGGCACTGGATCCCGCTGCGCTCGACGATATTTACTGGGGCTGTGTACAGCAAACCCTCGAACAGGGCTTTAACATCGCCCGTAACGCTTCGCTGCTGGCGGAGATCCCGCATTCAGTTCCGGCGGTGACCGTTAACCGTCTGTGTGGTTCGTCAATGCAGGCGCTGCACGACGCGGCACGCATGATCATGACCGGTGATGCGCAGGCCTGTCTGGTCGGCGGCGTGGAGCACATGGGCCACGTGCCGATGAGCCACGGGGTTGATTTCCACCCGGGTATGAGCCGTAACGTGGCGAAAGCGGCGGGAATGATGGGCCTGACCGCTGAGATGCTTTCCCGCCTCCACGGCATCAGCCGCGAAATGCAGGATACCTTTGCCGCGCGCTCCCACGCACGCGCCTGGGCCGCAACGCAGTCCGGCGCATTTAAGCATGAGATCATCCCAACCGGTGGTCACGATGCTGACGGCGTTTTGAAGCAGTTCAGCTACGATGAAGTGATTCGCCCGGAAACCACTGTAGAAACCCTTTCTACGCTGCGCCCGGCGTTTGACCCGGTCACCGGTACGGTAACAGCAGGCACCTCATCGGCCCTATCTGACGGGGCCGCCGCGATGCTGGTGATGAGTGAAAGCCGAGCCCGCGAGTTAGGCCTGACGCCTCGTGCCCGGGTGCGTTCGATGGCGGTGGTGGGTTGCGATCCGTCCATTATGGGTTACGGTCCGGTGCCGGCCTCGAAGCTGGCGCTGAAAAAAGCAGGCTTAACCACCAGTGATATCGATCTGTTTGAGATGAACGAAGCCTTTGCCGCGCAGATCCTGCCGTGCATCAAAGATCTGGGCCTGATGGATCAGATAGACGACAAGATTAACCTCAATGGCGGCGCGATCGCCCTCGGTCACCCGCTGGGTTGTTCCGGGGCACGCATCAGCACCACGCTGATTAACCTGATGGAACGCAAAGACGCTCAGTTTGGTCTGGCGACGATGTGTATCGGGCTGGGTCAGGGTATCGCGACGGTATTTGAGCGAGTGTAAATCTTCGAGGGGTTCTTACAGCCAGTGTCGCCAGAACACGGCGGCACGCGAGCGGAGCCCGATGCGCTTACGGAAGTAAGTGATTCGGATGAGCACGCGCAGCCAACGCAGTTATGGCGCCAGTGGCGAAGAGATAAAGTTTAGTTGCCGTTCTTCCCGCCTGTCAGGGGCGGGTTTTTTATTTAAATGAACGCGAACGCATCGCCGAAGAGACGGTCTTCACGCGCGTCACGTTCGTTGCAGAACAGGTCACGGGCAATTTTCGCCATCTCAAAACGGCCAGCAATATAGATATCATGTCCCGCCAGCGTGCCGTGATCCTGCAGCACCGCCGTCAGCACCGTACCGCTGCGCCCACGCCAGCCCTCTTCAGGCTGCTCCACCACCGGCTCAATGCGCAGGTGTGGATGATTGACGCTTAATGCTTCCAGTTCAGACAGGTCGTAGAGATGTTTCTCTTCGCGGCCGCCCCAGTAGATGGTGATATCGCGATCCGGGTTACGCGCCAGGGCCGTCAGCAGGATAGAGCGCACGTAAGAGAAACCTGTTCCCCCCGCAATCAGGATCAGCGGACGGTCTTCATCTTCACGCAGCCAGGCATCACCGTGAGGAATATCCACCACGATTTCACGTTCTTTCAGAATGCGGTCCATGACGGCCATCGCATACAGGTTAAGCTCAGACGCACCAATATGAAGCTCAATAAATTCCTGCTCTGCTGGCGTAGAAGCCATAGAGAAGGGACGCTTATCACGCTCATCCATCACGACCATCAAGTACTGACCGGCGCGGAAAGAGAATGCCGCTTCAGGTACTAAACGGACGCGATATACGGTGTCGGTGATAGCATCTACCGAGGTCACTTTACAGCTTAAGGTTGTCATTCGCTCTCTCTGTCGTGAAGTCTATAGGGCTTAACGGCCTGTTTCAGGTTTACCGTTATTCATTATGGCCAGTTCATCCCAGATCGCGTCAATGCGCGCGGTCACGGCAGGATCTTTTTTGATCGGTCGACCCCATTCACGCTCGGTTTCGCCGGGCCATTTGTTTGTGGCATCCAGTCCCATTTTTGAGCCAAGGCCGGAGACCGGCGAGGCAAAATCCAGATAATCTATCGGCGTGTTTTCGACTAACACCGTATCGCGCGCCGGATCCATTCGCGTAGTAATGGCCCAGATAACGTCATTCCAGTCGCGGGCGTTAACATCATCATCGCAGACAATAACAAATTTGGTATACATAAACTGGCGCAGGAAAGACCATACGCCCATCATCACGCGTTTAGCGTGACCAGGATATTGCTTCTTCATCGTCACCACCGCCAGGCGATACGAACACCCTTCCGGCGGCAGGTAAAAATCAACAATTTCCGGGAACTGCTTTTGCAGGATCGGCACAAACACTTCGTTCAGTGCCACTCCCAGTACCGCCGGTTCATCCGGTGGACGTCCGGTATAGGTGGAGTGGTAAATCGCATCTTCACGCTGGGTGATGTGCGTGACGGTAAACACCGGGAAGTTATCAACTTCGTTGTAATAGCCGGTGTGGTCACCGTATGGCCCTTCCGGTGCCATTTCGCCCTGCTCAAGGTAACCTTCCAGAACGATCTCCGCGCTGGCAGGAACTTCAAGGTCATTAGAAATACACTTCACGACTTCGGTTTTGGTTCCGCGCAGCAGGCCTGCAAAGGCATATTCGGACAGCGTATCCGGCACTGGCGTTACCGCCCCCAGAATCGTGGCCGGATCGGCGCCTAACGCAACGGAAACCGGGAAACGCTCGCCCGGGTGTTCAGCACACCACTCCTGGAAATCCAGGGCGCCGCCACGATGTGACAACCAGCGCATGATGAGCTTATTCTTGCCAATCAGCTGCTGGCGGTAAATACCCAGATTTTGTCGCTCTTTGTGCGGGCCACGTGTGACGGTGAGCCCCCAGGTAATAAGCGGCGCAGCATCTTCAGGCCAGCATTGCATGACAGGAATTTTTGTCAGATCCACCGCATCGCCTTCCAGCACTTTCTGCTGACACGGTGCGCCGCGCAGACGTTTGGTTGGCATGTTTAGCACCTGCTTAAACTGCGGCAGTTTATCGAACAGATCGCGGAAACCTTTCGGTGGTTCTGGCTCTTTCAGAAACGCCAGCAGTTTACCCACTTCGCGCAGCGCCGTGACGTCCTCCTGTCCCATCCCCAACGCCACACGGCGCGGTGTACCAAACAGGTTGCACAGCACCGGCATCGAATACCCTTTTGGGTTTTCAAACAGTAAAGCGGGGCCACCGGCACGCAGGGTGCGGTCAGCAATTTCTGTCATTTCCAGATAAGGATCAACAGGAAGTGTAATGCGTTTGAGTTCGCCCTGCTTTTCCAGCAGCGTCAGGAAGTCGCGGAGATCGTGGTATTTCATGCAGTTAGTCATGGCCTCTCTGTAAGCGCTTCATTATACGGCGTAAGCCTGCTTGATGCTGTAATTTTGTTAAATTAGCGTGAACTTATGCATTCTGTTCCCTTTTCCCCCATTATAATCAACTTAGCGATCCCGCCAGGGTTTTGATATGCTTGCGCCCCGAACTAAGGGAAAGAGTGATTATGCAGGCCTGGTATTTACTGTATTGCAAACGCGGGCAACTTCAGCGCGCGCAGGAACATCTTGAACGTCAGTCTGTAAATTGCCTGACACCCGTGATCACGCTTGAAAAAATGCAGCGCGGGAAGCGCACGACCGTCAGTGAGCCATTATTCCCGAACTATCTGTTCGTTGAGTTCGACCCGGAAGTGATTCACACCACGACCATCAGCGCCACACGCGGTGTCAGCCACTTTGTGCGTTTTGGCGCTCACCCGGCAACGGTCCCGTCAACGGTGATTCATCAGCTTTCGGTGTACCAGCAACCTGAAGGCATCACCGATCCGGAAACCCCCTACGCAGGCGACAGCGTCGTCATCACTGAAGGGGCTTTCGAGGGCTTACAGGCGATTTTCGCCGAGCCTGACGGTGAAGCACGCTCCATGCTGCTGCTCAACCTGCTGAATAAACAGGTATTGCAGAGCGTGAAAAACACCGACTTCCGCAAAGTTTAAACGTCTATCCCGAACAGGCGACGCACGTTGTCATCCGTCTGTGCGCACAACCAGTGCGGGTCTTCTCCGCGCCAGCGCGCTACGCTCTCAAGAATATGCCCCAGATAGGCCGGTTCGTTACGTCGAGAAGCCGGTTTGGGTTGCATATCTCGCGGCAGCAGATAAGGTGCGTCGGTTTCAACAAGCAAGCGGTCCGCCGGGATCACCGGCAACAGCTCGCGAAGCTCAAGCCCGCGACGTTCATCGCAAACCCAGCCGGTAATGCCCAGATATAACCCGCGTTCCAGACAATCCAGCGCCTCCTGCCGTGAACCGGTAAAGCAGTGCAGTACCGCACCGGGCAGTTTATCGAGCCAGGGTTCCAGTAAGGCGAGGAAGCGCTCATGCGCGTCACGGCAGTGCATAAACACAGGCATTCCAAGCTCCGCCGCCAGGGCGAGCTGGGCGGTGAAGGCGTTTTCCTGTTCGGCTGGTGTGGAAAAGTTACGGTTGAAATCGAGACCACATTCGCCAATGGCCACGACTTCAGGGGTTTTCGCCAGCCTGTGTATGATTTCAGCGCTCTGCGGCGTCCACTGGCTGCTGTCATGAGGATGCACGCCAGCGGTTGACCAGCAGCGATCATAGCGCTGAGCAAGCTGCTGCGCCTGCTCGCTTTCTTGCAGGTTGGTTCCCGTCAGGAGCAGCCCTTTCACCCCGGCGGCAAAAGCACGCGCGACGACCTCATCGCAGTCTTTCGCAAACTGCGAGCTGGTCAGGTTGAGTCCGATATCAAACATGCGATTCCCCATAGCACAACCGCCCTGACGGGCGGCTGGTTTTACTCTTCAGTGGTCTTTTCCGACGTATCGTCTTCGTCATCCGACCGACGCCCTTTTCCCACGTAGAAACGCGAGAAGAATACGCCGACTTCAAACAGACAATACATCGGTATTGCCAGCAGCGTTTGTGAGAAGACGTCAGGTGGTGTGAGCAGCATGCCAACCACAAACGCGCCGACCAGGATATACGGGCGCTTCTTACGCAGGTCATCAGGGGTAGTCACCCCTACCCAGCAAAGCAGCACAATGGCTACCGGCACTTCGAATGCCACGCCGAACGCCATAAACAGCGCCATCACAAAGCTGAGGTAACTGGCGATATCCGTCGACACCTGAACCCCTTCCGGCGCGGTATGCGTCAGGAAGCCAAAGGCCAGCGGGAAGACAACAAAGTAGGCGAACGCCATGCCGATATAGAACAGCAGCGAGCTGGATACCAGCAGCGGGATAACCAGCTTGCGTTCATGCTTGTACAGCGCTGGCGCCACAAACGCCCAGACCTGATAAAGAATGACCGGCGCAGAGGCAATCAGCGATACCCAGAAGGTGAGCTTAATAGGGGTAAAGAACGGTGATGCAACGTCGGTTGCGATCATCGTTGCCCCCAGCGGCATCTGCTTGATCAGCGGTGCAGAGACAACCTGGTAGATATCGTTGGCGAAATAGACCAGGCATAAGAAAATGAGGAAAACCGCGATAATGCAGTTTAACAGGCGCTTACGCAGCTCTATGAGGTGCGTAATCAGCGGTTGGGTATCATCTACTGCCATGTTTACGCTTTATCACTCGACGAGGGGGATGATTCGGAAACAGGCGCGGCAGGCTTAACGTCAGCCGCTTTTACCACCGGTGCTTCCGGCTGCGTCTGTTTTTTCGGTTCAGATTCCTGCGGCGTTTGTTCAGGCGCGGTAGCCTGATGCTCCGCGCTGGCAGGCGTAACGCCCTCGCGCTGCGCTTCGCTGTCCTTCACCACCGGGTTGTGGATGGTGTTGGCTTCATCGCTCGCCTTTTCAGGATCGTTGACGCTGTAGGAGCGCTTCATGGATTCTGCCGCTTCACGCAGTTCATCCATTGAGGCTTTCAGTTCAGGCGTCAGGTTATCCATGCTCGCCTTTTCCACCTTTTTCAGGCTTTCCTGAAACTCCTGCAGCTTAAGTTCCTGCGCCAGCTCATTTTGTACGGTCGAAGCCAGCGATCTCAGCGCGCGTACCCAGCCCACAACGGTTTTCACCGCCACCGGCAGACGCTGGGGTCCTAACACTATCAGGCCAATCACAAAGACCAGCAGCAGCTCACTAAAACCAATGTCGAACACGAATTACACCTGCTCTTTATCGTGGCGTTTAGCGTCTTCTTTTTTCGCCTCTTCCTGCTTGTCGGAGATGGATTTAGCAGTAAAGTCAGCATCCTGGCTGGTTTTATCCTGCTTGCTCTCATCATCGCTCATCGCTTTCTTGAAGCCTTTGATAGACGCGCCCAGATCGGAGCCGATAGAACCGAGCTTTTTCGTGCCAAACAGCAGCACGACGATGACGGCAATGATCAACAATTGCCAGATACTGATACCACCCATACATGTACCTCAGGGATAGATGATTAATGAGTCAGGTCGCATTATACGTAGGCGACCCGTCGATAGCGACGCAAAATCAGCGCGTTTTTCTCCAGCCGGCGAGCCAGACCACAACACCGCCAGCCATCAGCCAGGCGGGCATCATCTGCCAGTCAGGGCGAGTAATCAGCAACAGCGTACCACTCAGCAGCAGCGTTGCTCCAATGCCAAAGAGATAGCGCGACTGCCCCTGTCGAACACGGCTGGACTGAAGCTCGCGGGCGATTTTATCCATGCTGTGCTGAAGGTTCTTGCTCTGACGCAAACTGTCGTAAATCAGTTCAGGAATATCAGGCATTTTTTCTATCCAGAACGGGCCTTTCTCTTTAATAGAGCGCACCAGCGCCGGAATGCCCACCTGATCCTTAATCCAGGATTCAAGGAAAGGTTTCGCAGTCTTCCATAAGTCTAACTGAGGATAGAGCTGTCGACCTACACCTTCAACGTAAAGTAATGTTTTCTGAAGTAAAACTAACTGTGGCTGCACTTCCATGTTGAAGCGGCGTGCCGTGTTAAACAGGTTCAGCAATACGTGTCCGAAGGAAATTTCTGCCAGCGGCTTTTCAAAAATCGGCTCGCAGACGGTACGGATAGCAAACTCAAACTCTTCGACGTTGGTGTCCGGCGGAACCCAGCCAGAATCAACGTGCAGCTCGGCCACCTTGCGGTAATCACGGTTAAAGAAGGCGATGAAGTTTTCAGCGAGATAGCGCTTATCTTCTTTGTTCAGCGAGCCCACAATACCGCAGTCAATACCAATATATTTCGGGTCTTCCGGGTGCTCATAACTGACGAAGATATTCCCCGGATGCATGTCCGCGTGGAAAAAGCTGTCGCGGAATACCTGGGTAAAGAAGACCTGTACACCACGCTCGGCCAGCAGCTTCATGTTGGTTCCCTGCTTTTCCAGGGCTGCCACATCCGAGACCGGAATACCGTAAATTCGCTCCATTACCATCATGTTCTGGCTGCAGTAGTCCGAATACACTTCCGGCACATAGAGCATCGGGCTGTTTTCAAAGTTCCGGCGCAGCTGGATGGCATTTGCCGATTCACGCAGCAGGTTTAATTCATCAATTAGCGTTTTTTCATACTCCCGCACAACTTCCATTGGGCGCAGACGGCGTCCGTCGGGGAGCAGGCGCGGAACCCAGCGTGCAAGCCGATAGATAAGCTTCATGTCCGCTCGGATTACCGGCAGGATGTCCGGGCGGATCACTTTGATAACCACCTCTTTGCCATTCTCTTTCAGACGTGCTGTATGCACCTGGGCGATAGAGGCTGAAGCAAGAGGTTCTATTTCGAAATCGTCAAACCAGGTCTCGACAGGAATATTGCCCATCGCCTCTTCGATCTGTTTTTTCGCTCTCACACCGTCAAACGGTGCAACGCGGTCCTGCAGCAGTGCCAGTTCATCGGCAATCTGCGGCGGGAAAAGATCGCGGCGAGTCGAGAGCATTTGCCCGAACTTAATCCATACCGGGCCCAGCTCCTGGAGCGCCAGGCGAAGACGTTCACCCAGCGGCTGATCTTTATGGCGATTAGGCATCCAGAACAACATCCGCCGCCAGATGCGAAGCAGCAGCGTGATACGCATTTTGGGGATAAGCTCGTCGAGCCCGTAACTCAAAAAGGTGTGGACGATAAAATAGAGGCGCCGAATTTCACCAGGCGTCATTTGCCCTCCAGTTTTTCCAGCCGTTTGGTTAAGGCATCCACCGCGCGTTCAACCGCTGCGGTCTCTTCCGCAAACCATGCAACTTCAAGCGCGCCAGGGGCCATACGCCACTCTTCAGTCAGCACTTCCGCCGCATAGCGTTGCTGCCGTTGCAGACTCTTGCGAAGGAAAGCCGTACCGCCATGAATGGCTTTACCGATCCCTTCGGCAGCAATGTCGCCAATGAAAGGCGCAAGCAGCTCTGCCGGATCAAACTCGGCCAGATCGCTGAGCGCAACGAAATTCTGTACGACCTGAATGTCGCCTTCCACTTCCAGCTCACCGCTGCGGATAAGCGTCGTAAGCTGCTGACGGTCACGTAATTTTGGCAGCACGCTCATGTGCGTAATCACGGAGCAGTCGGCTTCACCTTCCCACTCACCCAGAACGTCAAGCTGGCGTTCACTGAAAACCAGCACAAGCGACGTCGAGAACTCTTTCAGAACAACACGCAGCACCTTGCCGTTAAGCCGCTGACGTGAGGCTTTTAGCGCCGGTGCGCGGTAAAGAAAGGCATTCAGGACATTCTCGATGCCTGCGGTGACTAAGGGTTTAAAGGGCACGGGAAACCTCCACTCAGAACTTATAACCGCGATGCAGCGCGACGACACCTGCCGTCATGTTGAAATACTCAACGTTCTCGAATTCCGCATCCTGCATCATGGCCTTTAAGGTGTCCTGATCCGGGTGCATACGGATAGATTCCGCCAGGTACCGGTAGCTTTCCGCGTCGTTTGCCACCAGCTCACCAATGCGCGGCAGCACATGGAATGAGTATGCGTCGTAAGCTTTGCTTAACGGCTCAAGAATCGGTTTGGAGAATTCGAGCACCAGCAGGCGTCCACCCGGCTTTAGCACGCGGTACATGGAGCGCAGCGCTTTTTCTTTATCGGTGACGTTACGCAGGCCGAAGGAGATAGTGATGCAGTCAAAGGTATTATCCGGGAAAGGCAGCGCTTCGGCGTTCGCCTGCACATACTCGACATTACCTACCACGCCGATGTTACGCAGCTTCTCACGTCCCATTTTGAGCATTGAGTCGTTAATATCTGCCAGAACAACGCGACCGGTTTCGCCCACCAGACGGGAGAATTTTGCTGTCAAATCGCCTGTACCGCCGGCTAAATCCAGTACCGTTTGTCCACGACGCACACCGCTACAGTCGATGGTGAAGCGCTTCCACAAGCGATGAATGCCGAACGACATCAAGTCATTCATCACATCGTACTTCGCCGCCACGGAATGAAATACGTGGGCCACCATATCAGCTTTCTGCGCTTTGGCGACAGTCTGAAAGCCAAAGTGCGTCGTGTCTTGTGAATCGTCAACCATCTCAGAGCCTGCTTATCAGTAAAATGTTCGTGAAGTGTAACAGATTGGGCGCGTTTGCCCTACGTTTCAACCTTCGCGAAAGAAACGTGCCGGACGCTCGTCTGACGTTAAATCTGTCGCTAACGTATTGTCTTCACTGTTTGTCTTTTGTTCGCCAGCGCCTTCGCGCAGGCGAAACTCTTCATCCTGGGCGGTGGCCTGCTCAACTAATTCCGGATTAATCTCGCGCTTCACCTCCACACCCAGGGAACGAAACGCTTCGGCCTGCGCCAGTAAGTTGCCACGCCCGGAAGAGAGTTTTTTCATCGCCTGGCGATAGTTATCCTGGGCGCGGTCAAGGCTTTGCCCGACCGAGGACATATCATCCACAAAAAGGCGCATTTTGTCGTAAAGCTTGCTGGCGCGATCGGCAATCTGCTGCGCATTGCGGCTCTGATGTTCATAGCGCCACAGGTTGGCAATGGTGCGCAATGCCACCAGCAGCGTGGTGGGGCTCACCAGCATAATGTTATTTTTTAGGGCTTCGGTAATCAGTTCAGGCTGTCTGTCGAGCGCCAGCAAGAACGCGGGTTCAACCGGAATAAACATCAGGACGTAATCCAGCGAGCGCAGGCCGGGTAACTGCTGGTAGTCTTTTCTGCCCAGCAGACGAATGTGGTTACGCACGGAGGCGATGTGCTCCTGCAACGCCGATTCGCGGGTGTAGTCATCTTCCGCATTGAAATAGCGCTCATAAGCCACCAGCGTCATTTTGGCGTCTATCACCACATCTTTGCCCTGCGGCAGCCGCACAATCACATCAGGCTGCATACGCGAGCGGGCATCGTTCTCGATACTCACCTGCGTTTCGTATTCATACCCTTCCCGCAGGCCAGAGGCCTCCAGCACGCGGGTCAGCACCACTTCCCCCCAGTTGCCCTGGGTTTTGTTATCGCCCTTCAGCGCACGGGTCAGGTTGACCGCTTCCTGCGCCATTTGCGCATTCAGCTGCTGAAGATTGCGAATTTCATGCGCCAGCGTGTGCCGCTCGCGAGCCTCCTGGCCAAAGCTGTCCTGTACTTGACGACGAAAGCCGTCCAGCTGTTCACGCAGGGGCGTTAGCAGGCTATTCAGGCTTTGGCGGTTTTGTTCGTCTACGCGGCGGTTGCTGTGTTCAAAAATGCGGTTCGCGAGGTTCTCGAACTGCTCGCTGAGGCGTTGCTCGCTGTTCATCATCTGGCGGATTTTATCTTCCGCATGCAGCTGGGTGGATTCGAGGCGGGTAGTCACTTCGCGGAGATCGGCCTCCAGCGAGGTGTTGATATCGCGAAGATTGCGCAGCTCGTTGTTGAGCAGTTCGCATTCGTCACGCCAGTGTTCGCTCAGCGCAACCTGCTGTTTTGCTGCGCTTAAATCGGCGACTATCTCTTCGCGCTCGGCCAGCTGATCGGCCTTTTGTTGCGCGTGCTGGTAGCTGGAAATCAGCCAGCCTGCCCCCACGCCCACCAGCGCAATCACTGCATAAATCAGGATTGAGATATCCACAATGCCCCCTGCATCAACGTATTACCTGCACAAAATAGAATTGTGCTGTATAAACGTCCAGTTTGAAAGGGTTTTCCTGCGAGGCGCTACGCAAAAAAAAGGCCGAACGGGTCGGCCTTTTTTCGTATAAGAAGGGATTAGATCAGGCGACGCGCCGCTTCAACCACGATTTTCACAGCATGACTTTCGGTCTGCTTCATGGTTTCCGCGTTCGGGATCTCCTGCTGGGTACGGTTGACGATAACGCCCGCCACCATACCGGCACGCAGACCCTGGCTTGCGCACATGGTCAGCAAGGTTGCAGATTCCATTTCGTAGTTCATTACGCCCATAGACTGCCACTCTTCCATAGAACCTTTGAAACGGCTTACCACGCGGCCGGAGAAGGTGTCATAACGTTCCTGGCCTGGGTAGAAGGTATCAGATGAGGCGGTCACGCCTACGTGGGTGGTTGCGCCAACGGATTTCGCGGCTTCAACCAGTGCGGTGGTGCATTCGAAATCCGCCACCGCCGGGAATTCCATAGGGGCAAAGTGCAGACTCGCGCCGTCCAGACGCACGGAAGCGGTTGTCACCAGCACGTCGCCAACGTTGATATGCGGCTGAATGGCACCGGTAGTCCCGATACGCAGGAAAGTACGAATGCCCAACTGCGCCAGCTCTTCAACAGCAATTGAGGTGGACGGGCCACCGATACCGGTAGAACAGACGATCACCGCTTTGCCATCCAGCTCAGCGCGCCAGGTGGTGAATTCACGATGGGCAGCAAGCTTAACCGGCTTATCCATCAGCGCGGCGATCTTTTCCACACGCTCAGGATCGCCCGGGACGATAGCCAGCGTAGCCCCTTGTAAATCGTTTTTAGTGAGGCCGAGATGAAAAACATCAGACTTAGACATAGGTGACTCCTCTGTGGGTCGGTTAGTCAGAAGAAGTAAAAAGGTACTTTACAGAAGCAGTAAGCAGAATTACGTGACACATCTCACCATGAATGAAAATGATTGCAGTAAATTTCCATGAAATAGTGATTCACATCACATTAACAAGTTATATCGTCAGGTGCTGCACAAAAGATAGACCGTTTCAGGCACTGTGAATTGTTAACCTGGTGACTATATTTACCTTTGCGCTAACTCATTGGTACGGAGAATGCCATGACTGAAAAAACCGGTTTTGCACCTGCAGCGGCCCCTCATGCATCAACCATCGTCTCAACACCTGAAGAGGCCATTACGGCAGGTGAGACCTCCATCCCCTCGCAGGGGGAGAATATGCCTGCTTACCACGCGCGGCCAAAATCGGCCGACGGCCCGCTGCCCATCGTGATTGTGGTTCAGGAAATTTTCGGCGTTCACGAACATATTCGCGACCTTTGCCGCCGTCTGGCGCTGGAAGGTTATCTGGCCGTTGCGCCAGAGCTCTATTTCCGTCAGGGCGATCCGAACGACTACAGCGATATACCGACGCTGTTCAGCAACCTGGTCAGCAAAGTGCCGGATGCACAGGTACTGGCCGATCTGGACCACGTGGCCAGTTGGGCTGCGCGCAATGGCGGCGACGCACATCGTCTGATGGTGACGGGTTTCTGCTGGGGAGGACGTATCAGCTGGCTGTATGCCGCACATAATCCGCAGCTTAAAGCCGCCGTTGCCTGGTACGGCAAACTGGTGGGG
Source organism: Enterobacter sp. J49 (assembly GCF_002148625.1). Taxonomy (NCBI): domain Bacteria; kingdom Pseudomonadati; phylum Pseudomonadota; class Gammaproteobacteria; order Enterobacterales; family Enterobacteriaceae; genus Enterobacter; species Enterobacter sp. J49. The sequence goes on from NZ_MWPY01000022.1 coordinate 19,644, forward strand.
GAGAAAACGCTGAACTCACCGAAGCATCCCGTTGATATCGCCACCGAGTTAAATGCCCCAGTCTTAGGGCTGTATGGCGGCCAGGACACCGGGATCCCGCTTGATACGGTAGAGACCATGCGCCATGCGCTCCGCGCAGCCAATGCAAAAGCTGAAATCATCGTTTACCCGGATGCCGGCCACGCCTTTAATGCCGACTATCGTCCGAGCTATCACGCGGAATCGGCTAAAGATGGCTGGCAGCGGATGCTGGCATGGTTCAGCCAGTACGGCGGGAAAAAAGCGTAAAACAAAAGCCCGGTCGCGGCTACGCCTTGCCGGGCTTCGGATTTATCAGGCCTGACGCAAATTCTGCGCCGCCCTGACCATGTTCGCGAGTGCCGCGCGGGTCTCCGGCCAGCCGCGGGTTTTCAGTCCGCAGTCCGGGTTGACCCACAGGCGCTCAGCCGGGATCCGCTGGGCGGCTTTTTTCAACAGGCTCTCAATCCACTCCACGCTCGGTACGTTCGGGGAGTGGATGTCGTAGACACCCGGCCCAATTTCGTTTGGATACTCGAACTCTTCAAAGGACTCCAGCAGTTCCATGTCTGAACGCGACGTTTCGATGGTGATTACGTCGGCATCCAGCGCGGCAATCGAATCCATAATGTCGTTAAATTCGCAGTAACACATGTGGGTATGGATCTGCGTGTCGTCTTTCGCGACCGCGGCGTTGAGGCGGAAAGCCTCCACACCCCACTTCAGATAAGCATCCCAGTCACTGCGACGCAGCGGCAAACCTTCGCGTAGCGCCGGTTCATCAATCTGGATGATGCCGATACCCGCCGCTTCCAGATCGGCCACTTCATCACGCAGCGCCAGCGCAATCTGTTTGGCAATGGTTTCACGGGTCACATCTTCACGCGGGAAGGACCAGCAGAGGATCGTCACCGGGCCGGTCAGCATCCCTTTCACCGGTTTGTCGGTCAGGGACTGGGCGAATTTTGCCCACTCTACGGTGATTGCTTGCGGGCGGCTGATGTCACCAATCACCACCGGTGGCTTCACACAGCGGGAGCCATAACTCTGCACCCAACCGTTCTGCGTAAAGACGAAACCGTCCAGATGTTCGCCGAAGTATTCCACCATGTCGTTACGCTCGGCTTCACCGTGTACCAGCACGTCCAGACCTAAACGTTCCTGCTCAACAATCGCCTGTCTGATGTGCTCAGCGATGCCGGTGCGGTAGTGATTCGCATCGAGGTTGCCTTTTTTGAAATCCAGACGCAGGCCGCGGATCTCCGTCGTCTGCGGGAAGGAGCCGATGGTGGTGGTTGGCCACGCTGGCAGGTTGAAGCGGGCACGCTGGGCTTCGGCACGCACCTCATAGGGGCTCTGACGCTGGCTGTCCTGCGCGGTAATGGCCGCCAGACGTTTTTCGACCGCCGGGTTGTGGACGCGTGCCGAATGACGACGCGCCTGAATGGGGGCGCTCCAGTCGGTAATGGCCGTGGTGTCACCGCTATTTAACGCATCACGCAGCAGCGCCAGCTCTTCACATTTTTGCAGCGCAAAGGCAAACCAGCTCTTCACCTCGGGATCAAGGCGGGTTTCCACACTCAGATCGATTGGGCTGTGCAGCAGAGAGCAGGAGGAGGCCACCCATAGCTCACGTTTGCCGACGATATCTTTAATCTGTGCATATTTCTCGCTCAGATCGGCGCGCCAGACGTTACGGCCATTCACCAGTCCGGCCGAAAGCAACCACTCTTCAGGCAGACGTTTGTGCAGTTCGGCCACGTCATCTTTGCCGTGGACCAGGTCAACATGAAGACCCTGAACCGGCAGCGCAGTAATAGTACTCAGGTTCGGCGTCACGCCTTCAAAATAGGTGGTCAGCAATAGCTTCACCTGACCAGTAAGGGCATCGTAAGCGGGTTTAAACGCTTTCAGCCACGCCTGCGGCAGCTCCAGCACCAGCGCAGGCTCATCGATTTGCACCCACTGAATTCCGCGTTTACCCAGTTCAATCAGCACCTGTTTGTAGACCGGCAGAATATCGTTCAGCAGGCTGAGACGGTCAAACTGCTCGCCTTTCACTTTACCCAGCCACAAATACGTTACCGGCCCCAGCAGTACCGGTTTCACCTGGTGGCCCAGCGCCAGCGCTTCATCGACTTCGTCGAGCAACTGGGTCCAGCTCAGTTTGAACTGCTGGCCTTTCACAAATTCCGGCACCATATAGTGATAGTTGGTGTTGAACCACTTGGTCATTTCCGCCGCTGCCGCAGGCTCTCCTGTTGGCGCACGGCCACGGCCAATGCGGAACAGGGTGTCGATATCTACCGATCCATCTTTGTTCTGATGACGAGCCGGCACGTTGCCAAGCAGCAGGCTGGTGGTCAGAACATGGTCGTACCAGGCGAAATCGCCCACGGGCAGCAGGTCAATGCCCGCCTGCTTTTGCTGTTCCCAGTGGCGCGCACGCAGTTCGCGGCCCACTGCCAGCAATTCTTCACGGCCAGAGGTACCTGCCCAGTAACTTTCCTGCGCTTTTTTCAGCTCGCGGCGAAGGCCAACGCGAGGGAAACCGAGAGTGTGATTGCGAATTGTCATGGTGTGTCCCCTGTGAATTTTTGGTATTTAGCCATCCAGATGTTTACACATCCATAATTGGCAGTTACTGTATATTCCTCAAGCGCAAAATGTTCATGGCGAAGTGAAGGACTTTCATGATCGAGATTAAACACCTGAAAACGCTACAAGCGTTGCGAAATTGCGGTTCTCTCGCGGCGGCGGCAGCCACGCTGCACCAGACCCAGTCCGCCCTTTCTCACCAGTTCAGCGATCTGGAACAACGCCTCGGCTTTCGTCTTTTTGTGCGTAAGAGCCAGCCGCTACGCTTTACGCCTCAGGGCGAGATCCTGCTGCAGCTGGCTAATCAGGTGCTGCCGCAAATAGCCAGCGCGCTGCAGTCCTGTAACGAGCCGCAGCAAACCAGGCTGCGTATCGCCATTGAGTGTCACAGCTGTATTCAATGGCTGACACCCGCGCTTGAGAACTTCCGCCAGAGATGGCCGCAGGTGGAGATGGATTTCAAATCCGGCGTGACGTTCGACCCGCAGCCGTCGCTCCAGCAAGGCGAACTGGATCTGGTGATGACCTCAGACATTCTGCCCCGCAGCGGCCTGCACTATTCACCAATGTTTGATTATGAGGTACGTCTGGTGCTGGCTCCGGATCATCCGCTGGCCAGTAAAACGCGTATCACCCCGGAAGATTTAGCCAGTGAAACGCTGCTGATTTACCCGGTACAGCGCAGTCGGCTGGATATCTGGCGTCACTTCCTGCAGCCGGCCGGCATTAGCCCGCAGCTCAAAAGCGTGGATAACACCCTGCTGTTAATTCAGATGGTTGCCGCCAGAATGGGCATCGCGGCGCTGCCACACTGGGTTGTGGAGAGTTTTGAACGCCAGGGTCTGGTTGTCACTAAAACCCTGGGTGAGGGACTATGGAGCCGGCTGTACGCCGCCGTGCGCGATGGCGAGCAGCGTCAGCCGATTACGGAAGCGTTTATTCGCTCTGCGCGGAACCACGCGTGCGATCATCTTCCGTTTGTGCGGAGCGCGGAGCGACCCAACGGCGATGGACCCACAGCGAAGCCAGAATCACTGCTCCCCCAATAAGGAAGCTCGGCCAGTGAGGCTGCTGCTGCCAGATGGCAAGGTTCACCAGCAGCCCTGCAGGCACATGCACGTTGTTCATGATCCCCAGCGTACCGGCGTCTACCTGCGTAGCGCCGTAGTTCCACATGAAGTACCCCAGCCCCGATGCCACCACGCCCAGCCAGACCAGAACGCCCCACTGCAGGGTTGTCGTCGGGAGCTTTTGCGGGTTGCCGAGCATAAACCATGCCGCCACCGCGACGATAGCTGCCCCCATATAGAACCAGGCGAACGCGTTATGCTGTGGCATCGGGCGGGTTTCCATCAGGCGCTTGTACCCGACCATACCGATGGCAAAGCTGAGGTTCGCCAGCTGCACGAACATCAGCCCGGTCCAGAAGTGGTCGCTCACTTTGTCGTAGCGAATAATCGCCGCCCCGATCACCGCCAGCGCCGCGCTCAACAGATATCCCCAGCGCAAACGACGTTTGCTGAGCAAATCGTAAATCAGCGTGATATAGAGCGGCGTAAGCACGGTGAAAAGCAGAAATTCAGAGACAGACAGGTAGACGTAAGCCCGGAAGCTGAACAGGTACATGATGCCGAGCTGCATCGCCCCCACCAGCATGTACAGCAAAATGGTCTTCAGCGATTGCCCGCGTGTACGCAGGAAGGGCAGGAATACCAGCGCCGCCAGCCCCACGCGCATCAGCACCGAGAAGTAGCTGTCGACGTGCCCGGCGAGGTACTCGCCAATCAGGCTAAAAGAGAAGGCCCACAGGATAGTGGTAATAATGAGTAGCGCCACAATGCTTGTCTCTCAGAAAGAAGGACAGGCATTGTAGCGAACTCTTTAGTTGACAACTGAGCAATAAACAATCAAATGAAGATTATTCAAGGAACAGTTTGCGCAGGTATTTTGGTACCGCGTTGTCAGCGTTAGACCCAATCACTTCCAGTTCCGGGTGCAGGTCTTTCAGACGCTGGTGTGCATTCTGCATAATGCAGCCTTTGCCCGCCATAGAGAGCATCTCGGCGTCGTTCATGCCATCACCGAAGGCGATACAGTCTTTCAGTTCGAAGCCCAGACGTTTCGCCACGGCTTCCAGCGCGTGCCCTTTGGAAACACCCCCGGCCATAACTTCCAGACAGGTCAGGGTCGAGAAACTCACGTTGACGCGGTCACCCCAACGCGCATTAATCGCCTGTTCCAGCGGCAGCAACGCTTCGTGGCTTTCGCAGGTAAAGAACACCTTGCTGATCCCTTCCGGCTCCAGCAGGCCTGGCTCGTACAGGGAATAGTTAAATACCGCTTCCTTGAAGAAACGCATTTCATCCGGGCGATGGCGATTCATGAACCAGTCGTCATCGCGATAAACGTTAGTGATAATGTCCGGGTTGTTATGCACTACGCCGAACAGATCGGCGGCAATGTCGCGATCCAGGTTATGCGTAAAGATCAGGTTGCCATCGGTATCGTGCACGCGCGCACCGTTGGAGGTGATCATGTACGATTTGATCTCAAGATTATCGCGGATCTGCCCCACGTCCACGTGGTGGCGGCCGGTGGCAAACACGAAGTTCACTCCGCGGGCGGTCAGAAGCTTTAAGGTCTCTTTCGCGTAAGGCGACAGGGTATGATCGGGCGAAAGCAGCGTGCCATCTAAATCAGATGCAACAACCTGGTACATAGGGATTTCAACCTCTGGTGGTAAAACAACAATCAATTATGCCTGTCGAAAAATTCAACAATGGCGTTGAGCGCGACTGAGCGCATAGCGTCCTTTTCAAAAAGGATCTCATGGTACGCGCCGTTGATGACCAGCGGTTTACCCCCTTCGCAAGGGTGACCGGCGGCAGCGCGGAGTTCACAAAAGCGGTCATGCATGCGGTTATCCACCACACGCTCTTCTTCAGCCTGAATCAGAAGTGTCGGCGTATCATCTTTACCAACACCAGCAAGCACCTGTTCACCGGCAAGGATCCCTTCCCGCACCCAGTGATATGTCGGGCCACCGACGCGCAGGCGCGGTTCATCGGCATAAAAACGCAGGTTACGGCGATAACGCTGCCGGCTATGGGTCAATACGTTGAGGGCAAACGGCAGCGCGCGCCAGCGCCCTGTCCCAATGGCATACCCTTCACGAATGCGCTGATGGCCCTCAGCCCAGTCGAGAATATGGCGCACCATCCAGTCCGGAAAACGCATGACGATGCCATACATCGGCGCGGTAAGCGCAATGGCATCACACTGGTGGTCATAGCGCTGTAAAAACAGCGTCGAAATCGCCCCACCCATGGAGTGCGCCAGAATATAGCGCTTACGCCACGGGCCCGGCTGAACCTCCTGCTGCCAGAAGGCGGCAAGATCGTCGACATAATCGCTGAAGTTATCCACATGACCGCGATGCGTGTCCGACAATAAGCGGCCAGAAAGCCCCTGCCCGCGATGGTCGATAATCAACACATCGAAGCCCAGATGGAACAGGTCATAGGCCAGTTCAGCGTATTTGATGTAGCTCTCGATACGTCCCGGACAGACCACGATCACCCGATCGTTTTTCTCATCATGGAAACGCACAAAGCGTACCGGAACATCGCCAACACCCGTAAACTCATCTTCCTCACGCTGACGCCAGAAATCGGTCAGCGGCCCCATAGAGAAAGCAGCAAATGCGTTTTCTCGTGTTTCCCAGTCCTTTTTCTGCTGAAACATCGGGTTTCCACCCCCGTAAGCCAAGGAATATCGTTTTTTCGTCACCGGTCACAAAATGACGTAACAATAGCGTATTGTGGCATAAAAACAGACAATTCGGGAGTTTCAAATGACCTTCGAGTGGTGGTTCGCTTATCTGCTGACATCCATCATCCTTAGCCTTTCCCCAGGTTCAGGCGCCATTAACACCATGACCACCTCCATCAACCACGGCTATCGCGGTGCCGCAGCATCTATTGCCGGTTTGCAGACCGGTCTGGGCATTCATATCGTGCTGGTGGGCATTGGTCTGGGTACGCTGTTCTCCCGCTCGGTACTGGCCTTTGACGTGCTGAAATGGGCCGGTGCCGCGTACCTGATTTGGCTTGGTATTCAGCAGTGGCGTGCGGCAGGCTCAATTGATCTTAATACGCTCGCCCAGACGCAAACACGCGGGCGCCTGTTTAAACGCGCGGTGTTTGTGAACCTGACCAACCCGAAAAGTATTGTTTTCCTCGCCGCGCTGTTCCCGCAGTTTATCGTCCCGCATCAGCCACAGGTCATGCAGTACGTGGTGCTGGGTGCGACCACCATTGTTGTCGATATCATCGTGATGATTGGTTACGCGACGCTGGCGCAGCGGATTGCGGTGTGGATTAAAGGGCCTAAGCAGATGAAGGCCCTGAACAAAATCTTTGGTTCGCTGTTTATGCTGGTAGGCGCGCTGCTTGCGTCAGCGCGTCATGCTTAGCGAGAAATGATGAGATGAATGCCAAAGCCGGCGAACAACGCGCCGGCGAAGCCGTCAATCCACTTCGCAATACGCTGGTAACCGCGGCGCATCGCCGGTAAGGCAAACAGGCTGGCAACCACGGTAAACCACGCAAAAGTTTCCACCACGATCAGCAGGAAGATGCCCCAACGCGCACCCGCACCCACGTTGTCACCCACAAACAGGGAGAACACGGAGCCGAAATAGATAATCGCTTTTGGGTTCGCCAGGTTGGTGAGCAGCCCTTTAATAAAACTCCGGCCGCCCGTTGCCAGCTCAACTTTCGGCTCTTCCGGCTTTTTCTCTTCTTTCTTCAACGCCCCGCGCAGCATCTGGTAGCCCATCCAGCAAAGGTAAAGCCCCCCGCCAACCATGATGATGTTGTGCAACCAGGCCATCTTCGCCAGAATCAGGTTCAGACCAAGCAGCGCCACGGCCGCCCAGACCATAACGCCCATGGTGATACCCAGTACCCCCATCATCGCTTCTTTGCGGGAGCGGCTGACGGCGGTTTGTGACACGAAGAAAAAGTCAGGGCCCGGGCTCATGAGCGCAACGATGTGCACTAACGCCACGGTAAGAAATAGCATTAACATAATTAACTCGCAGGGAAATAATTAAGTGAGTCACCATCCTGACATTTTTTAGGCTGGCTGACTACTCCTCATCGTCACCGTCGACATGAGCGCGGATAAGCGCCATAAACTCTTTGCCAAAGCGCTCCAGCTTGCGCGTACCAACACCGTTGACGCTGAGCATTTCGCTGGCGCTGAGTGGCGTCTGCTCTGCCATCTCGATAAGCGTCGCGTCGTTGAAGACCACGTAGGGCGGAATGTTCTCTTCATCAGCAATGGCTTTACGGAGCTTGCGCAGTTTGGCAAACAGCTTGCGGTCGTAATTGCCGCCGTACGATTTTTGCATCACCCGCGGCTTCAGGGCGACAACGCGCGGAACCGCGAGCTTCAGTTCGATATCCCCGCGCAGCACCGGACGTGCCGCTTCGGTAAGCTGAAGCGCGGAGTGTTGGGCAATGTTTTGCGTGGCAAAGCCCAGGTGAATCAGCTGACGGATGATGCTCACCCAGTGCTCGTGACTCTGGTCTTTGCCGATACCGTAGACGGGCAGCTTATCGTGTCCCATGTCGCGGATACGCTGGTTATTCGCCCCACGCAACACTTCCACCACGTAGCCCATGCCGAAGCGCTGGTTCACACGATAGATGGTCGAGAGCGCTTTGCGCGCATCCATCAGGCCATCGTATTGCTTTGGTGGGTCAAGACAGATATCGCAGTTGCCGCACGGCTCCTGACGCCCCTCACCAAAGTAGTTGAGCAACACCAGACGGCGGCAGGTTTGCGCTTCGGCAAACGCGCCCATCGCGTTGAGCTTGTGGCGTTCGATATCCTGCAGTTGGCCCTGCGGTTTCTCTTCCAGACAACGGCGCAGCCACGCCATGTCGGCCGGATCGTAAAACAGCATGGCTTCTGCAGGCAGTCCATCACGCCCGGCGCGGCCGGTTTCCTGGTAGTACGATTCGATATTGCGCGGAATGTCGAAGTGTACGACGAAGCGCACGTTCGGCTTGTTGATCCCCATTCCGAACGCCACCGTCGCCACCACAATCTGCAGGTCATCGCGCTGGAATTTCTCCTGCACATCGGCGCGAACCGCGTTTTCCAGCCCGGCATGGTAGGCGGCGGCGCTAAAACCACGGTTCTGCAGGCGCGCGGCCGTGTCTTCCACCTTCGCGCGGCTGTTGCAGTAGATGATGCCGGACTTCCCGCGCTGCTCCTGCACGTAGCGCAGAAGCTGATCCAGCGGCTTGAATTTTTCCATCAGCATGTAGCGGATGTTCGGGCGGTCGAAGCTGCTGACCTGAATCAGCGGATCGTTCAGCCCCAGCAGCCGGACGATATCCTGACGCGTGGTGTCATCTGCCGTCGCGGTGAGCGCCATAAACGGCAGTTCGGGAAAACGCTGACGGAGCTGGCCGAGCGCCGCATATTCCGGGCGGAAATCATGTCCCCACTGGGAGATACAGTGGGCTTCATCCACCGCCAGCAGGACCGGATTCCAGTGCGACAGATGATCGAGGAAGTTATCCAGCATCAGACGTTCCGGCGCGATATACAGCAGGCGAACCTGCCCGGTACGGCAACCAGCCATGACCTCTTGCTGCTGCTCGCGGGTCTGGCTGGAGTTAAGACAGGCCGCCGCCACGCCGTTGGCAAGGAGCTGATCGACCTGATCTTTCATCAGGGAAATAAGAGGCGATACCACGACCGTCAGGCCGTTGAGCACCAGCGCGGGCACCTGATAGCAGAGGGATTTCCCCCCGCCGGTAGGCATGACCACCAGACAATCGCGGCCTTCCAGCACGGTTTCAATGATGGTTTCCTGGCCAGGGCGGAACTGCTGGTAGCCAAAGGTTTCATGCAAAACCTGTTTAGCCAGCGATTCCTGATTCAATACTTCCGCCTGCGCCACGTTAACCCCATTTGCCAGAAATAAAACAGGCGCTATTTTCAGCGCCTGAGAGAGAAACTTCAACGTTTAACGAAAAAACATTCGAGCTGCCTAGAAAATATCGTTCAGCATCACGCCTACACCTACACGGGTCTGGTTGAAGTTGTAATCGATAAGCGACTCGCCGTAACCGCTGTAAACCTGAGTATAGAGGCGAACGTGCTTGCTCACCGGATAACTGAGCCCCAGTTCCGCACCACCGTAACCGGTGTTCCAGTTGTACTGGCCTTTGGCGCTCAGCACCGCGTCACCCAACTGATAGCCGATTTTGAGCTGATAATAACCCATATATTTGGTGATATCCGGGTTGTCGTCGGTATCGCCCACCACAAACCACGGCTTCACTTCCGCCATCCAGTTGCCGTTTTGCGCCATCAATCGCGTATAGGCACGGTTCCAGCTGCGCGAGGTAGGGTCGGAGCGTCCGTTTGAATCGTGGTTAAAGCCCACCTCAATGTCACGCAGCGTCCAGCCCGCGAATTCATAATCGGTCGCAAAACCGAGGAACAGCTGCGGCTCATAGTTGGTTTCACGGAACGGTGAAGATTCGCCACTGTTGGAAAGCTGCCACCAGGATTTCTGCGTGTAAGAGGCGCCGAGCACCGAATTCGGTCCCAGAATGCCGCGCCAGAACGGGAACGCGAGACTTAACTGGAACTTCACTTCGTCTTTACGCGCATTATCGGACCAGTTATAGGAGCTTATCGCCTCTTTGTTGAGATCGCTGGTCTGCGTGTATATCACGTAGTTGGTGTCATACGGATACAGCGTGAACGGATTATCATGTTCCTGAAGAAGGTTCGCGATAATGCTGCCCTGCACGGCAGGTTGATCGTGAACTTCTTTAATCGTCGCTTCCTGGGCATATGCTGTGAGGGGCAGCGCAACCGCCGCCAGTAACCAGGCCAGATACGTCCGCATCGGTGGTGTTCTCCTGCAAAGAGTTAATTAGTTGAATTGTTATGTGGCGGATATTCTACATACTTCTGCGACAACTGCTGCATCCTCGTTTCTGAAAGTGGAATTCCTTATTGCTGAAGCATAAAATCAACATTTTATTAACAATAAGGATGTAATGCCTCATGTCAGCCATGCTTACCGCCGAAGAAGCGTTAAAACTCGTGGGCGAGATTTTTGTTTACCATATGCCGTTTAACCGTGCACTGGGTCTGGAGCTCGAGCGCTACGAGAAAGCGTTTGCCCAGCTCAGCTTCAACAACCAGCCGATGATGGTAGGCAACTGGGCGCAGAGTATTTTGCACGGCGGGGTGATTGCCTCAGCGCTGGATGTGGCGGCGGGCCTGGTCTGTGTGGGCAGTACGCTGACGCGCCATGACACCATCAATGAAGACGAGTTGCGCCAGCGTTTGTCGCGTATGGGCACCATCGATTTACGCGTCGATTACCTGCGTCCCGGGCGCGGAAACCGTTTTACCGCCACCAGCAGCCTGCTGCGCGCGGGGAATAAGGTTGCCGTCGCCCGCGTTGAATTGCATAACGAAGAGCAGGTCTATATCGCCAGCGCAACTGCCACTTATATGGTGGGTTGAAACCCTAAAATCGGGTAAAATTAATTCACTTTTTTGTAACGGATTATCCCGATGGATGCTAAACAAACGCGGCAGGGCGTACTACTCGCCCTTGCCGCTTATTTTATTTGGGGTATCGCACCGGCGTACTTCAAGTTTATCGCTTACGTACCCGCTGACGAGATCCTCACACACCGTGTGATTTGGTCGTTTTTCTTTATGATCGCGCTGATGAGCGTCAGCCGTCAGTGGTCTGGCGTCAAAACGCTGCTGAAAACGCCGAAAAAGGTGTTCCTGCTGGCCCTCTCAGCCGTGCTGATAGGCGGCAACTGGCTGCTCTTTATCTGGGCAGTCAATAACCATCACATGCTCGAAGCGAGCCTGGGCTATTTTATTAATCCCCTGGTCAACATTGTTCTGGGCATGATTTTTCTGGGCGAGCGTTTCCGTCGTATGCAGTGGCTGGCGGTCATCCTCGCTTTTTGCGGCGTGCTGGTCCAACTGTGGACCTTCGGTTCGCTGCCCGTGATCGCTCTGGGCCTGGCGTTCAGCTTTGCGTTTTACGGGCTGGTCCGGAAGAAAATAGCCGTGGAAGCGCAGACCGGGATGCTGTTTGAAACCCTGTGGCTATTGCCGGTCGCGGCGATTTACCTGTTTGGTATTGCCGACAGCGCAACCAGCCATATGGGCAGTAACCCGTTGTCGTTGAATCTGATGCTGATGGCGGCCGGTGTGGTAACCACCATTCCTCTGCTGTGCTTCACCGGTGCCGCAACGCGCCTGCGTCTCTCCACGCTGGGCTTCTTTCAGTACATCGGTCCGACGCTAATGTTCCTGCTGGCAGTAGTGTTTTACGGCGAAGTACCGGGCGCAGATAAGATGGTGACGTTTGCCTTTATCTGGGTGGCGCTGGCGATTTTTGTTGCAGACGCCCTTTATACCCAGCGCAGAACGCGCAAAGGACTGTAAGCGGTGATGAGGCGGGCAGGCACAACGCCACCCGCCTGAAGTTTACAGCCAGTTACGGCGCTTGAAGTAGAGGTACGGCGCCAGCCCGGCGAGGATCATAAAGATAATCGCGCCAGGGTAGCCAAAGCTCCACTTAAGCTCCGGCATAAACTCAAAGTTCATCCCGTAGCTCGAGGCCACCAGCGTTGGTGGCAGGAAGACCACCGAGACCACCGAGAAGATCTTGATGATGCGGTTCTGCTCGATATTGATAAAGCCCATTGCCGCCTGCATCAGGAAGTTGACCTTCTGGAACAACGATTCATTGTGCGGCAGCAGGGATTCGATATCGCGCAGGATCTCACGCGCCTGCTCCAGCTGACCGCCCGGCAGACGCGCCTTACGCACCAGGAAGTTCAGCGCGCGCTGGGTATCCATCAGACACAAACGCACCTTCCAGCCGATATCTTCCAGCTCTGCCAGCGTCGAGAGCGCTTCGTCGTATTCATCGCCCTGATGACCTTCCATGATGACGCGGCTCAGCTTTTCCAGGTCGCTGTAGATGTTTTCAATTTCATCCGCCAGCTGTTCGATTTTGGTTTCAAACAGGTCCAGCAGCAGTTCGTAGGCATTACCGTCGACCATCGCCTGGCTACGGGCGCGCATGCGGTAGAGACGAAACGCAGGCAGCTCACGCTCGCGCAGGGTAAACAGGCGACCGTCACGAATGGTAAACGCCACGGTGGAGTTACCCGCGTGATCGTCGGCGTCTTCAAAGAAGAAGAAGGAGTGAATATGCAGACCGTCTTCATCTTCAAAAAAACGAGCAGATGCTTCGATGTCTTCCAGTTCCGGGCGGGTTGCCAGGCTTTGCCCCAGCTCAGATTGTACGCGAAGGCGCTCATCGTCGTCCGGCTCGACCAGATCCACCCATACGGCATCAATGAGGGGCTGTGACTCTTCGGCTTCAAGCCGAGTCAGTCGGTTATTTTCGAGTTGAAATGCGCTCAACATGACCGGGACTCCCAATGCAAAAAATATCGGACAGTTCGGTGGGCACACAGAAACAAATTGGGTTTCAGACCATTAAACAGCCTGACTCAGCGCGACGGGAATAATGCAGGTCGCTGACAACCACTAAGGCCATCAGCAAGAGGAGATAGCCTTAGGAGTTGTTCCTGGATGACAGGGAATTGAGCCAGTATCTACTGGGTGTGTCCAAGGCGAATGTCCTCTTAGCGTAATCGTGCGCGCATGTTACGCCAGCAGTAATAGTGGCGTCAACACGCAACGGAACGCTGAAGGGCATTAATTGACCTTCAACGTATAAGGCTAGCAGATTATTACAAAATAATGATATTTTTCTGAAAGTTACACAGTTTCCAGCCTGGCGTAGGCTGCCACCAGCCATTTGATACCTTGCCCCTGGAACGCCACCTGCAGGCGGCTGTGCTCGCCGCTACCTTCCAGATTGACGATGGTGCCTTCACCAAACTTAGCATGACGCACGCGCTGACCCAGCTTGTAGCCGGTGTCCGTTTCAGCAATCGGCGAGCCCATACGCTGATGGCTGACCGGGCGGCTGATACTGGCGCGCAGGCGCACCTCTTCCACGCACTCTTCCGGCAGTTCGCCGATAAAGCGCGACGGACGGTGATACACCTCTTTACCGTACAGGCGTCGGGTTTCGGCATAGGTCAGCGTCAGCTTTTGCATCGCGCGCGTCACGCCAACATAGGCCAGACGACGCTCCTCCTCCAGACGCCCACCTTCATCCAGCGACATCTGGCTCGGGAACATCCCCTCTTCCATCCCGACGATAAACACCTGCGGGAACTCCAGACCTTTGGCGGAGTGCAGGGTCATAAGTTGAACCGCATCCTGCCAGGTGTCTGCCTGCCCTTCGCCCGCTTCCAGCGCCGCGTGGGAGAGGAACGCCTGCAGCGGCATCAAATCTTCGTCTTCTTCGTTGTAGCTGAACTGGCGCGTTGCCGTCACCAGTTCCTCTAAGTTCTCAATACGGGTCTGGCCCTTTTCGCCTTTCTCCTGCTCATACATGGTGCGCAGGCCGGAGTCTTTAATCACCCGGTCGGTCTGTACGTGCAGAGGCATATCGGCCGTTTCCTGTGCCAGGGCATCAATCAGCTCCAGGAAGCGTTGTAAGGCGCTGGCTGCACGTCCGGCGAGCGCTTTCTCCTGCAACAGCTCGCGGCACGCCTGCCAGAGTGTCAGCTGGCGATCGCGGGAGGCCTGACGCACCACGTCCAGGGTACGGTCACCGATGCCGCGAGTTGGGGTGTTCACCACGCGCTCAAACGCCGCATCGTCATTACGGTTTGCGATCAGACGCAGATACGAGAGCGCGTCTTTGATCTCCTGACGTTCGAAGAAGCGCATGCCGCCGTAAATGCGGTACGGCATACTCACCTGCAGCAACGCCTCTTCCAGCACGCGCGACTGGGCGTTGCTGCGATAGAGAATGGCACACTGCTCCAGCGCGCCACCGTTGTCCTGCCAGGTTTTAATACGGTTCACCACAAAGCGCGCTTCATCAAGTTCGTTGAATGCGCAGTAGATAGAGATCGGTTCACCGTCAACGCCATCGGTCCACAGCTTTTTACCCAGACGCCCGTTGTTGTTCTCAATCAGGGCGTTGGCGGCGCTCAGAATGTTGCTGGTCGAACGGTAGTTCTGCTCCAGACGGATGGTCTGAGCACCGGGGAAATCATTGAGGAAGCGCTGAATGTTTTCCACCTGCGCCCCACGCCAGCCATAGATGGACTGATCGTCATCACCGACGATCATCACCTTGCCGGTATCACCGGCCAGCAGGCGGATCCATGCATACTGGATGTTGTTGGTATCCTGGAATTCGTCCACCAGAATATTGGTGAAGCGTTCACGATAGTGCTGCAGGATATGCGGTTTGTTGAGCCACAGCTCATGCGCACGCAGCAGCAGCTCAGCAAAGTCCACCAGACCTGCGCGATCGCACGCCTCCTGATAGGCTTTATAAACGTTCTGCCAGGTTTGCTCGACCGGGTTGCCGAAGCTCTGAATATGGTGCGGACGCAGCCCTTCGTCTTTCTGGCCGTTGATGTACCACATTGCCTGACGCGGCGGCCACTGCTTTTCGTCGAGATTCATCGCCTTGATAAGACGCTTCAGCAGACGCAGCTGATCTTCGCTGTCGAGGATCTGGAAATCCTGCGGCAGGTTAGCGTCCATGTGGTGCGCCCGCAGCAGGCGATGCGCCAGACCGTGGAAAGTACCCACCCACATGCCGCCCTGGCTGGTGCCCATCAGCTGTGCGATTCGGTGGCGCATCTCTGCCGCCGCCTTGTTGGTAAACGTCACCGCCATAATGGAATACGGTGAGCAGTTTTCCACGCTCTGCAGCCACGCAATGCGGTGTACCAGCACGCGTGTCTTACCACTGCCCGCCCCAGCCAGCACCAGCATGTTGGTGCGCGAAGCGGCAACCGCGTCACGCTGTTTGTCATTAAGGCTGTCGAGCAGGTAAGAAACGTCCATTGGCACCGTCACGTAATGTCAGGCAGGCGAATGTGATTCCTTCGCCAAAACCCTGTTAATTTATACAGAACAATTGATGATTATATCAGCGTCGTGAGGGATGCCAACCGTGAAATTTCCACGTGCGGCACAAGACGGCTGTCCGGCGTTGTCATCAGGTCAGCGTTTTCCGGCTTGATCCAGCAGGCCTGCATGCCGCAGCGGATCGCCCCGGCCACGTCCGTGGTCAGGTCATCACCCACATGCAACATTTCGCCGAGCGGCAGGTTCAGTTTTTCCGCCGCCAGGTGATACATATCGTTAAACGGTTTCGAGCGCCCGTGCGGGCCCGCGCGCAGCACAAACTCAAAATAATCGCCAAGACCAAACAGCTCAGGCTGGGCATTGCCATTGGTAATCGCCACCAGCGGCCACTTCTCTGCCAGCGCGGCCAGCGTATCGTGGGTCTCCTGTGGCACATCAATACGGCTGCGCCATTTGGCGAAGTTTTCCATGGACGCTTCAGCCCCTATCGCCGCATCACGCGCGCTCATGCCAACATTCAGCATCGCCTGTTCAACCGCACGTCGACGCCATTCGGTCACGTCATGGTAAATGTCCGGCTCGGTCTCCCGCAGGGTCTGACGCAGCTGCTGGAAGTCCTTGTTCTGCATCGTCTTCAGCGCCGGGTGATAGTTCTGCACAAACGTCAGCGACTCCTGCTCGGTACGCAGGATCACCTGGCGGTTATCATAAAGGGTGTCATCAAGGTCAAAGGTAAGGGCTGATATCTGACCCAGTGGGCGGTAAAAACGCATTATTTCCCCCGTTTGGCGCGTGGATGCGCCGCGTCATACACCGAGGCAAGGTGCTGGAAGTCTAAGTGGGTATAAATCTGGGTGGTGGACAAATTCGCGTGGCCGAGCAGTTCCTGCACGCCGCGCAGATCGCCGCTTGATTCAAGCATGTGGGTCGCAAAAGAGTGGCGCAGCTTGTGCGGGTGAACATGGCTGTTCAGCCCCTGCTTAATGCCCCACTCCGCAAAACGCTTCTGCACGTTACGCGCCGAGATCCGCTTGCCGAGTTTCGACAGGAACAGCGCATCTTCTTCCGCGCCAAACAGCCCGCGCAGGTCAAGCCAGTGCTCAATCCAGGCGACAGCGTTGCGACCAATCGGCAGGCGGCGCTCTTTGCTGCCCTTGCCCATCACCCACACTTCGCCGGTATCCAGATCGAGATGTTTTATATCGAGATTGACCAGTTCAGACAGACGCAGTCCGGCACCGTACATCACCTCCAGCATCGCGCGGTCACGCACCGCCAGCGGATCGTTAAGATCGATATCCAGCAGGCGATTGACATCATCGACGTCGATATTTTTAGGCAGATGACGCGGTGCTTTTGGCGTGGCAATGCCTTTCGCCGGGTTGGCTTTAAGGCTGCCCTGGCTCACCAGCCAGTCGAAGAAACTGCGCAGGGCAGAGAGCCTGAGCGCCAGACTCGCCGGACCTAACCCTTTCCTGCGGCTACGCACGACGACGCCACGAACCGTCGCAGCGTCACATTGTTGCCAGCTTTTCAGGCCGATTTCATCGGCAATCTGCATGATGGCATCAAGCTGACGCTGATAGTTCAGCAGCGTTATGGGGCTAAGCTGACGTTCAACCCCCAGGTAGCGCAGAAATCGCGCGACGTCAGTGGCAAGAAGTCCGTCCGTCATACGCGCTCAATCCAGCGCTCCAGCAGCTCAGGCAGCATCAGGGCGATCTCCTGCAACAGGTGCGTACCTTGCCCCTGCTCATAGTGATGCGCGTCGCGACTGGTAAATAACATCACGCCTAAGTCGCCATCGCGCCCCATCAATGACATGGCCACCGAGCCAATCGCTTTGGCTTCTGGCAATACCACCAGCAATTCTGGTCCGTTCAGCGGCCCCAGATAGTGATGTTGATGACCCAGGCGCTGAATACGTAGCGGCTCAAACGCCTGACGGCTCAGCGCCAGATGGGTGAAACCAGACGGTGCACCAATGCGCCAGCGGTCGGGGAAGAGACGAAGGGTTGCGCCTGCAAGCCCCAGTTCTCGCGCCCAGCGGTGGAAACGGCTGAGAAACTCGTCAAGGCTGTGGGCCGAGGCCAGACGCGCCTGCAGATGCAGCAGTCGATAGAACAGGCTTTCGTTATTGTTCGCCTGTTCCATGAGCAGCGTCATGTTCTCTTCAAGCTGATTGATGTGGTTGCGCGCGCGAGCCATGTGCCATTCGACCAGCGACACGGTCCCGCGCACCGGATGCGGCACGCGCATCTGTTCGACAAGACGTGCATTGCGAATAAAAAACGCGGGATTGTTCAGCAGATAATCAACAACAGCACTGTCGTCCAGTTCCGTCACCGTTTCCTGCAGTTCTTCCCCTGGTTGCTTCATAGATGGATAAACCCGTCATAGACATGTACCGCCGGGCCAGTCATAAACAGCGGATGACCCGGTCCTTTCCAGGCGATATCAAGACGACCGCCTGGTAACTCCACGCGAACCTCTTCTGCCAGTAACCCCTGAGCGATGCCGACGGCCACCGCCGCGCAAGCACCGCTTCCGCAGGCCTGGGTTTCGCCCGCGCCGCGTTCATACACCCGCAGACGGATGTGTTCACGCTTCACCACCTGCATAAAACCAATGTTCGCGCGTTCCGGGAAGCGTTCATGGCTTTCCAGCACCGGGCCGAGGGTTTCAACGGCGGCGGTCTCCACATCATCAACCTGAATCACGCAGTGTGGGTTTCCCATCGAGACGACGCCACACAATACTGTCTGCTCGGCCGCACGCATAATATAGGTCTTTTCCGCT
Organism: Enterobacter sp. J49; assembly: GCF_002148625.1. Lineage (NCBI taxonomy): Bacteria > Pseudomonadati > Pseudomonadota > Gammaproteobacteria > Enterobacterales > Enterobacteriaceae > Enterobacter > Enterobacter sp. J49. The sequence goes on from NZ_MWPY01000022.1 coordinate 38,115, forward strand.
TTGTTTGCGCGAAACGGCACGGCGGAAGGTTCAAAGTTCGGCTCGCCCATATTCACGCGAACCAGATCGTCATCGGTGACGCTGAGCACCATGCGACCATTCGCGGTACTGACGCGGATATCGCGCTTGTTCGTCAGCCCTTTCAGGCGGACAAAGCGGGCAAAACAGCGCGCACCGTTGCCGCACTGGGAGACTTCACTGCCGTCAGCGTTAAAAATACGGTAGTGGAAATCGAGGTCAGGATCGTACGGCGGCTCAACCACCAGCAGCTGATCGAACCCCACGCCCAGATGCCGATCCGCCAGACGGCGGATCAGTTCCGGGGAGAAAAAGACATTCTGCGTTACCGCGTCGACGACCATAAAATCGTTGCCAAGGCCATGCATCTTAGAGAACTGCATCATTCGCTCCATTGCGCGGGTACAGAACGTAATCGTCAGAGATTAACCTGAGTCGGACCACCATTATTGCCACGATCGTTCGTGTCTGGCGTGGAAGACTCAATACCGCTTTGCACAGGTTTCGTCGGCGGCGGCGCCGTTTTATCCGCTGGCGGGAAGTAAAGCGGTCCCTTCAGTCCACAGCCCGTCAGACTAAACAGCGTGATGAGAACGGCAAGCGTTCGGAAAACGTTTTTCATTATAAAGTTGCCCGTAAGTTCAAATCTGTTTCTATCATCGCAGGAGAAGACACAAAAGCAAGAGTTTGCCGCTTTCCTGCAACGGGAATTATTTAGCGTTATACTGCCGGCATCACGAAAAACAGGAACAAAACCATGAACGACAGTGAATTCCATCGCCTTGCAGACACCTTATGGATGACCATCGAAGAGCGGCTTGACGACTGGGACGGCGACAGCGATATCGATTGTGAGATCAACGGCGGCATTCTGACCCTGAGCTTCGAAAACGGCAGCAAAATTATTATTAACCGCCAGGAGCCGCTTCACCAGGTCTGGCTGGCCGCCAAACAGGGTGGCTACCATTTCGATCTGAAAGAGGGCGAATGGGTGTGTGACCGTAGCGGCGAAACGTTCTGGGATCTGCTGGAACAGGCGGCGACCGCGCAGGCAGGCGAAGACGTGCGTTTTCGTTGAGTCTGTTTTGCCCGGTGGTGCACTGCATACCGGGCAAAAACTGTCAGGAGAAATACTGCTGCAACAGCGGGGTAGTGTCCTGGCTGGCGGGAACCGCTGGCGTAACGGCCTGCGTACGGAACGGAATCACCTGCGAACGTCCGTCTACATTCACAATCTGGTAGAACTGCGGTAGGTTAAAGTTGATGAAGCTGGAGCCGTAGGTAAAGCGGTCATGTGAGGACGAATAGAAGCGGCTGACGTCGCGCACCAGTTCCTCTTTACTGCCTTCACAGTGGTGATAAACCTCAGCGCGGTTCGTCTCATCCAGGATGTAGATGTTGAAACCGGCGTCGTCACCCGACTCTTCAAAGAAGAACTGAATAATCCCTTCGCTCGCAAAGCCATCCACGACCTGTGGCAGTTTCACGTGGTTGGTTTCTACCTGCACTGACAGGCCATGCAGCTTGTTGTGCGAAATGGCGCCGTAGAACTCGATGGCGTTTTCCAGCTTCTGTACTGAAACATTCAGGCGCTCGAAGAACAGGCCCCAGGTCTGTCCGGAGACGCGCAGCGCTTTAAAGCGACCGGTTTCCTGACGGGTACTGGAGAGGCGCAGTTCGATGCACTCTGAAACCAGCTGCTGCACGCGGGTACGGATCAGACCGCGCAGATGCTGGCTATAGCAGAACACCTCAACGCTGTCCGGCGGTGCAGCGTCCTGATGCATCTTGCCGAGAATCGTTTTCAGCGCTTCGATCATCGCTTGCTCGCCGTTGAAGTGCAGAGTACGCACTTCGTTCCACGAGTTGCGGTACAGCAGGTCTACGCTGCCCACCAGGCAGTTTTGCTGCTCGCCAAAGCTAAAGACATCCAGCTTGCGGAAATCAAAATGGACCACCTGATTGCGGAAGGCCGCCGTCGGGTCATATTCCAGGTTGACGATGATCGCCAGATGGCGAATTTCACACGGGCTGTAGAGCGCTTTTGGCGTCGGCGCCGGCAGACGCAGCGGGAAGTGGTGGGAGACATCCGCCACCATCTCCTGCAGTTTGGCTAAATCGACAACCTCGTTGCCTTTGATAAACAGCCGGGTACGCGAGGTCAGCAGGCCGTTGAACCAGGCCCAGGCCACCAGCTTGTTCAGGTAGCGGTTATATTCCAGCGGCTGATGGCTGATGATCGAGTCCATGCTTGGCGCACGGTTGTACAGGTACCACCCGGTGCGGTTTGCGCGGCCCGGCGGCACATAGATAAAGGTCAGGTTCGGTTCTGACAGGTCCGGTGAAATCTGCGGGTTAACCAGCGTGACTTTACCCGGCAACGCTTCAAACGCCGCATACAGTTTACGCGTCAACACCCCGATATCCTGCGGGCTGGCGGAAACGCTGAGATTGTTACGACGCGCAAAGCGGATAAGGTTGCGGTAGCTTTGCATCATGGCATCGAGCAGTTCGTTGTGCGCTTCACGCACCTGATCGATTTTCCAGTTGGCGCGGTTATCAAGCATCGACAGACGTTCTTCGTCCCATCCCCACTCTTTAACCAACTGACTGACCACTTCACGACGCCAGCCCACGCATGCGCGTTCGCGGCTGAGTTTTTCACAGACTTTGAGGTAGAAACATCGACGCACCAGATCGAGACGCGTGGTGTCATCAATGGCTTTCAGGTATTCGGTGACGCGTTCAAGCATCATGCAGTAAGCATCAAGCCCGTAGGAGACAATTTCTCCGTCGTGCAGACGCTGTTTGATATCTTTCGCCAGCAAACGCGGCGTGGGGTATTCCCAGGAATAGGCTTCCAGCAGCAGGGTTTTCAGCACGGCCTTATACGGCGAATCAATGCTTTTATAGAGCTGCCAGAGGCTCGCGCCAAAGTACTCTTCGGCGGAAAGCGAACTGAGGCCACCCAGATCCAGCCATTCATTTGGTGTCAGCACTCCCTGGGAGTACAACGACATTACGTAATCGTCGTAATGCTCTTCTTCGTCGCACGGCACCATATTCCACAGAATACGCTTACCGGCCAGGCGAACGGCAGTACGGTAAAACTCGTCCAGCAGTAAGATGTGCTGGGTTGAGCCGCAGTCTTCACCACCCAGACTGCCACTTTCGTTATGACGGAAACGGTTTTCATCAATCAGGAAGAAACTGACTTCTACGCCAAGCGACGCGGCCCAGCTTTCCAGCAGGCTGCACTTTCGTTGCAGCAGCTGACGCTCGTCGTTATCGAGCCAGGACTGATGACAGACCCAGATGTCCAGGTCCGAAGAACAGCTTTGCCCAACCGAGGAGGTGCTGCCCATGGTGTAAACGCCTGTAATCGGCAGTTCACCTTTCGGTGATTCCTGCGGCGGCATGCCACGGTAGAGTTCAAGTTCGGTCAGGTAGTGTTGTTGGGTTTCATCAGGCGTGAAAAGACAGATGCCTCTGGGAACGTTACCGTCAAGGTAGCCAGGCATCAGCGGATGGTGATAGTGCAATAATGTCGGCAGAAGACTGTATACCTGCTGGAAAGCAGGGCCCATAGCAGCAAGCGCGCGATCGACACGCAGTTGGTTTATGGCATCCAGTCTCTGTTTCAGAGTCTCAATATAGAGGTACAAGACGTATCGCCTGATGTTTCCGGGTGTCGCACGCTATTCAAAACAGAAATAACAGCGGACCCGCAGTATTACAAAAAGAGAACCGTTACCTTTTTTCGCCCTTATCATTATGGTGGTACCGACGAAAAAATGGTCTAAAACGTGATCAATTTAACACCTTGCCGGTTGACCGTAAAGAAAGATGCGCTACATACAGTGTAGCACCGTTCTGTACGTGTAAATTCCTTAATACGGCTGTGGCTGACGAGAACCCCGCCCTGTCCCTCTCTTCTTCATCACCGTAAAACTGCCATCCCAGAGTCAACAATGTTAGGATGGTTAGCGATTGATAATGACGGTAACAAGCATGTTAGACAATGTTTTGAGAATTGCCACACGCCAAAGCCCTCTTGCGCTCTGGCAGGCACATTATGTTAAGCAGCGCCTTGAAGCCTGCCACAGTGGATTGTGCGTCGAGCTGGTGCCGATGGTCACGCGCGGTGACGTGATCCTTGATACGCCACTGGCTAAAGTGGGCGGCAAGGGCCTGTTTGTCAAAGAACTGGAACTGGCATTGCTTGAGAACCGCGCCGATATCGCCGTACATTCGATGAAAGATGTGCCCGTCGAGTTCCCGGAAGGGCTGGGGCTGGTGACCATTTGCGAGCGTGAAGATCCGCGCGATGCGTTTGTCTCCAATCACTATGATTCGCTCGATGCGTTGCCAGAAGGCAGCGTGGTTGGCACGTCCAGTTTACGTCGTCAGTGTCAGCTGGCAGAACGTCGTCCGGACCTGATCATTCGTTCGCTGCGCGGTAACGTTGGTACGCGTCTGAGCAAGCTGGATAACGGCGATTACGATGCCATTATTCTCGCGGTTGCGGGTCTGAAGCGCCTGGGGCTGACGTCGCGCATTCGCGTCGCGTTGCCACCTGAGCTGTCGCTGCCGGCCGTGGGTCAGGGTGCCGTCGGCATTGAATGCCGTCTGGATGATGAGCGTACCCGCGCGCTGCTTGCCCCGCTGAACCATGATGAGACCGCTATCCGCGTTAACGCCGAGCGCGCCATGAACACCCGCCTCGAAGGAGGGTGTCAGGTGCCGATTGGCAGCTATGCTGAATTAATTAACGGTGAACTGTGGCTGCGAGCGCTGGTTGGCGCACCGGACGGTTCACAGATGGTCCGCGGCGAACGTCGCGGTAAAGCGCAAGATGCCGAACAGCTTGGCGTGTCGCTGGCAGAAGAGCTGCTGGATAACGGCGCCCGCGAGATCCTGGCTGAGGTGTATAATGGAGAGCCCCCTGCATGAGTATTCTTGTCACCCGCCCTTCTCCCGCAGGAGAGCAGTTAGTGAGCCGTCTGCGCGCACTGGGGCAGGTGGCCTGGAGTTTTCCGCTCATTGAATTCTCCCCCGGTCGGGAGCTGTCCGCGCTTGCCGACCATATGAATACCCTCCAGCAGGGCGACTTGCTGTTTGCGCTGTCGCAACATGCGGTGGAATTTGCCCAGGCGCAGCTACAACAGCAGGGGCTTAACTGGCCAACCGCCCCTCACTATTTTGCGATTGGTCGTACAACGGCACTGGCGTTGCATACCGTAAGCGGAACAGACGTTCGTTACCCGTTAGATCGGGAAATCAGCGAAGTCTTGCTACAATTACCTGAATTACAAACTATTGCCGGAAAGCGTGCACTCATTTTACGCGGTAACGGCGGGCGCGAACTGTTGGGCGAAACGCTGCGGGAACGCGGGGCTGAGGTCACGTTCTGCGAATGCTATCAGCGTTGTGCAAAACATTACGATGGTGCGGAAGAGGCGATGCGCTGGCATATGCGCGGTATTACGACCCTGGTGGTGACCAGCGGCGAAATGCTGCAGCAGCTCTGGTCGCTGGTGCCCCTTTGGTATCGTGAAAACTGGTTACTCCACTGCCGGCTTCTGGTCGTCAGTGAGCGTCTGGCGAACCAGGCCCGGGAACTGGGCTGGCAAGATATTCGGATCGCTGATAACGCTGACAACGATGCGCTGCTGCGCGCATTACAATAACTCTCATAATGGGAAGCCATAATGACGGAACACGATAAATCCTCCGCCGTGGTTGAAGAGACCAGGGAGACTGTGGACATCACGCCGCAGTCAGAAACGACTGAGAAAACCGTTGAGAAGAAGAACGGCAGCAATAAAACCAGCCTCGCGCTGAGCGCGATAGCCATCGCCATTGCGCTGGCCGCCGGCGTTGGTCTCTATGGCCTGGTGAAACAGCAAGGTTCCAGCCAGACGGCGACCAACGACACGCTGGTCAATCAGCTTACCGCCCTGCAAAAAGCGCAGGAGACGCAGAAAACTGAACTGGAAACGGTGATTAAACAGCAGTCCGCGGCGCTCGCTGAGGCGAACAGCAAACAGGAAGAGCTGACCAAACAGCTGGACGACGTGCAGCAGAAAGTCGCCACGATTTCCGGTACCGATGCCAAAACCTGGCTGCTCTCGCAGGCCGATTTCCTGGTGAAGCTGGCCGGACGTAAGCTCTGGAGCGATCAGGACGTCACCACCGCCGCCGCGCTGCTGAAAAGCGCTGATGCGAGCCTGGCAGACATGAACGATCCGAGCCTCATTACCGCGCGTCGTGCCATTACCGAAGATATCGCCAGCCTCTCTGCCGTTTCGCAGGTGGACTACGATGGCATCATCCTGAAGGTCAATCAGCTTTCAAACCAGATTGATAACCTGCAGCTGGCGGATAACAATGACGATGACTCCCCGATGGATTCTGACGGCACCGAGCTTTCCAGCTCCCTGAGCGAATGGCGCGTGAACCTGCAAAAAAGCTGGCAGAACTTTATGGATAGCTTCATTACTATCCGCCGCCGTGACGAAACCGCCGTTCCGCTGTTAGCGCCGAATCAGGACATTTATCTGCGCGAAAACATTCGCTCCCGCCTGCTGGTGGCGGCTCAGGCCGTACCGCGTCATCAGGAAGAAACCTACAAACAGGCGCTTGATAACGTCTCGACATGGGTACGTGCTTACTACAATACCGATGATGCCACGACCACGGCTTTCCTCGATGACATTGATAAACTGAGCCAGCAGAACATCACCATGAACGTGCCGGACAAGCTGGAAAGCCAGCCGATTCTGGAGAAGCTGATGCAGACGCGCGTGCGCAACCTGCTGGCGCAGCCGGGCGTTCCGGCAGAACCTCACGCCCAGGCCCCTACCGCCGCACCAGCGCCTGAAAGCGCGCCACAAGGAGAGTAATGATGCTTAAAGTACTCTTACTCTTCATCCTGCTGATCGCCGGGATCGTGCTGGGGCCGATGCTTGCCGGTCATCAGGGTTACGTCCTGATCCAGACCGATAACTACAACATCGAAACCAGCGTAACGGGTCTGGTGATCATTCTGATCCTCGGGGTGGTGGTGCTCCTTGCGGTGGAGTGGATCCTGCGCCGAATTTTCCGTACCGGTGCGCATACGCGTGGCTGGTTCGTTGGCCGTAAACGCCGCCGCGCCCGTAAGCAGACTGAGCAGGCACTGCTTAAGCTGGCCGAGGGTGACTATCAGCAGGTTGAAAAGCTGATGTCGAAAAATGCTGACCATGCCGAACAGCCGGTGGTGAACTATCTGCTGGCCGCCGAGGCAGCGCAACAGCGGGGTGACGAAGCCCGCGCCAACCAGCACCTGGAACGCGCGTCAGAACTATCTCCGAAAGACCCGATTCCCGTTGAGATCACCCGCGTTCGCCTGCAGCTGGCCCGCAACGAAAACCACGCCGCGCGTCACGGTATCGACCGTCTGCTGGAAGTCTCGCCACGCCACCCGGAAGTGCTGCGTCTTGCCGAGCAGGCCTATATTCGCACCGGTGCCTGGGGTTCACTGCTGGATATCATTCCGTCGATGGCCAAAGCCGACGTCGGTGATGATGAGCATCGTGATGAACTTCAGCGTCTGGCATGGATTGGCCTGATGGATCAGGCACGTGCCGATCTCGGCAGCGATGGCCTGAAAACCTGGTGGAAGAATCAGAGCCGGAAAACGCGTCAGCAGGTTCCGTTGCAGGTTGCGATGGCAGAACATCTGATTGAATGTGACGATCATGACACGGCGCAGGAGATCCTCCTCGACGGACTGAAGCGACAGTATGACGATCGCCTGGTTATGGTGATCCCGCGTCTGAAAACCAATAACCCTGAGCAAATTGAAAAAATGCTGCGTCAGCAGATTAAAGCCGTCGGCGACCGTCCATTGCTGTGGAGTACGCTGGGCCAGTCGCTGATGAAGCACGGTGAATGGCAGGAAGCGAGTCTCGCCTTCCGTGCAGCGCTGAAACAGCGCCCGGACGCGTTTGACTACGCGTGGCTCGCCGATTCGCTGGACAAGCAGCACAAGCCGGAAGAGGCTGCTGCCATGCGCCGCGATGGGCTGTTATTAACGCTGCAAAATAATGGCAACCAGCAATAAATAACAAGGAGGCCAGACGGCCTCCTTTTTTTATTCCCCTTCGCCTGCTACATTCTTTACCACGTCATCTGAAAACGAACCCGCCAATGTAACGACGTCTTTTCATTAACTTTTTTCCATACACGCGACGAGTGCCGCGTGGACTGAATCGTTTTTGAAAGGAAATCGTCATGAACTCCCTTTTGTACGCGCTTATTGAAGCGCTGCGCTGCCACCGCTGGCTGCGCCTGCTGGCCTGTGCCTTTATCTTTACATCACTGGGAAATGGCGTCACCCAGGTGGTGGTCTTCGGCTTACTGTTAGCATGGTCCGCCCCGCCCGCACTGCTTACCCTCGCCTTTCTTTTCGCCACGCTACCTGGCTTTATCGGCAGCCTCATCAGTGAAAAGCTGTGCGCGCGCTATTCTCCGATATCCCTGTTGATACTCACCGAGGGGCTTGGCTTACTGGCCCTGCTCTTTCCCCTGCTCGGCGTGCACTATCACAGTATCCCTGCGTTACTGGCCGTGCAGTCCACCGAAGCACTGCTCAACGGGATGAGCTGGCCTGCGCTGACGCTGCTCTTTAAACGCGGACTCAGAGAAGCAGAACTGCCTGCCGCAACCTGCCTCGAGAATGTGATTTTTGCCGCTCAGGTTTTGTTAGGCACCGGGCTGGGAATGGTACTTTTCCAGAAGATCGCCATCCTCGCCTTGCTGGCCATTGATGCCATCAGCTTTCTCGGATCGCTGTTCATGCTCTGGCTGGCGGGTCGTGTATTTTTAGCGCCCACACTGGCAGTCCCCACTGAAGAGAAAGCGCCTGCGGCTTTACGCTGGCAGATGTTGACCATCCGGCAGAAACGCAGTTTGCTGATTTTGCCTGCGCTGGCCGCCGTCGGTTCACCGGCCATGGCACTTCTTCCGGCAATGGCACAGCAGATCCATCCTCAGGATGCGGCCAGCCTTGCTTTGCCACTGCTTTTTGCAAGGAGCATGGGACAACTTTGCGGTCCCCTCCTGCTAAAAAGAGACAGCCTGACGCGTTTTGCAGCACGCACGCCACGGATTTTACTGTGTCTTGGCATCTTCCTTGCCGCGTATGGGATGCTCCCGCTGTTGTCCGGGTGGATGGCATGCGCGCTGGGGATGATTTTTGTCGCACACCTGGCCTCAAATGTTCTCTTTGCGGCCGGCACGTTTGCCGTACTCAGCAGTTTTCAAACCACGCACATGGCTTCGGCCAGCAGTAAAGTCTGGCGCTGGCAAACGCTCAGTGCCTCGCTTTTCACCGGTATTGCCGCGATGGCGGCGGCAGGGTTTGGCTCCATACAAGCGCTTTACAGCGTTTCGTCAGCCGCTCTTATACTGGTCGCCCTGATCATGTACGTTTACCGGGAATAAGGCATAAAAAAACGCCTGCTATAAAAGCAGGCGTTAAAACAGGTCTGTAAGACAACATATTTGGTGCTTCACTCAACGTTATGCCCATGGTGTCTGATGAGGCCGAAGCGACATCTGTCAGTGGACGATAAGCACCGTAAATGGCTCTGCGTCATTCCTGAGTTTATGAGGCACTAAGGCGAACATAAGAGATGGAATGAGCATCTACACGTATATTATTGCACGTAACGTGCCAACTTGACACGCAGAACTTTTACATCGCGCAACATTTTAAGATAAAAGGAAATTATGTTGTTGAGCGGTATCTTAGACCCTACAACCTGCTGATAAACACGACGAAATGTCGTCTGGAGGAGACACGAAAGCCGCCAAATTATTATATCTTTTACTTTCAGTGTGTTATGTGTCGCTGAATCGCGACAAGGAAGCCGGCTGTTGTCGTGGAATCACTACAGAAGAGAGAAAGGCGTAGAAAACAAAAAACCCCGCCGAAGCGGGGTTCAAAATTGGTCGGCGAGAGAGGATTCGAACCTCCGACCCACTGGTCCCAAACCAGTTGCGCTACCAAGCTGCGCTACTCGCCGATGTACTGCTTTTTGAATTTTTAGTTCAATTCATTAAAAAGTCGTGGTGCGAGGGGGGGGACTTGAACCCCCACGTCCGTAAGAACACTAACACCTGAAGCTAGCGCGTCTACCAATTCCGCCACCTTCGCAATTCACAACTCTTTCAATAATGGGGTGGCTAATGGGATTCGAACCCACGACAACTGGAATCACAATCCAGGGCTCTACCAACTGAGCTATAGCCACCACTGTATTCTTTCACGCGGTACTGACTACTTCTCAGACCACCGCAGCTCTAGCGCCGGGACTAAAATGGCGCGCCCGACAGGATTCGAACCTGAGACCTCTGCCTCCGGAGGGCAGCGCTCTATCCAGCTGAGCTACGGGCGCTTAGCGCCGTTGCGGGGCTGGATATTACGTACCTCCGACCCCGCTGTCTAGTGCTTTTTTGAAAAAAATGCGCGTTTGGTTATGGTTTGCACATTTTGCCGCTTATTCCTCCACTTTCTGCGAGGTAGCGCGGCGGCCCAGGCCAAAAAGCTTATACGCCGCGGTCACCGCCGCCAGGAAGATCATCCCGACAAACAGCGACATGCGCGTATCTTCATTAAAGTACATTCCGATTAATACGCAAACCAGGAACGCCATCGTCAAATAGTTGGCGTACGGGAACAGAATAGAACGGAACGGATGGCTGGCGATGGCCTTTTTATGTGCCTGGCGGAAACGCAGCTGGCTAATCAGGATAACAAACCAGGGCACCATGCCTGGCAGCACGCTGGCGCTGTAGACATAAACGAACACGCGCTGCGGATTCGGGATGATGTAGTTCAGGCAGGAGCCGATCAGCAGGATCACAATCGACACCGCCACTCCCGCAACCGGTACGCCCGCACGCGAAACTTTCGCCATTGCCGCTGGCAGCTGATTGTTTCTGGACAGCGCGTAGAGCATACGTCCGCAGCTGTACATCCCGCTGTTGCAGCCTGACAACGCCGCCGTCAGAACCACAAAGTTAATGATGCCTGCTGCTGCCGTGATGCCAATCTTCGCGAAGGTCAAGACAAACGGGCTACCGGTCGTGCCAATTTCATTCCACGGGAAGATGGTTACGATAACGAAGATCGCCCCCACATAGAAAATCAGGATACGCCACAGCACCTTGCCTACGGCGCTGCGCAGCGTAACCTGCGGGTTTTTCGCTTCACCCGCGGTAATACCGATAAGCTCGACCCCCTGATAAGAGGCCACAACAATACACAGTGCCGTCAGGAAGCCCTTCCAGCCGCCCGCAAAGAAGCCGCCGTTTTCGGTCAGGTTACCAAAGCCAATGGCGTGCCCGCCGTTGCCAAAGCCGAAGAAGATAACGCCCAGCCCGACCACAATCATCACGATGATGGTAGTGACTTTGATCATCGCAAACCAGAATTCGATTTCTCCATAAAGACGAACCGCGGCAAGGTTTGCCAGTGCCACCAGCCCCACGGCAAACAGCGCCGGTATCCACTGGACCATGTCCGGGAACCAGAACTGTACATAGACCCCTATCGCCGTGATTTCAGAGATGCCAACCGCCATCCACATAAACCAGTATGACCATGCCGTCAGGTAGCCAAAGAACGGGCTCATATATCGGTGCGCGTAAACGGCGAAGGAGCCCGTGACGGGCTCCATGAAGAGCATTTCGCCCATCGAACGCATGATGAAGAAAACGAACAATCCCGCAATGATATAAGCCAGCAAGACCGAAGGTCCTGCCCATTTGAGCGTGCTTGCGGAGCCCATAAACAGGCCCACGCCGATAGTGCCGCCCAGCGCTATCAGTTCAATATGACGAGCCTCCAGCCCACGCTGTAGCTCCGGTTTTTTCTCTGCCATAGATCCTCGATTGTGTTTGCTGTTTCCCGACTTCAGGCCGGGTATTGTTTTTTAGGGGTACTAAAATACGGGGCGAATGGTTTCTTAAAATGCAGCAAATGGCAAACGATGCATAAAAAAAATGAATGCATTGCACAGATTCGCAGCAGTTTTGCAGGGGAGTTGCAGCGCGAACAGCATATCGCGCTACATTTTGATTACATTTTCCCGGTGTAGTGCCAGGTAAGGTAGCGAAGCAGACGGATCTGTCGTGTAATCCGCGTCGGCTGAGATAGCAGGCGATACAGCCACTCCAGCCCCAGGTTTTGCCAGACTTTGGGCGCGCGCTTAACGTGGCCGGTAAAAACGTCATACGTTCCGCCAACGCCCATATAAAGGGCATCCGGACACACCTGACGGCAGTCACGCATCAGGATCTCCTGGCGTGGGGAGCCCATCGCCACGGTGATGATTTTCGCTCCACTGTCGCGAACGCGTTTAAACAGCGCCTGCCGGGCCTCTGGTTTGAAGTAGCCATCCTGGCTGCCCACGATGTTAACATTCCATTGACTGCGCAACTTCGCTTCGGTCTGCGCCAGCACCTCCGGCTTACCGCCAATCAGGAATACCGGCGTGCCTTCCGCCCCTGCGCGTGCCATCAGTTGCTCCCAGAGATCGGCCCCTGCCACGCGAGATACATTAGCGCCAGGATACTTTTTGCGGATTGAACGCACCACGCTGATACCGTCGGCATATTTAAATTCAGCCGCTTCTATCAGGCTTCTCACTTCGGCGTTGTCTTCCACCGCCAGCATCTTTTCCGCATTGATGGCGACCAGCGTGCCGGATTTCATCTGACCACCAGCGAACAGAAAATCCAGCGCGTGTTGCATATCACGCCAGCCAATAAGCTGCAGACCGCGCAGCGTATAGCGCGGTGCAGAAGTTTTATCCGTCATGACTTTCCCTACTCACACTTGCGACAGCGTTGTGCTGCCCTGCGGCTCGCGCTTATGCACAAGCCCTGCACTGTCAAACAGCCAGTACAACAGTTTGGCCAGTAACAGGCAGATGCCAAAAACGACCATGAAGAAAACCACGCGCGACACGAATGAATCCAGCCCTTCTCGCGCCAGAACGATCATATTGAAAATGGCACCAAAGCAGAAACTGTGCAAAATAGCCGCCTTATAGCGGTTTGTTTCTTCGTTGCCGCGCACGTAGAGCCAGTCAAACCACTTGATGATCAGCCCCACCACCACCGCCCCCGGCAGGATAAACCAGCTTCCCCCCATCACCACCAGCGAGCCAATCAACGTAGGTGAGATCGCAAGGCCTGAGTGGTTGTTCAGCACTTCCCAGGTAAAATAGTTTGCCGTGTTGAGTACGACGCCGGGACGGTCTGGCCACAGCCAGGTTGGGATAAAGACATAAAAGTCGCGCACAATAGGCGCAAGGCCCTGGAAATCGATTTTGTCGTAGTTTTGCAGCAACAACGCCAGGTTTTCCCATGGCGAGAAGGTGTCGCGCGTGAGATAGAGGAATGTGTAAAACGCCTCGTCACCGGCTACGTTGAGCCCGTAGCGCTTCAGGGCAAGCCAGAACATGCCAACAATGCCAAACACCCCAGCAGCCACCAGCATCCATAAAGAGATCCACCCGCGGATGATGCCGATAAACAGGAAGATTGCGAAAGCGATGATGATGTTTGCACGCGTCCCTCCCACAATCATGTAGGTCAGGAAACCGAAGGCGACGGTACTCACCAGGAAAAACAGCCAGGCTTTGCTGTCCTGACGCAGGAAAAAGATCACCAGCATCGCCGGAATGAAGAAGTAGAAGAAGCGCTTAAGCGCCACGCCCGACACTTCGGCAGAAAAAATCTGGCTGTAGGACTGGAGCTTGAACAGCAGAAAACCATTGTGCATGAAGAAGATACCCACGCTTACCAGCGCGATCGTCATCAGCATCACCCACGTCAGGTGCGTCTCCACCCGGTTCATGGTGAAGAGCGCCCGGCGCGGCGCGGTGGATTGCGCTGAACGCAGGCGCGTTTTATAGGTGGCGTAATAGACGGCGTAGAAGCAGGTCGCTGCCAGGATCGCCTGGAGCAGGATCTCGGGCGGGGCAACGCTCACGTCAAACCGGAAGACCAGAATGCTGGTCAGCGGGAATCCGAAAAAGAAGGTCAGAAGAAACAGTAACGAGAAGAAGACGTTAAAGTTGAAACGCACCCGACGAAACTCGAACCAGGTGAGCGTGGCGATGAATAAAGTGCTCAGAAGCCAAACGATCAGTAAGCCGCTGAATTGCAACTGGCTCATGCTTTGTCTCCTGCAGCGATACGCAGCGCGCGGTGCCACGGCGTGAGGTAGTTCGGGCTAAAGAAGTCGATGGCACTTTTGTCCACCAGCGCCAGTTGTCTCTGCGCTTCGCGGACCACCTCTTCGTTAAGCACATCGGAAGTAAACAGCACCGGCAGATGCTGCTCCGCCATGTCCTGCCAGAATGGGTTTTCGCGATTGAGTACGCAGGGCACACCCGCCTGAATCAGCAGACACAGCGTGCCAATTCCTTGCTGACGCGCAAAGATGAAATAGCCCAGATCGCACCGACGCAGCAGCGCAAGATACTCATCAAATTCCCGCTTATCGTGGAGAATGTGCACATTCGCGGCGCTAAATAACGCGAGTGCCTGCTGGCGGACCTCATTGATATAGGCATCGTTATTGGCCGGATACCCCATCGGCACAATCACATTGACGGTGTCGCCAAACTGCTGATGTACCGCCCTGAGCGCGGCAAGATGTTCATTGCTGCGATCGCCTGAGTTACCCACCAGAATCGTCAGTTTACCCTCGCGCGGAGTATCATTCGCCATGTTGTTCAGCGCCGGGTTCATTCGGGTCGGGAAATAGAGTAGCTCACCGCGTACGTCAGGGTGGCGTTTAGCAAAATAATTGAGATCGCCACGGGTCGCGAAAACGCATCCCACACGCCCCTGCGCCATGCGCCGCAACGGGTAGAAAAGACGGAATTTCCAGCCGCTGGAGACTTCGTAGAGATCGGCTCCCCAGATATGCCAGCTGCACTGCGAAGGTTTGATCCCCCCGCTCAGGAGCGCCAGCCACAGGCCGGTATTAAACTGCCCATGGAAAAAGAAACGTTGCTCACGATCCGCTTTGGCTTTGGCAACAACCGCCTTCGCCAGCGCAGCCTTATCCGGCCAGAAAGAGAGAGTCAGCGCCGGACACGCCACGCTCAGGCCATTATCCTGACCGGCAACCATAAACTCACGAGCGTCGGGATCCCCCGATGCCAGTTCATCATTGAAGAACCGTAACACGGTCTGGTTATGGTGTGGGATATCCGATCCCAGTATGTGAATCAGTGCAGTCATGCGCGTTTACGCCAAAGTAAAAATACGCCGCAACAGGCAGCGAAATAAACGATATAGGTTGCCATATAGGCCTGAGCCGCCCCCAGCGCACCGTGTGCCGGGATCAACCAGTGTGAGAATGCGGTCAGTAATGCAAACTGGCTGATTTCCGCCAGGATATACAACCGTAGCGAGGCTTTCGCAATCACCAGATAACCAAAAACGTAAGCCCCCACTTTCAGTACATCGCCCACCAGTTGCCAGGCAAACAGATCGCGCATGGCGGTAAACTTCGCGGAGAAGAGCAGCCAGATGGCGACATCGCGCAATAGCCATACGGTTAAACTGGCTGCCGCAACGGCGGGAAGGACAAACCGCAGTGAGCGGGAAATTTCGCGCGTGATATCCTGCCTGGAGGTCAGGCGCGATAAGGTTGGCAGCAAATAGACGCTAAAGGAAGCCGTTATAAATTGGAGGTATGCATCGGAAATACTGCTCACCCCTTGCCAAATCCCAACTTCGTCCCAGCTGTAATGCGCCGCCAGCAGGTTTCGCATCATCACATAGGCGACGGGGAGCGTGACGGAGGTGATGAGCGCCATCAGGGTAAATTTTCCCAGCTGGCTTGCCAGCACCTTATCCCATTGAGGTTTCAGGTAACTCAACGGAATCGTGCCCCGACGCATTAGCATGAACGCCGCCGGAACGACCACTAATGCCGGTACCAGCGCCAGCCCCAGCAACGCGCCTTCATAGCCACCCAGCCGATAACAAAAATAGTAGGCAATCACGCCGATGACGCTGCCGAGGATTAACGCCAGTGCGTTCCCGGCCGCATCACGAAAGCCTTTCATCAGCGCCAGCAGCAGGTTAGCCCAGGCAATGCCCAGCTGAACCAGCGCGACCAGACGAACCAGCCCCTGATAATGGGTGTGACCAAATAACCCCTGGCTTATGGGTGCCGCTGCCAGCAGGAAAATAACCGCCATCAGGGTCGAAAAGCCGGTGACCATCGCCGAGGATGTACCGACAACACGGCGAAGCTGGGCCGCATCATCATGGTACTGCGCAACGTATTTCGTGACGCCGTTGAAAATCCCTGCGCCGGCCAGTACCCCAAGGACGGTCACAAGCTGACGGAAATTGCCTGCCAGCCCGACGCCTGAAGGGCCGAATGAGACGGCCAGCAGCTTGACGACCAGTAGCCCGGCGCCAATTTTGACAAGTGTGGACGCGGCGGTCCACACCGATGCTTTTGCCAGAGACATATCAGCCGAAATAACTCAGAAGGGTGTTAATCACCGTACGCTGGTTAACAGGCGCGAGGTTGTAGAACAGTGGCAAACGAAGCAAACGCTCACTTTCTTTCGTGGTGTAGCGATCTTCACCCGTGAAGACCCCAAATGCCTCTCCTGCAGGGCTGGAGTGCAGCGGGATATAGTGGAACACCGCCAGAATTTCGGCTTCTTTTAGCCAGGCAATCAACTTGCTGCGATCGTCGTTATCGCGCAGTTTGATGTAGAACATATGGGCATTATGGACGCAATCAGCCGGAAGTGTCGGCAGCTCAATTCGCCCGGCTTGTGCCAGCGGTTGCAGCGCGTCGTAATAAGTTTGCCACTGGGACAGGCGCTGAAGATTAATGCGGTCCGCTGCCTCCAGCTGCGCCCACAGGTATGCCGCCTGCAGATCGGCCATCAGATAGCTTGAGCCAATATCGCGCCAGGTATATTTGTCTACCTGCCCCCGGAAGAACTGGCTGCGGTTGGTGCCTTTTTCACGGATAACTTCCGCGCGCTCGATCAGCGCACGGTCGTTAATCAGCGTCGCACCACCTTCGCCACCGGCGGTATAGTTTTTGGTTTCGTGGAAGCTAAAGCAGCCGATATGGCCGATCGTTCCCAGCGCTCGCCCTTTATAGGTCGACATCACGCCCTGAGCGGCATCTTCAACCACGAACAGGTCATGTTTTTTGGCGATCGCCATGATGGTGTCCATCTCACACGCCACACCCGCGTAGTGAACCGGCACAATCGCGCGCGTTTTGTCCGTGATTGCCGCTTCAATCAGCGTCTCATCGATGTTCATGGTATCCGGGCGAATATCCACAAAGACGATTTTCGCACCACGCAGGACAAAGGCATTCGCTGTAGAGACGAAGGTGTAGCTCGGCATGATCACTTCATCGCCCGGCTGGATATCCAGCAGCAACGCCGCCATTTCCAGCGATGCGGTACAGGACGGGGTCAGCAGGACTTTAGCGCTGTGAAACCGCTGCTCCATCCACTGCTGGCAGCGACGGGTAAAACCACCGTCACCACAGAGTTTGCCGCTGCCCATAGCAGACTGCATATAGTCGAGTTCAGTGCCCACGACGGGTGGTGCGTTAAATGGAATCATCTTGTCACCTGTATAACCAGTAAGCGGTGGCGTCGATGTTGGCACCACTCGCGATATAACGTTTAAGCGCGGCGGTGTTGCCCATCTGGGTTGCCACCCGCAGAGTCAAAAGCTGTTGCTGCTGCGCCCAGTGAAGCGCCGCCTGCATGAGTTTTTCGCCCATGCCGCGCCCGGCTAATAAACCAATACGCCCCTCGTTCGCGTTGAGCTTACGAAGCGAGACAAATCCCTCAATCTGGCCGTCTGCAGTGCGAAACACCAGGCATACATGGTCAAAGGTGCCTTTTACCGCGTTCTCTACCCACTGGGCGTAGAAACGCCCACTGTCGTCCGGTGCATACCACGGTGCGCGAAAGCGGCTCCGGGCAAACGCCTGTGCCGCCATCTGACGCAGCGCGGGGATATCCTGCTCCGTTGCCACTTCCGCACCGGGCGAATCATGGCAGACGAGCGTAATGGACAGATCAACCTCGCCTTCAACCAGCTGAAAACCTTGTTGCTGGAGCGCATAGAGCAGGTCGGCACGGTCTGCGGGGATCCGGGCCTGTACCCGCGGCCAGGCGGTGAAGTCAGCGTCAGTCAGAACCGGCGCATCGTCGCGCAGGCGCACGATGGCTGATGGCAGACCAAAAAAGGCACTCTCCCACTCAAGGGACTCGAGAACCCCCTTCAGGTGGCTCAACGCCAGACACCTTTCGTATCAACCACATACTGTTGGCGTACGGCATCACCGGACGTCGCTTTAAATTCTTTATGATCCACCAGCAGCACCAGCACATCCGCCGTCGCCAGCGCCTCATCCAGCGCGGTCAACGTACAGTGGCCCGCCAGTTTTGCCGGCAGTTCATGAATATTGGGTTCAACCACCAGCGTTTCACCGGTGTGCCAGCCAGCGATCATCTCTGCAATCTCCATCGCCGGGCTTTCGCGTAAGTCGTCAATATTCGGTTTGAATGCCAGACCAAAGCAGGCAATTTTCAGCTCACTGGCGCGTTTGCCGCTCTCAGCCAGACAGTCCGCGACGGTGGCTTTTACCTGACTGAGCACCCAGTGTGGCTTGCTGTCATTCACTTCACGCGCGGTGCGGATCAGGCGGGCCTGCGCCGGGTTTTGCGCCACAATAAACCACGGGTCGACAGCGATACAGTGACCGCCCACGCCCGGGCCAGGCTGGAGGATATTTACGCGCGGATGGCGATTCGCCAGGCTAATCAACTCCCAGACGTTAATCCCCTGATCGGCGCAAATCAGCGACAGTTCATTCGCGAAGGCGATATTCACGTCCCGGAAACTATTTTCCGTGAGCTTGCACATTTCGGCGGTGCGGGAGTTGGTCACCACACATTCGCCTTCAAGGAAAATCTTGTAAAGCGCGCTGGCGCGTGCAGAACAGACTGGCGTCATGCCGCCGATCACGCGATCGTTTTTAATCAGCTCTACCATCACCTGACCTGGCAGCACGCGCTCAGGACAGTAAGCAATATTGATATCAGCTTGCTCGCCCGCCTGCTGCGGGAAGCGTAAGTCAGGTCGGGCTTGCGCCAGCCACTGCGCCATCTGTTCGGTAGCACCGACGGGCGAAGTGGACTCCAGGATCACCAGAGCCCCTTTTTTCAGGACCGGTGCAATCGATTTTGCCGCCGCTTCGACATAAGCCATGTCGGGCTCATGGTCACCTTTAAAGGGGGTTGGCACCGCAATAAGATATGCATCCGCCTCGACCGGCGTCGTGCTGGCACGCAGGAATCCGCCATCAACCGCCTCTTTCACCACGCGGTCGAGATCGGGCTCCACGATATGAATTTCGCCACGGTTAATGGTTTCCACCGCACGCGCGTTGATATCCACGCCCACAACCTGTTTTTGACGGGAGGCAAACGCTGCCGCGGTGGGCAAGCCAATGTAGCCAAGACCAATGACAGAGATGGTAGTAAAACTCATAGCGATACCCGATTGTGTTTAAGTGCATGCAAAATACGGCCACAAGCCTGCCCATCACCATACGGGTTATGGGCCCGGCTCATCGCCTGATACTCTTCGTCGTCGTGCAGCAGGCGCGTCACCTCTTCGACGATCAGCTGTGTATTGGTGCCGACCAGACGTACCGTGCCCGCTTTCACCGCTTCCGGGCGTTCGGTCGTTTCACGCATGACCAGCACAGGCTTGCCGAGAGACGGCGCCTCTTCCTGAATACCACCGGAATCGGTCAGGATCAGCCAGGCGTGGTTCATCAACCAGACAAACGGCAAGTAGTCCTGCGGTTCAATCAGCAGGACGTTTTCTATATGCCCAAGGATACGGTTGACCGGCTCGCTGACGTTAGGATTAAGGTGTACCGGGTAGACAATCTGCACATCCTGATTCTGCGCGGCGATTTCCGCCAGGGCATGACAGATTTGCTCAAAACCGCGTCCAAAGCTCTCGCGACGGTGGCCGGTGACCAGAATGGTTTTTTTGCCATTGTTCAGGAAGGGGTAGCGTGCGGCGAGTTCTTTCTGAAGATCGTTGTTTGACAGCACGCGGTCACGAACCCAAATCAGGGCATCAATCACCGTATTCCCGGTGACAAAGATTTTGTTGTCGGCAATATTTTCACGCAGCAGGTTCTGTCGTGAGTTTTCGGTGGGCGCAAAATGGTACATCGCCAGATGGCCGGTGAGTGTGCGGTTGGCCTCTTCGGGCCACGGCGAATAAAGGTTGCCGGTACGCAGACCCGCCTCAACATGGCCGACAGGAATTCGCTGGTAAAACGCAGCCAGGCTGGTTGCCACCGTGGTGGTGGTATCGCCATGCACCAGAACCACGTCAGGTTTGAAGGACTCCAGAATCGGCTTGAGCTCTTGCAGAATACGGCAGGTGATCTCCGTTAACCCCTGCCCCGGTTTCATAATATTGAGATCGTAATCCGGGACGATAGAAAAGAGAGTTAAGACCTGATCGAGCATCTCACGGTGTTGGGCAGTGACGCACACTTTCGCTTCAATATCAGGATCACTGGCCAGCGCATGAACCAGAGGTGCCATCTTAATGGCCTCCGGCCTGGTGCCAAATACGGTAAGTACTTTCACATCGATTCTCTTCGATTAAACGATGAAGGCCGCAGCCTTCATCGTAGACGGCGTTCTTAGTTAGTGCGACGACGCGTTAACGCCACGCCTGCGCCGGTCAGTGCACCCACAATCCCCCACATGATCATCAGGAATGCGCGGCGCGGACTATCGCGTTTTACAGGTTCTTCAGGCGTTCGCAAATAACGATAGGTCTGAAAACGCGGGTCCATTGTTGGACCGACATTCAGGGTGTTCAGCATCGCGCGGTTTTGATCGTAGTCGAGGTCAAAATCAGGGCCAACGGCCTGGAGGTTTTCCAGTCGAGCCTGCAGCATTGGGCGCCCGAGAAGGAACATTTCTGAATCAGGCAGTTCATCTGCCGGCACGTCCGTCTCAGTGCGGGAAATATTGTGCTGTTCGGCAATTTTTAGCGCCTGCTCAATATTGTGTACACGGCGGGCGAAGATGGCTTTAGCCACCTCTTCCTGACGTTTAACCTGCGCTTTCATCTGGATGGTACGGGCAGCCCAGGCACCTTTCAGCTCTTCATTAAGGTGGCTTGCCGCACGCTGGCTGGCAAAGGCAACGTACTGGCGCAACAGGTTATTGGCATCCGGCGCGGTTTCGGCAATCAGCTTGACGCTGTCGTTGACGTTACGCAGCGCATCTCCCGGCATAAACTGAATGTTGTTAATCATGTCATCCAGCAGCGCGGCATCGGCTTTACTGTTGCCCACCATCCGTTGCTTGTAATAATCCGTCTGGCTCCAGAAATCACGGCGCGTATCCCAGGAAGCCAGCTGCATCACAAACTCTTTATAGGCCTCATCCATGACGGAAGCCTGATCTGGGGTGGCCAGATTGGCTTTGATATCCAGGTTACGCAGGAACTGCTGCTGGGAATAGAACCCCCCGAGCATATTAACCGTTGGTTTATCAGTGATTGCCGTAGCGCTCCACTCTTGTTTTGCAAAGAAGGTGTAGGCCAGCGCTAACAATGCAAACCCCAGCGCGATCCCC
Organism: Enterobacter sp. J49; assembly: GCF_002148625.1. Lineage (NCBI taxonomy): Bacteria > Pseudomonadati > Pseudomonadota > Gammaproteobacteria > Enterobacterales > Enterobacteriaceae > Enterobacter > Enterobacter sp. J49. The sequence goes on from NZ_MWPY01000022.1 coordinate 59,894, forward strand.
GCAATCCAAAGTTTGCCTGCCCACAACACGCGAAACAAACCCCGAATATCCAGCTCATTCTCAGTTACCACTGATTTCGCTCCCGCCAACGGTTGAGTCATCATAGTCCCGGTTTTACTTAGTTAATGTTGTATTGTTGCCACTGTTGCGACGCATCCTGCGTTTAAGACGTTTAATAAACCGCGCCACTTTCCATGCGCGCTTAATGCAGTAGCCGTACAGGAAAAACGCTAGCAAGAATAATACCAACATGACCCATTCAGGGATGAAATGAGCATATTCCGCAGCCACCCCAATTGCCGCCAGAATAGCGGCAGCCAGGGTAATCAGCACAAACGCCTGACGTGAAGTAAAACCGGCACGCATGATGAGATGGTGAATATGCTGGCGATCGGGAGAGAAAGGACTCATTCCTTTACGCAGACGACGATACATAATCGCCACCATATCCATTAGCGGAATGGCAATAATCCACAGCGCTGTTACCGGGCTAATCGGGTGAGTTTTACCCTGAGTGGTCTCCAGCAAAATCCAGATAACGGTAAAGCCGATCAGCGTACTGCCCGCATCACCCATAAACACTTTATAGCGACGACCGAGCGCACCGAGATTTAAGAGGATATAAGGCAGAATGGCGGCAATCATGGCAAAACACCACATCGACAGGCTGTACTGACCATCGAACCATAAAATGATGCCGATTGCGGCAAACGAAACCGACGACAATCCACCGAGCAGGCCGTCAATACCATCCACCATGTTGAACGCATTTATCGCCGCCCAGACGGCAAACAGTGTCAGGAAGAAGCCAAAGGGCCCCAGTACTAACTCCCAGGGTCCGAACACATAACCGAGGCTTCTCAGGTATAGCCCGCCAACGACCATCATGATCACGCCAATGGCGGCCTGGACGGTGGCGCGAATTTTTACCGCGATATCGAACCGATCATCCAGCGCCCCGACTAATACCAGGACACCGGCGCAGGCAAGGTAGAGGGCGGCGTGTGGAATATAATAATCCGCAATACCAAACGTGAAACAGATACCAGCGTAAACAGAAATCCCTCCAACCAGAGGAATAAGTCCCTGATGACGTTTACGAAAATTAGGCTTATCCACCAACCCTATTCTTTTGGCCACCTTACGCGCGATGAACAAAAAACAGGTTGTGAATAAAAAAATACTGATTAGCTCAGTAACGGCGGTGAGTAGATTCACAATGGATTGCTCTCAACAAAAGTTAGTCCCGGAAGTATAACCATGAAGCCCCTGCCTCAGAAGTAATAAAGAAGGCTTCTTACAACTCCCTTTGTATATTTTTCAATCAATTATTTCGTTAACTGCACAAACAGTCTTATTGTCGCACTGACTGGTCTGAAATGGGAGTCTGCATTAATAGCGTATAAGCCATAAAAGAAAAACGCCACGTAAAAACGTGGCGCTTGCTGGCTTTATTTGCGTTACGAGCGTTTCATCATATCGAAGAAATCGTCGTTAGTTTTGGTCATCGCCAGTTTGTTAATGAGGAACTCCATTGCGTCGATTTCACCCATTGGATGGATGATTTTGCGCAGGATCCACATTTTCTGCAGCTCTTCCTGGGTGGTGAGCAGCTCTTCTTTACGGGTACCGGAACGGTTGTAGTCGATAGCCGGGAAGACGCGTTTCTCAGCAATTTTACGAGAGAGGTGCAGTTCCATGTTACCTGTACCTTTAAACTCTTCGTAAATAACTTCGTCCATTTTGGAACCCGTATCGATCAGCGCCGTAGCGATGATGGTCAGGCTGCCGCCCTCTTCCACGTTACGTGCCGCACCGAAGAAGCGTTTTGGACGATGCAGGGCGTTAGCATCCACCCCCCCCGTCAGCACTTTACCGGAAGCCGGAACGACGGTGTTGTAGGCACGCGCCAGACGGGTGATGGAGTCGAGCAGGATGATCACGTCTTTCTTGTGTTCAACCAGGCGTTTCGCCTTCTCGATAACCATTTCCGCAACCTGCACGTGGCGAGATGCGGGTTCGTCAAAGGTAGAAGCAACCACTTCACCTTTAACCAGACGCTGCATCTCGGTCACTTCTTCCGGACGTTCGTCAATCAGCAGTACCATCAGTACGCAGTCTGGGTGGTTATAAGCGATGCTCTGCGCGATATTCTGCAGCAGCATGGTTTTACCCGCTTTTGGCGGTGCGACGATCAGACCACGCTGGCCACGACCGATTGGCGATGCCAGATCCAGGACGCGAGCGGTTAAATCTTCAGTTGAGCCGTTACCACGCTCCATGCGCAGGCGAGAGTTCGCGTGCAGCGGCGTTAAGTTCTCAAACAGGATCTTATTACGGGAGTTTTCCGGTTTGTCGAAGTTAACTTCATTCACTTTCAACAGCGCAAAGTAGCGTTCACCCTCTTTTGGAGGACGAATCTTACCTGAAATGGTGTCACCAGTGCGGAGGTTGAAACGGCGGATTTGGCTAGGGGATACGTAGATGTCGTCAGGGCCGGCGAGGTAGGAGCTGTCTGCAGAGCGGAGGAAACCAAATCCGTCTTGCAATATCTCCAGCACACCGTCGCCAAAGATATCTTCGCCACTCTTAGCGTGCTGCTTCAGGATGGCGAAAATGATGTCCTGCTTGCGCATACGAGCCTGGTTTTCCAGCCCCATATTTTCGCCGAGAGTGATCAGCTCAGAAACCGGCGTATTCTTTAATTCGGTAAGATTCATAATGGTGTGGGTTCTTAAACTCGGGGTGATACTCGAACTTAATGTTGTGAATGGTATGGCAGGGTCATCCATGCCTGTTTAGCGGCCATCAACTCATGTCTGTTCGCTGTCTGGTCACAGGGAAAAAACGCAGAACTGAAACGACAAGACGGATTGAGTGACAAGCCCGGAATTTAGCAACTTCACGCACTGTTTGTGTCAACAACGGGAAGTATCGGGTAAAACAAGATTCAAACAACAAGATATGTTTAAAACGAAGTCATAGCTAACTTAGCACGACTTCAGCCGGGCGTCCAGAGTTCCACATAATTTAGGCGCTCTGGACGCGCAGCAAAGAAACCTTACGCCAGATTAGCGTCGAGGAACTCTTTCAGTTGACCTTTGGACAGTGCGCCCACTTTGGTCGCTGCCACTTCGCCGTTTTTGAACAGCAGCAGGGTCGGAATGCCACGGATACCGTATTTTGGTGCGGTGCCCGGGTTCTGGTCGATGTTCAGCTTGGCAACGGTCAGTTTGCCCTGATATTCGTCAGCGATCTCATCCAGAATCGGGGCGATCATTTTGCAAGGACCACACCATTCAGCCCAGAAATCGACGAGTGTCAGCCCGTCAGCCTTAAGTACGTCCGTGTCAAAACTGTCGTCAGTCAGGTGAATAATTTTATCGCTCATATATAACTCCACAGGAATAAGCCTGGTGCGTTGGTTTCGCCCTCATCAACGACGTGTTGATGTCGCATTAACCAACTAAAGGTTGACTTTATTTCACCGGATACGCTTTCGTAAAGCAATAGTAAGCTGATATTCTACCACACTATGAGCAAAACACATTTAACAGAACAGAAGTTTTCCGACTTCGCCCTGCACCCAAAAGTGATCGAAGCCCTTGAAAATAAAGGGTTTCATAACTGCACGCCCATTCAGGCTCTCGCCCTGCCGCTGACGCTGGCGGGACGTGACGTAGCAGGGCAGGCGCAAACCGGTACTGGCAAAACGATGGCGTTTTTAACGTCAACGTTTCATTATTTACTTTCTCATCCAGCGATTGCAGACCGCAAAGTTAACCAGCCGCGCGCGCTAATTATGGCCCCGACGCGAGAACTGGCGGTACAGATCCACGCAGACGCTGAACCCCTGATGCAGGCTACGGGCCTGAAAATCGGCCTGGCTTATGGCGGCGATGGTTACGATAAGCAGCTGAAAGTGCTGGAAAGCGGTGTGGATATCCTGATCGGTACCACCGGCCGTCTTATCGACTACGCAAAACAGAACCACATTAACCTTGGTGCCATCCAGGTTGTGGTGCTGGATGAAGCTGATCGTATGTACGATCTGGGCTTCATTAAAGATATCCGCTGGCTGTTCCGCCGCATGCCACCCGCGAATCAGCGCCTCAACATGCTGTTCTCTGCGACCCTGTCGTATCGCGTACGCGAACTGGCATTCGAGCAGATGAACAACGCCGAATATGTGGAAGTGGAACCCGAGCAGAAAACCGGCCACCGTATCAAAGAAGAACTCTTCTATCCTTCCAATGAAGAGAAAATGCGTTTGCTGCAAACGCTGATCGAAGAAGAGTGGCCAGACCGCGCCATTATCTTCGCGAACACCAAGCACCGCTGTGAAGATATCTGGGGCCATCTGGCTGCAGACGGTCACCGTGTTGGCCTGCTGACGGGCGATGTTGCGCAGAAAAAACGCCTGCGTATTCTTGAAGAATTCACCCGTGGCGATCTCGATATTCTGGTCGCCACCGACGTCGCAGCGCGCGGCCTGCACATTCCAGCCGTTACGCACGTCTTTAACTATGACCTGCCGGATGACTGCGAAGACTATGTACACCGTATCGGTCGTACCGGTCGTGCGGGTGCAAGCGGCCACTCTATCAGCCTCGCGTGTGAAGAGTATGCGCTGAACCTGCCGGCGATTGAGACGTACATCGGCCATTCTATTCCGGTGAGTAAGTACAACCCGGATGCGCTATTAAGCGAACTGCCGCCGGCTAAGCGCCTTACCCGCGCCCGATCCGGCAATGGCCCGCGTCGATCTGGCGCGCCGCGTAATCGTCGTCGCTCAGGTTAAAAAATTATGCTCAGCTCCACCTCGCTTTATGCGGCAATTGATCTCGGTTCGAATAGTTTTCATATGCTGGTTGTGCGCGAGGTGGCGGGAAGCATACAAACGCTGACGCGCATTAAGCGCAAGGTCCGCCTCGCGGCGGGCCTGAGCAGCGATAATCACCTCTCTCCTGAAGCCATGGAACGTGGCTGGCAGTGCCTGCGACTCTTTGCAGAGCGTCTGCAGGATATCCCGCATTCCCAAATCACCGTCGTCGCCACAGCGACACTCCGCCTGGCGGTTAACGCCGTGGATTTTATTGCCAAAGCGCAGGAAATTCTCGGTTGTCCGGTGCAGGTTATCAGCGGTGAAGAAGAAGCGCGCCTGATTTATCAGGGCGTTGCGCACACCACGGGAGGCGACGATCGTCGTCTGGTTGTGGATATCGGGGGCGCCAGTACCGAACTCGTGACCGGCACCGGTGCGCAGGCAACGTCGCTATTCAGCCTGTCGATGGGTTGCGTAACCTGGCTTGAGCGCTACTTTACTGACCGCAATCTGGGTCAGGAGAACTTCGACGAGGCGGAAACTGCCGCACGCGAGGTGTTACGCCCGGTGATGGACGAACTGCGCTACCACGGCTGGAAAGTCTGCGTAGGGGCCTCCGGTACCGTGCAGGCATTGCAGGAAATTATGATGGCGCAGGGCATGGATGAGCGGATCACGCTTGCCAAGCTTCAGCAGCTTAAACAGCGGGCCATTCAGTGCGGGCGTCTGGAAGAGCTGGAAATTGAAGGCCTGACGCTTGAACGCGCGCTGGTATTTCCGAGCGGGCTCGCGATCCTGATCGCCATCTTCACCGAGCTGAACATCAAATGTATGACGCTGGCGGGCGGCGCGCTACGTGAAGGTCTGGTCTACGGGATGTTGCACCTGTCGGTCGATCAGGACATTCGCAGCCGTACCCTGCGAAACGTGCAGCGTCGTTTCCTGGTTGATATCGATCAGGCAGGCCGCGTGGCACAGCTGGCGTCACGCTTCGCCGATCATGTGGCTAACGCCTGGGATCTGGACCCTTTGAGTCGCGATCTGCTGCTAAGTGCCTGTGCACTGCATGAAATCGGGCTGAGCATTGATTTTAAACAGGCCCCGGCTCATGCCGCTTATCTGGTGCGTAACCTCGATTTACCCGGCTATACCCCTGCGCAGAAAAAGTTGCTGGCAACGCTGCTGTTGAACCAGACCAATGCCGTTGACCTCTCCTCTTTGCATCAGCAAAACGCCGTACCGCCGCGCGTAGCCGAGCATATGTGCCGCCTGCTGCGTCTGGCTATTCTGTTTGCCAGCCGCCGCCGCGATGATTTGCTGCCGGCACTCAATCTGGTGGCGGATGACGAAAAACTTTCGCTGACGTTGCCGGAAAACTGGCTGGATAATCATCCGCTTGGGGCGGAGATGGTCGAGCAGGAGTGTCAGTGGCAGAGCTACGTACACTGGGTGCTTGAGGTGAAATAACAGGACGGACATGCCCGGTAGCGCTACGCTTGCCGGGCGTGTAACAACCTACCCCTTCTCTTTGGCTTTCGCCAGCATGGCGCGGATGTTAGCGACGTTCGCCTGCCCCTTATGCATCCGCTCTTCAGCCGTAATCACTTTACGCTCCTGCTCCCAGATGAGGTCGTCCTGCGGAAGTTCCAGCAAGAAACGGCTCGGCTCCGGGCGCACCAGTTCGCCATATTGTCTACGCTCTTTGCACAGCGTGAAGGTCAGCTCTTTCTGAGCGCGCGTGATGCCTACATAGGCCAGACGGCGCTCCTCATCGACGTTATCTTCATCAATGCTGCTCTGGTGCGGCAGTAACCCCTCTTCCATGCCAACCAGATAGACATACGGGAATTCCAGACCTTTTGATGCATGCAGCGTCATCAGCTGAACCTGATCGGCCTCTTCTTCGCTCTCGCCGCGCTCCATCATATCGCGCAGGGTAAAGCGGGTAACGACCTGCGTCAGGGTCATCGGTTCATCAATCTCCGAGCCTTCCAGCATTTCAGTCATCCAGCTGAACAGCTGGTTAACGTTTTTCATGCGCATCTCGGCCGCTTTCGGACTGGCGGAGGTTTCATACAGCCAGGACTCGTAGTCGATACCGTGGATAAGGTCGCGCACGGCGGCGATAGGTTCGCGCTCTGCCAGCCGCTGCACTTCACCAAGCCAGTGGGTAAAGCGGGTTAATGAATCGTAGCCGCGTCCGGTGAGCGTCTGACTCAGCCCCATATCGAAGCTGGCGGTAAACAGACTCTTATTACGCGTCATCGCCCACTCGCCAAGCTTTTGTAGCGTCGCCGGGCCAATTTCCCGTTTCGGGGTATTCACGATACGCAGAAACGCGCTGTCATCATCCGGGTTAGTGAGCACACGCAGGTAGGCCAGAAGATCTTTGATTTCGGGCCGCGAGAAAAAGGAGGTCCCGCCCGAAATTTTGTACGGGATGCGGTTTTGCATCAGCATCTTTTCAAAGACGCGTGACTGGTGGTTGCCGCGATAGAGGATCGCGTAGTCTTTGTATTCGGTTTTATTGACGAAGTGGTGGGCGATGAGTTCGCCTGTGACCCGCTCCGCTTCGTGCTCTTCATTGTTGGCGCTGAGCACTTTTAGCTCTGTACCGTAACCCAGTTCGGAGAACAGGCGTTTTTCGAACACATGCGGGTTGTTGGCGATCAGGATATTCGCGGCTTTAAGGATACGCCCGGAGGAACGGTAGTTCTGCTCCAGTTTGATCACCTGCAGCGCCGGGAAATCTTTGCTCAGCAGGACCAGGTTTTGCGGACGCGCACCGCGCCAGGAGTAAATGGACTGATCGTCATCACCGACCACCGTGAAACGCGCGCGCTGTCCCACCAGCAGTTTCACCAGTTCATACTGGCTGGTATTGGTGTCCTGATACTCATCCACCAGCAGGTAGCGGATTTTATTCTGCCAGCGCTCACGCACCTCTTCATTACGCTGCAGCAGTAGCGTGGGAAGCAGGATCAAGTCGTCGAAATCCAGTACGTTACAGGCTTTCATATGCGCATCGTACAGACCGTAGCAGTGGGCGAAGATCCGATCCCGCTCGCCTTTGGCGATTGCCGCGGCCTGGGCCGGGGTCATCAGATCGTTTTTCCAGTTGGAGATCGTTGAGATCAGCTGCTGCAGCAGAACCTTATCATCTTCGATCAGCCCCTCGGTGAGCTCCTTGAGCAGGGCCACCTGGTCGGTATCGTCAAACAGTGAGAAGTTGGATTTCATCCCCAGCGCGGCGTATTCACGTTTGATGATATCCAGCCCCAGCGTATGGAAGGTGGAAATCATCAGACCGCGCGCCTCTTTACGCCCCAGCGTCTGGCCGACACGCTCTTTCATCTCGCGCGCTGCTTTGTTAGTAAACGTCACCGCCGCGATGTGGCGAGCCTGATATCCGCAGCCGCGGATCAGGTGGGCAATCTTATTGGTGATGACGCGCGTTTTGCCGGATCCCGCGCCCGCCAGCACCAGACAGGGTCCAGTGACAAATTCGACGGCTTGTTGTTGTCCGGGGTTTAAACGCATAAATGATCACTCAATGAAAGTCAGGAGGGGAGAATAACAGCGTGGTAGTATAGCGAGCCTAATCCATACCACTCAAGGCACGATCATGGCAAAAACCGCGGCAGCACTGCATATCCTTGTAAAAGAAGAAAAACTGGCTCTGGATCTTCTCGAGCAGATCAAAAACGGCGCCGACTTCGGCAAACTGGCGAAGAAACACTCTATTTGTCCGTCAGGTAAACGCGGCGGTGATTTAGGTGAATTCCGTCAGGGTCAAATGGTTCCGGCGTTCGATAAAGTGGTCTTTTCCTGCCCGGTGCTGGAACCCACTGGCCCACTGCATACGCAGTTTGGCTACCATGTAATTAAGGTTCTGTACCGCAAATAACAGCAAGGCCTTCTCTGAGAGAAGGCCTTGTACGTTTAGTCAGGTCAGGGCATCAGCCCGCCCGGTTATTAACCTGCTACCGCGATACGTTTCATATCGGTCATGTAGCCACGCAGTTTCTGACCCACTTTCTCGATTTCATGGCCGCGAATGGCTTCGTTTACATCGCGCAGCTGCGCGTTATCCACAGCACCTTCCGCAATCGCTTTGCCCAGATCGCCCGGCTGCAGGGTTGTCATGAACTCTTTCAGCAGCGGTACGCAAGCGTAAGAGAACAGGTAGTTGCCATACTCGGCGGTATCAGAGATAACCACGTTCATTTCATACAGACGCTTACGGGCGATGGTGTTCGCAATCAGCGGCAGCTCGTGCAGTGATTCATAGTAGGCAGACTCTTCGATGATGCCGGAATCCACCATGGTTTCGAACGCCAGCTCAACGCCAGCTTTCACCATCGCAATCATCAGAACGCCTTTATCGAAGTACTCCTGCTCGCCGATTTTACCTTCAAACTGTGGGGCGGTTTCAAAAGCGGTTTTACCGGTCTCTTCACGCCAGGTCAGCAGTTTCTTATCGTCGTTAGCCCAGTCCGCCATCATGCCGGAAGAGAACTCGCCGGAGATAATGTCATCCATATGTTTCTGGAACAGCGGTGCCATGATCGTTTTCAGCTGTTCAGACAGCGCGTAAGCACGCAGTTTCGCCGGGTTGGACAGACGGTCCATCATCAGCGTGATACCGCCCTGCTTCAGCGCTTCGGTGATCGTTTCCCAGCCGAACTGAATCAGTTTTTCTGCGTATGCCGGGTCTGTCCCCTCTTCCACCAGCTTGTCGAAGCACAACAGAGAGCCCGCCTGCAGCATACCGCACAGGATGGTTTGCTCACCCATCAGGTCAGATTTAACTTCCGCGACGAAAGACGATTCCAGAACGCCCGCACGGTGGCCACCCGTTGCTGCAGCCCATGCTTTGGCGATCGCCATACCTTCGCCTTTCGGATCGTTTTCCGGGTGAACGGCGATAAGCGTTGGTACGCCGAAGCCACGTTTGTACTCTTCACGTACTTCTGTACCCGGGCACTTCGGTGCCACCATCACAACGGTGATGTCTTTACGGATCTGCTCGCCCACTTCAACGATGTTAAAGCCGTGGGAGTAACCCAACGCCGCACCGTCTTTCATCAGCGGCTGCACGGAACGCACAACGTCAGAGTGCTGTTTGTCTGGCGTCAGGTTAACCACCAGGTCTGCCTGGGGGATCAGTTCTTCGTAGGTACCGACTTTAAAACCGTTTTCGGTCGCTTTGCGCCAGGACGCACGCTTCTCAGCAATCGCTTCTTTACGCAGGGCGTAGGAAATATCCAGACCGGAGTCACGCATGTTCAGGCCCTGGTTCAGACCCTGGGCGCCGCAGCCAACGATGACCACTTTTTTACCCTGAAGGTAGCTCGCGCCATCGGCAAATTCGTCGCGCGCCATAAAGCGGCATTTGCCCAGCTGCGCCAGCTGCTGGCGCAAATTCAGTGTATTAAAGTAGTTAGCCATAATGGACTCCGTGATGTTGTGTTGTTGTGCTTATTGTTCGGTTCGCTTTTGCGAGAATGAACTTACTATATGACAGGAAATTTATTGCGGAAATTGATATATTCACAACGTCACGTTGCAATATTTGCAATGTAAAAAGGGGGAGTGAAATCAGTGGATTTACGCGATCTGAAAATGTTCCTGCATCTGGCGGAAAGCCGTCACTTTGGGCGCAGCGCCCGGGCGATGCACGTCAGTCCCTCCACGCTTTCGCGCCAGATCCAGCGCCTTGAGGAAGACCTCGGTCAGCCCCTGTTTGTACGCGACAACCGCACCGTCACCCTGACGGAAGCCGGTGAGGAGTTACGGGTCTTTGCCCAACAAACGCTGCTGCAGTATCAACAGCTGCGACACACCATTGACCAGAAAGGGCCATCGCTGTCCGGCGAGCTGCATATTTTCTGCTCCGTGACCGCGGCCTATAGCCATCTGCCGCCGATTCTTGACCGCTTTCGCGCAGAACAACCGTCGGTGGAAATTAAACTCACCACCGGTGATGCCGCCGATGCAATGGAAAAAGTGGTGACAGGCGAGGCGGATCTTGCCATTGCCGGGAAACCCGAAACCCTGCCAGGCGCTGTCGCGTTCTCAATGCTAGAGAACCTGGCGGTCGTGTTGATTGCCCCCGCGTTACCCTGCCCGGTGCGTAATCAGGTGTCGGTGGAAAAACCGGACTGGTCCACGGTGCCTTTTATCATGGCCGATCAGGGGCCGGTGCGCCGACGTATTGAGCTCTGGTTTCGTCGCCAGAAGATCAGCAATCCGTCGATTTACGCGACGGTTGGCGGGCATGAGGCGATGGTGTCAATGGTGGCGCTGGGCTGCGGCGTGGCACTGCTGCCGGAAGTGGTCCTGGAGAACAGCCCGGAACCGGTGCGTAATCGCGTGATGATTCTGGAGCGCAGCGACGAAAAAACGCCGTTTGAGCTTGGCGTGTGCGCACAAAAAAAGCGGCTGCAGGAGCCGCTTATTGATGCCTTCTGGCAGATACTGCCTAACCACTAGCCCGCCAGGAAGAACCTGAACGCCGGGTTATGGGTTTCATCGTGACACTCATAGCCCAACTCATTCAGCCGCGTTTCGAAATCAGGCTCGTGCTCGCCCAGTTCGAAGGCGGCCAGCACGCGTCCATAATCGGTACCGTGGCTGCGGTAGTGGAACAGAGAGATGTTCCAGTGCGTGCCCAGCGTATGCAGGAACTTGAGCAACGCGCCCGGTGACTCCGGGAACTCGAAGCTGTAGAGACGTTCCTGCAGCGGCTTCGACGGACGCCCGCCCACCATATAACGCACGTGCAGTTTCGCCATCTCATCGTCGGAGAGATCCACGACGCTGTAACCACCTTCGTGGAGCAGGTGGAGGATCTCTTTACGCTCTTCCAGACCACGGCTTAACCGTACGCCGACAAAAATGCAGGCATCTCGGGCGTCGGCAAAACGGTAGTTAAACTCCGTGACTGAACGGCCGCCCAACAGCTGACAAAACTTCAGGAAGCTGCCCTTCTCTTCCGGGATGGTAACCGCCAGCAGCGCTTCGCGTTGCTCACCCAGCTCGCAGCGTTCGGAAACATAGCGCAGACCGTGGAAGTTCACGTTGGCACCAGAAAGGACATGCGCCAGACGCTCGCCGCGGATGTTGTGCTGCGCGATGTATTTCTTCATCCCCGCCAGCGCCAGCGCGCCGGAAGGTTCCGCTACCGCACGCACATCTTCGAACAGATCTTTCATTGCGGCGCAAATGGCGTCGCTGTCGACGGTGATAATATCGTCGAGATACTCCTGGCAAAGACGGAAGGTTTCATCGCCAATGCGTTTAACCGCCACGCCTTCAGCAAACAGCCCGACGCGTGGTAAGTCCACCGGATGACCGGCATCCAGCGCCGCTTTCAGACAGGCCGAGTCTTCCGCCTCAACGGCAATCACTTTGATTTGCGGCATCAGCTGTTTGATCAGCACCGCTACGCCCGCCGCGAGGCCGCCACCGCCCACCGGCACGAAGACGCGGTCGAGATGCGCATCCTGCTGCAGCAGCTCAAGCGCCAGCGTCCCCTGTCCGGCAATGACCATCGGATGATCGAACGGCGGCACCCAGGTAAACCCCTGTTGCTGCGCCAGCTCTATCGCTTTGGCTTTGGCTTCGTCAAAGTTTGCGCCGTGGAGCAACACTTCACCGCCGAAACCGCGTACGGCATCCACTTTAATATCGGCAGTAGCAACCGGCATAACAATCAGCGCTTTCAGCCCCAGGCGCGCTGAGGAGAACGCGACGCCCTGCGCGTGGTTGCCCGCAGAGGCGGTAATTACCCCCCGCGCTTTTTGCTCGTCGGTCAACCCGGCCATCATCGCGTAGGCGCCACGCAGCTTGAAGCTGTGTACCGGCTGGCGGTCTTCGCGTTTCACCAGAATCACGTTGTCGAGGCGCGAGGAGAGTTTTTCCATCTTCTGCAGCGGCGTAACCTGCACGGCTTCATAGACCGGTGCACGTAGCACCGCCCTGAGGTATTCCGCCCCCTCAGGGGCGGCGGATAACGGTTGCGACTCGGCCATCATTAGCCCCCAAGTTTCGATTTGTCGCGCACCGCGCCTTTATCTGCACTGGTGGCAAGGCTCGCATAGGCACGCAGGGCGAAGGAGACGTCGCGCTGGCGATCTTTTGGCGTCCAGGCTTTGTCACCGCGAGCCTCCTGGGCTTCACGACGCGCCGCAATGTCCTGGTCGCTCAGTTTCAACTGAATACCGCGATTCGGGATATCAATTTCGATCAGATCGCCATCCTCAATAATCGCGATGTTGCCGCCGCTTGCCGCTTCCGGTGACACGTGGCCAATGGAGAGACCAGACGTACCGCCAGAGAAACGTCCGTCGGTGATCAGCGCACAGGCTTTACCGAGGCCCATGGATTTCAGGAAGGTGGTGGGATAGAGCATCTCCTGCATACCCGGCCCGCCTTTCGGCCCTTCGTAGCGAATGACAACCACGTCGCCTTCCACCACTTTGCCACCGAGAATAGCCTCTACCGCGTCGTCCTGGCTTTCGTACACTTTTGCCGGGCCGGTGAATTTGAGAATGCTGTCATCCACGCCTGCGGTTTTTACAATACAGCCGTTTTCTGCAAAGTTACCGTAGAGCACGGCCAGACCGCCGTCCTTGCTGTAGGCATGTTCCAGTGAGCGAATACAGCCTTCTGCACGATCGTCATCCAGCGTGTCCCAGCGGCAATCCTGTGAGAAGGCCTGGGTGGTACGAATACCTGCCGGGCCGGCGCGGAACATCTTTTTCACCGCATCGTCTTTCGTGAGCATGACGTCGTATTTGTCCAGCGACTCCGGCAGCGTCAGGCCGAGCACGTTTTTGACGTTGCGGTTCAGCAGCCCGGCGCGATCCAGTTCACCGAGAATACCGAGTACGCCACCCGCACGGTGGACATCTTCCATGTGGTATTTCTGAGTACTCGGCGCAACTTTACAGAGCTGCGGTACTTTGCGGGAAAGCTTGTCGATATCGCTCATGGTGAAGTCGATTTCAGCTTCCTGCGCGGCGGCCAGCAGGTGGAGAACGGTATTGGTGGAACCGCCCATGGCGATATCCAGCGTCATGGCATTTTCAAACGCGGCTTTGCTGGCGATATTACGCGGCAGCGCGCTTTCATCATCTTGCTCGTAGTAGCGTTTGGTCAGCTCAACGATGCGTTTACCGGCATTGAGGAACAGCTGTTTACGGTCGGCGTGGGTCGCCAGCAGCGAGCCGTTGCCCGGCTGAGACAGACCCAGCGCTTCGGTCAGACAGTTCATGGAGTTCGCGGTGAACATACCTGAGCAGGAGCCACAGGTTGGGCACGCAGAGCGTTCAACCTGATCGCTTTGCTCATCAGAAACTTTTGGATCCGCGCCCTGAATCATCGCATCGACCAGGTCGAGCTTGATGATTTTATCGGAAAGCTTGGTTTTACCCGCTTCCATTGGACCGCCGGAGACGAAGATCACCGGAATGTTCAGACGCAGGGAAGCCATCAGCATCCCCGGGGTAATTTTGTCGCAGTTGGAGATACAAACCATGGCATCCGCGCAGTGGGCGTTCACCATATACTCCACCGAGTCGGCGATCAGCTCACGCGACGGCAGTGAATAGAGCATCCCCCCGTGACCCATCGCGATACCGTCATCCACCGCAATGGTGTTGAACTCTTTCGCCACACCGCCGGAGGCTTCGATTTGCTCGGCAACGAGTTTGCCGAGATCGCGCAGGTGCACGTGGCCCGGCACAAACTGGGTGAAGGAGTTCACCACGGCGATAATAGGCTTACCGAAATCGGCGTCGGTCATCCCGGTGGCGCGCCACAGTGCGCGGGCACCCGCCATGTTACGGCCATGAGTGGTGGTGGCGGAACGATACTTAGGCATGCTTTATTTACTCCCGTCTGACTATTGAATGGGACGGTGCGTGCCGTCCCATATTTATGCTTATTGATTAACCTGATCCAGCCAGCCGTATTTATCTTCCGTTTCACCGGTGAAGAGGCCAAAGAAGGCTTGCTGAATACGTTTGGTGACCGGACCACAGCGGCCAGCACCAACCTGAATACCGTCTACGCTACGAACCGGCGTAATTTCCGCCGCGGTACCGGACATGAACACTTCATCGGCCAGGTACAGGGATTCGCGGGACAGAACCTGCTCACGGACTTCGATACCCAAATCTTTTGCCAGCTTGATGATGGCGTCACGGGTAATGCCCGGCAGAGCGGAAGAGGTAAATGGCGGCGTAAACAGAATGCCGTCTTTCACTTCGAACAGGTTTTCACCTGCACCTTCAGAGATATAGCCATTCACGTCCAGCGCGATACCTTCCTGATAACCGTGACGGCGCGCTTCGCTACCGACCAGCAGTGAGGAGAGGTAGTTACCGCCCGCTTTTGCCGCCGTCGGGATCGTGTTTGGTGCCACGCGGTTCCAGGAAGAAACCATTGCGTCGATCCCCTGCTCCAGGGCTTCAGCCCCCAGATAAGCACCCCACGGGAACGCAGCAATGATCACATCGGTGGTATAACCGGCTGGCGGGTTCACGCCCATGCCCACATCACCTACAAACACCAGCGGACGAATATAGGCACTGGTGAGGTTGTTCTTACGAATCACGTCGCGGCAGGCTTCCATCAGCTCATCCACGCTCTGAGAAACCGGAAAACGATAAATTTTGGCTGAGTCATGCAGACGCTGCATGTGTTCGCGATGACGGAACACCACTGGCCCTTTGTGAGAGTCGTAGCAACGGATGCCTTCGAAGACAGAGGTACCGTAATGCAGCGCGTGGGACATAACGTGGACTTTCGCGTCCTCCCAGCGAACCATCTCACCATTGAACCAAATGTAATCAGCTTTTTTTGTCGTCATTTTCTCTTCCTGTCGCGCTTAAGCACGGATCTGTTGTGATGTGGTTGTGCTCTGGCAGATGGCAACATGTGCAACGTCTACCAGTTTTGTTAACTGACTAAACAGTAAGTCGACCGACCGCGGGCTGGCAACGGTTAATTCGATACTGATATTTTGAGCATCAGTGGCCGTCTCCATATTCATAGAGCAAATCTGAAAGCCACGGTGACGCACCACACGCAAAACGCGTTCTAATGTCTCTGGATTGAAGCGAGCCTGCACGGCGACCTGATGTTGCATCATGATAATTTCTCCAGCATTTGTGAGTTACTGGCACCTGGCGGTACCAACGGCCAGACATTCTCAAGCTCGTCGATTGAGACATGAAGCAGGTACGGCCCTTCGCTTGACAGCATGGTGTCGAGTGCCGCTTCAACCTGGTCTTTACGGGTGATGTGCTGGCCAGGGATACCAAAGGCACTGGCCAGAATGAGGAAATCAGGGTTATCCGTCAGGGTAGTCTCACTGTAGCGTTCCTGGAAAAACAGCTGTTGCCACTGACGAACCATTCCTAAACGCTGGTTATCGAGCAAGACGATTTTCAACGGTAACTGCTTGCGCTTAACGGTGCCCAGCTCCTGCACGTTCATCATGAAAGAGCCGTCACCGGAGATACAGATAACCGTATCGTTCGGGCGGGCAACCTGCGCCCCAACCGCGGCAGGGAGACCGAAGCCCATCGTCCCTAATCCGCTGGAGGTAATGAAGTTTTCCGGGCGCGTGTAAGTCATGTGCTGTGCTGACCACATCTGGTGTTGGCCTACATCCGTCGTGACCACACAGTCTGCCGGTTTACGGTCGGACAATTGCTTTAACAGCAGTGGCGCATAGATGGCGTCACCAGGATGGTCGTAACGCCAGGTATGTTCAACGCGCATATCGGCGGTGTGCTGACGCCATGCGTCGATTTTCAGAGGCTGCTGTAAAGCCGGTAATAACGTGTTGAGATTGCCCTGCAGGGCCACATGCGCCTGACGCAGTTTGTTCATCTCCGCCGGGTCGATATCCATGTGGATCACGTTGGCATTCGGCGCGAAGGTATTCAGCTTGCCGGTGACACGATCATCAAAACGGGCACCTACGGCGATCAGCAAGTCACACGCCTGCACGGCCAGGTTCGCCGCTTTGGTACCGTGCATCCCCAGCATGCCCAGATAGTACGGATAGTTCGCATCTACCGCGCCAAGACCTTTCAACGTACAGGTGGCGGGCATTTGCGTAACCGCGATGAATTCGCGCAGGGCGGGAACGGCCTGTGCCATACCAACCCCACCCCCTACGTACAACATCGGTTGTTTAGCGTGGGCAATCATCTGCCGCGCCTCTTCCACCGCGGCGTGCGGGAATGCATCGTCGCTTTCAACAGTGGAGAAGTGCGGTTCCAGATCGCCGAGAGCAACCTGGATATCTTTCGGGATATCAACCAGAACCGGTCCAGGACGACCAGAGTTTGCCACCTCAAACGCCTCTGCCATCACACGCGGCAGCTCTTCCAGAGACTGAACGAGGAAGCTGTGTTTAGTGCAGGCCAGTGACAAGCCGAGCACGTCCACTTCCTGGAAGGCATCAGTACCAATGAGGGGCGAGGCCACCTGACCGGTGATGGCGACAACGGGAACGGAATCAAGCAGTGCATCCGCCAGGCCGGTGATCAGGTTTGTGGCGCCCGGCCCTGAGGTTGCCATGCAGACACCGGTTTTACCGGTGGCACGTGCATAGCCAATGGCGGCCATCGCAGCGCCCTGCTCGTGTCGGCACAAGAGGTGTTTCACGCCGCCGTCATACAATGCATCGTAAATCGGCATTATTGCGCCCCCCGGATAACCGAAGACAGTGTCGACTCCCTGTGCGCGCAACGCATGTACTACCCACTGTGCACCATTCATAGTTAGTTCCCCGTCATAAATCGGGAGAAACAGAATTTTGTGCTATTAGTCATTCTCTGCTCCTCGTGTAAGTTTTTTAG
Source organism: Enterobacter sp. J49 (assembly GCF_002148625.1). Classification (NCBI taxonomy): domain Bacteria; kingdom Pseudomonadati; phylum Pseudomonadota; class Gammaproteobacteria; order Enterobacterales; family Enterobacteriaceae; genus Enterobacter; species Enterobacter sp. J49. The sequence goes on from NZ_MWPY01000022.1 coordinate 77,603, forward strand.
TCATAAAAAAACCCCCGGACCTTTCGGTGCGGGGGTCTTAGTTCGTTAAGGCTTGATTTCTAAGCCTTTCCTCGTCCAAGTGCAGCCCCGCACGGTGGGATAATAATCACCACCACGCTAATCACGACCAGGCTAATCACTCGTAGAAGGGCTGTCATTTTCAGTTCTTTTTGCATCTTGTTCGAAGGAATACCTAAAGAGTTATCACAGTTTTTAAATCAAACACAAGATTTATTTATGGCTGGCTTCGTTAGCCTGCGAATCATATTTTATGAACGCATTGTTTTATATGAAGAAATTAGATAGTGAATATTTTTCATTTTTTCAGCACGGACAGAGCGGTATGTCGCCTGTACATTTTTTTGCGAGCAGGGTTCCGCAGAAAAGAAAAGGTTACATCTTGACGTTAAAATCTCGGAAGAGGATGCGTAAATCCGTTAAATATGGCTAAACATGCATATCGGTCACGGGCATAGTCATCTCCTGAGGAGGTGCTTATGTCACTGTCAGTTGTTTATACCCGAGCGGCCATTGGAGTAAAAGCACCGCTTATTTCGGTAGAAGTTCATCTCAGCAACGGGCTGCCCGGGCTGACGCTGGTTGGATTGCCGGAGACCACGGTAAAGGAAGCCAGAGATCGGGTGCGCAGTGCGATTATTAATAGCGGTTATACCTTTCCGGCAAAGAAAATCACCATCAACCTTGCGCCTGCAGACTTGCCTAAAGAGGGAGGGCGATATGATTTACCTATCGCTATAGCGCTCCTCGCCGCCTCTGAGCAGCTTAACAGCAGCAGACTAGGCGCATATGAGTTCATCGGTGAACTGGCGCTCACAGGCGCGCTGAGGGGCGTTCCTGGTGCCATCTCGGGTGCGCTGGAGGCCATTCGCGCAGGTCGACAAATCATTGTTGCCAATGAAAATGGTGCAGAAGTGAGCCTGATAGCCGAGAGAGGATGTCTGCTAGCCGGGCATTTACAGGAAGTGTGCGCGTATCTTGAGGGGCAACATGTGCTGTCAGAGCCGGAAGAATCAGGCGATCCCCTGGCAGAAAGCCCGGACGATCTGAGCGATATTTACGGTCAGGAGCAGGGGAAGCGGGCGCTGGAGATCACCGCTGCCGGCGGACATAACCTGTTGTTGATTGGCCCACCGGGTACAGGAAAAACGATGCTGGCGAGCAGGTTGAATGGTTTATTGCCTCCACTTAATAACCATGAAGCGCTGGAAAGCGCGGCGATATTTAGTCTGGTGAGTTCAGTGTCATTGCAAAAACAGTGGCGACGTCGCCCGTTTCGCTCTCCGCACCACAGTGCCTCACTCACGGCCATGGTCGGCGGTGGCTCCATACCAGGGCCGGGAGAGATCTCTCTGGCGCACAACGGCATCCTGTTTCTGGATGAACTGCCTGAATTTGAACGCCGCGTTCTGGATGCGCTGAGGGAGCCCATCGAATCGGGTGAGATCCACATCTCCCGTACACGCGCCAAAATAAGCTATCCCGCGCGGTTCCAGCTGGTAGCGGCAATGAACCCCAGCCCATCGGGCCATTATCAGGGAAACCACAATCGCTCCACGCCTGAACAGACGCTACGCTACCTGGGGAAGTTATCTGGTCCTTTCCTGGATCGTTTCGATTTGTCGCTGGAAATCCCCTTGCCTCCTCCCGGCCTGCTCAGCCAGAGCAGCGCCAGAGGAGAGAGTACGGTGGAGGTTCGCGAGCGGGTTATCGCCGCGCAGGCCCGGCAGTATATGCGTCAACATAAGCTGAATGCCCGTCTGGATAACGCTGAGATTCGGCAGTTTTGTCCTCTTAAGACTGAAGATTCATGCTGGCTGGAGGATACGTTGACGCGCTTTGGGCTTTCCATTCGCGCATGGCAGCGTCTTATAAAAGTCGCCCGCACCATCGCCGATGTGGAAAAGTGCCCTGACATTGAGAGGCGGCATCTGCAGGAAGCGTTAAGCTATCGTGCGATCGATCGCTTACTCCTGCACCTGCAAAAGTTACTGGCATAAAAAAAGGGGCCACAGCCCCTTTTCTTGTTAGTCGTCAGACTCAGTGTAGTCTTCAGCACCTTCCATCTGCGGCTTACCGCCAGACAGCGTATGGAAACGCTTTGGACGCTTAATGCGTGCCATATACTTGATCCATACACGTTCTGCTTCAGACTGTGGCTCACGCTCGCCACGGCAGACTGCGACAAACTGTTTTTCGTCTTCAGTTGCAGGCTCACGTTTACCCAGATCCAGCTCGTTAAAGGCATAACCATGACGCTCAAGCATCTGCGCCTCTTTGATGGTGAAATCGCCGTGACGAGAGAACCCGCGTGGATAATTTTTATTGTCGAAAAAACGATTAGTCGTCGTAAAGCTTTCCGCCATCCTACACGCTCCTAATTCTTTGGCCGAGCTATTTATGGCGCGGAGTATTAGTTACGCTTGACAGAGTGTAAAACAAAACATTTAAATCATAACGACAAATTATTTTGCGGAGAAAGATGTGGATACGGAATTGCTAAAAACTTTCCTAGAAGTGAGCAGAACGCGCCACTTTGGGCGAGCAGCGGAAGCCCTTTACCTGACGCAGTCAGCGGTCAGTTTTCGTATTCGACAGCTGGAAAATCAACTGGGTGTGAACCTTTTTACCCGCCATCGCAACAACATACGCCTCACGCCAGCCGGTGAAAAACTGCTGCCGTATGCAGAGACCCTGATGAACACCTGGCAGGCGGCACGTAAAGAGGTTGCGCACACCTCGAGGCATAACGAGTTCTCCATTGGGGCCAGCGCATCGTTGTGGGAATGTATGCTCAGTCAGTGGCTGACCCGGCTCTACCCTTCCCACAACCATTTGCAATTTGAAGCGCGGATTGCGCAACGTCAGTCGCTCGTTAAGCAACTGCACGAGCGCCAGCTGGATCTTCTGATCACGACCGAAGCCCCCAAAATGGACGAATTTAGCAGCCAGATTGTTGGCCAGTTTGGCCTTGCGCTTTATGCCTCCGAGCCTTCAATGATGAAAGCCGACCTGACCTATCTGCGTCTGGAGTGGGGGCCAGATTTCCAGCAACACGAGGCGGGATTGATTGCTCCGGATGATGTGCCACAGTTAACAACCAGCTCTGCGGAGATCGCCTGTCAGCAGCTCTCCTTGCTGAAGGGGTGCACCTGGTTACCTGTTCGCTGGGCAGACACGAAACCCGGGTTGCATACCGTTGTGGACTCCACCACGCTTTCCAGACCGCTGTATGCCATCTGGCTCCAGAACAGCGATAAGCAATCGCAGATAAAAGATCTTCTAAAAATCAACATTATGGATTGATGCATGCGCCAGCAGAAATGCTGGCGGCAACGTCTGAAGAGGGGACTCGGCGTCTTTCAGGCAAAAAAAAATCCTTTGCCGAAGCAAAGGATTATATATGGCAGGGGCGGAGAGACTCGAACTCGCGACACCCGGTTTTGGAGACCGGTGCTCTACCAACTGAGCTACGCCCCTAAAGTCTTTTGCCATTAAGCCTACCGGGTAGGCAGGCTTAATGTCTTAATAAGTGGCGGAACGGACGGGACTCGAACCCGCGACCCCCTGCGTGACAGGCAGGTATTCTAACCGACTGAACTACCGCTCCACCGAAGACTGCTGTAACCACCGGATTTATGCACCGGCTTACTACGTAATTTGATGCCTGGCAGTTCCCTACTCTCACATGGGGAGACCCCACACTACCATCGGCGCTACGGCGTTTCACTTCTGAGTTCGGCATGGGGTCAGGTGGGACCACCGCGCTAAAGCCGCCAGGCAAATTCTGTTAATCTGTATCAGCTGAAAATCGTCTCTCATCGCCAAAACATCTTCGGCGTTGTAAGGTTAAGCCTCACGGTTCATTAGTATCGGTTAGCTCAACGCATCGCTGCGCTTACACACCCGACCTATCAACG
>NZ_MWPY01000023.1:0-112594 GCF_002148625.1 Enterobacter sp. J49
TCCATGTCACTTTGAGTGCCCACACAGATTGTCTGATAAATTGTTAAAGAGCAGTTGCGACGCGGCTTACAGCTCACCGTCGCGAGGTGGCGTATATTACGCTTTCCTCTTTCAGAGTCAACCCTGATGTTCAGGATTTTTTCTCTTCAACCGACCGGGTTAACTGTGAAGTGATTCACATCCGCCGTGTCGATGGAGGCGCATTATAGGGAGTTCTCTGCAGGCCGCAACCTAAAAGTTGCAAAAAGATGACTGACTGCTGTATTCCCCAGCAAAACCCCGCTTTATACCCTTTTACGCACAGACTTATCCACAATTGAGGCGGGATCTCTGTGCGATCCTACGGATTAACAGGCAAGATCAACTATACTAGCGACAAATATTCCCCCACCAGGCCACCCCATGACCACACAACAACTGACTCGTGACTGGCGTCTTCCTACAGCAGGCATCATATTGCTGGCGATCCTCTTAGCCGGGTTTACCCTGCATACGCACTGGAACACCTTTCTTCAGTGGTGCCTTGCCACGCAAATTACCCTGCACCGTTATCTGGTGATGTACCTGCTCCAGCTTAACAACCACCAGTACAGCGGCGGGTTATGGCTATTAACCGGCGCCTTCTTCTATGGCGTGTTGCACGCCATCGGGCCGGGGCATGGCAAATTCATTGTGACGACCTACCTCACGACAAATAAAGAAAGCGAACGGGCCGCCCGGGTCGTTCCTTTTCTTGGCAGCCTGATGCAGGGCGTCAGCGCCATTCTCTTTGTCTTTATTCTGGCGGTAGGGTTTAACCTCGCATCGGGGGATATCAGTACCAGCCGCTGGTACGTCGAGAAGATCAGCGCGGTGCTCATCGGTGCATTTGGTGTATTTGTCATTTACCAGGCGCTGAAAAGCCTGCGACCTCGCCGGATGGTTATCTCAGCCATCACGCCCCTTCATCAACATAATGAACACCGTGGTTGTGGTCATCACGGTGTAGGTGCAGATCTGGCGCAAGGCGACTGGAAAACCCGGTTGGGCGTCATACTGGCGATTGGTGCGCGTCCGTGCAGCGGGGCGATCATGATCCTGATGTTTTCAAATGCGCTGGGTATTGTTACCTGGGGGATGGCCGCGGTCATGACCATGTCGCTGGGAACGGCGTTGTCGATTATGGGCCTGTCCCTGGCGGTACGTTATGCCCGAGAGCGGACGGTGGCCTGGTTTGGCGGCGGGGCTTCACTCAGCTGGCTGGTTCCGGTCTTTAAAATAGCCGGAGGAATAGTCCTGATCCTGTTCGCAACCGTGCTGTTCCTGACGGTACTCCCCATCAGCGCCAATGGCGATTACATCGCCGCAGGCTGCTAATAAAAGAAAACCCGCCAGCGGCGGGTTTTTTTATTACTCGTTGATTCGTGGATGCTGGTCCACCAGGCGGGAGCGTTTTTGCTGCAGCTCTTCAATCTCTGCATCAATGTCTTCAATCTTCTGCTCTACATTATCGTAGTGTTCGCGCAGGATCTCTTTCGCTTCCTGGATATCAGACGCCGCAGGCGTGGCCCCTTTAAGAGGACGATTCGCCGTCTCCTTCATGGTAATACCGGTAATCAAACCAATCACCGCGATAACCATCAGGTAATAAGCCGGCATCATCAGGTTCTGCGTACTTTCCACCAGCGAGGCGGCAAGCGTCGGGGTCAGACCGGCAATCAGCACCGAGATGTTAAAGGCAGCCGCCAGCGCACTGTACCGAATGTGTGTCGGGAACATCGCAGGCAGCGTCGAGGCCATCACCCCGATAAAGCAGTTAAGGATCACCGCCAGCATCAGCAGACCGGCAAAAATCAGCCCCAGCACATTACTGTTAATCAGAATAAAGGCCGGGATTGCCAGGGCAAACAGCGCGACACTCCCCAGAATAATGAACGGTCGACGGCCAAAGCGGTCGCTCAACAGCCCCATAATCGGCTGTACAAACAGCATACCCACCATGATGGCGATAATAATCAGCACACCGTGGTCTTCTGAATAGTGCAGGTTATGCGACAGATAGCTCGGCATGTAGGTCAACAGCATGTAGTAGGTCACGTTCGTGGAGATGACCAGACCAATACAGGTCAGCAGGCTGCGCCAGTGCTTCGTCGCAATCTCTTTAAAGGAGACTTTCGGGCCATCCTGCAGTCCTTCGCGGTCGCCCTGCTCCAGCTTCTCAACGTGCTGCTGGAACGCCGGCGTTTCTTCAAGAGCATGACGCAGGTAAAGACCAATAATCCCTAATGGCAGCGCCAGGAAGAACGGAATACGCCAGCCCCAGGAGAGGAAGTTCTCTTCACCGACGACGGTAGAAATCAGCACCACCACGCCCGCACCCAGGACAAACCCGGCAATCGAGCCGAAGTCCAGCCAGCTTCCCATAAAGCCGCGCTTACGGTCCGGGGAATACTCTGCGACAAAGATAGAGGCACCCGTATACTCACCGCCTACGGAGAAGCCCTGGGCCATCTTACAAAGCAGCAGCAGAATCGGAGCCCAGATGCCGATGCTGGCATAGGACGGTATCAGGCCGATACAGAACGTACTGATCGACATAATGACAATGGTGATAGCAAGGATCTTCTGGCGACCATATTTATCGCCAAGCATACCGAAGAACAGACCACCCAGCGGGCGAATCAGGAAGGGGACGGAGAACGTACCCAGCGCGGCAATCATCTGCAGACTGGGGTCGGCGCCGGGGAAGAACACTTTACCTAACGCATAGGCCACAAAGCCGTAAACACCAAAATCGAACCATTCCATCGCATTACCCAGCGAGGCGGCGGTGATCGCTTTGCGCAGTTTGGCGTCATCAATAATGGTGACGTCGCGAAGCGTGATGGGTTTGATTTTTTTCCTTCTGAGCATAGCTATCCTCGTAGACTCGGCCCTGTCCGTTTCACAGTCCCGTATGCGATCTGTGAACCATGGGATCCGCTCCATGCGAATCGCCTTATTCAAGCGTAGCAGGTTTACTTACATTGACGTTTTACGTCGATACAACCGAACCTGTTGACGCCTGCCTGGGCAGTTAATGACCTTTTTACCCTACCAGCGTTTATATTTGTGATCAACTTCACACATATATTTATGTTACGTCAGCTGGCTGCATTTTTTGTCAATTAGCGCAAATCTGCACGTTCTCAATCGCCATAAAAACACATCCTCACACACGTCATTATTTCCCGGACAACGGAAAATGAAACCCCATTACTTCACATCAGATTTACATAAATTCTAACCCTCCGACGCGCGTTTAAAACGTTTACGTCAATATGTGATGCAGATAACTAAAACAGTGTTTTATTTTCATTGAATCATCATTCCAATGATCGCATGATAATTCCGAATACCACGTTCCCGGTGCTGTGGCACCGCGTTTACCAGGATCGCTTTTTTAGTTTTATTGCATGGGTAATGACACCATCGAACCCAAAGACATTCAATTCATTGAATTTATTAATTTATTTTTTAGTTTTTTGCCGCCCGCCATGCGGGATACGATTTGAGGGTTATCTATGAAGATTAAAGCCACGATTGAACGCATACCGGGCGGTATGATGCTGGTTCCGCTTGTACTGGGCGCTATCCTGAATACCCTGGCTCCTGAAACCGGCGCTTATTTTGGCGGGTTCACAAAAGGGATGATTACGGGCACCGTTCCCATTCTGGCCGTCTGGTTCTTTTGTATCGGCGCCTCAATTAATTTACGGGCAACAGGCACCGTATTACGGAAATCCGGCACGCTGGTGATTACGAAAATTGCCGTGGCCTGGGTAGTGGCAATGATCTGTGCGATGTTCATTCCGGAGAATGGAATTCAGACCGGATTCTTCGCCGGATTATCGGTTCTGGCAATTGTCTCTGCGATGGATATGACCAACGGCGGTTTGTATGCCAGCCTGATGAACCAGTACGGCACCAAAGAAGAGTCAGGTGCATTTGTCCTGATGTCTCTGGAGTCCGGCCCGCTGATGACCATGCTGATTCTGGGCTCTGCTGGCCTGGCGTCCTTTGAACCCCACCACTTTATCGGCGCGATCCTGCCCTTCCTGATCGGTTTTGCTCTGGGTAACCTGGATAACGATCTGCGTGATTTCTTCAGCAAAGCCACGCCGGTGCTGATCCCGTTCTTCGGTTTTGCGCTGGGTAACACCATCAACCTGAATGTCATCCTCGATACGGGTCTGCTGGGTATCGTGCTGGGCGTGGCGGTGATCATCATCACCGGTATTCCGCTGATTATTGCCGACCGGGTCATTGGGGGAGGAAACGGAACGGCGGGGATAGCCGCCTCTTCAGCCGCAGGTGCAGCCGTGGCCAACCCGGTGATCATTGCGCAGATTAACCCAGCTTTTGAACCGGTGGCCGCGTCCGCGACGGCACTGGTTGCAGCCAGCGTGATTGTGACCGCGATTCTGGTTCCCATCATCACCGCACTGTACGCAAAACGTGTCGGACATGTTGCTGAGGTTCAGACAGAGCCTAAGCCTGTTGAAACACACCACTAACCGATGCTCCCCCTCCCGGTGAGAGGGGGATTTCAGCCACCAAAAATCTCTTCCACCATCCCATCCACAAGCCGTTTTGCCGAGCACAGCCTCGGCATACCCAGCGCGACAGTGTGCCAGCTTTGCGTCACCGACCAGCTCACCGGATGGTTGTCCGCCTGACACCAGTCGCCCAGCCAACCGAGCATGTCTTTATGATCTATCAGTCCCGGCGACGCGGGCGTTGTCAGCCACTGATGGTAGAAATGGCGGGTGGAAGGAGAAGCGTTGATGCCCTGCGCAAGATAGTTTGCCGCCATACTGCGTAAGTTATCCTTGAGCATCGCCGCCACGTCTTCATTCGCCAGGCGACAGGCATCACCAAATGCGCCCCAGCGCAGCTCTTCCAGGACGACATAGCAACGCCCGGCCAGCGACCAGCCATCGTAGTGGCCGGCTCGCCAGCGGGTAAAAATTTGTTCACTGTGCTCACCCGCCTGCACCGTCAGCCCTCGCTGGGAGAGCGCCTTCTCTTTATAGGCGGCTCGTTGCGTAAAATGAGCGGAAAGCTCAGCGTACTGCTGAATCAGGCCGGGCGACTGCTGGGCCCGCGGGTTAGTCTGCTGACGCAGCGCAATCAATTTGTCTGCCATCAGCGTCAGCGCAAGGTGCCCGGGGTCAAGCATACCGGCCAGCTTTTCCGCCAGCCCCAGGCGCAGCGCCGCATTTTCATTAAGCATACCCGCCATCGCCCAAGGCCTTAGCCGGGTATGCGTCATGATCTCCTGGGTCAAACGCTCACGAAACTGCAGCTGTTGTGGTCCCGGGTGGGGATGACGCGCCGCGTCCACCCCCTGAACCAGATCGACCATAAATTTTGGATGAATACACTCCAGCGTTCGCCCGGGGCCGTCCAGTAGTTGTGTTGTCATGGTTGTTCTGCCGCGAATAGGGTTTGAATATCATCGCGTAACAGTCGGGTATCTTCCTGTATCCACGTCGCAGTCGTGATACTTTGCTTTAACAGCTGGCTGAGCGCTCGGGTCGAATGCTCATTTTGCTGACGTACTGCGAGGCTATCACGCAAACTTTCCTGTAACCCGGTCAGGCATAACGAAAATTCCGCAAAGAACGTTGCCATCCCCGCCGTAACAGAGACATCGACCTGGGCGGTCAAAGCTTTACGGATTTGTTCACAGAACTGATCGATATGCTGCTTGAATTTTTCATGCAGCTGTTCAATGTCAATGACATAGCGTGTGCGTGCAACAACATAATCTTCCCAGCCCCAGCCCGGGTTATTCAGCCAGCGAGAGACGGTTTCACGCATGCTCGCCGCGCCCGCTGGCTGGCCTGCCGGGCGGTGGTCCTGCGCAATCGCATCGTTAAACAGCGCCCGGGTGTTGAAGTTAAGTTGATGCGCCTGAAACGCCGGGAAGCTTATCCGCGCGCGAAAACCCGCATGGCTGAGTTGTTCTTTAATACGCGTTTCGATTGGCCGCATGGCTTCATTCAGCGAGCGCGCCAGCGTCGACTCCAGTTGATCGAAGCGTAACGCCAGCTCCCGGCCGATCTTCGTCTGCGCATCCAGCATGATCAGCTCGCAGGAGGAGCGGATTTTACTCAGCGCAATTTGCGCCTGCCCTTCATCATCCAGTACCAGCTGTTTCAGCGCCTGCGGCTCGTCACGGCGAAGATCCCGCGGTTCGATGCCCGCCAGGTCGAGAACAGAGCGGGCGCTAAACACATGGCTAATCGCCTGCTGGAGTGAAGTATTCTGCGACATCATAAAGTCAGCGGTGGCGTTAAGCGCCTGCTCCACTTCATGCTTCACTTCGTCGCTCACCACGCGCTGACGCGTATGCAGTAGGGCCATGTCCTCTTCCAGGCGCGCGATATTCAATTCCAGCGCCTCAAAAGCGACCGTCAGCCCCTGGTAGCGGAAGTCGAGATACTCCCGGGCGTTTTGGGCATAGTTAAGCAGCTTATGCGACGCCGAACGCAGAGCGAAGAGCGATGCATTGGCATAGGCGGCATAAATAAGCTTGCGGATCGGCTGTTCAAATAACGAATCTTCCCACAGCAAATCGGCAGCATGACGAATATGGTCGATGTCGTCCAAATCCTCCGTACGCCAGCGGCGTCCCAGCGCGGCTTCGGCAAAATCCTGAACCCAGCGCTGCTCCTTGTGATCCGGTAGCTGACCGTGGGTAGTCATCTCATAACGGGCGCGGTTCGCCAGATACGCCCACATCGACGAAACGGGATAAATTTGCCCCGGCGAAATATTCCCTTTCATTAAGGTGCCGGAGATCATCGCTTTAACCTGTTCTTCATCGTCGCTGTTACGATCTTTCTGATCGAATTTATTGACCAGCGCATACAGCGGCACCGATTTACCGGCGACTGAAATGGCCTGCCGGACCTCGTGATCGGAAATCGATTTGAGCTGGGTGTAATCCATCACCGCCAGCACCGCCGACGCGCGAGATAACTGCTCGCTCAGCATTTTTTGCAAATGCGGTTGCCCGGCCTCATTCGGCCCGGGGGTATCAAGCAGCGTCAGTTGCCCAAGGTGGGCATCCAGACCCGCGAGATGCACGAACTCCACTTCGATCACCGGAATGTGTTCGATGGCCGCATATTCAGAGAACGGAAACTCGACGCCTAACGCCTGTGAGAGCCTCACCAGGTCGTTAAGGCTTTTCAGACAATGAAATATTGGCTGCGCACCAAGGTGATGCTTCTCGAAAGCCTCCCCTTTTTCAATTCTTTCCAGCAGCGTAATCATGTCCTTATCAATTTCCAGACGCTGCGCCAGCTTACCGCGATCGTAATCGCAGAGCTTTTTCTGTAACAGGAGGATTAATTCATCGATAGGAGAGACGTGAGCAAAATGGAGCACCGGCTCTTTCTGACCCGGCGTATGACGAATCAATGTCGGAAGCGCCGTCATCGGTCGGTTGCGGTTCGGCAACACTTCGGTTCCGACAATGGCATTAATGGTGGTCGATTTCCCCGCTTTCATGGTGCCCACAATTGCCAGCACCATTTCCAGACGGGTTATTTTCCGTAATTCATTATTCAGCATAGCCTGCTGGGCTTCGACACCCCGCGCACTAAAATGCAAAGGTAAGACGTTGTTCTTTTCACCCGTAATGGCTGCGGCGGTGCTTTCTAGCTTCGCCGTCGGCATTGATTTCAACGTATCAAGATTTTGCAGGGCGAGCTGTAACAAACGCTCTGCTTCCTGGCTTAATTCAAAAATGGTCTGTGTGTGCATGATAAAAGCCTTTCCTTAACGCAAATTTATTACTTTTATTAAGCCACTGGTTTTAATTATGTTGTTCAGGCTTATATGATCACGTGTGGAAAACATGTTCACCGAAATATAACTGATTGAAGATAATCAGAAATAAATCGCTATCCTTGCATGGCGTGTAAAGCTTCCCCTCTGGCATGACAGCCAAAAGATAAAAGCATGGCCCATTTTTAAGAAACTTCAGGATATATCATCATTATTTACCCACCTAAAAAGAGAGGTAATGCGTCACCGCCATAAGATATGGATGACGGGGAAGTCAGGAGATAAATAACAATGTGTCGCTTCACCTTATCCGAAATGGAGGTGCGTAGCAATTTGCTGCAATAAAATATTCGATATATTTACTGCCATTTCTTTCCACCGTGTTAATGCCGTAAGCATCGCTTAACTGACTGACAGGAAATGTCACTGGCGACACGCTTTTTGCTTTTTTTTTAAATAGAATATCACCGACAACGGTGTGGATTTGCGTTATACTTGCCCCCTTTTTCGGCACCCAGCCGTCATTTTGCTGGCACTTTCCAGCGTGTTACGCACTTTTTGAGGATACCCTAATGCAACTCCCACACTGCCCGAAATGCAATTCTGAATACACCTATGAAGATAATGGCATGTTCATCTGCCCGGAATGCGCTCACGAATGGAATGACGCCGAGCCGTCGCACGATACTGATACGCTTGTTGTAAAAGATGCGAACGGTAATCTGCTGGCTGATGGCGACAGCGTCACCGTGATTAAAGATTTGAAGGTTAAAGGCAGCTCTTCCATGCTGAAGATCGGCACTAAAGTGAAGAATATCCGTCTGGTAGAAGGCGACCATAATATTGACTGCAAAATTGACGGCTTTGGCCCGATGAAACTGAAATCAGAGTTTGTGAAAAAGAACTGATTTACCCGCCCGGTGGCGCTTCGCTTACCGGGCTGGCGAGAACTACACTTAACGGGCTCTTCTTACGTGAGGTATAGATTATGCCGTTAAGTCCCTACATCTCTTTCGCCGGTAACTGTGCCGAGGCCTCCGCCTTTTATCAGCACGCCGTCGGCGCAGAGCTCCTCTATAAAATCACCTTCGGTGAAATGCCAAAAGGCGACAGCAGCGAAGAAGGCTGTCCGTCTGGCATGCAGTTTCCGGATTCGGCGATCGCCCACTCGAATGTTCGCATTGCGGGCAGCGATATCATGATGAGTGATGGGCAGCCGCCCGGCAGCAAAGCGCAGTATGCCGGGTTCACGCTGGTGCTGGACACCCAGGACGTGGCAGAAGGCAAACGCTGGTTCGACAATCTGGCCGCGGAAGGCCATATCGAAATGGCCTGGCAGGAGACCTTCTGGGCGCACGGTTTCGGTAAAGTCACCGACAAATACGGCGTGCCGTGGATGATTAACGTCGTTAAGCAACAGCAGTGATCTTCTGGCGGTGGGCAGTCTGCCCCCGCCTGTCATCAAACTCCCCTCAACTCTTCAAACTCCCGCAACCGAGACTTAACCCAAATGTCATATTGATGCGCCAGCATGAGGCCACATTTATTGTGAGGCCCAGCATATGCAAACTGTTATCCGCGTCGAGAAACTGAGCAAGACCTTTCATCACAACAAGGCCCTGCATGCCGTTGATCTGACCGTCCTGCAGGGCGAAATGGTGGCGCTCCTGGGGCCATCCGGCTCTGGTAAATCCACCCTTATGCGTCATTTAAGCGGCCTTATCACCTGTGATAAGACCTCAGAAAGCCACGTCGAGCTGCTGGGCAACACCGTGCAGCGTGCAGGACGCCTGGCGCGGGATATCCGCAAAAGCCGCGCCCAGACGGGCTATATCTTCCAGCAGTTCAACCTGGTCAATCGCCTGACGGTACTGGAGAACGTGCTGATTGGCGCGCTCGGCAGCACCCCGTTCTGGCGTACCTGTCTGCGCTGGTTCTCCCCCTCTCAAAAGCAGGAAGCGTTGCAGGCGCTGACCCGCGTCGGAATGGCGCATTTCGCCCACCAGCGCGTCTCCACACTTTCCGGTGGACAGCAGCAGCGCGTGGCTATCGCCCGTGCCCTGATGCAAAAAGCGCAAATCATTCTTGCCGATGAACCCATCGCCTCGCTGGACCCGGAATCGGCTCGCATCGTGATGGAAACCCTGCGCGACATCAACCTCAACGACGGCATCACCGTAGTGGTGACGCTGCACCAGGTGGATTACGCCCTGCGCTATTGCGAGCGCATCGTCGCGTTGCGTCAGGGGCATGTGTTCTTTGATGGCCCAAGCCATCAGTTTGATAACGACCGTTTCGACCATCTCTACCGCAGCATTAACCGCGTCGAAGAGAACGCGCAGGCTGCTTAATTAAAACCGATCCGAGGAAAGTACATGAGCTACAAAGCCGTTGCCGCGCTGGCGTTTACCAGCATGTTCAGCATAAGCACTCTGTTAAGCCCTGCGTACGCCCAGGAGCAGGAAAAAGCGCTGAACTTTGGCATTATTTCGACGGAATCACAGCAGAACCTGAAACCTCAGTGGGAACCGTTCCTGAAAGATATGGAAACCAAACTGGGGATCAAAGTGAACGCCTTCTTCGCCCCGGACTATGCGGGCATCATCCAGGGGATGCGCTTTAACAAAGTCGACATCGCCTGGTACGGTAACCTCTCCGCCATGGAAGCGGTGGATCGCGCGAACGGCCAGGTCTTTGCCCAGACCGTTGCCGCGGATGGTTCTCCGGGTTACTGGAGCGTGCTGATCGTCAATAAAGACAGCCCCATCAACAACCTGAACGACATGCTCGCCAAACGTAAAGAGCTGACGTTTGGTAACGGCGATCCCAACTCCACCTCTGGTTTCCTCGTGCCGGGCTATTACGTCTTTGCTAAAAACAACGCCTCTGCCAGCGAATTTAAGCGCACCGTGAACGCCAGCCATGAAACCAACGCGCTGGCCGTGGCCAATAAGCAGGTGGATGTCGCCACGAACAACACCGAGAACCTCGACAAGCTGAAAACCTCGGCACCGGACAAGCTGAAAGCGCTGAAGGTTATCTGGAAATCCCCTCTGATCCCGGGCGACCCCATCGTCTGGCGCAAAAACCTGTCTGAGACCACCAAAGACAAGGTGTACGACTTCTTTATGAATTACGGCAAAACGCCGGAAGAAAAAACGGTTCTGGAACGCCTGGGCTGGGCACCTTTCCGCCCGTCAAGCGACCTGCAGCTGGTCCCGATTCGCCAGCTGGCGCTGTTTAAAGAGATGCAGGGCGTGAAGGACAACAAGGGCCTGAAGGAGGAGGAGAAGAGCAGCAAAGTGGCTGCGATTCAGGCTCAGCTCGAAGACCTTGACCGCCTGACCGCGGCGCTCGGCGCCATGAGCAGCGTGAATAAAGCGGTGCAATAACGCTTACCGCCCTCTCCCGGTGGGAGAGGGCATTCAGACCAAAGGGGCACACATGCAAACCATCACCCTCCCACCGCCGAAACGCAGCTGGTTCTCGCTTTTTAGCTGGGCCATTTTGCTTGCGGTGCTCGTTATCTCCTGGCAGGGCGCGGAAATGGATCCGCTGCTGCTGTTTAAAGATGCCGGCAATATGGCCACTTTTGCCGCCGACTTCTTCCCGCCTGATTTCAGCCAGTGGCAGGATTACCTCAGTGAAATGGCGGTCACTCTGCAAATCGCCGTGTGGGGCACCGTCCTGGCCGTCATCCTTTCTGTTCCGTTCGGCCTGATGAGCGCCGAGAACATCGTTCCGTGGTGGATTTACCAGCCGATGCGTCGCCTGATGGACGCCTGCCGCGCCATCAACGAAATGGTCTTTGCCATGCTGTTCGTGGTGGCCGTCGGCCTGGGTCCGTTCGCCGGGGTGATGGCGCTGTTTATTCATACCACCGGCGTGCTCTCCAAGCTGCTCTCCGAAGCGGTGGAAGCTATCGAGCCGGGCCCGGTCGAAGGGATCCGCGCAACGGGCGCCAACAAAATTGAAGAGATTCTCTTCGGCGTACTGCCCCAGGTGATGCCGCTGCTGATCTCCTACTCCCTGTACCGTTTCGAATCCAACGTTCGTTCCGCCACCGTCGTCGGCATGGTGGGCGCAGGCGGTATTGGCGTCACGCTGTGGGAAGCGATTCGCGGGTTCCAGTTCCAGCAAACCTGCGCCCTGATGGTGCTCATTATCATCACCGTCAGCCTGCTGGATTTTATGTCTCAACGTTTGCGTAAGCACTTCATCTGAGAAGCGAGGCTTTGATTTGTATGCACTTATCCAGACATCCGACCAGTTACCCTACCCGCTGGCAAGAGATAGCGGCAAAGCTCGAGGTGGAACTTCGCACCCACTACCGCTGCGGAGACTACCTGCCTGCCGAGCAGCAGCTTGCCGACCGCTATGAAGTGAACCGACACACGCTGCGCCGCGCCATTGATCAGCTGGTCGAGCGCGGCTGGGTGCAGCGCCGTCAGGGCGTCGGCGTGCTGGTGTTGATGCGCCCGTTTGACTATCCGCTCAATGCGCAGGCGCGTTTTAGCCAGAACCTGCTGGATCAGGGCAGCCACCCGACCAGCGAAAAACTGCTGTCGGTGCTGCGCCCGGCCTCAAGCCACGTCGCGGACGCGCTGGGCATTCAGGAGGGCGACAATGTTATCCACCTGCGTACCCTGCGTCGGGTCAACGGCGTGGCGGTGTGCCAGATAGACCACTACTTCGCCGACCTGGCGCTGTGGCCGGTGCTGCAAAATTTCTCCAGCGGCTCGCTGCATGATTTTCTTCAGGATGCCACGGGCATCGCGCTTAAACGTACCCAGACGCGCATCAGCGCCCGCCGCGCGCAGGCCAAAGAGAGCAACGTGCTGGAGATCCCCAACATGGCTCCGCTGCTCTGCGTTCGCACCCTCAACCACCGTGACGGCGAGATCGACGCGACGGAATACTCCGTCAGCCTGACCCGCGCCGACATGATCGAATTCACCATGGAGCACTGAATGCATTTCGACACCTCCACCCGCCAGCGTTGGATGGGCGTCCTGGCGCACAGCCAGCCCGCAGCGCTTTCGGACCGCATGCAGGCGCTGAATCTGACGCCGGAATATGACCTCATCCGCGCGCCGGAAATCGGTCTGGTGCAGATCCAGGCGCGTATGGGCGGTACCGGTGAGCGCTTCTTCGCCGGCGATGCCACCCTCACCCGCGCAGTGATCCGCCTGAACAGCGGCACGCTGGGCTACAGCTACGTGCTCGGGCGCGACAAACCACACGCCGAACGCTGCGCGGTGATTGACGCCCTGTTACAGGAACACCCTCATTTCCAGACCCTGATGGAAACCCTTATTGCCCCGCTGGAAGCCGACCGTGCCGCACTGATTGCCGCCCGCCAGGCCCAGATAAACACCAGCCGGGTCGACTTCTTTACGCTCGTTCGCGGAGATAACGCATGACGCTTCAACCCGCTTTTACCCTGGCCGTCCAGGATGCCCAACAAAGTTTTCGTCGCCTGCTGAAAGCCATGAGCGAACCGGGCGTCATCGTCTCGCTGCATCAGCTCTCTCAGGGCTGGCTGCCGCTGAATCTGGCGACCACCAGCGTACTGCTGACGCTCGCCGACAACGACACCCCGGTGTGGCTCTCTGGCGCGTTATCGAATGATATCGCCAGCCAGAACCTGCGCTTTCACACCAACGCCCCGCTGGTTGAACAGCCCCGGCAGGCGGTGTTTGCCGTGGCCGACGAGCAAATCAGCCACGAGCAGCTTAATGCCCTGAGCGAAGGAAGCGCGGTGGCACCGGAGACCAGCGCCACGCTGATTTTGCAGGTATCAAGCCTGAGCGGTGGCCGCATGCTGCGACTCACGGGGGCGGGTATTGCCGAAGAGCGCATGGTCGCGCCACAGCTGCCGGAGTGCATCATTCATGAACTGACTGAACGCCCGCACCCGTTCCCACTCGGTATTGACCTGATCCTCACCTGCGGAGAACGCCTGCTGGCCATCCCTCGTACCACTCATGTGGAGGTGTGCTGATGTACGTTGCCGTCAAAGGGGGCGAGAAGGCTATCGCCGCCGCCCATGCCTTGCAGGCGCACAGACGACGGGGTGATGACGCGCTTCCCGAGCTCAGCGTCACCCAGATTGAGCAGCAGCTCAATCTGGCCGTCGACCGGGTAATGACTGAAGGCGGCGTCGCTGACCGCGAACTGGCGGCGCTGGCGCTGAAACAGGCCAGCGGCGACAATGTCGAAGCCATCTTCCTGCTGCGTGCTTATCGCACCACGCTGGCGAAACTGGCGGTGAGCGAACCGATCAATACGGCAGAAATGCGTCTGGAACGTCGTATTTCAGCGGTCTATAAAGACATCCCCGGTGGCCAGCTGCTTGGGCCCACCTATGACTACACCCACCGTCTGCTGGATTTCACCCTGCTGGCGAACGGCGAAACGCCCCAGTTGAGCACCTCGGATGCAGAGCAGGTTCCCTCCCCGCACGTTTTTAGCCTGCTGGCGAAACAGGGTCTGGCGAAGGCCGAAGACGATACTGGCGCGCAACCTGACGACATCACCCGCACGCCGCCGGTTTACCCCTGTTCACGCTCGTCGCGCCTGCAGCAGCTGATGCGCGGCGACGAGGGGTATTTACTGGCGCTGGCCTACTCCACCCAGCGTGGCTACGGCCGCAACCATCCGTTCGCGGCGGAAATTCGTAGCGGCTACCTTAACGTCGAGATCGTGCCCGAAGAGCTGGGTTTTGCGGTGAACGTCGGCGAACTGCTCATGACCGAATGCGAAATGGTGAATGGATTTGTCGCCCCCGAGAACGAGGCCCCGCATTTTACCCGCGGTTATGGGCTGGTGTTCGGCATGAGTGAGCGCAAGGCGATGGCGATGGCGCTGGTCGACCGTGCCCTGCAGGCACCGGACTACGGCGAAGCGGTCTCCGGCCCGGCGCAGGACGAGGAGTTCGTGCTGGCCCATGCGGATAACGTCGAGGCCGCGGGCTTCGTTTCCCACCTCAAGCTGCCGCACTACGTCGATTTCCAGGCCGAACTGGAACTGCTGAAACGCCTGCAACGGGAGCGCGCACATGACTAACTTAAGCGGCTACAACTTTGCTTATCTGGATGAACAAACTAAACGCATGATCCGCCGCGCCATTTTGAAAGCGGTGGCTATCCCCGGTTATCAGGTGCCGTTCGGCGGCCGCGAAATGCCCATGCCTTACGGCTGGGGTACCGGCGGCATTCAGCTGACAGCCAGCGTCATCGGCGAGTCGGACGTGCTGAAGGTCATCGACCAGGGGGCTGATGACACCACCAACGCCGTGTCGATTCGCCAGTTCTTTCAACGCGTGACGGGCGTCAATACCACCGAAAAAACCGAAGATGCGACGCTGATCCAGACCCGTCACCGCATTCCGGAAACGCCGCTGACGGAAGATCAGATTTTGATTTTTCAGGTGCCTATTCCGGAGCCCCTGCGCTTTATCGAGCCGCGTGAAACGGAAACACGCACCATGCACGCCCTGGAAGAGTACGGCGTCATGCAGGTGAAGTTGTATGAGGATATCGCCCGCTTCGGCCATATCGCCACAACCTACGCCTATCCGGTCAAGGTCAATGGACGCTACGTGATGGACCCGTCCCCCATCCCCAAATTCGACAACCCGAAGATGGACATGATGCCTGCCCTGCAGCTGTTTGGTGCCGGGCGTGAAAAACGCATCTACGCCGTACCGCCTTACACCCGCGTGGAGAGTCTCGATTTCGACGACCACCCGTTTACGGTGCAGGAGTGGGACGAGCCGTGCGCCATTTGCGGCTCAAAACACAGCTATCTGGACGAAGTGGTGCTGGATGACACGGGCAAACGGATGTTTGTCTGCTCCGACACCGACTTCTGCCGCCAACAGAGCGAGGCGAAAAGCGAATGAAACCGCTGCTTTCGGTTAATAACCTGACCCACCTTTACGCGCCGGGCAAAGGCTTCAGCGACGTCTCGTTTGAGCTGTGGCCGGGCGAGGTGCTGGGCATTGTCGGCGAGTCCGGCTCGGGCAAAACCACCCTGCTGAAATCTATCTCTGCACGACTGACGCCGCAAAAGGGCGACATTTTATATGAGGGCCGGTCGCTGTACGGCATGAGCGAGGCCGAACGCCGTCGCCTGCTGCGCACCGAATGGGGCGTGGTGCATCAACATCCTATGGACGGCCTGCGCCGCCAGGTCTCGGCCGGAGGCAATATCGGTGAAAGGCTGATGGCCACCGGCGCACGCCATTACGGCAACATCCGCGCCACGGCACAGCAATGGCTGAGCGATGTGGAGATCCCCACCTCGCGCATTGATGACCTGCCCACCACCTTCTCCGGCGGTATGCAGCAGCGCCTGCAGATTGCCCGCAATCTCGTCACTCACCCGAAGCTGGTGTTTATGGATGAACCCACCGGTGGGCTGGACGTCTCCGTTCAGGCGCGTCTGCTCGACCTGCTGCGCGGCCTGGTGGTGGAACTGAACCTGGCCGTGGTGATTGTCACCCATGATTTAGGCGTTGCCCGCCTGCTGGCGGACCGTCTTCTGGTGATGAAGCAGGGTCAGGTGGTGGAAAGTGGGCTGACCGACCGCGTACTCGACGATCCCCATCATCC
Organism: Enterobacter sp. J49; assembly: GCF_002148625.1. Taxonomy (NCBI): domain Bacteria; kingdom Pseudomonadati; phylum Pseudomonadota; class Gammaproteobacteria; order Enterobacterales; family Enterobacteriaceae; genus Enterobacter; species Enterobacter sp. J49. The sequence goes on from NZ_MWPY01000023.1 coordinate 16,440, forward strand.
ATACACCCAGCTGCTGGTGTCATCGGTATTGCAGAATTAAGAGGCCCCCATGATCCGCGTAGAAAATGTCAGTAAGACCTTTGTGCTCCACCAGCAAAACGGCGTGCGCCTGCCGGTCCTGCACAGCGCCTCTCTGGAGGTTAGCAAGGGTGAATGCGTGGTGTTGCACGGCCATTCCGGCAGCGGCAAATCGACGCTGCTGCGCTCCCTGTACGCCAACTATCTGCCGGACGAAGGCCACATCTATATTCGTCATGGCAATGAATGGGTCGATCTGGTGCAGGCGCCGGCGCGTAAGGTGCTGGACGTGCGCCGCTCGACGATCGGCTGGGTCAGCCAGTTTTTGCGGGTGATCCCACGGATCTCCGCCCTGGACGTGGTCATGCAGCCGTTGCTGGACCTGGGCGTTCCGCGCGAAACCTGCGCCGCGAAAGCCGCCGGCCTGCTCACGCGCCTGAACGTGCCGGAACACCTCTGGCACCTTGCCCCGTCGACCTTTTCCGGTGGCGAGCAGCAGCGGGTGAATATCGCCCGCGGGTTTATCGTCGACTACCCGATTTTACTGCTTGATGAACCCACTGCCTCTCTCGACAGCAAGAACAGCGCGGCGGTGGTTGAACTGATCGAACAGGCCAAAGCACGCGGCGCGGCGATCGTGGGGATCTTCCACGACGACACCGTTCGCTCCCGCGTCGCAGAAAGGCTGCACCCGATGGGGACGCTCGCATGATCGTGAACAACGTAAAGCTGGTGCTGGAAAATGAAGTCGTTGATGGCTCGATTGAGATCCAGGCCGGAGAGATCCGCGCCTTTGCGGAAACCCAGAGCCGCGCCCCGGAAGCGATGGACGGTGAAGGAGGCTGGCTGCTGCCAGGTCTTATCGAACTGCACACCGATAATCTGGATAAATTCTTTACCCCGCGTCCGAAAGTCGACTGGCCTGCCCATTCCGCGATGAGCAGCCATGACGCGCTGATGGTCGCCAGCGGCATCACTACCGTGCTGGACGCCGTAGCGATTGGCGACGTGCGCGACGGCGGCGACCGTCTGGAAAACCTTGAGAAGATGATCAACGCCGTGGAAGAGACGCAAAAACGCGGCCTTAACCGCGCCGAGCATCGTTTGCACCTGCGGTGTGAACTCCCGCATCACACCACTCTGCCGCTGTTTGAAAAGCTGGTGGACCGCGAGCCGGTCTCACTGGTCTCGTTGATGGACCACTCGCCGGGGCAGCGTCAGTTCGCCAGAATAGAGAAATACCGCGAGTACTATCAGGGAAAATACGCGCTGACCAACGAGGAAATGGCGCGTTATGAAGAGGAACAGCGACAGCTTGCGGCCCAGTGGTCTCAACCAAACCGGCTCTCCATTGCCGCCATGTGTCGGGATCGCAACATTGCCTTAGCCAGCCATGATGATGCGACGCATGAACATGTGCGCGAATCACACCAGCTTGGCAGCGTAATCGCTGAATTTCCCACCACGTTTGAGGCAGCAGAAGCTTCCCGCACCCATGGCATGAACGTCCTGATGGGGGCGCCGAATATCGTGCGCGGCGGCTCCCACTCCGGCAACGTGGCGGCAAGCGCGCTCGCGTCGCTAGGTCTGCTGGATATCCTCTCGTCCGACTACTACCCCGCCAGCCTGCTGGACGCCGCCTTCCGGGTCGCGGCTGACGAAAACAATCGCTTTACGCTGCCGCAGGCGATTCGTCTGGTAACGAAAAACCCGGCAACGGCACTCAATCTTCACGATCGTGGAGAGATAGCTGAAGGTAAACGGGCGGATCTGGTGCTGGTTCACCGTAAGGGCGAGCACATCCATATCGACCACGTCTGGCGTCAGGGGAAACGGGTGTTCTGATGGGAAGACTAATCTGGCTAATGGGGCCGTCAGGCTCTGGTAAGGACAGCCTGCTGTCCGCGTTACGGCAGCGGGAACATCCCCAGCTTCTGGTTGCGCACCGCTATATCACCCGTGCGGCGAATGCCGGGAGTGAGAACCATATCGCCCTGAGCGAGCCGGAATTTTTCACGCGCGCCGGGCAAAATCTGCTGGCGCTTAGCTGGCACGCCAACGGTTATTACTACGGGATAGGCATCGAGACAGACCTGTGGCTGCACGCCGGGTTCGACGTGCTGGTCAACGGCTCACGCGCACACCTTCAACAAGCGCGCGCTCGCTATGAAGCAGCGCTGTTGCCGGTCTGTCTGCAGGTCTCGCCTGATGTGCTGCGCAGCCGGTTGCAGAGCCGGGGTCGTGAAAACGCCAAAGAGATCGAGCAGCGGCTTGAACGTGCGGCGCGCTATACCCCATCGAACTGTCATATCCTCAATAACGACGGAAGTTTGCTACAGTCAGTCGATAACTTTTTAACGCTTATCCGTCAGAAGGAGAAACAGCATGCCTGACTGCCAGCTTCGCCCCGCCACTGCCGACGATGCGCAGATTGTTTACGCGCTGATTTGCGAACTCAAGCAGAGTGAGTTTGATCATCAGGCGTTCCACGCCGGGTATCTTGCCAATCTGCAGGACCACAATATGCGCTACCAGCTGGCTGAACTAAACGGCCAGGTGGTGGGCATGATTGGACTGCATATGCAGTTTCACCTGCACCACGCCAGATGGATTGGCGAGATCCAGGAGCTGGTGGTCATGCCGCAGGCGCGCGGTCTCAGGGTGGGCAGCCAGCTGTTGGCCTGGGCGGAGAACGTGGCGCGGCAGGCGGGCGCTGAACTGACAGAGCTATCCACCAGCGTGAAGCGCCTGGACGCTCACCGTTTTTATGCGCGTGAAGGGTATACGCAGAGCCATTTTCGTTTCACCAAACTGTTGTAGAGGTGCACGATGAGTCTGACGATTACGTTAACGGGAACCGGTAGCGCTCAGCTGGTGCCGGTGTTTGGCTGCGACTGCGCCGCGTGTCGCCGGGCGCGTCTGCAGGATAACCATCGCCGTCGCCCCTGTAGCGCGGTAGTCAAATTCAACGATGCGGTAACGCTGCTGGACGCCGGTATCCCGCACCTGATGGACGACTGGCCGGCAGGCAGCTTTCAGCAGTTTTTACTGACCCACTACCATATGGATCACGTCCAGGGGCTGTTCCCCCTGCGCTGGGGCGTCGGTGCCCCTGTTCCGGTGTACGGTCCGCCAGACGAGTCGGGGTGTGACGACCTGTTTAAACACCCGGGGATTCTGGATTTCAGCCATACGGTAGAGCCGTTTGTGGTGTTTGAACTGCAGGGCCTGCGGGTCACGCCGCTGCCGCTGAATCACTCGAAAATCACCTTTGGCTACCTGCTGGAGTCCGCCCACAGCCGTGTGGCCTGGCTCTCCGACACCGCCGGATTACCTGATAAAACGGTAAAATTCCTGCTCAATAACCGGCCGCAGGCGATGATCATCGACTGCAGCCACGAACCGCGTGACGAAACGCCGCGCAACCATTGCGATCTGAATACGGTTATTGCCTTAAATGAGATCATCGGCTGTCCGCAGGTGATCCTGACCCATATCAGTCATCAGTTCGACGTATGGATGATGGATAACCCGCTACCCGACGGGTTCGAGGCGGGATATGACGGAATGACGTTGTTGCTGGATTAGGTCACTCCCTCTCTGAATGAGAGGGCGAGGCGTATGGATGCTAAACCGCGCGTATCAGCGATCGTAATCGTCTTCTAACCGGCGTTCATCTTCTTCTAACTGACGTCTGTCATCATCCAGCTGGCGTTGACGCTCATCCAGACGGCGACGGCGATCCTCCAGTTGCCTGCGGCGATCGTCATACTGACGGCTGTCGGTCTGGCGGCTGCGATCGTAGCGATCGTCGTCATCATCGCTACTGCGACTGCTGCTGGGGTTATAGGCATCGTTGATCGCCTGCTGAATATTGCCAATGGCTTCATCAATAACATCGGCGTGAGCCAGTTGGCTGGTAAGTGACAGCAGACCAAATAACAGAGCGGTAGAGTAACGTTTCATAAGACCAGACTCGCAGGTGGACTGGCCTTACGGTAATGAACAACAGCTGGCTGGGGTAGCGGAGGAATCTCATTTCTGCGCCTGTTCAATCACCCCTATCGCTTCCACTCTCACCTGGTGTCTCCCGCCCTCAAATTCTGCATTGAGCCAGGCATCGACAATCATTTTTGCCAGCTCAAGGCCAACAACACGTGAGCCAAATGCCAGGATATTGGTGTTGTTATGCCGCCTTGAAAGCTGCGCAGAATAAGGCTCACTACATACCACTGCACGAATGCCGGGGTATTTGTTGGCCGTAATAGAGATCCCAACGCCGGTACCACAAATTAAGATACCGCCATCAACCTCACCGTCGAGCAGGGAGGTCGCAACAGCGCTGGCATAATGCGGGTAATCGGTGCGTTCGGGCGACCAGGTGCCCTTATCCACCACCTCTACGCCACGCCCACGCAGATGGGCCAGTATGTCCTCTTTCAGTATGAAGCCAACGTGATCGCAACCAAACGCAATCCTTTTCATGATTTGCCTCTCAGTGAGTAAACTTTACGAACTCGATGTATTTGTGATTTAAGACCGGTTAGTTGTGCAATAAAACCACAAAACCATCGCGTTCTGAGCGTGTTCTACACCCCTGAGGATCGCATTTCAACCCTGACCTGATGGTTAAGTTTGCCTGTAAGTCTTAGGCCATTAAATGCCGAAGAAATTAAGTAATTGATTTACAACGAATGAAGCAACAACACACAGCCCAAAACTTCACAAGCAATAAAACTTTATGAATTTATAAATATTGTGAAGTTGGCAGCATATTTCCCGGGAAGGTTGTGATGATATAGTGTCGTCTTCATTTTTAAGGACAACAGAGAGCGATGAGTCAGTCAGAATTTGAAAAAGAGCTGCCTAATGGCATCGGTCTGGCACCTTACCTGCGTATGAAACAGGAAGGGATGACCGACAACGAGAGCCGTATCGTCGACTGGCTGCTTCAGCCAGGTAACCTGAGCGGTGCGCCGGCAATTAAAGATGTTGCCGAAACACTGCTGGTCTCGGAAGCGATGATCGTCAAAGTGGCCAAGCTGCTCGGGTTTAGCGGTTTTCGTACTCTGCGCGCAGCGCTTGTGGACTACTTCTCTCAATCCGAGCAGGTGCTCCCCGCTGAACTCGCCTTTGATGAAGCACCACAGGATGTGGTTAATAAAGTGTTCAACATTACGCTTCGCACCATTATGGAAGGCCAGTCGATTGTTAATGTGGATGAAATTCATCGCGCAGCACGTTTCTTCGCTCAGGCTAACCAGCGCGATCTGTACGGCGTCGGCGGCTCTAACGCCATTTGTGCCGACATCCAGCACAAGTTTTTACGTATCGGCGTGCGCTGCCAGTCCTATCAGGACGCCCATATCATGATGATGTCAGCATCGCTGCTGAAAGAGGGAGACGTAGTGCTGGTGGTAACACACTCAGGACGCACCAGCGATGTGAAAGCTGCAGTAGAGTTAGCGAAAAAGAACGGTGCGAAGATTATCTGCATTACCCATAGCTATCATTCGCCCATTGCCAAACTCGCTGATTATATTATTTGCTCGCCAGCACCAGAGACCCCTTTATTAGGGCGCAACGCCTCCGCGCGTATATTACAACTCACACTATTAGATGCTTTATTTGTATCCGTTGCACAACAGAATATTCAACAGGCCACACTCAACATGCAAAAAACCGGTGCTATTGTGGATTTCTTCTCCCCTGGTGCCCTGAAGTAACGATAAAAGGTTGATCCCGTACTAGCGGGATCAACAAAATATACCCTACATTGAGAACACTGCTATGAATAAATATCTGAAATATTTCAGCGGCGCCGCTATGGGCTTAATGTTATCTACCAGCGCATTTGCTGCCGCAGAATATGCAGTAGTATTAAAAACATTGAACAATCCATTCTGGGTGGATATGAAGAAAGGGGTCGAAGATGAAGCAAAAACCCTGGGGGTAAGTGTTGATATTTTTGCTTCGCCGTCAGAGGGTGATTTTCAGTCTCAACTGCAGCTTTTTGAAGACTTGAGTAATAAGAAATACAAAGGCATTGCCTTTGCCCCACTCTCCTCGGTCAACCTGGTGATGCCCGTGTCACGCGCCTGGCAGAAAGGCATTTTTCTGGTCAACCTCGATGAAAAAATCGATATGGATAACCTGAAAAAAGCCGGCGGTAACGTTGAAGGTTTTGTCACGACGGATAACGTAGCCGTTGGGGCAAAAGGGGCAGGCTTTATCATTGATAAACTCGGTGTGCAGGGCGGTGAAGTCGCGATTATTGAAGGGAAAGCCGGAAATGCATCGGGAGAGGCACGCCGCAATGGCGCTACAGAAACCTTTAAAAAAGCAAGTCAAATCAAGCTCGTTGCCAGCCAACCCGCCGACTGGGATCGCATTAAAGCCCTGGATGTCGCCACCAACGTTTTGCAACGCAACCCGAATTTGAAAGCCTTCTACTGTGCAAACGATACCATGGCAATGGGCGTGGCACAGGCGGTGGCAAACGCCGGTAAAACAGGAAAAGTACTGGTCGTTGGCACGGATGGCATTCCTGAAGCACGTAAGATGGTCGATGCCGGACAAATGACCGCCACCGTCGCGCAGAACCCAGCGGATATTGGTGCTACGGGCCTGAAGTTGATGGTGGATGCGGCGAAAACCGGCAACGTGATCCCACTAGAAAAAACGCCTGAATTCAAACTGGTTGATTCGGTTCTGGTGACGAAATAACTGATATCCGGTGCGGTCAGATGCCCACACCCCAACTCTCTCCCACAGGATGAGAGGGAAAACATAAGGAGTAAACATGGTCACGCCATATATCTCAATGGCGGGGATCGGCAAATCCTTTGGTCCGGTTCACGCATTAACGTCGGTTGATTTAACTATTTATCCCCACGAGATTCATGCGTTATTAGGGGAGAATGGCGCCGGTAAATCAACCTTAATGAAAGTATTGTCGGGAATACATGAACCGACCAAAGGAACTATTACTATCAACGAGGTAAATTACGACAAGCTCGATCATAAACTGGCAGCACAGTTGGGCATTGGCATAATTTACCAGGAACTTAGCGTTATCGATGAATTAACCGTTCTGGAGAATTTATATATTGGCCGTCATCTGACGAAAAAAGTCTGTGGCGTCAATATAATCGACTGGAAAGAGATGCGTATTCGCGGCGCAATGATGCTTTTACGCGTGGGATTGAAAGTCGATTTAGATGAAAAGGTGGCGAATTTATCCATCAGCCACAAGCAAATGCTGGAAATTGCAAAAACATTAATGCTCAACGCTAAAGCGATCATTATGGATGAGCCCACATCGTCTTTAACCAATAAAGAGGTGGATTATCTTTTCCTGATCATGAATCAATTACGTAAAGAGGGTACAGCAATTGTGTATATCTCGCATAAGCTCGCAGAAATCCGCCGCATTTGCGACCGCTTTACCGTGATGAAAGATGGAAGCAGCGTCTGCACGGGCATGGTGAGTGATGTCACAAACGACGATATTGTGCGCCTGATGGTGGGTCGCGAGTTGCAAAACCGCTTTAACGCGATGAAAGAAAGTACCGGCAATCTCGAACGCGATACCGTGTTCGAAGTGAAAAACGTCACCAGCCGGGACAAGAAAAAAGTACGTGATATCTCGTTCAGCGTGAACCGCGGTGAAATCTTTGGCTTTGCAGGACTCGTCGGCTCAGGCCGCACCGAGCTGATGGACTGCCTCTTCGGGGTGGATAAACGCGCTAGCGGTGAAATCCGTCTCAACGGTAAAACCATCTCCCCACACTCGCCGTTAGATGCGTTGAAAAAAGGGATGGCCTACATCACTGAAAGCCGTCGGGAAAACGGCTTCTTCCCCAACTTCTCTATTGCTCAGAACATGGCGGTCAGCCAAAGCCTGAAAAATGGCGGCTACAAAGGCGCCATGGGCCTGTTTCGCGAACATGAAGAGCGCAAAACTGCTGAAACGCAGCGCCAGCTGCTGGCGTTAAAGTGCCATAGCGTGGAGCAAAACATCACTGAGCTCTCCGGCGGAAACCAGCAGAAGGTGCTGATTTCCAAATGGCTGTGCTGCAACCCGGACGTCATCATTTTTGATGAACCTACCCGCGGCATCGACGTCGGCGCAAAGGCCGAAATCTACAAGGTGATGCGCCAGTTAGCTGACGAGGGCAAGGTCATCCTGATGGTGTCATCCGAGCTACCTGAAATTATCGCCGTCTGCGACCGCATCGCCGTGTTCTGCGAAGGGCGACTGACGCAAATCCTGACCAATCGCGACGACATGGGCGAAGAGGAGATTATGGCATGGGCATTACCACAAGAGTGAAACGCGATATGGACGAAAAAAAACCGTTTAATTTCGCGCTGTTCTGGGACAAGTACGGCACCTTTTTCATCCTCGCGATCATCGTTGCCATCTTTGGCACGCTGTCGTCGGAATACTTCCTGACCACCAATAACATCACTCAAATTTTTGTCCAGAGTTCGGTGACGGTGCTGATCGGGATGGGCGAGTTCTTTGCCATTCTGGTGGCAGGTATCGATCTGTCCGTCGGGGCGATTCTGGCGCTGTCCGGGATGGTGACCGCCAAGCTCATGCTGGCCGGCGTCGACCCGTTCCTGGCAGCGCTCATTGGCGGCGTGCTGGTTGGCGGTGCGTTAGGCGCGATCAACGGCTGTCTGGTCAACTGGACCGGGCTGCATCCGTTCATTATCACCCTGGGCACTAACGCCATTTTTCGCGGCATTACGCTGGTGATTTCGGATGCCAACTCGGTATACGGCTTCTCGTTCGACTTTGTAAACTTCTTTTCCGCCAATGTCTTAGGTGTTCCCGTGCCGGTAATCTTCTCGCTGGTAGTGGCGGTGATCCTCTGGTTCCTCACCACCCGTATGCGGCTGGGACGCAACATCTACGCGCTGGGCGGTAACAAGAACTCGGCGTTCTACTCCGGTATTGACGTGAAGTTTCATATCCTGGTGGTTTTCATTATCTCCGGTGTGTGTGCAGGGCTGGCAGGCGTGGTGTCAACGGCACGACTGGGGGCAGCAGAGCCGCTGGCTGGGATGGGCTTTGAAACCTACGCCATTGCCAGCGCCATTATCGGCGGAACCAGCTTCTTTGGCGGTAAAGGGCGCATCTTCTCTGTCGTGATTGGGGGGCTCATCATCGGCACCATCAATAACGGACTCAATATTTTACAAGTACAAACCTACTACCAGCTGGTGGTGATGGGCGGGTTGATTATCGCCGCTGTCGCCCTCGATAGATTGATCAGTAAGTAAGGAATTGACGATGAAAATTTCCCCCTCCCTGATGTGTATGGACCTGCTGAAATTCAAAGAGCAGATCGAATTCATAGACCAGCACGCGGACTACTTCCATATCGACATCATGGACGGTCACTTTGTGCCCAATTTGACGCTGTCACCGTTCTTTGTCAGCCAGGTGAAGAAGCTCGCCACCAAACCGCTGGACTGCCATCTGATGGTGACACGCCCCCAGGACTACATTAGTCAACTGGCACAGGCCGGAGCGGATTTCATCACCCTGCATCCGGAAACGATTAACGGTCAGGCCTTCCGTCTGATTGACGAAATTCGCCGTCATGGCATGAGAGTCGGTCTGATCCTCAACCCTGAAACGCCCGTTGAAGCGATGAAATATTACATTCACAAGGCGGACAAAATTACGGTCATGACCGTCGATCCTGGCTTTGCCGGGCAGCCTTTCATTCCGGAAATGCTCGAAAAAATTGCCGAGCTGAAAGCCTGGCGCGAACGTGAAGGGCTGCGCTATGAGATTGAGATCGATGGCTCCTGCAATCAGTCCACCTACAAAAAACTGATGGCCGCCGGGGCTGATGTCTTTATCGTCGGGACGTCAGGACTGTTCAACCACGCAGAGAATATCGACGACGCATGGCAACTGATGGCCGGACAGATTCTGTCGGCAAAGAACGAGGCCCTTCCTCATGCAAAAACAGCCTGATGTCGTCGCCGGAGTGGATATGGGCGCTACCCATATCCGTTTTTGCCTGCTTACAGCCGACGGGGCCGTGCTGCACTGTGAAAAACACCGTACAGCAGACATTATCCGTTCAGGCGTCATGTGCGGCGTCGCAGAAATGATCGTTGCAAGGCTTCGTCACTATCAGGTTCGCTGTCGGGGTCTGGTGATGGGTTTTCCTGCACTGGTCGGCAAAGACAAACGCACCATTATCTCGACACCAAACCTGCCATTACAGGCAACAGACCGACGGGACCTGGCGGGCAAACTGGCGGACGCGCTGGGATGCCCGGTCGAATTCTACCGTGACGTTAACCTCCAGCTCTCTTTTGATGTTATGCAGCACAACTTGCAGCATCAGCAGGTTCTGGCAGCCTATCTCGGTACCGGCATGGGGTTCGCCATCTGGCTGAACGGCGCGCCCTGGACAGGTGCACACGGGGTCGCGGGCGAGCTTGGACATATTCCGCAGGGCGATATGTCACGCCATTGCGGTTGTGGTAACACAGGATGTCTGGAAACCGTCTGTTCCGGTATTGCCCTGAAACAGTGGTATGAACAACAGCCCCGTGATTACGCGATTGGCGAGATTTTTACCTCAGCGTGTCATGACCCCTTTGTCATACAGCTCTTAAATCATGCAGCCCGAGCCATTGCCACCAGCGTAAATCTCTTCGACCCGGATGCGGTGATCCTCGGCGGCGGCGTGATGGATATGGTCGATTTTCCACGCGACGCGCTGATTGCCAGAATTAAACAGCATCTGCGCCGTCCGCTGCCGTATGAGGCAGTCCGTTTCATTACAGCATCATCGTCATCCTTTAACGGTGCTCAGGGGGCGGCGACCCTGGCTCTCAGCCAGTTCCTGTCATCACCTTGCGCAACGCCTGCGCCAGCTGAACACGGGTAAAAGGCTTACGCAGTAACGCCACGTCCGGCAGTTGCGGGTTATGCGTCGGACGCAGATCCTGGCCGCTGATCAGCAACACCGGAAGCTGCGGATAATGGCTGCGCACATGGTTGATCACCTCGGCACCGCTGAGGTTGCCGGGCAGCATTAAATCGCTAATAAACATGCCAATATCCGGTGACACGTCCAGCATCTTCAGGGCCTGTTCGCCGTTGTCCGCTTCAAGCGTCAGATAGCCCAGCTGATGCAGCTGCTCGCACAGGGTCTGGCGGACATCGGCTTCATCTTCCAGCATCAGTACCAGGCGTTCATTTTCAACGGCAGCCGCGGCGGCCTGGGTTTCATCAGCAGAACTAACAGGCAGCGTCGAGCGTGGCAGATGCAGCCGCACGGTGGTCCCCTGCCCCGGCGCGCTTTCAATCTCCACGCGCCCACCGGACTGGCGTACAAAACCGTAGACCATCGACAGGCCTAATCCGCTACCGCTTCCGGTTTGCTTGGTCGTAAAGAACGGTTCGAAGACCCGGGATTTGACCTCCTGCGACATTCCACTTCCCCGGTCAATAACCTCCAGCGCCACCATATCCTGTCTGCGTCCGTCACTGCGGGTCACGCGCTGATTCCACGTGCGGATCTTAATAACCCCCGTCTGTCCCTCCATCGCATCACGGGCGTTCATCACCAGGTTAATAATGGCGTTTTCCAGCTGGCTAACGTCTATCCACGCCGGCCACGCCGGTGATTGCGCTTCAATTTCCAGCGTCAGGGTGGCCGGCAGCGAGTGGTACATCAACTCCCGCAGGTTCTCGAGCAGCGGTTTCATCTCTACCGCGTGCGGGGTCAGGGATTGCTTGCGGGAAAACGCCAGCAGGCGCTGGGTCAGCACCGCACCACGCTCGGCGGCCTTGAGTGCCCGGGTGATACGCGGGGCGTCCTGTGAGTCAGGATCGGTGAGTTCCAGACTGCCAATGATCACCGCCAGCAGGTTGTTAAAGTCATGCGCCAGACCGCCCGTCAGCTGCCCGACGGCCTTCATCTTCTGGCTGTGCACCAACGCCTCTTCCAGCCCCTGACGCTCGATGCGGTCGATCTCCATCTGCGTGGTTTTTTCTTTCAGCAGGCGGGTGGTGTGGACAAGCGAGGCGGTGTTGCGGGCAAAAACGTTAAACGCTCGAGCCAGCTCACCCAGCTCATCACGACGCTGCAGCCCGGGGACGGAAACATCCTGCTCGCCGTGAGCAAGGCGCGACATCGCCCGGGAGATGGCCGTCAGGTTGGAGGCCAGATTACGGTAGATATACCAACAGGCGCACCCGGTGATGATCAGCGCCAGCACGGCGAACACACTGATAAATACGCTGATGGAGCGCAGCTCCTGGTGACTCTGGGCAGTGCGCAGCCGGGAGGCCTGCGCCACCTGTTCAACGTACTGATTGATGTCGCTGTTTAATATCGCCACCAGCGCCTTGATGTGGAACATATACCAGCTGATCGCCAGATCGCTCTCCTCCAGCTGCGTCGAGAGCGGAACAAGCTTGTGAAGCTCGGCATTAAAATCGGGCAGGATAGCGTTCACCACGGGCTGCGTCACGCTCCGGGGCAGCGTTGCCGTCACGGCATCCAGCTGTTGAACCGTGGCGCGCGGCGAGGGCGTTTCAATAGCGGCGATGATTAGTCTGTCCATTTCCATAAGCTGTTGCGCATCCGGGACGTTGCTGGCGTAACGGCGGTTGATGTCCTGCAGATGGCGCAAATAGCTCTGGCTTTGATAGAGCGCGCTGAGAAGCGCATTACGCTCCAGATGACGCCGCTGCCCGCGCTCCAGCATGCCCGTCACGCTCTGCTGTAACTCATTACTTCTCTGAATAATTCGCGCCACCAGCGCGGGCTCCTGTTGCGCCAGTGGCGCATCGGCAAGCTGTTCCAGCGAGTGACGCAGCGCCATCTGCGTCTGCTTCAGGCGCTCGGCTTCGCCCTTGTATTCCAGCGCGCCTACAACTTGCGAGAGCCGCACCGCCGCCGTTGCCACATTGGCGGTATCGCGGGCGAGGTTCATGCTGCCGGTCATGTCATCCAGCGTCTGCTGCTGCACCTGTTCCTGGATCTGGCTGGCATGACGAAAGCCGAGCACCGCCACGCCGCTGACCATCAGCGTCACCGCCACCACCAGCAGATTAAAAATCAGCAGGCGACCACGGGCGCTGGCAAAGAAGGGCGGACGGTGTGATGGCATACGGTAAGCTCCGGTGGAATGTGATGCCCTCACCCTGGCCCTCTCCTGCTGAGAGGGAAAAAGCGGGGAATTGTGATGTAAGTTAACTATTCATAACTATGACAAATATGAACGGCTTCTGACATTTTGCATTTACCAACCTGTGATGAAGTGCGGATATCGACATTCAAGGAGATCCGCCATGAGCAGAACCCCGGTACTGGAGATGCGCAACATTGCCAAAACGTTTGGCCATTTCCACGCGCTCAAGGGTGTGGATTTGACGGTGTACCCCGGTGAGATCCACGCGCTGATGGGGGAAAACGGCGCAGGAAAGAGTACCCTGATGAAGATCCTCGCGGGGGCCTATACCGCCACCAGCGGCGAGATCCTGATTGACGGACAGCCGTTTCACATCAAAGGGCCAAAGGATGCGCTGGCCGCGGGTATCACCCTCATTTATCAGGAGATGCAGCTTGCCCCCAATCTGACCGTCGCTGAAAACATTTTCCTGGGCAGCGAGCTGTCGCGCGCCGGGCTGGTGCAGCGCAAAGAGATGGCCGCGCAGGCGCAGGCGGTGATTGACCGTCTGGGCGCGCACTTCAAGGCGACCGACCTGGTAATGAGGCTGACCATCGCCGAGCAGCAGCAGGTTGAAATTGCCCGCGCGCTGCACCGTAACAGCCGCATTCTGGTGATGGATGAACCCACCGCCGCCCTCTCCTCACGTGAAACCCATCGCCTGTTCGAGCTGATACTGCGCCTGCGAGAGGAAGGAATGGCGATTATCTATATCAGCCACCGCATGGCGGAAGTGTATGAACTCTCCGATCGCGTCAGCGTTCTGCGTGACGGGCAGTACGTCGGTAGCCTGACGCGCGACAAACTGAACGCCTCTGAGCTGGTGAAGATGATGGTCGGCCGTCCGCTAAGCGATCTGTTTAACAAAGAGCGCGATATCCCACTCGGCAGCCCGCGTCTTAACGTGCATCACCTTACCGACGGCAAAAAAGTGCTCCCCTGCAGTCTGCAGGTGCGGTCCGGAGAAATTGTCGGGCTGGCAGGTCTGGTGGGCGCCGGACGTTCCGAACTGGCGCAGCTGATCTTCGGCGCGCGCAAAGCCACGGGCGGCATGATTGAGGTCGACGGCGAACCGGTGGTGATCCACTCCCCGCGTGCCGCCATCGACAACGGGATCGGTTTTCTCACCGAGAACCGCAAAGAACAAGGGCTGTTCCTCGAGCTGGCCGCACAGGAGAACATCACCATGGCGACGCTGGAGCGCGACGCCACCTTCGGCATGCTGAACCGCAAAAAAGCGCAGACCATTTCTGACGATGCGATCGCCCTGCTTAACATCCGCGTGCCGCATTCACAGGTCCGCGCGGGTGGCCTGTCCGGGGGCAATCAGCAAAAGCTGCTTATCTCCCGCTGGGTGGCCATCGGCCCACGCATTCTGATTCTGGACGAACCGACGCGCGGCGTCGACGTCGGGGCGAAAAGTGAAATCTACCGCATCATGAACCAGATGGCGCGCAAGGGCGTGGCGATCCTGATGATCTCCAGCGAGCTGCCGGAAATCGTCGGCATGAGCGACCGCGTCTATGTCATGCGTGAAGGCAGCATTGCAGGTGAACTTCACGGAGCAGAAATTTCTCAGGAAAACATCATGACGCTGGCGACCGGCGTGAACGACTCTCATCATCAGGCGGTGCAACTATGACAAATTCAACCCATCCGCAGCAGGTGGCGAAGTCCGCCTCTGCCAAAAAAATGCTGATGAGCGATCTGATGCAGACGGTCGGCATTTTGCCCATCTTGATCCTGATTGTGGCGGTATTTGGTTTTATCGCGCCTAACTTCTTTACCGAAAGTAATCTGCTCAATATCACCCGCCAGGCGTCGATCAACATCGTGCTGGCCGCAGGGATGACCTTCATCATTCTGACCGGCGGGATCGACCTCTCCGTCGGCTCCATTCTGGGCACCACGGCCGTGGCGGCGATGGTGGTGTCGTTAATACCTGAGTTCGCCATGCTTTCTATTCCGGCAGCGCTCATGCTCGGCCTGGTGCTGGGTTTGTTCAACGGCGCGCTGGTGGCTTTTGCCGGGCTGCCGCCGTTTATCGTGACGCTCGGTACCTATACGGCCCTGCGCGGTGCGGCTTATTTGCTGGCGGACGGTACGACCGTCATTAACTCCAACATTAACTTTGAGTGGATCGGCAATAACTACCTTGGACCCATTCCGTGGCTGGTGGTGATCGCGCTGGCGGTCATTGTGCTGTGCTGGTTTATTCTGCGCCGCACCACGCTTGGCGTTCACATTTATGCGGTTGGCGGCAACATGCAGGCGGCGCGTCTGACAGGCATTAAGGTCTGGCTGGTGCTGTTGTTTGTGTACGGCATGAGCGGGCTGCTCTCGGGCCTGGGCGGCGTGATGAGTGCCTCGCGTCTCTACAGCGCCAACGGCAACCTGGGCATGGGCTACGAGCTGGATGCGATTGCGGCGGTGATCCTCGGCGGCACCAGCTTTGTCGGCGGGATCGGCACGATCACCGGCACGCTGGTGGGGGCGCTGATCATCGCCACGCTTAACAACGGCATGACGCTGATGGGCGTCTCCTACTTCTGGCAACTGGTGATCAAAGGGGCGGTGATCATCATAGCGGTGCTGATCGACAAATACCGTACCCGACACCATCAAAGTGCATAACAACAATACCCTACAAGCGAGGAAGAGAAGATGCGTTTGAAACCGTTAGTGACCGCGCTCTGTGCTGGCGCGCTGCTTGCCGCAACGCCGTTTGCGCAGGCGAAAGATCTGAAGTCCATCGGCGTGACGGTGGGCGACCTGGCCAACCCATTCTTCGTGCAGATCACCAAAGGTGCCGAGCTGGAAGCGCGCAAACTGGCGGGGGATAACGTCAAAGTGACGCTGGTTTCCAGCGGTTACGATCTCGGCCAGCAGGTAGCGCAGATCGACAACTTTATTGCGGCCAAAGTGGACATGATCATCCTTAACGCCGCGGATTCCAAAGGGATCGGCCCGGCGGTTAAACGCGCGAAAGAGGCCGGGATCGTGGTTGTCGCGGTTGACGTCGCGGCGGAAGGGGCGGATGCCACCATCACCTCCGATAACACCCAGGCGGGGGAAATGGCCTGTAAATACATTACTGACCGCCTGAAAGGCAAAGGCAACGTGGTCATCATCAACGGGCCGCCAGTGTCCGCGGTGCAAAACCGCGTCGAAGGCTGCCAGACCGAGTTCAAAAAACATCCGGATATCAAGGTGCTCTCTGATAACCAGAACGCCAAAGGTAGCCGTGAAGGCGGTCTGGAAGTGATGACCTCACTGCTGGCGGCCAATCCGAAGATCGACGGCGTGTTCGCGATTAACGATCCGACGGCGATCGGTGCCGATCTGGCGGCAAAACAGGCCCAACGCAATGAATTCTTTATCGTTGGCGTAGACGGCAGCCCGGACGGCGAGGAAGCGCTTAAGCGTGAGAACTCCCTGTTTGTCGCGACGCCAGCTCAGGATCCGCAGGTAATGGCGGCAAAAGCGGTTGAGATCGGCTATGACATTCTGCAGGGCAAACCTGCGCCTAAAGAGCCTGTGCTGATCCCGGTGACGATGATCGATAAAAAGAACGTCGGATCCTATAAGGGGTGGACAGTGAAGTGATGTAGTACGGTTTGATGCCCTCACCCTGATCTTCTCTTCGCGGGAGAGTTGGGGTGAGGCCTGACATAGCGTCCAGGGGGCCCCATGAAACGCTCCGAAATCAATGAAATCCTTGGCCACACGCGGCAGTTCTTCTCCATGCACGACGTGCATCTCCCTCCCTTTGCCAGTTTTCCGCCGACGAAATGGCAGCAGCTTGATCCGGCAGCCTGGCAGGAAGTGTTTGATCTCAGGCTTGGCTGGGACGTAACGGCATTCGGCGGCGACCATTTTGCCGCACAGGGGCTAACGCTCTTTACCCTGCGCAATGGCTCACCGAACGGCGTGCCCTATGAAAAGTGCTATGCCGAAAAAATCATGCACGTCCGGGATGGTCAGGTGACGCCCATGCATTTTCACTGGCGTAAACGGGAAGACATCATCAACCGTGGCGGCGGAAACCTGATCGTCGAGTTATGGAATGCCGGCGCACATCAAGAACCTGAAAATACCGACGTGACCGTTACCCTCGACGGCTGTCTGCAGACCCACGCGCCCGGCAGTCAGTTACGCCTGCAACCCGGGGACAGCATCTGCCTCACCCCCGGCCTGTACCACAGTTTCTGGGGCGAACGCGGTTTTGGCGACGTACTGGTGGGAGAAGTGTCATCGGTGAATGACGATGAACACGATAACCATTTTTTACAGCCCATTGCCCGCTATAACAATATCGAAGAAGACGAACCGGCGGTGCTGGTGTTGTGCAACGAGTACAACCTGTTTCGGAAATAAGGAGTAAATGATGCCATTGATTTCTCTTGCCGACGGTCTTGAGCACGCCAGGAAACACCGCTACGCGCTCGGCGCGTTTAACGTTCTCGACTCCCATTTTTTGCGCGCGCTGTTTGCTGCCGCGAAACAGGAACGCTCGCCGTTTATCATTAATATTGCGGAAATCCACTTTAAGTATGTCTCCCTGGAGTCGCTGGTCGAAGCGGTCAGGTTTGAAGCCGCCCGTCATGATATTCCGGTGGTGCTCAATCTCGATCACGGCCTGCATTTCGAGGCGGTGGTACGTGCGCTGCGCGTAGGCTTCAGCTCCGTGATGTTTGATGGCTCCACCCTGAGCTACGAAGAAAACATTCGCCAGACGCGGGAGGTGGTGAAGATGTGCCACGCGGTTGGCGTATCGGTAGAAGCGGAGCTGGGTGCGGTAGGCGGTGACGAAGGTGGCGCGTTGTATGGCCATGCGGATGAAGCGTTGTTTACGGACCCGCTGCGGGCGCGCGAGTTTGTCGATGCCACCGGCATTGATGCGCTAGCGGTCGCCATTGGCAACGCGCACGGTAAATACAAAGGCGAGCCAAAACTCGATTTCCCTCGTCTGGACGCCATTCGCCAGCAGACCGGCCTGCCGTTGGTCTTACACGGCGGCTCCGGCATCAGCGATGCCGATTTTCGTCGCGCCATCGAACTGGGGATCCATAAAATCAACTTTTATACCGGCATGTCACAGGCCGCGCTCTCTGCCGTTGAGCAACGGATGGCAAAACGTCAGCCTCTGTACGATGAATTTGCAGAACTGTTGCTGGGCATAGAGGAGGCGATTACCGATACGGTCGCCGCGCAAATGCGCATCTTTGGCAGCGCGGGGCAGGCATAATGGAACGTAAAGGGATTATCGCCGCCGGCAATATGCTGGTGGATCATGTCCACCAGATTGTGCAATGGCCGGAGCGCGGCTGGCTGGCGGAAATTACCCACAGCGAACGTTCAACCGGCGGTGCGCCGCTGAACGTCCTGCTGACGCTGGCCAAAATGCACGTTGGCCTGCCGCTGCAGGCCGTCGGCCTGATTGGCGAAGATAGCGACGGCGATTACATCCTGGCGATGCTCGACCAGTATCACGTCAACCGCCAGCGGGTGCAGCGCACGACCTTTGCGCCAACCTCTATGTCGCAGGTTATGACCGACCCCAGCGGGCAGCGCACTTTTTTCCACTCCCCGGGCGCCAACCGTCTTCTGGATCTGCCCGCCTTCGACCGCCTCGACGGCGCGATGAAGATTTTCCACCTCGGCTACCTGTTACTGCTCGACAGCCTGGATATGCCCGATGACGAGTACGGCACCCGCAGCGCACGGCTGCTGGCCCAGATGCGCGATCAGGGGTATGAAACCTCGCTCGATCTGGTCTCGCGAAAGGGTGACCCTCGCTATCAGCCGCTGGTTCTCCCTGCCCTGCGCCATCTTGATTATCTGGTCATCAACGAACTGGAAGCCGGCGAGTTTAGCGGGCTGGAGATGCGCGACGAGAACGATGCCCCGCACATTGCCCATATCGCGGAAGCCGCCTCACAGCTTCTGGCGGCTGGCGTGCGTCAGCGGGTGGTGATCCACTGTCCGGAAGGGGCGTGGGGGTTAACACCGGACGATGAAGGGCGCTGGATCCCCTCCTGGTTGCTGGAGCGGGAAGAGATTATCGGCAGCGTCGGGGCGGGTGATGCCTTCTGCGCAGGCTTCTTATACGGCTGCCATGAAGCATTGCCGCTGGTCGAGAGTATTTACCTGGCCCATGCCTGCGCGCGGGCAAGCCTGCTGGCTGCGAACGCCATTGATGGGGCAAAAACGCTGGCCGAGCTGCAGCTGTTTATTAAAGAGAATATTTAAGCCGCTTTCTCGCTGTGAGACACATCGGCAGCAAAGACGTAGCCCAGCCCACGGACGGTTTTAATGAGTACGGGCTGATGCGGGTTGGCTTCTATTTTACGGCGCAGGCGCATGATCAACACATCGATTGTGCGGTCGAACACCTCGGCACTTTCGCTGTGCGTCAGCTCGAGCAGTTGTTCCCGGCTGAGCACCCGCCGGGCGTTCTGGGTGAGCGCCAGCAGCAGACCATATTCTCCCTGGGTCAACGGTACAGGGTTACGCTGCGGATCGCTGAGTTCACAGCGGGAGGTATCCAGCGTCCAGCCATTGAACGTCACGCCCGCCACGCGTGGCACCGGGGTGTCTGCGGCCAGCGCCCCGGTACGGCGAAGCACGGCTTTAACCCGGGCAACCACCACGCGCGGGTTAAACGGTTTGCCAATATAATCGTCGGCCCCCATCTCCAGCCCCACCACCACGTCTGACTCACTGCCCAGCCCGGTCAGCATCACCACCGGCAGCTCCGGACGTTGCTTTTGCAGGTGCAGTAATACCTGCAGGCCGTTGATATCCGGCAGCATCATATCCAGCAGGACAAGGGCAATGTGTGGCTCATGCTGAACCAGACTCAGCGCGTCCTGGCCGTTATGGCAGACGAGCACGCTAAAGACGTGCTCACTCAGCACATCCTGCAGCAGCTCGCAAACTGCGGTATCGTCATCAACCACCAGAATCGCCGGTTTCATCGCATGCTTCCATCAGGGGATTATGTTAAGTCTGAACTATTCTGCCGTCGGCTCCAGCCAATTTGACTTTTACATGACGGAATTACAACCCATGTCACATCCACTGCCCATTCGACACGTCAATTTTGACGATTGGCTGTTTTTCGTCAGGGTTTTGCCCCTCTGTTGGCCGTAAAGTCTGCTGATACCCACAATAAAAACATGGCATAGAAGCTGCATAGTGGGGCGTAAGCATTGATTAACTGGAGCAGACTGATGAAAAAAGTCGTCACGGTTTGCCCTTATTGTGCCTCGGGTTGCAAGATCAACCTGGTGGTCGATAACGGCAAAATCGTCCGGGCGGAGGCCGCCCAGGGGAAAACCAACCAGGGCACGCTGTGCCTGAAAGGCTACTACGGCTGGGATTTTATTAACGATACCCAAATCCTTACCCCACGCCTGAAAACCCCTATGATCCGCCGCGAGCGCGGTGGCAAGCTGGAAGCCGTCTCCTGGAGCGAGGCGCTGGATTATGTCGCCACGCGCCTGAGCGCTATCAAAGCCAAGTATGGCCCGGATGCGATCCAGACTACCGGCTCTTCACGCGGTACCGGTAATGAAACCAACTATGTAATGCAAAAATTCGCGCGCGCCGTTATTGGTACCAATAACGTCGACTGCTGCGCTCGTGTCTGACACGGCCCATCGGTTGCAGGTCTGCACCAGTCGGTCGGTAACGGCGCTATGAGTAATGCGATTAACGAGATAGATAACACCGATCTCGTGTTTATTTTTGGCTATAACCCGGCGGATTCTCACCCTATCGTCGCGAACCACGTTATTCGCGCCAAACAGAATGGGGCGAAAATCATCGTCTGCGATCCGCGCAAAATTGAAACGGCACGTATTGCGGATATGCACATTGCACTGAAAAACGGCTCGAATATCGCGCTGTTGAATGCGATGGGCCACGTCATTATTGAGGAGAATCTGTACGACCAGGCGTTCGTCGCGACCCGTACGGAAGGGTTTGACGAGTATCGGAAAATTGTCGAAGGCTACACGCCGGAGTCCGTCGAAGCGATAACCGGCGTAAGCGCGCAAGAGATCCGCCAGGCAGCGCGGATGTACGCCGGGGCGAAAACCGCGGCCATTTTGTGGGGCATGGGCGTAACCCAGTTCTATCAGGGCGTGG
The DNA here is from genome assembly GCF_002148625.1 of Enterobacter sp. J49. Lineage (NCBI taxonomy): Bacteria > Pseudomonadati > Pseudomonadota > Gammaproteobacteria > Enterobacterales > Enterobacteriaceae > Enterobacter > Enterobacter sp. J49. The sequence continues at coordinate 37,833 of NZ_MWPY01000023.1, forward strand.
AAACCGTACGCTCCCTGACAAGCCTCGCGATGCTGACCGGAAATCTGGGCAAACCGCATGTGGGCGTGAACCCGGTACGTGGTCAGAATAACGTGCAGGGTGCGTGTGACATGGGCGCACTGCCGGATACCTATCCGGGCTATCAGTACGTTAAGTTCCCGGAAAATCGTGAGAAATTCGCGAAGGCCTGGGGCGTGGAGAGCCTGCCGGAACATACCGGGTATCGCATCAGCGAGCTGCCGCACCGTGCGGCGCACGGTGAAGTGCGTGCCGCCTACATTATGGGTGAAGATCCGCTGCAGACCGACGCCGAGCTGTCAGCGGTGCGTAAAGGCTTTGAGGATCTCGAACTGGTGATTGTCCAGGACATCTTTATGACCAAAACCGCGGCGGCGGCGGATGTGATTTTACCGTCAACGTCATGGGGCGAGCATGAAGGTGTCTACACGGCGGCAGACCGCGGCTTCCAGCGCTTCTTCAAAGCGGTGGAGCCGAAGTGGGATCTGAAAACCGACTGGCAGATCATCAGCGAAATCGCCACCCGCATGGGTTATCCGATGCACTACAACAACACCCAGGAAATCTGGGACGAGTTGCGCAAACTGTGTCCGGACTTCACCGGTGCCACCTATGAGAAAATGGGTGAGCTGGGGTATATCCAGTGGCCATGCCGCGATGAGTCAGAGGCCGATCAGGGCACGTCGTATCTCTTTAAAGAGAAGTTCGACACCCCGAACGGACTGGCGCAGTTCTTCACCTGCGACTGGGTCGCGCCAATCGATAAACTCACCGATGAGTATCCGATGGTGCTCTCTACCGTGCGTGAAGTGGGCCACTACTCCTGTCGCTCAATGACCGGTAACTGTGCTGCGCTGGCGGCACTGGCGGATGAACCGGGCTATGCGCAGATCAATACCGCTGACGCAGAGCGTCTGGGCATTGAAGATGAAGCCCTGATCTGGGTGCACTCGCGTAAAGGACGCATCATTACCCGTGCGCAGGTCAGCGACCGACCTAACAAAGGGGCGGTCTATATGACCTACCAGTGGTGGATTGGTGCCTGCAACGAACTGGTGACGGAGAACTTAAGCCCGATAACCAAAACGCCGGAGTATAAGTACTGCGCCGTACGCGTGGAGCCGATTGCTGACCAGCACGCCGCGGAACAGTATGTGATTGACGAATATAGCAAGCTGAAAGCCAGACTGCGTGAAAGCGCGTTGGGTTAATGCTGTTAATTAATCGATGAATAAAAGGGGGTGACCTATTCACCCCTTTTTTATTTCTTAATAAGCTATTTATATTATCAATATATATTGTGCACGCTGCCCCGCAGCAATAATGTCATTAGCACCGAAATAAATACCCGGCTTTGTATTTTAATTCAGTGAGAGAATCTCCCCCGCGAGCGTCTAATGCCCTCTTTCACAAGCATTATTGTGAGACGAAACGCGGCGGGCACCGGGAAATGTTCATTCACCTTTACCGCGCCCGTTTTTTTCTTCTGCGACGACGATTATACTGCGCGGCGTGTACCCAGATGATAAGAATCCATGAAATCAATTTTTCTGATGTTGTTATTTTTTACGTCACTCGTCCACGCGGATGAGATTGGCAGCCAGTACAAGCAACAGGCGGAAGCGGGTGACGCCCGCGCCCAGTATTACCTTGCCGATACCTACTTCAGTTCCGGCGACAGCAAGCAGGCCGCGCAGTGGGCAGAGAAAGCAGCAAAAGGGGGCGATGTCGACGCCATGGCGTTGTTATCGCAAATCCAGTTTACACAGGGCGATTACGCGCAGGCCAAAGCGCTGGCGCAGCAGGCCACTATCGCCGGCAGTAAACGCGGCGCAATTATGCTGGCACGCGTGCTGGTCAACACCCAGGCAGGGAAAACCGACTACCCACAGGCCATCGCACTGCTGCAAACGGCAACCGAAGATATCGACAACGATTCCGCGGTGGATGCGCAAATGCTGCTGGGGATGATTTATGCCAACGGCGTTGAGGTGGCGCAGGACGACGTCAAAGCCGCGTCGTGGTTCAAACGCAGCTCCTCCCTTTCGCGTACGGGTTACGCGGAGTACTGGGCCGGAATGCTGTTCCAGCAGGGCGAGAAAGGCTTTATAACGCCGAATAAGCAGAAAGCGCTCTACTGGCTGAACCTGAGCTGTACCGAAGGGTTTGATACGGGATGTGAAGAATTTGACGCGTTGAGTGGGGAGTAAAGCCTCTTACACGGCCCTCTCTTTTGGACAGAGAGGGAATGCGAAAAGGCCGGGTTAACCCCGGCCTTTTTATTTTACTGGTCTGCGGTCTTATCAAAACGACCCAGCACTTCGCGTTCATACGCCAGCGCTTTTTTACGGTCGAATTTGTGCTCCCACTTAGCGATAACCAGCACCGCCAGGGCGTTACCCACCACGTTCAGCGCCGTACGCGCCATGTCGAGGATACGGTCGACACCGGCGATAAACGCCAGACCTTCCAGCGGGATCCCTACGCTGCCCAGGGTTGCCAGCAGCACGACAAAGGAGACGCCAGGTACGCCTGCGATGCCTTTTGAGGTCACCATCAGGGTCAGCACCAGCACGATCTCCTGCCACAGAGACAGGTCAATGCCGTACAGCTGAGCAATAAAGATAGCCGCAATACTCTGGTACAGCGTTGAGCCGTCCAGGTTAAAGGAGTAGCCGGTTGGCACCACAAAGCTGGTAATCGATGCCGGCGCGCCGTAGGCCTCCATCTTCTCGATAATACGCGGCAGTACGCTTTCAGAGCTTGCCGTGGAGTACGCCAGAATCAACTCATCTTTGAGAATACGGATCAGGATCCAGATGCTCAGCCCACACAGGCGCGCCACAATTCCCAGTACCACCAGCGCGAAGAACAGGATGGCGAAGTGAACCAGAATCACCAGCTTCGCCAGCGGCCACAGAGAGGCGAAACCGAAGTTCGCCACGGTTACCGCGATAAGCGCAAACACCCCAACCGGCGCGTAGCGCATCACCATGTGAGTCACTTTGAACATGGTTTCAGAAATTGAGCGGAACACGGTGACCAGCGGTTCACGGTGCGTGGCAGGCAGGGAGGAAAGACCCAGACCAAACAACACCGAAAAGAAGATGATCGGCAGCATCTCGCCCTTCGCCATGGAAGCCACGATGTTGGTCGGCACCAGCGAAAGGATGGTTCCCATCAGGCCATGCGCGTGGCTCTGTACTTCAGCGGTAGTGCTTTGATATTTCGAAATATCCACCGTCGCCAGCTGCGACATATCGATCCCGGATCCTGGCTGGAACACGTTCGCCAGTGTGATGCCCAGAATGATGGCAATCGTCGTGATCACTTCGAAATAAAGAATTGTCTTCGCGCCGATACGGCCTAACTGTTTTGCATCCCCCACACCGGCAATGCCGACGACCAGCGTTGAGATAACAATCGGTACGACAATCATCTTGATCAGATGAATAAAGATATCTCCTGCCGGGGAGAGCAGGTTCGCAATCAGCCACTCGCGGCTGTCGCTGTGATAATGCAGGTAGCTACCCAGCAGGATACCCAGCACAAGGGCTAGCAAGATTTGCCAGGCCAGGCTGACTTTAACGTTTTTCATAGAAACTGACTTCCTCAATGAAGCGCCCTATTCACATAAACTGCATGAATATGGATACATACTGAAAGGGTATGAATTGTGTTGCGTTGGTTTATGGGATTTTTTAACGCGGCGTATGAGTATCATTTGCGCGGCATGTTGCGCAAGCCTTAAAGAACGGCACATTTCGCTGCAAAAAGCGGTCATGACGTGAGTTTGTCACAATTCCCATCAATAACTTTTTGTTATAAAAAGGCTTTTTTAATCGAAATTGTGAATAATCGGCACGGTGAATTATTTTCCTTCAAAGTTTCATTCGCTCATTTTTCATACTCTTCAAACAATGCGTGATCTGTAGCCCAAATAATAAACAAAGCTTGTAAAGCCCCTACTATTAACGTTTTTGCGACATATTATTAACATCTTACAAGGAGAAAAAAAGCCATGAGCCAAGTACATAAACACGACATTCCCGCAAATATTGCGGACCGTTGCCTGATAAACCCGGAGCAGTACCACGAGAAGTATCAGCAATCCGTCTCCAGCCCGGACGTCTTCTGGGGTGAGCAGGGCCATATTCTTGACTGGATTAAACCTTATCAGAAGGTGAAGAACACCTCCTTTGCGCCCGGCAACGTCTCCATTAAATGGTACGAAGACGGCACGCTGAACCTGGCAGCAAACTGTCTTGACCGCCACCTTGCCGAACGCGGTAATGAAACGGCCATTATCTGGGAGGGTGACGACGCCTCTCAAAGCAAACACATTACATATAAAGAACTGCACCGCGACGTGTGCCGCTTTGCCAACGTTCTGCTGGAAAGGGGCATTAAAAAAGGCGACGTAGTGGCTATCTATATGCCAATGGTGCCTGAAGCGGCGGTAGCCATGCTGGCCTGCGCGCGTATCGGTGCGATTCACTCGGTGATTTTTGGCGGCTTCTCACCGGAAGCGGTAGCCGGACGTATTGTCGATTCCAGCTCGAAACTGGTGATCACGGCCGATGAAGGCGTGCGCGCTGGCCGTGGCATTCCCCTGAAGAAAAACGTCGATGAAGCGCTGAAAAATCCGAACGTGAAAACTGTCAGCAACGTCATCGTTCTCAAGCGTACCGGCGGCAAGATCGACTGGAACGAAGGACGCGACCTGTGGTGGAGCGATCTGATTGAAAAAGCCAGCGACCAACATCAGCCGGAAGAGATGAACGCGGAAGACCCGCTGTTTATTCTTTACACCTCCGGCTCAACCGGCAAACCGAAAGGCGTGTTGCACACCACCGGCGGCTATCTGGTCTATGCCGCTACCACCTTCAAGTACGTATTCGACTACCATCCGGGCGACATTTACTGGTGTACTGCCGACGTGGGTTGGGTCACCGGTCACAGCTACCTGCTTTACGGCCCGCTGGCCTGTGGTGCCACTACGCTGATGTTTGAAGGCGTACCGAACTGGCCAACGCCGGCGCGCATGTGTCAGGTGGTCGATAAACACAAAGTCAATATTCTCTATACCGCCCCAACGGCGATCCGCGCATTAATGGCGGAAGGCGATAAGGCCATTGAAGGCACTGACCGCTCTTCGCTGCGCATCCTCGGTTCCGTTGGCGAGCCCATCAACCCGGAAGCCTGGGAGTGGTACTGGAAGAAAATCGGCAACGAAAAATGTCCGGTAATGGACACCTGGTGGCAGACCGAAACCGGCGGCTTTATGATCACCCCTATGCCGGGTGCGACGCAGTTAAAAGCCGGTTCAGCAACTCAACCGTTCTTCGGCGTACAACCTGCGCTGGTGGATAACGAAGGCAATCCGCTGGACGGAGCCACCGAAGGCAATCTGGTGATCACCGATTCCTGGCCGGGCCAGGCGCGTACCCTGTTCGGCGATCACGAGCGCTTCGAGCAGACCTACTTCTCGACCTTTAAAAATATGTACTTTAGCGGTGACGGCGCCCGGCGTGACGAGGACGGTTATTACTGGATAACCGGGCGCGTGGACGACGTGCTGAACGTCTCCGGCCACCGTCTGGGTACCGCGGAGATTGAATCCGCGCTGGTATCTCATCCGAAGATCGCCGAAGCCGCCGTCGTCGGGATCCCACACAACATTAAAGGCCAGGCGATTTATGCCTACGTCACGCTGAATCATGGCGAAGAGCCGTCACCAGAACTGTATGCCGAGGTGCGCAACTGGGTACGTAAAGAGATTGGCCCGCTTGCCACGCCGGACGTGCTGCACTGGACCGACTCTCTGCCGAAAACCCGCTCAGGCAAAATTATGCGCCGCATATTGCGCAAAATCGCAGCCGGTGACACCAGCAACCTCGGTGATACCTCAACGCTTGCCGATCCTGGCGTGGTGGAAAAACTGCTCGAAGAGAAGCAGTCCATCGCAATGCCATCGTAACGCGATCTCCCCTCTCCCCCCCGGGAGAGGGAATAAAAAAACCTCCCCTATAAATACTTCTGGAGACCTCTGATGAATAACGATATTTGTCAGCAGATAGAGAATAGTGCGCACTACAGGGAGCTCGTGGATAAACGGCAACGGTTTGCCTTCTTACTTTCCATCATCATGCTGATTATTTACGTCGGCTTTATTCTGCTGATTGCCTTTGCCCCACACTGGCTCGGTACGCCGCTGCACGCGGGCACCAGCGTCACGCGCGGAATTCCGATTGGGATTGGCGTGATAATCATTTCGTTTGTGCTGACCGGCGTGTACGTCTGGCGCGCCAATGGCGAATTCGATCGTCTTAACAGAGCAGTCCTGGCAGAGGTAAAAGCATCATGAAGAGAGTCCTGACGGCGCTTGCCGCCACACTTCCCTTTGCCGCCAACGCCGCTGATGCCATCACCGGCGAGGTACAGCGCCAGCCAACCAACTGGCAGGCGATTATCATGTTCCTGATTTTCGTGCTGCTGACGCTGTACATCACGTACTGGGCCTCGAAACGCGTGCGCTCCCGTAATGATTACTACACCGCAGGCGGCAACATTACCGGTTTTCAGAACGGGCTGGCAATTGCAGGCGACTTTATGTCCGCTGCCTCCTTCCTCGGTATCTCCGCGCTGGTATACACCTCCGGCTACGATGGTCTGATTTACTCCCTCGGCTTCCTCGTGGGCTGGCCGATTATTTTGTTCCTGATCGCAGAACGCTTGCGCAACCTGGGCCGCTATACCTTCGCAGACGTGGCCTCCTACCGGCTGAAGCAGGGGCCGATTCGTACCCTCTCCGCCTGCGGCTCGCTGGTGGTGGTCGCGCTGTATCTGATTGCGCAGATGGTCGGCGCGGGTAAATTGATCGAACTGCTGTTCGGCCTGAACTACCACATCGCGGTGGTGCTGGTGGGTGTGCTGATGGTGATGTACGTCCTGTTCGGCGGCATGCTGGCCACGACCTGGGTGCAAATCATCAAAGCGGTTCTGCTGCTGTTCGGCGCCAGCTTTATGGCCTTTATGGTCATGAAACACGTCGGGTTCAGCTTCAATAATCTGTTCACTGAAGCGATGGCGGTACACCCGAAAGGGGAAGCGATCATGAGCCCTGGCGGGCTGGTGAAAGACCCTATTTCTGCGCTTTCGCTCGGTCTGGGTCTGATGTTTGGTACGGCTGGCTTGCCACACATCCTGATGCGTTTCTTCACCGTGAGCGATGCGCGTGAAGCGCGCAAAAGCGTCTTCTACGCCACAGGCTTTATGGGTTACTTCTACATCCTGACCTTTATCATCGGTTTTGGCGCCATCATGCTGGTGGGGGCGAATCCGGCGTTTAAAGACGCGGCGGGCGGGCTGATTGGCGGTAACAACATGGCGGCAGTGCATCTGGCCGACGCGGTAGGCGGTAACCTGTTCCTTGGCTTTATCTCGGCCGTGGCCTTCGCCACCATCCTCGCGGTGGTTGCCGGGCTGACGCTGGCGGGCGCGTCTGCGGTATCGCACGACCTCTATGCCAACGTTATCCGCAAAGGGGCAAGCGAACGTGATGAGCTGAAAGTCTCGAAAATCACCGTGCTGGTGCTGGGCGTGGTCGCTATTCTGCTGGGGATTTTGTTCGAGAAGCAGAACATCGCCTTTATGGTGGGGCTGGCTTTCTCCATTGCGGCAAGCTGTAACTTCCCTATCATCCTGCTCTCCATGTACTGGTCAAAACTGACCACCCGTGGGGCGATGATTGGCGGCTGGCTGGGGCTTTTGACGGCCGTGATTCTGATGGTCCTTGGCCCGACGATTTGGGTACAGATCCTCGGTCACGAAAGCGCTATCTTCCCGTATGAATACCCGGCGCTGTTCTCCATTGCCGTGGCGTTTATTGGTATCTGGATCTTCTCCGCGACCGATAACTCGCCGGAAGGTAACCTGGAGCGTGAGAAATTCCGCGCCCAGTTTATCCGCTCACAAACGGGTCTGGGCGTCGAGCAAGGCCGCGCGCACTAACCTCGTCTCCCCGGCCTTTCCGGCCGGGGAAATCAGAACATCACCCACGCCACCAGCGGTGCAATCAATACCATCACCACGCCAGAGAGCATCATCACCAGGCTTGCCACCACCCCTTCCTGCTGCCCAAGTTCATACGAACGTGCCGTTCCCGCACCGTGCGATGCCGCGCCAAATCCCGCCCCTTTCGCCATTCCTTCACGGATCGACAGCCGCAAAAAAAGCATGTCGCCAACCGCCATCCCGAAGACGCCCGTCACGACCACAAATAGCGCGACCAGATCCGGCTGTCCGCCGAGCGGCTTGGCCGCGGCCAGCGCAAACGGGGTGGTGACCGAACGGACGGCCAGGCTGCGCTGAATTTCATCGGGCAGCGTAAACAGCCGTGCCAGCCAGACGGAACTGCAGACCGCCACCACCGTGGCCGTGATCACGCCAGCGCTGAGCGACATCCAGTGGCGTTTGATGATCGCCAGGTTGTCATACACCGGTACCGCAAAGGCAATGGTCGCAGGCCCCAGTAGCCACAGCAGCCAGTGGGATTCCCCAATGTAGTTCTGCCAGGAGATATGCCCGAAGACCAGCATCAGGACCAGCAGGATCGGCGTGAAGACCAGCGGCATCAGCGGCAGCGCGTGAAAACGGCGATACAGGCGTTTATTGGCAAAGTAGATCGCCAGAGTGGCAATCAGGCACAACACGCTTATCTGGAAGTTAGTCATGCTTTTGCCTGCTGATTTCAAACCGATACACTTTATCAACCACCCAGGCGGTGGCCCCCAGCACCATCAGCGTGCTCAGCGCAATGACCGCGAAGATGCGCCAGCCATCTACCCTCAGCAGTTGCGCATAGTTCACCACCGCGACCACGGCAGGCACAAAGAACAGCAGCATTTCCGCCAGCAGCCAGCGCGCGCCGGCGCGTACCCAGTTGAGGGGGATAACGCGACAGAGGATAAGCGTCAGCATCAGCACCATTCCGACCAGGTTGGCAGGCAGCGGCAGATGCAACCAGTTGACAAGATATTCAGCGAAAACAAACAGTCCCGCATAAAGCAGTACCTGAACCGGTACCTGAAGTCGTTGCACAACGGCAGGCGTAACACGGCTTAACGCCACGGCCATGGGGGTTTTCCTCAAAAATGAGACGAGGCGCCAGTATAGTGAGCGCACGTAATGGACTGAAATGAATTAAAATCATCAAAGGCATAGTTCCGAGGAATAATCATGGACATAAGAACGCTGCGCTATTTTGTCGAAGTGGTTCGTCAGCAAAGTTTTACCCGCGCAGCGGAGAAGTTGTTTGTCACCCAACCCACCATCAGCAAGATGCTGAAAAACCTCGAAGATGAACTGAACTGCACCCTGCTTATCCGCGACGGACGCAAGCTGCTGCTGACCGATACCGGGCGGGTCGTCTTTGAACGCGGGCTGGCGATCCTGGCGGAGTTCCGCCAGCTGGAAGCGGAGCTTGGCGATATCAATCACCTGACAAAAGGGCTGCTGCGCCTCGGCATCCCGCCGATGGTTGGGATGATGATGGCCGGCCCCATCAGCCTGTTTCGCCAGCGTTATCCCGGCGTTGAGCTGAAAATTTCCGAGTTTGGCGGCTTAACGGTTCAACAGGCGGTCACCAACGGCGAGCTGGATGTCGCCATGACCGCCCTCCCCGTGGAGGAAGAGAGCGGTCTGGCGACGCTGCCGCTCTTTAGCCACCCGCTGTGCGTGCTGGTCCCCCGCTCTGGTGACTGGCTGAAGGTCGACACGGTGAAACCCGAACGGCTCGGTGAACACCCGCTGCTGATTTACAACGAAGATTTCGCCCTCAGCCGCCAGCTGATGGCGCTGTTTAATCAACACAACGTGAAGCCGCGCATTGCGGTGCGCAGCGGGCAGTGGGATTTCCTGGCCGCGATGGTGCAGGCTGGCGTCGGCATTGCGATATTGCCGCAGCCGATTTGCGAACGGCTCGATAAAAACACCCTGCGCTGGATCCCGCTGGAAAGCGATTTGCACTGGCAGTTAGGGATGATTTGGCGCGAAGGGGTTTATTTATCGCACAGCGCGCAGGCGTGGCTGAAATGCTGTGAAGGGTTTTGGGTTCCCTGACCCTCTCCGGGCGGAGAGGGTCAGGGTGAGGGCATCAGCCCGCACGGGCTACTGATTCTCTATCAGCAAGGCTTCCAGCAAATCCAGATCGTGCAGCAGTTTTTGCAGCGTCTCATTGCTGATTTGCCGCGTGGCGCGCAGGTGGTACAGCTCCGCACGCTCTGAGCGCAGCGCCGCCAGACGGAACCGGCGCTCCAGGTTCTCCTCCTGCAGCGAACTTTCCACATCGTTGCGGCCATCGGCACGACGACGCAGGTTACCAATCACGCGCGAGCTCACTTCAGTCAGCAGCTGGTTGTCGATGTTCTCTTCCGTGTCCGCCGCAAGACGTTCTTCCATCTTCTGAATGGCCACAATCGCCACTTCGGCGGTCGCCGCGCGGGCAATACGCTCCTCTTTATGCTGCTGAGTCGAGTCACCCGTCTCAATATGCTGCAGCAGAAGAGGCAGCATTATCACGCCGACAAACAGTGAGAACAGAATCACCCCTGCCGCCAGGAACACCAGTTCATAGCGCGCCGGGAAGACATCGCCCGTGGGCAGCAGCAGCGGAATGGACAGCACACCGGCAAGCGTAATCGCCCCGCGAACGCCAGCAAAAGAAGCAATCAGCAGCTCCCGCGTGGTCCACGAGCCGAACTCCATCGGTTTTTTCGTCAGGAAGCGCATGCTGAATTTTTTCATCGTCCACAGCCAGCCGAAACGCACCAGCATCAGCGCCATGTAGATCAGCACGATATCGGTGAACAACATCCACGTTTCGACGTTCGGGTCGGCCTCGGCCGCCACCAGCGAGGATTCCATGATGCCCGGCAACTGCAGGCCCAGGAGCAGGAACACCATCCCGTTAAAGACAAATTCCAGCATCGCCCAGGTGCTGTTCGCACGCAGGCGCATGGCCAGCGGCGCGCGGCGCATTACGCCGGAGCGGGTGATGGTCATCCCTGCCGCCACCGCCGCCAGAATGCCCGACACGCCGATATGCTCGGCAATCAGGTAAGAGGCAAACGGCAGAAGGAACAGCAGCACAATCTGTGTCGCCGGTTCATCGCCGCCCCAGCGGCTGAGGAAGCGCAGCGAACGACCATACAGCCAGCTCACCACAAACCCGGCCAGGATACCGCCAATCGCCACCTTGAAGAATTCCAGGGTCGCGCCGCCTACGGTAAAGATCATCGTGCCCATCGCGACGGCCACGGCAAATTTCAGGGCAACCAGGCCAGAGGCGTCATTCATCAGCGCCTCACCCTGTAAAATCCCCATGATTTTCTTCGGAATACGGCCTTCACCGACAATGCCGGACAACGCCACGGCATCGGTTGGTGACAGTACCGCGGCCAGCGCAAAGGCCGGAATTAACGGAATGCCCGGTACCGCCCAGTAGATCAGGAAGCCAATCCCAACCACCGTGACCACCACGAGCGCCAGCGCCAGACCTAATATCTCTCGCCCGTGTTCAAGGAATTCACGCGTGGGCGTTTTCCAGCCATCGGCAAACAGCAGCGGCGGAATAAACAACACGAGGAACAGTTCGGGATCGAACTCCACGTGCAGGCCAAACGTCGGCCACGCCAGCAGCGCGCCGATGGCAATTTGCATTAATGGCAGGGGGACCTGAAAGGGCAGTACGCGTGTGACTACCCCGGATAGCGAGACCACAAGAGTCATGATGAGTATTGTGAAGAAGATTTCCATGCGTTCCCTGTTTGCTGTGTTTCTTAAAAGCCAAACCTAAGGCGTCGTGCCTGTTATTCTATCTTCCCCAGAGTAACGCAAAAGACAACAGGATGAGTCCTGAAAATAAAAACGGGCGGCCTGAGCCACCCGTTTTCGCATCAATGGACAACTTAGATTGCCCAGCCGCCCGCGTAGAACGCCACCAGCGCGACGGCAATCACAACGGTGCCGATGTTCAGCTTGCGCCACTCGCCGGAGACCAGACGCCCAATCACCAGCGACGCGAAACCGATCATGATGCCGGTCACGATATTACAGGTCAGCACGATAAAGACCGCCGTGATGAGGCCTGACATCGCATCCACAAAATCAGCAAAATCGATTTTCGCCACGTTGCTCAGCATCAGCAGACCAACGTACATCAGCGCAGGTGCGGTCGCGTAGGCCGGCACCAGGTAGGAGAGTGGAGAGAGGAACAGGATCAGCAGGAACAGCACGCCAACGGTAATGGCCGTCAGGCCGGTTTTACCGCCTGCCGCCGTACCCGCAGCGGACTCGATATACACCGCAGCCGGAGCCGCGCCCACCAGACCCGAGAAGACGCTGCTCAGGGAGTCGGTGGTCAGCGCTTTGCCGCCATCGATAATCTGACCGTCTTTATCCAGCAGGTTCGCCTGCCCCGCGACGGCACGGATGGTACCCGTTGCATCAAACACCGCGGTCATCACCAGCGCCAGCACGCTTGGCAGGATCACCGGGTTCAACGCCCCCATGATATCCAGACTGCCAATCAGAGAGTTGCCTTTGTCATCGCTCAGCGACGGCATGGCGAAAATCCCGGAGAAGTGAACGTTAGGATCGAAAATCAGGCCAACAATGGACACCCCGATAATGGTCAGCAAAATGCCGCCCGGGACTTTCAGTTTTTCCAGACCAATAATCACCGCCAGACCGATCAGGGACATAATGACCGGGAAGCTCGCGAAGTGCCCCAACGCCACCGGCAGACCGTCCAGCGGGTTCTTGATCACCAGGCCGACGCCGTTTGCGGCAATCAGCAGCAGGAACAGCCCGATACCAATGCCGGTGCCATGCGCCACGCCCTGAGGCAGGTTGCGCAAAATCCAGCTACGGATGCCGGTGGCGGAGATAACGGTAAACAGTACCCCCATCAGGAACACGGCACCGAGCGCAACCGGTACGCTGATGTGCTGACCCAGAACCAGGCTGAAAGCGGTAAAGGCGGTCAACGAGATTGCACAACCGATCGCCAGCGGCAGGTTCGCCCACAGGCCCATCACGATGGAGCCAACGCCCGCCACAAGACAGGTAGCAACAAAGACGGCCGCCGGTGGGAAGCCCGCTTTACCCAGCATACCCGGAACGACAATGACGGAGTAAACCATCGCCAGAAACGTGGTCAGACCGGCAACGATTTCCTGACGCACGGTGCTGCCGCGAGCCGAAATTTTAAAGATGGCGTCAAGCGAACCGCCAGTACGCGCAGATGGCGTAGACATAGAAAACATCCCCTGAGAGTTTTTATAGAAAGTCCGTAAGCGTGGTGGAGACGCCACTGCCAGCTAAACGTCAAATCCGTGTTTTGCATTTGCGACGAAAGGGGCGTCACAGAAAAAGCAAACGTTTAGCTCCGCGCTTACAAACGGGTGGTCAAATTAAGGCAAACGATTATCTAGCCTAATCCCCGCCCTTTTCAACTGAACTTTATCGTTTTTCGCTAAAATTCCCTTATGACGCTGAAGAAATAAACAGAGGATGCGCAAACGTTATCGTCTGTGCGCAATTTGTTTACATTTCACTCCCCACCAGGAATCGATAACGGGCCACCTTGCTCCAGCGTTTTTTGCCAGCCAGGACTGCTCTCTACTTTTTTCTTCCAGGCCTGGGTATGCGGGAGGTTATCGATGCCACCGCGCGCCAGCAGGGCAAAAATCGGGAAACTCATCTGAATATCCGCCATGCTGAGCGCGTCGCCGGCAAACCAGCTGTTTTCGGCAAGATGCGACTCAATAAAGCGTGCATGGGTTTCAAGCTGGCGGTTGAGATACGCTTTTTGCACTCCCTGCCCCAGCGCTTTACCCAACGTGCGGATACCAAACGGCACGGGCGGCTTACCGAGGCTACTGAAAACCAGCTTCATCAACAGCAGCGGCATTAGTGAACCTTCGGCATAGTGCAACCAGAAGCGGTATTGCACCTTATGCGCAGGATCCAGAGGCTTAAGCCGCGACTCAGGATCGTAGGTTTCCTGAAGATATTCGAGGATGGCCCCCGACTCGGCGAGGATCAGGCCGTTATCTTCAATAACCGGCGATTTGCCCAGCGGGTGCACTTTTTTGAGCGACTCAGGCGCCAGCATGCTCTTTTCGCGCTGGTAACGAACAATCTCATAGGGCAGGGAAAGTTCTTCCAGCGCCCAGATCACACGGTGTGAGCGGGACTGGTTCAGGTGGTGTACCGTGAGCATTGTGTTCTCCTTTTATTCATACTTTTTAACTATAGAAAATCGAACAACACCGCGAAAAAAATTCGCCTAAAAAATGGCCTGACCGACTGGCGAAAAGACGGGTCTTGCATAGAATTAAAGTGTCAGCACAATCCGGAACCTCCCCAACACGCTCGACATGAGGGGTGCTGATGTCGGGGGAAACCCTCCCGTGAACCAGCGGGATAGAGTGAAAGACAAAGACCGGGAAAAACTAAAGCGCCCTTTTGTGGCGCTTTAGTTCTTTATGAGGTGCGGTATGAGGTGCGGTTTTCCGCCGCATCTCAGTCTTCCTCCAGCAACCGCGCCCCTGTCCCCTGCTCACCCAGCCTGTCGCCCGGGTTACGCAACGGACAATCACTGCGCGACAAACAGCCGCAGCCAATGCATCCGTCCAGTTCATCACGCAGCGCTACCAGCGTGTGAATGCGTCGATCCAGCTCTTCACGCCACTGAGAGGAAAGCTCTTTCCACTCTTTCGGGCTGAGAGAGTGCCCTTCCGGCAGCACGCCGAATGCATCGCCGATGGTGGCCAGGGGGATTCCGATTCGTTGGGCAATTTTGATAATCGCGACATAACGGAGCACGTCACGCGTGTAGCGTCGCTGGTTTCCGGCGTTTCGGATGCTTTTAATTAACCCTTTGCTTTCATAGAAGTGGAGCGCCGACACCGCAACGCCGCTTCGCTTCGCCACTTCGCCGGGGGTTAACAACGCTTTAATTCGCGGCAATCTCTTTTCCATAAAACCTCTTTACCTCAAGTTAACTTGAGGAATTATACTCGCCCGCAGAGAAAACGACGAATCAACCAGGGCAGTTGTATCTACAGAGGGGCAACCTTATGTCGCATCAGCAAATTATTCAGACACTTATTGAATGGATTGATGAACATATCGACCAACCGTTGAACATTGATGTGGTCGCTAAAAAATCCGGCTATTCGAAATGGTATTTACAGAGAATGTTCCGTACCGTTATGCACCAGACGCTGGGTGAGTACATTCGTCAGCGCAGACTGCTGCTGGCAGCGCAGGCCTTACGCTCAACGCAGCGGCCCATTTTTGATATCGCGATGGATCTGGGATATGTGTCGCAACAAACCTTTTCCCGCGTGTTTCGCCGCGAGTTTGACCGCACACCGAGCGACTATCGCCACCAGTTGAATTAATGGCTCTCAATGCAAAGGTTGCTGCTGCCAGGTCATAAACTCCTGGGGCGGCATCGCTTTCGCGAAGTGCCATCCCTGACAGAACTGAACGCCACGCTTCAACAACCAGCTCACCTGCTCTGCCGTTTCCACCCCTTCCGCAATGGTTTTAAGCCGCAGGCTTTGTGCCATCTCAATAATATGCTCGGCGATAAGGTGGCTGGTGCTGTTGGTTGTTAGGGTGTCGATAAAGGATTTGTCGATTTTCAGAATATCGACATTCAGCGAATAAAGGTTGTGCAGGTTAGAGTAACCCGTTCCAAAATCATCAATCGCCACTTCGTAACCCGCCTGACGGAACGCCTGAATAACCGGGGTGGTTTTAGGGACATCAATAAAACCGCGCTCCGTGACTTCGATTTTAATTTGCTGCGCACGCACGGCGTAGTGTCGGGCCTTGTCTGAAATCATGGCGATCAGCCGTGAAGAGTGGAAATCCGTGGCCGACAGGTTAATCGAAATATAGAGATGCGGATGTGTTGCCAGGAATGTGCCCAGATCGCTGAATACCTCTTCGACAACATAATCCGTAATTCGCTCGCTCATGCCCTCTTTTTCCGCCAGCGGAATAAATTCAGCCGGGCTCATGACCGGTCCGTTAAAGCCAGGCCAGCGTAATAACGCCTCGGCTCCCACGCACTGGTTGTTCTTGATATCAATAATCGGCTGATAGTGAACACAAAGCTGGCGTTTATTGAGCGCTCGCTGCAGTAACCGCCCGGGAGAATTAAGTTCACGATGGGTGCGAGACCACACCAGCAAAATAATTATGCTGCAGATCATCCCCAGCGGTAGCGTCAACGTCGCCTGGTGATAAAGCATTTCATAAAAACGTTTATTCGACGTCGACACGATAGCGGCAATAGGCCGTTTTGGGGATTTGACGACCGTATAAAAACGGTTATCTTTTTGAAATACCGATTCCTTATCCCGAATCATCGAACTTAATAAAGAAACATTCGCGCGCTGACTGACGGAAAAGAATGCATTCGTTACCGTGTCGTATACCCCCCACGAAAGGGAATGATCTGTCGACATTACTTCGCTGTAGGAAAGCGGATTGACCACCACAACATAATTTCCGCGCTGCATATATGTCATTTTATAGCCAGTAAAAAATGGCGTATCGCGATAATAATAGATAGCAACGTCAGGTTTACGTGTGTAATTAGCCGTGGATATCAGATAAGGTTTGGCGGGTGTAAAAACGGTCGAACAAAGAAAATTCTGACCTTCTGCATAAATTAAATCCGCAACAAACAGACGACCCCGAACAACGTTCAACATATATTGGCGATGTTCTGGTGTACAACGCTCACCCTGATATTTTTCAGCCTCGTCGCGGGCCAGATCAACCTGTTGAATTACCAGCTCTGTTTTGTCTAACGCCAGTTCAGCAAAGGTGCGTAGTTGGGAGCTTGTTTCCGACACGGCTCTTATCTGGGCAAACCATAGCGCAAGCATCACCGGCAGCATAACTACCATGATGATCCCTACCACCCTGAGCATCTTGCGCCGCGCGCTACGATTCATTTCCCGCCCTATATCCCTGCATGTTGTACGCCTGTAGTAATGAAGGCCGGATGCTTTGTTTAACAGGTGATTACGTTGCATGAATCATGCGAAGTTAGCAACTGACTTTTAGTATTAAAAATCTTAATTTTCGTTATGACGATAATATTTTCCCGTAAGCTAAACTGTAAGTATTCGTTCCGTTTCAATTAAGGAAAATAATTATCCAGCGGGTACGGGAGGTTTGAAGATAACACAACAGAGGATCGTTGATTAAGCCAAACTTCTGGCAGTGTGAAAAAACAACAACGGCAACATGACATTTTATGCTATTTACTCGCGCGTATTTTGTTTTTTGATTTATAAATAATCAGCAGCCACCACCGTTTTCCCCCGACCCGTACGCTTGGCGTCATATAATGCTTTATCGGCACGCATCAGTAATCCTGAAGTATCGCGTTGGCCCTGGCAAACCTCCACCGCCCCGGCGCTGAATGACAGCACCAGCTTTTTCTCTCCCACCACGAGCGGGTTGGTTTTGAGGGCAGTACGTAGCCTCGCCGAAAAAAGGGCGCCCGCGTTGCCGTCGGTTCGTGCCAGCAGGAGCAAAAACTCCTCGCCGCCCACACGGCCAAGCGCAGCGTTCTCGGGGCTTAACTCACGGATAGCCTGGCAAAAGTGGATAAGCGCCCGATCGCCCACCTGATGCCCCCACCGATCGTTGATCTGTTTGAAAAAATCCAGGTCAAACATGAGCACGCAAAAATGGCTGTCAGCATCCTGCCTGGCATTTACCGCCAGCGCGGATTCCAGCTGCTGTAAAATGGTTGAACGGTTAAAACACCCGGTAAGATCGTCCGTGGTCGCTTTCACTTCCAGCTGCTGTTCGGCTTTTTTACGTTCGGTAATATCAAGCCCGATATTCAGGACTGAGCTGTCCGGCAGCAGAATGTTTGACCACAAAACCGTCAACGGCGTACCGTCTTTACGCAATGGATGCCACTCGTACATATCCTTTAGCGGCGAGACATTTACCGACTCCCTGACCCGTCGCCGTTCTTCCGGGTCGGGGTAAAACAGTGAGAGCGGATCGGCATGGGCGCTAATCTCCGCCATTGTCCAGCCAAACACTTTTTCACACTCAGCATTCCACAGCACGCAGCGGTTAAATTTATCGAATGAGTTCATTAAAACAGGCGCTCGTTCAAACAGGGTTTTATATTGGGTCACCACACGCTGCATTTCCTGCGCTGTTTTTTCACGAACGATAATTTCTGAAAAATAGTCTTTTAATTTTTCGACCAGTACCGCAACAATACTTTTCAGGATGGCCAGAGAATATAACGGCTCAGCAAACGCCAGAAAGAAATAGCCGCTGCCTTGTCCGTTATGGGTTGAAAGCTTGCATAACACCCCGCTTTGCAATTGCGAATAACCCGGATGATGAGCGGAGAATAATGCGCGGCCGATATTCTCTTTCCAGTAGACGACCCGCCACGCACGGTGATGCTTCTCCAGCAGGGTACCGGCAAGAAAATCGGCCACCTCAAATGAGTGACAGGTCACTTCACCGGCACAGACCACGCGCTGCAGCCCGTCAGTATCAACGCTAATCCAGGCCAGGCTTGCCCCGAAGGCCCGGTTGATCGTCTCAAGCATCTCGCCCAGCGAACAATGGGCGTGAAGCTGGGGCATCAGATCTGCCAGCGCATGCAACGCCCGCAGGCTGTCATTAACAATCTCACGTCGTTTTTCTTTCATTTTTTTCGCAGATTATTAAGCGTTAAACCGGACGCAACTTTCTTCAGATTCAAAAATCGGCGAGCCAGAGCAGGATGCTGAATATCAGCACAGCTGGAGTGCGAGACGTTGTGTGTAATTAAAAACGTACAAAGAGAAAAAAACCAATAAAATTCAAAAACCTGAATTATAGAATGCGAGTAAATTTATTTATCCACTCAAGCATAATCCAAAGGATTGTTGCTGTAAACGTTCTACAGCACACCTCAATTTGCAGAGGATTTGTTATCTCAATGAATTTATTACCTGGAAGCGATAAAAGGGGGTCATTAGCGTGCAAAGATATATTTTCCCCTCAATCCTCGTGCGACGCCTGGCTGTGATAATTCCTGCTTTTTTCACCCGTCTGAGGCTGGCGAATAAATCAACAAATGTGATATAGTTCACACATATTGTGTAACGAGAAACACTGTTTCATTCAGTTCGTCTGTTTTGTTGAGGATGGGTTTTATGGCAACCATTACTACCAGCATGGTTCTCCTGCGCTGGCCTTTGTTAAGTGCGGTGCTGATGTTCCTGGCCAGCACGCTAAACATTCAGTTTCGTAAATCTGACTATGCTGGCCTTGCTGTCATCAGCACCCTGTTGGGGTTGGGCGCAGCATGCTGGTTCGCAACGGGCCTGCTTGGCATCACCCTGCTGGATCTCGCTGCCGTCTGGGAAAATATTAAAGTGGTCATGGTGGAAGCCATGAGCCATACCCCGCCAGACTGGCCGATGGTGATTACCTGATCCCTGAGATGAATAAAAAAACCCAGACCGAGGTCTGGGTTTTTTATTTTAAACCGTCGGATATCAGAACGGAATATCGTCGTCGAAGTCCATTGGGGGTTCGTTAGACGGTGCTGGCGCGGACTGCTGCTGTGGGCGAGACTGCGCGCCACCGCTGAACTGGTTGCCGCCCTGTGGCTGCTGAGGCTGACCCCAACCGCCCTGCTGCTGCTGACCGCCACCTGCTGGTGCGCCACCGCCCTGACGGCCACCGAGCATCTGCATGGTGCCACCCACGTTGACCACAACTTCCGTGGTGTACTTCTCAGCGCCGGCTTGATCGGTCCATTTGCGGGTACGCAACTGACCTTCAATATAAACCTGAGAACCTTTACGCAGATACTCACCAGCCACTTCCGCCAGTTTGCCAAACAGCACAACGCGGTGCCATTCGGTCTGCTCTTTCATCTCACCGGTCGCTTTATCACGCCAGGATTCGGAAGTAGCCAGCGTAATGTTGGCAACTGCGCCACCACTCGGCATGTAGCGTACTTCCGGGTCCTGGCCCAGATTACCGACGAGAATCACCTTGTTTACGCCTCTGCTGGCCATGTTCGTGTCTCCTGAATACGTTTCTTAATAGTGTAAACGCGCGAGTGTACCATTTCCACGCTGCAATTTGCATAGTTGCGTAGTCGGTTCCGAAATCTCTCGCGAACTCGACATTGTTACACAGTGAATCAGAAAATGCATTCCAATACTGTATATTCAAACAGGTCATTTTGTGTCATAATTAGCCGTTTCTGACAGCCGTTTGTCCTTCAAACAAACCAGGCAATCCGTGTTCCAACCGGGAAAGGTGAATGGATAAGATCGAAGTTCGGGGCGCCCGCACCCACAATCTCAAGAATATCAACCTCATAATCCCTCGCGACAAACTCATCGTCGTGACCGGGCTTTCGGGGTCTGGCAAATCCTCACTGGCTTTCGACACTTTATATGCCGAAGGACAGCGTCGTTACGTGGAGTCACTCTCTGCATACGCACGTCAGTTCCTGTCACTGATGGAAAAACCGGATGTAGACCATATTGAAGGGTTATCACCTGCTATCTCCATTGAGCAGAAATCCACCTCGCATAACCCGCGTTCAACGGTTGGTACGATTACCGAAATTCATGACTACCTGCGTCTGCTGTATGCACGCGTGGGTGAGCCGTGCTGCCCGGATCACGACGTCCCGCTGGCCGCGCAGACCGTAAGCCAGATGGTGGATAACGTGCTGTCGCAGCCGGAAGGTAAACGCCTGATGCTGCTGGCGCCCATCATTAAAGAGCGTAAGGGCGAGCACACCAAAACGCTGGAGAACCTGGCAAGCCAGGGCTATATCCGCGCCCGTATCGACGGCGAAGTGTGTGACCTGTCGGATCCGCCTAAGCTGGAGCTGCAGAAGAAGCACACCATCGAAGTGGTGATTGACCGTTTCAAAGTCCGTGACGATCTGGCGACCCGCCTGGCCGAATCCTTCGAAACCGCGCTGGAACTCTCTGGCGGTACGGCCGTGGTCTCCGATATGGACAACCCGAAAGCGGAAGAGCTGCTCTTCTCCGCCAACTTTGCCTGTCCGATTTGTGGTTACAGCATGCGCGAGCTGGAGCCGCGTCTGTTCTCGTTCAACAACCCGGCTGGCGCCTGTCCGACGTGTGACGGGCTGGGCGTACAGCAATATTTTGACCCGGACCGCGTGATCCAAAACCCGGAGCTGTCGCTGGCTGGCGGTGCGATCCGCGGATGGGATCGTCGCAACTTCTACTATTTCCAGATGCTGAAGTCGCTGGCAGAGCACTACAAATTCGACGTCGAAGCCCCGTGGGCCAGCCTGAACCCGAACGTGCACAAAGTGGTGCTGTTCGGTTCCGGCAAAGAGAACATCGAGTTCAAGTACATGAACGATCGCGGTGATACCTCCGTGCGCCGTCACCCGTTTGAAGGGGTGCTGCACAATATGGAGCGCCGCTACAAAGAGACCGAATCCAGCGCGGTTCGCGAGGAGCTGGCGAAGTTTATCAGCAACCGTTCCTGTGCGACCTGTGAAGGTACGCGTCTGCGCCGTGAAGCTCGCCATGTGTTTGTTGAAAACACGGCGCTGCCGACCATCTCAGACATGAGCATCGGTCACGCGATGGACTTCTTCAACAACCTGAAGCTCTCCGGCCAGCGCGCGAAAATCGCGGAAAAAGTGCTGAAAGAGATCGGCGATCGTCTGAAGTTCCTGGTGAACGTCGGCCTGAATTACCTGACGCTTTCCCGCTCCGCAGAGACCCTCTCCGGTGGCGAAGCTCAGCGTATCCGCCTCGCGAGCCAGATTGGCGCAGGCCTCGTCGGCGTGATGTATGTGCTGGATGAACCCTCAATCGGCCTGCACCAGCGTGACAACGAGCGTCTGCTCGGCACACTTGTCCACCTGCGTAATCTCGGTAACACGGTGATTGTGGTTGAGCACGATGAAGACGCGATCCGCGCCGCTGACCACGTTATCGATATCGGCCCGGGCGCTGGCGTACACGGCGGCCAGGTGGTCGCGGAAGGAACGCTGAAAGATATTATGGCGGTGCCGGAGTCATTGACCGGCCAGTACATGAGCGGCAAGCGCAAGATTGAAGTGCCGAAACAGCGTGTACCGGCGAACCCGGAAAAAGTGCTGAAGCTGACCGGCGCCCGCGGCAATAACCTGAAAGATGTGACGCTGACGCTGCCGGTTGGGCTGTTTACCTGTATCACCGGCGTATCCGGTTCCGGTAAGTCGACGCTGATCAACGATACGCTGTTCCCGATTGCGCAGACGCAGCTGAACGGCGCGACGCTGGCCGAACCGGCGCCGTACCGTGACATCCAGGGGCTGGAGCATTTCGATAAAGTGATCGATATCGATCAGAGTCCAATCGGGCGGACTCCGCGTTCCAACCCTGCCACCTATACGGGCGTGTTCACACCCGTACGTGAACTGTTTGCAGGTGTGCCGGAAGCGCGTTCACGCGGGTATACGCCAGGACGTTTCAGCTTTAACGTGCGCGGCGGACGCTGTGAAGCGTGCCAGGGCGACGGGGTTATCAAGGTTGAGATGCACTTCCTGCCGGATATTTACGTGCCGTGCGACCAGTGCAAAGGCAAACGCTATAACCGCGAAACGCTGGAGATTAAGTACAAAGGCAAAACCATCCACGAAGTGCTGGATATGACCATCGAAGAGGCGCGTGAGTTCTTTGACGCGGTTCCTGCGCTGGCGCGTAAGCTGCAGACGCTGATGGATGTGGGCCTGACCTATATTCGTCTGGGGCAGTCTGCCACCACGCTGTCTGGCGGTGAAGCACAGCGCGTGAAGCTGGCGCGTGAGCTCTCCAAACGCGGTACCGGCCAGACGCTGTACATTCTCGATGAGCCGACCACCGGTCTGCACTTTGCCGATATCCAGCAGCTGCTTGATGTTCTGCATCAGCTTCGCGATCAGGGCAACACGATTGTGGTCATTGAACACAACCTGGACGTGATTAAAACCGCGGACTGGATTGTCGATCTCGGCCCGGAAGGCGGCAGCGGCGGCGGTGAAATCCTCGTCTCCGGTACGCCAGAGACCGTTGCAGAGTGCGAAGCCTCGCACACCGCGCGCTTCCTCAAACCGTTGCTGTAATTGTCACACGGAGAGTTGCTGTCGGGTCGCTTCCGGCAGCAGCTCTACCGCCTGCTGATAAGACGCGTCCACCAGATAGTAAATTTGCGAACCCGGCAGTGAACCGTCGAGATAAACGGTGCTCCAGTGCGCTTTGTTGAGATGCTTGCTTGGCCGGACGTCATGGTGCTGCTGGCGTAACAGCTCCGCCAGTTCCGGGCTGGTTTTCAGCGACGCCGCCGGGCGACCCTCAACCTCTTTCACCATCGCAAACAGAATATCCCCCACTTTAATCTGCGTGGCTTTCCAGTCGCTGTGAACGCTTTGCTCAGCGCCAGGTTTACTCATGCAGTACTGAAGTAGCTCCGAAATTGTCATCTTTATTCCCCTTGTAGCGTTGCGATAATTTTACGCGAACCACCGTGAATACGATGTTCTCCCAGCCAGATCCCTTGCCACGTTCCCAGCAGTAACCGACCATTGTGCACCGGCAGCATCAGCGATACGCCCAGCAGAGAGGATTTGATATGCGACGGCATGTCATCTGCTCCCTCATAGTCATGTTCATAAGGGGCGTTGTCCGGAACGGTTTTGAGAAAATGCTGCTCCATGTCAGACCGGACGGTGGGATCGCAATTTTCATTAAGCGTGAGAGAGGCTGACGTGTGCTGAAGCAGCAGATGCAGTAACCCCGTCCTGATGCGCGAGAGGTCGCGAATTTGCCCAATGACTTCATCAGTCACCAGATGAAATCCACGAGGTTTCGCGCTTAAGGTCAGGGTCTGTTGATACCACATGTGCTGCTCCGTTATGAAAGATGAATCTTTCTAAGTGTGCAGCAAGAAAGCGAAAGGTAAAACCCACAGCGGCGAGATTTGATTAAAAAAGAGGCAGCCTCGCCGCCCGGCGGTTAATACTCAGAATTAACAATTACTTCTTCGCCAAACTTTCCGGCCATTGGCAACGGTCGATACGTAGAGTTTGAGGCGCGTAGCACCCTGATCCCTCTGGCTCCGACGTCATGCGCGGCGGTGATATCGTTATCTGAATCGCCATAGAAGACTTTGATGTTCTTCTGTTCCAGCCATTGGGTTTTGGTGTTTTGGCCGGGTTTGTCGCCGGCAAAAATAACCGGATTCATGCTGGAAGCCGGGATCTGAAAATCATCCTGCAGCGTTTTAGAGACGGTTTCGGTTTTGGTCTGGCTGCGTCCGGTCACAAAGTAAATGCTGTCACCGCGTTTAACGTGCATGGCGATAAGCGCGCGCGCCACCTCTTTAGGAATGCTGAACTCGTCCCAGCCGTTATTCATCTTTTCCCAGAACTCGGGGTTCTTCAGATACGCTTCGCTGTCCGGTGAGTAGGTTTTTTTGCCCCGCCAGAATCCCGGGCTGGAAAACAGGACCGTATCGTCGATATCAAATCCTACAGCCATTGGCGGGCGCCCTAACAGGCTATTTTCGATTTGGGCTACGGATACCCAGTGAACAGGTGCTTGCTCGGCAAGCATGGCGGCTGTTGTGCCGGTGTAAAGCGGCGTCGGTGCGGAAGCGCGCGCGACGACGGCACTATTTAGCGAGAACAATAAGCAGGCGGCGCTGAGCGCCAGTGTGATCTTGCGCATGTTTTCCCCTGAATATTCAGTTTGTTATCGTTTTATTTTGAGTGAATGGTCAAAAAACTATCCGACCATAACCCCGGGGGGAGATGAAGGGAAGGAGTTTTTACTTATGAAGCTGAATAAAAAGAAGAAGATCACAAAGCGCGGATGGGGTCTGAAAGCCCGGTAGACGCAGCGCCACCGGGCAAGATTTTTGTGCGTCCTGATGCTCTCATTCGGCCCTCTCCCGCAGGGAGAGAGGGATGATAGTGAGTGCTTACATCACTGCAGCAAACGCCTGCGCAACACGATGAACGTTGCTGGCATTAAGCCCCGCCACGCACATACGGCCGCTGGAAATCAGGTAGACGCCGAACTCTTCACGCAGGCGATCGACCTGAGCCGCGCTGAGGCCGGTGTAGCTGAACATCCCGCGCTGCTTAAGCAGATAGTCAAAATTATGCCCTGGGACGGCCTCTTTCAGCACGTCGACCAGCTCCTGACGCATCGTCAGGATGCGCTTGCGCATAGATTCCACTTCGGCGATCCACGACGCTTTCAGCCGATCGTCACCCAGCACCGTGGCGACTACCTGCGCACCAAAGTTTGGCGGGCTGGAGTAAATGCGGCGCACGGTCGCCTTCAGCTGACCGAGCACACGCCCGGCCGCTTCAGCGTCCTCACAGACCACTGACAGGCCGCCGACGCGCTCACCGTACAGGGAGAAGATTTTTGAGAACGAGTTGCTGACCAGCGCAGGCAGTCCGGCGCTGGCAACGGCGCGGATAGCGTAGGCATCTTCTTCCATGCCCGCCCCAAAGCCCTGATAGGCGATGTCGAGGAAGGGGATCAGGTTACGCGTCTTCAGCACGTCGATTACCGCATCCCACTGGGCATTAGTCAGGTCTGCACCGGTCGGGTTATGGCAGCACGGATGCAGCAGAACAATACTGCGCTCCGGCAGCGTATTCAGTTTTTCCAGCAGCGCGTCAACACGCACGCCGTTGGTTTCGCTGTCAAACCACGGATAGGTCTGCACCGTAAAGCCTGCGCCCTCAAAAATCGCCACGTGGTTTTCCCACGTCGGGTCACTGACCCACACACCAGAATCCGGGAAGTATTTTTTCAGAAAGTCAGCGCCAACTTTTAATGCGCCCGAGCCACCCAGCGTCTGGATGGTCGCCACCCGTTTTTGTGTCAGCACGGCGTGATCGGCACCAAACAGCAGCGGCGCAATGGTGTTGCGGTAGCTGTTTAACCCTTCCATTGGCAGATAGAGCGAGGCCCCGTGCGGGACGGCATTAAGACGCGCTTCCGCTTCTGCCACGGCTTGCAACTGAGGAATAATGCCCTCCTCGTTGTAATACAAACCAATACTGAGGTTGACTTTGTCGCTGCGAGGATCTTCTTTGAAACGCTCCATTAAGGAGAGAATGGGGTCGCCGGCATAGGCGTCAACTTTCTGAAACACGCGATGATTCTCCGGAATTCGATGAGGCAGGGATTTCAACAATAAACCGGATATGACAGAAGATCGAGAGCGATATCAGATCCGTTCCTGCAGATGTCGTCGAATCTGTTCAATGCGTTCAGCGAGCGAACCAGAAACAGGCAGATAGGGGATATTTCTGTCAGTTAACGCGCGGATGTACCATGCCTGTTGTCGCTGGCGGAATGCAGCCCCCTGACGGGTACCATCCTGAACAAAAGGAAACTCATCGCCACAGAGCACCACCAGAGAATATGCGCGCCCGGCTAATTCTTCTAGCTCGCGTGGCGCGCTGCCAAACTGGTCGAGCATATAAAACAGCGTGGTTAAGGGCGAGGTATCGCAAACCAGGAAGGGAGCCGTGCTGGCCATCGCTTCACGACGTACCTGCTCGCGGGCAATATGCAGCAGATCGTCGCATCCCAGCACGCCGTTCTTGTCTTCCCAGTATTCTCGGCCAAACTCGGCGACAAATGGGGCGTTGAGCGTCGTCGCCAGCGCGCGGGAAAGCGTGCTTTTTCCTGTCGATTCGCCCCCTAATAAACAAATCCGAAAGACAAAGCTACGGTAGACCTCCGGGGACATCAGCGTGCGGTAGCGATGGACGTCAGAACGTATCAGGGTTCCCGAGGGCGCATCAGGCCCCTTCGGACGCTGGAGGCGGACATGCGTAACCTGCTTGCCAAAACGCTGGCTTAACACCGCCGCAAATCCGTCGCCGTAGTCTTCGGCGGTAAATACGGCCTGTGGCTGGCAGTGAAGTATTTTTTCACACAGCGTTGCCACGTAATGCCGGTGAAGATCGGCATCCGCATCATTATGCGGCAGTGGTTCAAGCGCATGGGTCGCGATGACCTCCGGTGTCAGCACAAGGTGATGACATTGCGGGAAGCGCGCGCTTAACCAGTGAAGGCGCTTGTCGGGGTCATAACCCGGGATTTCCGGACGCGAATAACTAATGATATAGACCGTCTCACACTGGGCCAGCGCAGCATTTATCAGCGCTTCATGCCCCACGTGTAATGGCGCAAATTTGCCCACAACCAGACCGTCGCGATAAGGCTTCACTGGGTGCGAATCTCCTTACGCCACTGATATAAACCGTGCCAGGCATTAAACCAAAACACCAGATATAAACCCGCGGTCAAATGCAGATCTCTCATCGCATATAACGGTACCGCCAGCGTGTTTACAGCCAGCCAGACATACCAGTTCTCCAGGCGTCGCCCCATTAACATAAACTGTGCAAGCACGCTGAATGTCAAAATAACGGAGTCCACCCAGGGGGCCCAGGCGTTAGTGTAGCGATGCAAGATCAGGCCATAACCCACGGCCACCAGCAGGGCGCAGGCGAGCAGGATGAAGAAATGTCTGGGCGGGGTACGCCGAACGGGCAATACCTCCCCGCGATGACCTTTGAGCCAGTGCACCCAGCCGGTAATGCTGGTGATGATGAAAAAGAGCTGCAGGGTAACGTCAGCGTAAAGCTGAACCGAATAAAAGACCCAGCCATAAAGCCCACTGCCGATGATGCCTATCCACCACGTGTGAATACTGTTTCTGGCAGCCAGCCAGACCGAGAGGGCATAAGCCAGACAAGCGGCCATTTCGGATGGTGACATTACCCCTCCCTGGAAAGGTCTGTTAGTCGATGTACTTCATCGCAACCCTTGATGTCAGGCGCGTGATAAGTTCGTAAGCACTCACTTTTGTGATTTCAGCGATGCGTTCAACAGGTAAACCCTCACCCCACATCACCACGTCATCACCCGGTTTGTCCTGTGCATCTGGCCCGAGGTCAATACAGATCATGTCCATCGCCACGCGGCCCACGATGTTCGCTTCACGGCCATTGACCAGTACCGGCGTGCCGGACGGCGCGGCGCGAGGATAACCATCGCCATAGCCCATCGCCACCACGCCAAGGCGTGTGTCGCGCTCGCTGGTCCACGTTCCGCCGTAGCCCACGGGCTCACCCGCTTTGTGATCGCGCACGGCAATCAGGTTAGACACAAGGGACATCACCGGCTGGAAACCAAAATCCGGCCCCCAGGGTCTGTTCTCCAGCGGAGAGACGCCGTAAAGAATAATGCCTGGACGCGCCCAGTCGAAGTGCGACTGCGGCCACAGCAAAATACCGCCAGACGCGGCAATGGAGCGCATTCCTGGCTTGCCTTCGCAGAAAGTATTAAAAATATCCAGCTGCTGCTCGGTCGCGCCACACTCGGGTTCATCGGCACGGGCAAAGTGGCTCACGATATTCACCGGCTGACGGACGTTTTTGCACTGACACAGACGCTGATAAAACGCGTCCGCCTTTTCCGGGCGCACTCCCAGACGGTGCATGCCGGTATCGAGCTTCATCCAGACGGTGACAGGCTCACTCAGCTCGGCGGTTTCCAGCGCCGCGAGTTGTTCTTCGTTATGTACCGCGGTGTGCAGATGCTGGTCAGCAATGGTCGGCAGATCTGCCGCTTCAAAAAAGCCTTCCAGCAGCAAAATCGGTTGAGTGATCCCACCCGCGCGCAGGCGGATGGCTTCTTCAAGACGGGCGACGCCAAAGGCGTCGGCATCGGGGAGCGTTCGCGCGGTCTCAATAAGACCGTGTCCGTAAGCGTTCGCTTTCACGACTGCAACGAGTTTACTGGCGGGAGCCAGTTCACGCAGACGTTGCAGGTTGTGTCGCAGAGCGCGGCGGTTAATGACTACAGTTGCCGCTTGCATTTGAATTCCTTAGAAATTACTCATCATCATATTGAGGACCGGCGTAGTTGTCGAAACGCGACCACTGTCCGTTAAAGGTCAGACGTACCGTACCGATAGGGCCGTTACGTTGTTTACCAATAATAATTTCGGCGATCCCTTTCAGGTCGCTGTTCTCGTGATAAACCTCATCACGGTAGATGAACATGATTAAGTCGGCATCCTGCTCGATGGAGCCCGATTCACGCAGGTCGGAGTTGACCGGGCGCTTATCAGCACGTTGTTCCAGGGAGCGGTTAAGCTGCGACAGCGCCACCACGGGCACATGCAACTCTTTGGCTAACGCCTTGAGCGAGCGGGAAATCTCCGCGATTTCCAGCGTACGGTTGTCGGACAGCGACGGCACGCGCATCAGCTGAAGGTAGTCAATCATGATAAGGCCAATACCGCCATGTTCACGGGCGATACGGCGCGCACGGGAGCGCACTTCCGTCGGCGTCAGGCCGGAGGAGTCATCGATATAAATATTCCGTTTTTCCAGCAGGATACCCATGGTGCCGGAGATACGCGCCCAGTCCTCATCGTCGAGCTGGCCGGTACGGATACGGGTCTGATCCACGCGCGACAGCGACGCCAGAGAACGCATCATGATCTGTTCTGATGGCATCTCAAGACTGAAGATAAGAACCGGCTTGTCCTGCAACATCGCCGCATTTTCGACGAGATTCATCGCAAATGTCGTTTTACCCATGGAGGGACGCGCCGCGACGATAATCAAATCCGACGGCTGTAAACCCGCGGTTTTCTTATTGAGATCGTCATAGCCGGTGTTCACGCCGGTGACACCGTCGTGCGGCTGCTGGAACAGTTGCTCAATACGCGCGACGGTAGCATCAAGCACATCAGCGATATTTTTCGGGCCTTCGTCTTTGTTTGCCCGGCTTTCCGCGATTTTAAAGACGCGGGACTCGGCGAGATCAAGCAGGTCTTCGCTGGTACGCCCCTGCGGATCAAAACCGGCTTCGGCGATCTCATTCGCCACCGAGATCATCTCACGAACAACCGCACGTTCGCGCACAATATCGGCATAAGCGCTGATATTCGCCGCACTTGGCGTGTTTTTTGACAGTTCCGCCAGGTAAGCAAACCCACCCACGCTGTCCAGTTGCCCCTGACGCTCCAGCGATTCCGCGAGCGTGATAAGGTCAATCGGGCTGCCCGACTCCTGCAGACGTGCCATTTCGGTAAAGATATGACGGTGCGGACGGGTATAGAAATCCTCGGACACCACGCGCTCGGCGACGTCGTCCCAGCGTTCGTTATCCAGCATTAAACCGCCCAACACCGACTGTTCCGCTTCAATCGAGTGCGGCGGGACTTTTAATCCTGCGACCTGGAAATCACGCTCGCGAGGTTCAGTCTGTTTGTTGAAGGGTTTGTTTCCTGCCATAGTGAATGGAGTTACCGAGATAAAGAGTGGGTCGAAAGATTACCATATTTTTCTGACGGAGGGAGCATGGCAACGCGCATTGAATTCCAGAAACATGGTGGGCCAGAAGTGTTAAACGCGGTGGAGTTTACCCCCGCAGCGCCTGGTGAAAACGAAGTTCAGGTTGAAAACAAAGCCATCGGCATTAACTACATCGACACGTATATTCGCGGCGGTCTCTATCCGCCTCCCTCCATGCCAAGCGGACTGGGAACGGAAGCGGCAGGCGTCGTGCTCAAAGTGGGCAGTGCCGTTAAGCATATTAAAGAGGGCGATCGCGTGGTGTACGCGCAATCCGCGCTGGGTGCCTACAGCTCCGTGCACAACGTGCCGGCCGATAAAGCCGCCCTTCTGCCAAATGCCATCTCGTTTGAACAAGCGGCCGCCTCTTTCCTGAAAGGACTCACGGTCTATTATCTGCTGCGCAAAACCTATGAGATCAAACCTGACGAGCAGTTCCTGTTTCATGCCGCAGCGGGCGGCGTGGGGCTGATCGCCTGTCAGTGGGCCAAAGCGCTCGGTGCAAAACTTATCGGCACGGTGGGCAGTGCACAAAAAGCCCAGCGCGCGCTTCAGGCCGGCGCCTGGCAGGTGATTAACTACCGTGAAGAGAGCATTGCTGAGCGCCTCAAAGAGATAACCAACGGCAAAAAGGTGCGCGTGGTTTATGACTCGGTGGGTAAAGATACCTGGGAGGCGTCGCTGGATTGTCTGCAGCGTCGCGGGCTGATGGTGAGCTTCGGCAACGCCTCGGGCGCCGTGACCGGCATTAATCTTGGCATTCTCAACCAGAAAGGGTCGCTGTATGTGACTCGCCCTTCCCTGCAGGGGTATATCACTAACCGGGAAGAGCTGATCGAGGCCAGCAACGAGCTCTTTTCGCTGATCGCCAGCGGCGTGATTAAAGTGGATGTGGCGGAGGCGCAGAAATACGCACTAACCGATGCCAGGCGAGCACATGAGGTGCTGGAGAGCAGAGCAACACAGGGTTCAAGTCTGTTAATTCCCTGACCCCTAAAAAGAAATTGGGCTTCCCATGGGAAGCCCTTTCTTTTTTTTAGTTCGGCTGTATGTAGGGTACAGCTCGATGAATTGTTTAGCGGCAGTCATAGTGACAGATTCGATAAGTAAATCCTATTCTGTTCTAAGCAATGCTGCCGGAAAAGTTGCAGGTATGTGACGAACACCTCAATACCTTAGTAACGAAAACGGTTATTGCGCTGATAAGTGGGCAGTTTTGGTGATTTAATCGCCCGTATCACCCACACCACGGCAATGGCCAGCAACAGCCACGGCAGGAGCTTCAGCGTCAGGGCAAATAATCCCCCGATAAACATGACCACCGTCGCCACGACGATAGCCGCCAGAATCCCGAGCAGGGAAATCCCCGTCATCATCAGCATGACAAAAAAGCCAATCACAAAAAGTAGTTCTAACATGGTGCTCTCCCACGCGTTCCCAAATGATACCGCGATCATTACAAGAATCATGCCAACCATAACCCGCTGTTCTTAAAGCAAAACGCCCCGCACGGGCGTGCGAGGCGTGGTGAATTTGACGATCTTTTAGCGAAAATTATCGCTTATCAGCGACCAGACGTAGCGCGTGTTCCAGCACCTCGATGTCTGCACCGGCTTTATGCGCGTTCTCGCTAAGGTAGCGACGCCACTGGCGTGCTCCCGGGATCCCCTGGAACAGGCCCAGCATATGACGGGTGATATGACCAAGGTACGTCCCGTTACTCAGCTCACGCTCAATGTAGGGATACATGGCGCGTACCACGGCCACCGGGTCGGTATCTGCGCCTTCAACGCCAAAGATTTCCCTGTCGACCGTCGCCAGAATGCCTGGATTTTGATACGCCTCGCGCCCGACCATTACGCCATCCATATGCTCCAGGTGTGTTTTGGCCTCTTCCAGCGATTTAATGCCGCCGTTGATCGACATCGTGAGCTGCGGGAAGTCACGTTTTAGCTGGTACACGCGCGGGTAGTCCAGCGGCGGGATTTCACGGTTCTCTTTCGGGCTAAGTCCGGAGAGCCAGGCTTTACGCGCATGGATGATAAACATCTCGCACTCGCCTTTCCCGGAGACCGTATTGATAAAATCGCAGAGAAATTCGTAGCTGTCCTGGTCGTCAATGCCGATACGGGTCTTGACCGTCACCGGAATGGAAACCACATCGCGCATCGCCTTGATGCAGTCTGCCACCAGGGATGCATTGCCCATCAGACACGCGCCGAACATGCCGTTCTGCACACGATCAGACGGACAGCCAACGTTAAGGTTAATCTCGTCATAGCCGCGCGCTTCTGCAAGCTTCGCACACTGCGCCAGCGCAGCGGGATCGCTACCGCCAAGCTGCAGCGCAACCGGATGCTCTTCTTCGCTGTAGGCCAGATAGTCGCCCTTTCCGTGAATAATTGCTCCGGTGGTCACCATTTCAGTGTACAGCAACGTATGGCGGGAGAGCTGACGCAGGAAGTAGCGACAGTGTCTGTCCGTCCAGTCGAGCATCGGCGCAATGGAGAAACGGTGTGCAGGGAAAGCAGTCTGTAATTCTGACGACATGGCGAAGTTTTAAGCATCTGGTGAAAAGGGGGCGCTACTATAGCACAAAGAAAAGCCGGAGGCGCAGCGCCTCCGGTGCACTTTAGAAGGTCATGCTCAGCTGGGCGCCTGCGCCCCAGGTCTCGTCTTCACCATACAGGCCCATCAGGTCGACATGGACCGTGTTAAACGGTGCAAAACCGACACCGCCTGTGAAGACATTGCTGTCATTACCTTTCATGTCAGCACGGAAACCCGCACGCACCGCCAGCCAGTTCAGCGGCGTCACTTCGGCGCCTACGCCAACATACTGAGAAGTGTCTTCGCTTTTGAAGCCTTTGGTTTCCGTCAGATCGCCATCGGCGGTTAACGTCACCAGATCGTTATGCCAGGCGGCACCCGCGGTAACCAGAGGGCGGATCTGGTAGGTGTCTTTATAGCTCACCACCTCCCCCGTGCGCCCGTTGCGGATACGAATGTCTTTGGTGTCGATATCGCGTGACATCAGGTTTTGCCCGCTCACGCCGACCGTCCAGTGCTCACCAAAATCGGCCGCGATACCGGCATCAACGTTAAAGCCGGTGTCGTCAGTACGGTAGCGGCTGTCATTCCACTTGTTGCTGTCATAATCGTAAATGGAGGTGGTGTAGTTATAGACCCAGGTCTTTTGCAGTTTTGGAGTGACGCCAACAGACACCGGAACACCGCCAAGCTCGAACTGACGCGCCACCGCGATACCATAGTCGGAGACAATTGCCGCCCGGCCAGACGCCGTTGAGTTGAGGTTTTTCGTGATTTGATCGGTGCCGTTCAGCGCAGCGTCCAGTGCAACGCCGGCAGCCACCGCATCGCTGCGTTGAATACCGCGCAGGTAATCAATATCTTGCTGATCAATAGAAGAACTGACGCGTCCGTGGGCATAGCCTTTAGCCATAAAGGCCACGGAAAGGACATCGTTAGGAATACTGACGGCTATCCCCGCACCCGCCGTGGCGCGTGCCGTTTTGCCCTTA
The DNA here is from genome assembly GCF_002148625.1 of Enterobacter sp. J49. Lineage (NCBI taxonomy): Bacteria > Pseudomonadati > Pseudomonadota > Gammaproteobacteria > Enterobacterales > Enterobacteriaceae > Enterobacter > Enterobacter sp. J49. Next base: position 71,895 of record NZ_MWPY01000023.1, read on the forward strand.
AGATAGTCCAGCTCATCGGCGAGATCTTTCGCCGCGCCCTGGAACTGGTTGATGGAACCTAACGGGTTGGTAATGATCTCAATCGGTGTAAGGTTATCAACCACGTCTTTGTAATGGTTGATTTTATCATTGATGGTATCAATCTCATCCTGAAGATTGTCTTCATCGGTCACCTGCACGCCAGCGGACGGTAAAATGACCGTCACATCGTCGTCCGGTTTCGCCTTCGCCAGTAGCGCAGGGTTGATTAACGCCCCGCTGCCATAGTTTCCGGCCGCGACACCCGTGCCCCCCATGGCGTCGCTACGTGATTCTGTCCAGGTATTGGCTGCTCCCGCCTGATTTGCCATAAACAAGGAGACAGCGATGCTAACCACCGAAAATTTAAAATGTTTTTTCACAGTATGCTCGTCTTATAGTCTGTTATTAAATAACCCCTGTCTGTTATCTCCCAAACAGGAACGAACTATTGCTGTGAATAAGTGCAAAAAGACCCGCTATTTCCTTAAGTTAAATTCCCGCCAGGCCTGTTGTTATTTGTGACGGCCCTCAATATTTATAGAAGAGGAAATTATTTTTTCCCAGGTTTTCCATCGTGCGGTCCGAAAAACTGAGGAGGGTGGTCTACCCAGCGATCTTCGCGCGTGGCGGCGTACTCCGGATTAAGCGGATAATAGATACGGTTATGCTTCTTGTTGGCCTCACCCACCACCAGGAGCCGTACCTCTTCGTTGGTGTTGTTGATGAAGGTATGACAGACCCCGGTTCCGGCGGGAAAGCCCACGCTGTCGCCAGGTTCAAGTTTCCATAAATATCCGTTAATCCAGGCTTCAGGGTAGCCTTCAAGCACGTAGATAAACTCTTCTTCGTCGCTTTCAGCATGAGGATAAGAGGTCCGTCGGCCTGGCGGTAAGCGCTCATGGTGTATACCAATGCGTCCAAGGCCGAGCTTACGCGCCAGCGGTGCGCCAATGGAAAAACGTTCACTACTGTCGGGATAGGTTGAGTCATCTGCGCCTTCTACGTCGCGCCAGTGTCGAATACAGTCAGGTCTTTTCATCGTTTATTCCCCGGATTGCGTTGCGTCAGGTATAGCACAGCCTGGCGGATCTCGGTGTTTTTAGCAGAACATGATAAAGTGGGGGTTTTCCAGCCTATAACATCCGGGGTGCTAAATGGATAAGTCCACAAAAGAGCTGTTAGCGCAGGCAGAAAAGCTGTGCGTGCAACGCAATGTGCGCCTGACTCCGCAGCGCCTTGAAGTATTACGTTTGATGAGCCTGCAGCAGGGCGCGATCAGCGCGTACGATCTGCTTGATCTGCTGCGCGAAAGCGAGCCACAGGCTAAACCGCCAACGGTGTACCGCGCGCTGGATTTCCTGCTGGAACAGGGCTTTGTGCATAAAGTTGAATCGACAAACAGCTATGTGCTGTGCCATCTGTTCGATCAGCCAACCCATACGTCGGCCATGTTTATCTGCGATCGCTGCGGCAGCGTGAAGGAAGAAGGTGCGGAAGGCGTTGAAGATATTATGCATACGCTGGCAGCCAAAATGGGCTTTGCGTTGCGTCATAACGTGATTGAAGCGCACGGCCTGTGCTCAGCCTGCGTAGAGGTAGAAGCCTGTCGTCACCAGGATGAGTGCCAGCACGACCATTCTGTACTGGTGAAGAAAAAGCCGCGTTAACGGCAAAAGAAAAGGCGGCCCGAAGCCGCCCTCAGGGGGAGTAAAGGATTACCAGCGATAATCGTTACGGGTTTCCCAGTCTTTCACTTCGTTTTCAGCACGATCTTTCTCGTAGCCGTAACGTTCCTGAATTTTACCCACCAGCTGATCGCGTTTACCTTCGATGATGGTCATATCATCATCCGTCAGCTTACCCCACTGTTCTTTCGCTTTACCTTTGAACTGCTTCCAGTTGCCGCCGATTTCGTCTTTATTCATAATCGTGTCCTCGTGTTAAGCGTCTGTAAGTTTCGTCCGCTTCGTTCTTTTCTGCTGGACGTGATTATTATTGTAGTTAAGGATCCGGCAGTTGTTTTTATATTCGGAATCTTTAACCGTCACGATATATCGTGGCGGGAAGGCAGCCAAGTGTTATTTCGCCAGTGACGATGCCAGATAAAGGCCAGCGACAGGCCACGTAACGCGAGGAAAACCGCCAGAGCCAGCCACAAACCGTGGTTGCCCAGATACGGCAGCGTCAGCAACGTCAGACCAAATCCCGCCGCAGCGACCGCCATGCTATTGCGCATCTCCGCACCTCGCGTCGCGCCAATAAACATGCCGTCCAGCAGATAACACCACACGCCCACCACCGGTAAGATTGCCTGCCAGAAGAGATAGTGACTCGCCAGTTCGCGCAGCGATGGGAGGGAGGTGAGTAAGGCAACGATCTGTTCACCCAGACAGGCGTAAATGAGTGCAAACGCCAGCGCCACCAGGCCTGACTGACGACAGGCGGCCCGCCACACCTCGCGGAGCTGGCCGCTTTCGCGTGCACCATACGCTTGCCCGGAATGGGCTTCAACGGCATAGGCAAAGCCATCCAGCGCATACGCGGTAAAGGTGAGCAGCGTCATCAGGACCGCATTAACCGCGACGATCTCCGGCCCAAGTCGCGCCCCAAAGACCGTCAGCGCGCCAAAGCAGAGCTGAAGCAGCAACGAGCGCAGCATAATGTCGCGGTTAAGCGCCAGCAGCGTGCGGATATTACCGCGCCACGCGGTTTTGAGCATCGCAAGCGAGATACCGCGCAGGGCCAGCACGCGCCAGACCATCCACAGGCCGATGAAAAAGGTACCGTATTCTGCAATTGCCGTCGCCAGGGCGGCGCCCTGCACGTTCATATGCAGGCCCATGACCAGCCAGACATCAAGCACGATGTTGAGAAGATTACCTGCCACCAGCAGAATGACTGGCGCACGGGCATACTGCACGCCGAGTAACCAGCCAAGCAGAACCAGGTTCGCCAGTGATGCAGGCGCGCTGAGCCAGCGAATTTCAAGGAAGCGCCGCGCCTGCTCAAGTACCGCCTCGCTCCCGCCAACGACATGCAGCGCCAGATCAATCAGTGGCGTGCGCAACACCACGATCAGCGCACCCGCGCCCAGGGCAAGGATCAAAGGTTGTACCAGCGCACGCGCCAGACGCAACGGATCTTTTGCGCCGTACGCCTGAGCCGTAAGCCCGGTGGTACTCATGCGCAAAAAGAGCAGCAGCATAAAAAGGAAGCTGGTTGCCGTCGCGCCGATCGCGACGCCGCCCAGATAAACGGGGGAATCCAGATGACCAATAACAGCCGTGTCTACCAGTCCCAGCAGAGGGACGGTGATGTTGGAAAAAATCATTGGCAGTGCAAGACGCCACAATGCCTTATCTGATGTCGTCAGCAGTGACATGAAAAATACCGGCAGTGGAGATTGAATCAGGCTACGGCAGGTCCGTAGCCTGTTATGACATGATTACAGCCATTCACCGTTGCGGATAACCCCAACAGCCAGCCCTTCAATAGAGAAGTTATGTTCGCGGAGATCCACCACAATCGGGGAGAACTCGTTGTTTTCAGGCAGTAACTGGACGGTGTTACCCTGCTTTTTCAGACGCTTAACGGTAACTTCATCGTCAATACGCGCGACCACAACTTGCCCGTTGCGCACGTCCTGGGTTTTATGAACTGCGAGCAGATCGCCGTCCAGAATACCGATATCTTTCATCGACATGCCGCTGACGCGCAGCAGGAAATCTGCGCTCGGTTTAAACATGCCCGGGTCAACCTGGTAGTGACCTTCAATATGCTGTTGTGCCAGCAAAGGTTCACCTGCCGCGACACGGCCCACCAGCGGAATGCCTGTCTCTTCTTCCACCAGCAGACGGATGCCACGCGAAGCGCCCGATACAATCTCAATGACGCCTTTACGCGCCAGCGCTTTCAGGTGTTCTTCGGCAGCATTCGGAGAACGGAAACCCAGACGCTGAGCGATCTCCGCACGCGTGGGTGGCATACCCGTCTGGCCGATATGATCCCGGATGAGATCAAACACCTCTTGCTGCCTGGTCGTTAACGCTTTCATTCCGCCCCCTGGGTGTATATACAGTTATGCTGTGAGTATATACAGTCAAAGGCGATTTTGGAACCAAAAACTGCACAAAAAACCAGGGACTTAATTATTTCTCGAGGCTTATCGGAAATGTGACCAAAGCAGCATGACCCAGGTGATGACCGCAGTGATAATCGCCAGCAATACGGCAGCAGACCCCATGTCTTTCGCCCGGCCGGAGAGCTCATGGAAATCAGAGCCGATACGGTCCACCACGGCCTCAATAGCGCTATTGAGAATTTCCACTATCATCACCAACAGCACGGAGCCGATCAACAAAACGCGGGTAATCGCATCAACATCAAGGAAACAGGCGATAATCACCGCGATGATAGCGGCGACGCCCTCCTGGCGAAACGCGGCTTCATTGACCCACGCGGCACGGAAACCTTTCCATGAATAGCCGGCGGCTTTGATGATTCGGGTTAACCCAGTGGTATTATTGGCCATTAAAAGAACCTTTTAATTAAAATAGCGTCAGTAACAGTAGGCGCAGCGTGTTTCGCTGCTGCCTGAAGTATGACGGGTAACAACAGAAATTTTGCGCGCTTTCTGTTATCCTTGCGCCGCAATTGCATTATTAACCAGAGGCTTTACATCGTTTATGTCCGGCTGGCCACGAATTTACTACAAATTACTTAATTTACCATTAAGCGTCCTGGTAAAAAGCAAGTCTATCCCAGCGGAACCCGCGCTGGAATTGGGGCTCGATACGTCACGCCCAATTATGTACGTTTTGCCTTATAACTCGAAGGCAGACCTACTGACGCTTCGCGCCCAGTGTCTGGCGCATGATTTACCTGACCCGCTTGAACCCCTCGAAGTCGACGGCACTCTGCTGCCGCGCTATGTGTTCATTCACGGCGGGCCGCGCGTGTTTACCTATTACACGCCAAAGGAAGAGTCCATCAAGCTTTTCCACGACTATCTCGACCTGCACCGCAGCAATCCGGGTCTGGATGTGCAGATGGTGCCGGTATCGGTGATGTTTGGTCGTCGCCCGGGCAGAGAGAAAGGTGAAGAGAACCCACCGCTGCGCATGCTTAACGGCATTCAGAAATTCTTCGCGGTCTCCTGGCTGGGACGTGACAGCTTCGTGCGTTTCTCCCCGTCCGTTTCGCTGCGCCGTATGGCGGACGAACACGGCACCGACAAGATTATCGCGCAGAAACTGGCGCGCGTGGCGCGTATGCACTTCGCCCGTCAGCGTCTGGCTGCCGTCGGCCCGCGTCTTCCTGCACGTCAGGACCTCTTCAACAAGCTGCTGGCCTCCAAAGCGATTGCCAGAGCCGTTGAAGACGAAGCGCGCAGCAAAAAGATTTCCCATGAGAAAGCACAGCAGAACGCTATTGCGCTGATGGAAGAGATTGCCGCGAACTTCTCTTACGAGATGATTCGTCTTTCCGATCGTATTCTGGGCTTTACGTGGAACCGCCTCTATCAGGGAATCAACGTTCATAACGCCGAGCGCGTACGCCAGCTGGCCCATGATGGCCATGAGATTGTCTATGTCCCCTGCCACCGCAGCCACATGGACTATCTGCTCCTCTCCTATGTGCTCTATCACCAGGGTCTGGTACCGCCGCACATCGCTGCCGGCATTAACCTGAACTTCTGGCCAGCCGGCCCGATTTTCCGTCGCCTGGGGGCGTTCTTTATTCGTCGTACCTTTAAGGGCAACAAGCTCTACTCCACCGTATTCCGTGAATATCTTGGCGAGCTGTTCAGCCGCGGTTATTCCGTTGAATACTTCGTGGAAGGGGGTCGCTCCCGTACCGGTCGTCTGCTCGATCCTAAAACCGGCACGCTGTCGATGACCATTCAGGCGATGCTGCGCGGGGGAACCCGCCCGATCACGCTGGTACCCATCTACATTGGCTACGAGCACGTGATGGAAGTGGGCACCTACGCCAAAGAGCTGCGCGGTGCGACCAAAGAGAAAGAGAGCCTGCCGCAGATGCTGCGCGGCCTGAGCAAGTTACGCAACCTTGGCCAGGGCTACGTCAACTTTGGCGAGCCGATGCCGCTGATGACCTACCTGAACAACCATGTTCCGGAGTGGCGCGAGTCTATCGATCCTATCGAAGCGATTCGCCCGGCCTGGCTGACGCCTACGGTCAACAGCATCGCCTCTGAACTGATGGTGCGTATTAACAACGCCGGTGCGGCAAACGCCATGAACCTGTGCTGTACGGCGCTTCTGGCCTCTCGTCAGCGTTCACTGACCCGTGAACAGCTTACGGAGCAGCTGGATTGCTATCTGGATATGATGCGCAACGTGCCGTACTCGGTGGATTCGACCGTACCGGTAAGCACGGCAAGCGAGCTTATCGAGCATGCCCTGCAGATGAACAAGTTTGAAGTCGAAAAGGACACCATCGGCGACATCATCATTCTCCCGCGTGAGCAGGCGGTGCTGATGACTTACTATCGCAACAACATCGCGCATATGCTGATGCTGCCCTCGCTCATGGCGGCCATCATCACCCAGCATCGTCGCATCTCGCGTCAGGAGCTGTTGCGTCATGTTGAAACGCTCTATCCAATGCTGAAAGCGGAGCTGTTCCTGCGCTGGGACAAGGACGAACTGGCGACTGAGCTGGATAAACTGACCGAAGAGCTGCGTCGTCAGGGGCTGATTACCGTCACGAACGACGAGCTGCATATCAATCCGTCACGGTCCCGTACCCTGCAACTGCTGGCGGCGGGCGCGCGTGAAACGCTGCAGCGCTACGCCATCACCTTCTGGTTGCTGAGCGCGAATCCGTCCATTAACCGCGGTACGCTCGAGAAAGAGAGCCGGACGCTGGCACAGCGCCTGTCTGTTCTGCACGGGATTAACGCCCCGGAATTCTTCGACAAAGCGGTCTTCAGCTCTCTGGTGCTGACGCTGCGTGATGAAGGGTTTATCAGTGATACGGGCGATGCCGAGCCGGAAGAGACGCTGAAGGTGTACCAGATGCTGGCCGAACTGATCACGTCTGATGTGCGTTTAACGATTGAAAGTGCGACGCAAGGCGAGTGAAGCGTGCAGCGGTCTGATGACCTGTGATGAAAGCAAAAACGGCAGCCTTCTGGCTGCCGTTTTTTTACGAAAAGTAGCTCATCGCCAGCCCTAAAAACAGCACCAGACCGACATAGTTGTTATTCATAAACGCCTTGAAGCAGGCTTCACGCTCCCGTTTCGCAATCAGCTTCTGCTGGTAGACAAACAGCATTCCCGCCACCAGCACGGCCCAGTAAAACGCCCAGTTGAGCCCGTTCAGGTAACCCATCGTCACCATCAACGCCAGCACCGCAACCTGCAGGATACCGATGATCAGCTTGTCATGACGTCCGAAGAGGATCGCCGTCGATTTAATGCCAATCTTCAGGTCATCGTCGCGGTCTACCATCGCGTATTGCGTGTCGTATGCCACGGCCCAGAGAATGTTCGCCAGGAACATCAGCCAGCAGCTTAACGGGACGGACTCACTCACCGCTGCAAACGCCATCGGGATCGACCAGCCAAACGCCGCGCCCAGTACCACCTGAGGCAGGTGGGTGTAGCGCTTCATGAACGGATAAACCCAGGCCAGAGCCAGGGCCGCAACTGAAAGCAGAATGGTCATGGTGTTCAGGGTTAACACCAGCAGGAAAGAGAGCAACACCAGTACGATAAACAACGTACGGGCCTCTTTTTCGGTCACTTGCCCGCTGGGCAACGGACGATGGGCCGTACGTTTTACGTGCCCGTCGAATTTACGATCTGCATAGTCATTGACCACGCAGCCCGCCGCACGCATCAGCCAGACGCCTGCAATGAACACCCCCAGGATCCACAGCGGCGGTACCCCTGGTGTTGCTACCCATAGCGCCCATAGGGTCGGCCACAGCAGCAACAGCGCGCCGATGGGTTTATCTGTACGCATCAAGCGGTGATAAGCCAACAGCTTATTCTGCGTCAGGCTCCACTCCATTTTTTCTTCCTCTTAGTACAACGGCGATGCCGGTAAAAAAAGCTCCGTCAGTATTAACGGTTTACCGCTCAGGCGAAGGCGGGAACGACGCCCCCACAGTTCGGCATCGCGACCAATCTCAATAAAATCCCGGGTAAGCTCGGATGACGTGAAAAGATAGCGCCCCAGCGGCGTATTCCCCAGCCGTTGTAGCGCCAGCTCTGGCCCGGAAAGGGTGGACTCGGGAACGACCGTTCGTCCGGCAAGCCATGGCTCACCGTCTGCACAGAGTAAAATTTCGCGCAGCCAGTAGCGTTCTTCCTGCGGCAACAGCGGCAGCTCAGAGGCGATCTCAGCGCAAGAGACAAACCCTTCCTGAACCAGGGTCACCGTAACGGTTTTGCCCTGCTGCTCGAAACGTTTAGTCATGGAATCTTCCAGCAGCAGCCAGTCCAGTTGCTCCGGGTCAAGCGCAGGTATTTGGTCGAAATAGCGCAGCGCACGCAGTTGCGTTAGCGCGGGGTGTGACATGCCAGACTCTCCGATACATAACGTAATGGCATTGTATCGCAGAAAAGCGGATTGAGGGGGGCCAAACGTTATTTAACGATCACGATCGCAACAAGAGCGCAACAGCCCGTGTGACACCAAAAAAAGTGCGCCCACTCAGGCGCACTAAACTACTAACAAATCAGCACTGTGGGGAAACGGTTACCCCTTGCCTTTTACACTGCTGATAAAGGTGGAACGGGCAGTGGTTGAACCTAAACGTTCGGCTTCATCAAGCAGTTTCAGCGCTTTGTCGACATCGCCGCGCTTCACCGCCTGCTTAATGGCGTTATTGAAGTATTCTTCGGTGTCGTTCAGTACCGGCTCGGCTTTCTTCGCCGGAGCTGGGGCTGCGGTTGCAGCCGGAGCCGCCGCCGTAGCAACGGGTGCGGCATACACAGGCGCAGCAGTGTTCCCCACCGTGACCGGGCCTGTACCGGATGAACCAAACAGAGGGCCAACCAGTACGCTGGAAGCACTGTTTGTTGAGACTTTCAGCTTCAGCAACCCGTCGGTGACATGACGCGCTAACGGATCCGGGATATCCGGAACAGAGTTACCGGTTCCTTTGGCATAGGCTTTTGCCGGGTCGGTGAGCTTAGTGGTCTGCTGCAAATCTTTGTCCGTGGTGAAGACCAGGACATAAATCTTCTGCTGTCCCAGAGCAGGCGTCAGGCGCATTTTGCCTTCGAGGCGGTCAGCGCTCATGACGCCAGGTTCCTGGTAGCTAAAATAGTCACTCGGGAAGAAGGCAGATGGCGTCAGGTTTTGATCCAGAATCAGGACGTTAGGCGCAAATACGCTGGTCTGCTTGCTTACTTCGCTGGTCAGCGTCAGGGTCAGCTCACCAATATTGGCCGGGACGCTGAAAGCGGCAACCGGACCGGCAATCCCCGGCACGTTAAGCTGTTGGCCTGCCGCAGAAAGTTGGGTTGACTGGGTTTTGGATTGGTCAACCGGCGTCCAGGTCAGTTGCTGGAGCGCCGCCGCCGGGATGGCAGGCGCAGCGCTGGTATTTTGTGGCACGAAATTGACATCTGCGAAGGTGATCGCCGGAACACAGGCCAGCAGCCCCGCAGAGAGGCACAGCGCGACGAGACTTTTCTTCATTTTCATTGTTATTACCTCTGATAGCGTGAGCACTGCGGTGGCCAGGCAATAGCGCGCAGCACCCTAAGGATAGAGGGGCTTGCGCCCCTCTTTTTAGGTCATTACGTCAGGTCTACCGAATTACCACCAGATTTCCATCTGGGCACCGAAGGTCCACTCGTCGGAGTCGCCACGGCTGAAGGTTTTCGCGGAAGTGTCGCTATACGCTACGCCAGAGGTGTAACCTGCGCCTGAGTCGTTGTTCGCATAGCCCCATTTCTCATCCCACTTCGCGTAGGTTGCGAAGACACGGATAGCCGGGCGAGACCAGATGCTGTCGCCTGCCTGCCATTGCTGTGCCAGGGTGATTTTGTATTGGCTGTTTTTCTCGTCAGTTTTCTGAGACTTAACGTTGTCGTAGCCCACTTCAAGCAGGGTGCTCATGATTGGCGTCCATTTGAACATTGGACGCACGCCGACAGTCCACCACTCTGTACCATTGTTGTTGTCACGATCGATATTCTGGTACATACCGACGTACATCAGGTCCCAACGGTCTGCCAGGGTGATTGCACCGTGGTCCAGCACCCGCCACATGGAACCGTCGTTATCAATGCTACCGCCCTGCGGAATACCTTTGCCGTTAGAGGTCATAGAGTCCGTACCGTACTGCAGCACGAACTTGTTGAAGCCTTTCAACATGCTCTGGGTGTGTTCAGCGGTGAACAGCCAGCCATCTTTAGAGGCGCCAGGCTGCAGATAGTAATCGTCAGGAATGTTGGTGTGACCATAGTCAACACCCAGTTCCAGTGTACCACCCGGGTTGGTTTCCAGGCCGGCCAGACGGACGTCGAAGACATCGTTTGGTACTACGTTGTCATAAATACGGTCGCCGTTCGCATCACGATCGGCGAAGGTTGCAGAACCGCCGGACTCAGAAGAACGGGTCGCGGCCAGAGACAGTTTACCGAAGCCCAGATCGATGTTTTCGATACCCGCACCAGGACCAGAGATATCCCAGTAGTAGAAGTCGATCATGTGGACGTCATGACGCTGATAGAAACGCTTACCGGCCCAGATGGTGGAGCCTGGCAGCCATTCAATCAGGTTTTTACCCTGCACGTTTGCTTCACGGAAGGCCGGGCTGGTGGATTCCCAGTCATTCTGCTGAGAAACGGAATACGCAACGTTAGTGTCGAAATAGAAGCTCTTATCGCCCTCTTTCCACACTTCCTGACCCAGTTTCAATTCGGCGTAGGTTTCACATTCGTTACCGAGACGGTATTTACTTTGTGCACCGGTTGCCTGGAAACATTGTTGTTCACCGCCACTCCCGGTCCAGCCTATGCCAGAACGAGCATAACCTTTAAAGTCCACGGCACCCGCGTGTGCAGACAAAATGCCTGCCGTCACGGCGATTGCCAGAGGAAGTTTGCGCAGAGTAATCATCATTCTATCTCCTGAGATCATTGCTTTTCTTTGTAATTGGAATGCTTAAACGCCTGGCTCTTTGTGCAACCGACGACATGCGGTGCCATCCTCACGGAACAGATGGCAACGCTCTGGCGGCAAACCGATAGCGAATGTGGCACCCTCTTCTACCAACACCACGTCATTCTGGCGGTAGACCAGGTTCTGACGGATGGCGGGGATCTGGATATGAATCTGTGTTTCGTGACCAAGTTGTTCGACGACCTGAACGTCACCTTCCAGCGTCACATCGGCGATGTGGCTCGGCAGTAAATGCTCAGGACGAATACCGAGGGACATATTGGCCCCCACCTGTACGTTGGCGCTGTCGACCGGCAGCCACACTTGCTGACGGTTTGGCAGCTCCACCTGTACCTGTTCAATGGCTGTCGCGGTCACTTTTACGGGCAGGAAGTTCATCTTTGGCGAGCCAATAAAGCCCGCAACAAAGCGGTCTGCCGGGTAGTGATAAAGCTCCAGCGGTTTACCCACCTGCGCCACGCGACCGGCGTCCAGCACCACAATTTTGTCGGCCAGCGTCATCGCTTCGACCTGATCGTGGGTGACGTAAATCATCGTGCGGCCAAGACGTTTGTGCAGACGGGAGATTTCGATACGCATCTGGACGCGCAGGGCGGCATCCAGGTTAGAAAGCGGTTCATCGAGCAGGAACACGCGCGGTTCGGCGACCAGCGTACGGCCAATTGCCACACGCTGACGCTGACCACCGGAAAGGGCTTTTGGTTTACGCTCAAGCAGGTGTGCCAGCTGTAACACTTCCGCCACCTGCGTGACGCGCTGGTTAATCACCTCTTTTTTCGCGCCCGCCAGCTTCAGACCGAAGGACATGTTCTCGGCTACGGAAAGGTGGGGATAGAGTGCATAAGACTGGAAAACCATGCCGACGCCACGTTCGGCAGGCGGAATGTCATTCATTCGGGTATCACCAATCAGCAAATCGCCGCTGGTGATGGTTTCAAGACCGGCAATCATACGCAGCAGAGTTGATTTACCGCAGCCAGATGGGCCGACAAATACCACGAATTCACCATCGTGGATGTCCAGATTGATGTCTTTCGACACCACAACGTCACCCCAGGCTTTCGTTACATTACGCAGCTGTACGCTCGCCATGCCCTTCTCCCTTCGTTACAACCTGTCACCGACAGAAACATTCAAGATAAGTTCACTATGGGGTATCCATTACTTTCGTGAATCCTCCACCCCCCGGCTTTTTTATGGGGGAGGAGGCGGGAGGATGAGAGAGCAGGCTCTGCGACCGCCGCTGGAGGGCTGAGGCGAAATTCGTGAAGCCACCTGCAAAATTCACTGTGTTTTTATGTGCGCCAGCACTCATAACTTAAATTTATGTAACGGAGATCACACAAACGGGGGGTGGGGCGTAGGGGTTGGGAGGATGGAAAGAGGATGTCAAATAAGGAGACTGAGTCACGTTGAACCACCTCAGTGTATCCACGAGCACATCACCAAAAAAGGATGGCAGATATGAAGATCAAGACTGGCGCACGCGTTTTCGCATTGTCCGCCCTTGCAGCAATGATGATTTCCGCACCGGCTCTCGCCAAAATTGAAGAAGGTAAGCTGGTTATCTGGATTAACGGCGATAAAGGCTATAACGGCCTGGCCGAAGTGGGCAAGAAATTCGAGAAAGACACCGGTATCAAAGTTACCATTGAACACCCGGACAAACTGGAAGAGAAATTCCCGCAGGTGGCTGCAACGGGTGACGGTCCGGACATCATCTTCTGGGCACATGACCGTTTCGGTGGCTACGCGCAGTCGGGTCTGCTGGCTGAAGTGACGCCAGACAAAGCTTTCCAGGACAAACTGTACCCGTTCACCTGGGATGCCGTTCGCTATAACGGCAAGATCATCGCTTACCCAATCGCGGTAGAAGCACTGTCTCTGATTTACAACAAAGACCTGGTACCCAACCCACCGAAAACCTGGGAAGAGATCCCGAAACTGGATAAAGAGCTGAAGGCGAAAGGTAAGAGCGCGCTGATGTTCAACCTGCAGGAACCGTACTTCACCTGGCCGCTGATTGCTGCCGACGGCGGTTACGCGTTCAAATTTGAAAACGGCAAATATGACGTGAAAGACGTGGGCGTGGACAACGCTGGCGCGAAAGCAGGCCTGACCTTCCTGGTTGACCTCATTAAGAACAAACACATGAACGCGGATACCGACTACTCCATCGCAGAAGCGGCGTTCAACAAAGGCGAAACCGCGATGACCATCAACGGTCCGTGGGCCTGGACCAACATCGACAAGAGCAAAATCAACTACGGCGTAACCCTGCTGCCAACCTTTAAAGGCAAGCCGTCTAAACCGTTTGTTGGCGTGCTGAGCGCAGGTATTAACGCTGCCAGCCCGAACAAAGAGCTGGCGAAAGAGTTCCTGGAAAACTACCTGCTGACCGATCAGGGTCTGGATGAAGTGAACAAGGACAAACCGCTGGGCGCGGTTGCGCTGAAATCCTTCCAGGATCAGCTGGCGAAAGACCCACGTATCGCGGCAACCATGGATAACGCCCAGAAAGGCGAAATCATGCCGAACATCCCACAAATGGCAGCGTTCTGGTACGCCACCCGTACCGCCGTCATCAACGCAGCAAGCGGTCGTCAGACGGTTGATGCTGCGCTGAAAGATGCTCAGGGTCGTATCACGAAGTAAGGCTTTTATCCCCTCTCTCCCCTGCGGAGAGAGGGAGAACAAAATGTGTTGTAGAGGAAGAACCCCATGGATGTCATTAAAAAGAAACACTGGTGGCAAAGCTCTGCCCTGAAGTGGTCTGTAATGGGTCTGCTGTGTCTGCTGGTGGGTTACCTTGTTGTTTTAATGTACGTACAAGGGGAATATCTGTTCGCCATCATGACGCTGATTTTAAGCTCTGCTGGCCTGTATATTTTCGCCAACCGTAAAGCCTATGCCTGGCGATATGTTTACCCGGGCGTGGCCGGGATGGGTCTGTTTGTCCTGTTCCCGCTGATTTGTACCATTGCTATCGCGTTCACCAACTACAGCAGCACCAACCAGCTTGCGCAGGAACGCGCCCAACAGGTGCTGATGGACCGCTCTTATCAGGCGGGCAAAACCTTTAACTTCGGCCTGTATCCTGCGGGCAGCGAGTGGAAGTTAGCACTCACTGACGAAGAAACCGGCAAAAATTATGTCTCCGACGCTTTCAAATTTGGCGGCGAGCAGAAGCTGGCCTTAAAAGAGGCTGCGGCCCTGCCGGAAGGCGAACGCGCTAACCTGCGCATCATTACGCAGAACCGTCAGGCACTGACGCAGCTTACCGCCCAACTGCCGGACGAAAGCAAAGTGACCATGAGTTCACTGCGCCAGTTCTCCGGAACACAACCGCTTTATACGCTGGCGGACGACGGCACGCTGACCAACAACCAGAGCGGCGTGAAGTACCGTCCAAACAACGACATTGGTTTCTACCAGTCCATTACGGCTGATGGCAAATGGGGTGATGACAAGCTCAGCCCGGGCTACACCGTGACGATAGGCTGGGACAACTTCACCCGCGTCTTCACCGATGAAGGGATCCAGAAACCGTTCTTCGCCATCTTTGTCTGGACCGTGGTGTTCTCCATACTGACGGTGATCCTGACCGTTGCCGTGGGCATGGTGCTGGCGTGTCTGGTGCAGTGGGAATCTCTGAAAGGGAAAGCCATTTACCGCGTGCTGCTTATTCTGCCGTATGCCGTCCCGTCGTTTATCTCGATTCTGATTTTCAAAGGGCTGTTTAACCAGAGCTTCGGTGAAATCAACATGATGCTGAGCGCGCTGTTCGGCATCAAACCGGCCTGGTTCAGCGACCCGATCACCGCCCGCTCGATGATTATCATCGTGAACACCTGGCTCGGTTATCCGTACATGATGATCCTGTGCATGGGCCTGCTGAAGGCGATTCCGGACGATTTGTACGAAGCCTCGGCAATGGATGGCGCGGGTCCGTTCCAGAATTTCTTTAAGATTACGCTGCCGCTGCTCATTAAGCCGCTGACGCCGCTGATGATTGCCAGCTTTGCCTTCAACTTTAACAACTTCGTGCTGATTCAGCTGTTGACCAACGGTGGGCCTGACCGTCTTGGCACCACCACGCCGGCAGGCTATACCGACCTGCTCGTCAGCTACACCTACCGTATCGCCTTCGAAGGCGGCGGCGGTCAGGACTTCGGTCTGGCGGCAGCGATTGCCACCCTGATCTTCCTGCTGGTTGGCGCTCTGGCGATTGTGAACCTGAAAGCAACACGCATGAAATTCGACTAAGGAGGGCACAGAATATGTCTATGGTCCAACCCAAATCTCAGAAACTGCGCCTCTTCGCGACGCATTTAGGGCTGCTGATTTTTATCGCGGCAATCATGTTCCCGCTGCTGATGGTCATCGCCATCTCCCTGCGTGCCGGTAACTTCGCGACCGGGAGCCTGATCCCGGATGAAATATCCTGGGAGCACTGGAAGTTAGCGCTGGGCTTCAGCGTTGAACACGCGGATGGCCGCGTCACGCCACCGCCGTTCCCGGTGCTGTTATGGCTGTGGAACTCGGTGAAAATTGCCGGGATTACCGCGATTGGTATTGTCGCACTCTCCACGACCTGTGCTTACGCCTTTGCCCGTATGCGTTTCCCGGGTAAGGCCACGCTGCTGAAAGGGATGCTGATTTTCCAGATGTTCCCGGCGGTACTGTCACTGGTGGCGTTGTATGCCTTGTTTGACCGACTGGGCCAGTACGTGCCGTTTATCGGCCTGAACACCCACGGTGGCGTCATCTTCGCCTATCTTGGCGGTATCGCGCTGCATGTGTGGACCATCAAAGGGTATTTCGAAACCATCGACGGCTCGCTGGAAGAAGCGGCGGCGCTGGATGGCGCGACTCCGTGGCAGGCATTCCGTCTGGTGCTTCTGCCGCTGTCGGTGCCGATCCTGGCGGTGGTCTTTATCCTGTCGTTTATCGCAGCCATCACCGAAGTGCCGGTCGCTTCCCTGTTACTGCGTGATGTAAACAGCTATACGCTGGCCGTCGGTATGCAGCAATACCTCAATCCGCAGAACTATTTGTGGGGCGACTTTGCTGCGGCGGCTGTACTTTCCGCCATCCCTATCACCGTCGTGTTCCTGCTGGCGCAGCGCTGGCTGGTGAATGGCCTGACGGCGGGCGGTGTGAAAGGTTAAGTTTCATTTGTTATGCCACTGCAACCCTCAACTTTAGACGTATTGTATTGACCCAACTTGTGACTGTTGTTAGGCGGCCTCCGGGCCGCCATTTTTTTATTCCCGTTTCAGCCGTTTCGAATTGCACAGCCAGAGCGTGATCACCAGCAGCAGGATCGCCGCCGAATAGATCAGTACGTCGAGCGGGGAGGTATGATCCACGATGATCAGCCGCACAATCGCGGTGATCCCGATGTAAACAAAATAGCGTAGCGGGAAGTGAAAGCCTGACTGGAAATACTTCACAATCAGCGCGATAAATTCAAAGTAGAGAAAGTAGACCACCAGGCCTTCCACCAGCTCATATTTGCTGGTTTGTTCAGGGGCGAACAGCACATCTGCCAGATGCACCGTCTCTTTGCCTAAAAAGACGACCAGTATCAGGCCAAGGCTCAGCAGACCGAGGTTCAGCACGGTCTGGAGGATTGTTGAGATAAACTCAACGCGCGGGCGAGTCAGGGATGTCATAGAGCACCTCATTCTCCAGGGCGAGGTTCCTGTATAACGCAAAAATGTGACGGTGATCTATATTTTTTGTTTATATTATGTTCAGCGCTGTGGCATGTTGCACTGTGACACGCTTATTTCGACGAAGGGATGATGAAATTAACCATTCAACGCGCCACCGTGGATGATGCAAAACAGCTGAGTGAAATGGGGTATGCCAGCTACCGGCATCACTTTGGGCATCTATGGGAAAGCCAGACAGAGCTTGCCGCCTTTCTTGAGCAGGAATACGCACCGCAGGCGATAGCAGACAGCCTGATGCAGCCGGGCACTTACTGGCTCATTGCCAGCGCACAAATGCCAGTCGGTTTCGCAAAATTCTCAACCCAGCAGACCATCGAGCCCGAGGGGCTGTCGGGGACGCTCCTGCATAAACTCTATTTATTGCCGGATGCCACGGGACACCGCTACGGCGAGCAACTCCTTGCGGAAGTGATTCGCCAGGCAAAAGCCTGTTCGGAAAATCTGCTGTGGCTGGAAGTCCTCGAAAAGAACCCTCGCGCACGCCGGTTTTACGAAGCGCAGGGGCTGAAACATGTCAAAGACACCCTCTTCGTCACTGCGGCGCAAACCAGCACCCTCCATATTATGTCGATGCCAGTCTAAGGAGATGTATGCCAGAGCAACGCCAGGCGGCTATTCGTCATGTTGTCTGCGGCGAAAACGTCGTCATTTACGAACCCGCGAATCTTTATGAGTGTTCGCTGGGCGATAACGTCTTTATCGGCCCGTTTGTTGAAATCCAGGCTAACTCGCACATCGGTGCTGACAGCAAAATTCAGTCCCATACCTTCATCTGCGAGTACGTCACCGTCGGTGAGCGCTGTTTCATTGGCCATGGGGTGATGTTCGCCAACGATATGTTCCGCGACGGTAAACCCAATGCCGACCGGCGCAGCTGGGGACACATTCGCGTGGGCAACGACGTTTCAATCGGCAGCGGGGCCACCATTCTGGCTGTCTCAATTTGCGATGGGGCGGTGATTGGGGCGGGAAGCGTGGTGACAAAGTCCATCACCGAGAAAGGGGTTTACGCCGGCAACCCGGCGAGACTGTTGCGGCGTTTGTAAGGTGCCCGGCAGGCGTAACGCTACCGGGCACTCACGCATCATCTGAAGTTGATGTTCTTATCGCTGGTCATGTCGTACAGCTGGAATTTACGACCCAGCTGCTGACCACCGTCACGCGTCAGCGGCGTCCAGCCAATTGCCGCACGGCTGCGGGTTGGGCCTGACGAGAACAGATCCAGCGGAATGGAGACGTACACGCCTTTGGTGAAGTCCCCTTCCCCGTACTCGTCCGGCGAGACGTTAGTGATCGTGGCATAGCCACCGACCACCACACCGCTGTCGAAGTGTTTAGAGATATCCAGCGTGCCGCCTTTATCCCCCGCCAGATACTGACCAACGCTGGCTTTCACCAGTACGTCCGGGGCAAACGACGGCGTCCAGTAGGCCGTCAGGTGGCCGGTTTTAACGCTGTAGTCGGTGAACTTCATCATGTCCTGCGCGCTGCGCCAGTCACGCTGTTTCACGTAGTTGGCATCAAGACCAAACGCCCAGTTGCTGTCTACCGGACGGTAGAGTACTTCAGCCCCCGCGCCGCCAAACATCGTTTCCAGATAACCGCCGTAAACCTGGCCGTAGAAACCGTTACCAAAGTACTGGAAGTAGTTGGCCTGCAGGTTGTTTACGTAAGCGTCGTTCTGCACATATTCACGTACGCGAGTACGCACGCGCGGCAGCTTCGAGTCGTTCGGCGGGTTGGTATAGTTGAACTTGTCGTAGTTGTTGGCAAGGTTACCGAACAGGCTGCCGGTGGTCAGCAGGTGGTCGGTGACCCACAGATCCGCCGTCGCCATGACGCCCAGCTGATACATGTAGAAGTTTTCTGGCCCACCAACAGACTGGTTCAGCACCGGATCGATATGGAAATCAAAGCGCGACTTATCGATATACCAGCCCTGCTCGGTAGTGTCTGGCACCACTGGCTCAACGCGTTTTTGCACCAGTTCGGTTTCATGCCCCAGCGGTTCGCCTTCCAGATGGCGCTTAAGGCTGGCGACATCCGTTTCCGTCGTGACCTGCGGCATGTTCAGACGGTTTTCGGTCACGCGGATCGTGCTGATCCCGTCCGGCAGATCGTTCATGATGATCCGGTTGGCACGTTCGATCCCTTCCCGCGAGTCGCGGTATTTCACCTGCTCGCCGGTCACGTACAGCGTATCGCCTTTCACCTGAATCTTCGGATCCGCCAGACCGGCGTTGTATTTCAGCAGGGTCAGCTGGTTCGCCACGACGGAGTGCTGCAGAATGGCATCCTGCGGCTCCGGCTGGTAGGCAGGCCGCGCGTTGTCGTTGTAGTGTGGCCGCATATCGTTAAAGTTGGTACGCAGCGTCACGCCAAACATCACGGTATTGCCACGCTCATAGCTGAGGTTAACGTCAGCCCAGTCAGCCACACGGTAAATGGCACCGACGTTAAATTTGCTCTTCTGCTCAATCTTGCCGGCGAAATCCTGTGAATAGTCATTCCCTTCGTATTCCAGCTTCAGGCGCAGCGGCTGCCAGGGCGTCTGGTACTCTACGCCACCAAACAGCGAGGCCGGGCCGTGGAACATCTGGTCGCCGTTGATGGAACCCGCTTTCTGATAGCTGTTATCGCGATAGCAATATTTGTCGCTGTAGGAGCAGAACGGGTTTTTCACGTTGCCGCTGGTGCCCAGATACCCCCAGCCGAGACCGAGTGAGAAATCAAACGGTCCCCAGGCTTTGCTGGCCACCACGTATTCCGCATCAAACAGACCGGTACCGCCGATATCCCGTGCGCCAACGGAGACCTGCGGCATCCAGTAACTCTCTTCCCACAGACGCAGCTTCACGTCGAACGCTTTATCTTTGTAGGTCTGATCGCCGGAGAAGGACTCGACGCTGCTGTACCGTTTGGTGCGCACGTCAGTGTAGCGCAGCGTGGTTTCGAGCCACGGAAACAGCTGTACAGCGGCGGAGTAGTAGCGATACTGATCGTTATCACGGTAGTTGAGGCTGATTTCCCCTTCCCGCGCCATGCGCGCGGTAGGCGTTTGCAGTAAACCGACGCCGCCGAAGTCTGACTGAGACGGGCCAATGGGTGCCGGATACGTTTCTGCATGGCAGGCGGCACTCACGCACAACGCCAGCATGCTATAGAGATAGGTTCTTTTCATTATTCCGGTATCCGCTGTTTCAGGGAGTGAAGGATATCGGCGTTCAGTCCGTCATATGCCTTCGTCCAGAAATGGTCGGCAAAACCGACAAAAATGACGCTGCCTGGCATCGGTTCGATATGGCGTTTATTCCAGTAGGCTACCGGTGCTTTTTGCGTTTGGCCGTCCGGGTACACCACCCATGCGTAGCTCTTATCAGCACCGCTCAACAGATGTTGTTCATCGAGATAGCTCGCCACATCGCGACCCGGCATAAACGGCTTGTCACCCGGACTGCTGACAAGCCCGAACACGGTAATGGTAGAAGGCTGAACAGGTAGCCAGAGCGTGTACTCGCCTTCCAGTGACGGGTTAGCCGTTTCCGCGACGCGAACGTGGTCCGGATCGAGATTGACCGGCAACCGTCCGGTGACCTTCAGCGCCTTAAGCTGCTGGCGAAGGCTGTTAATGGCCGCCGCGTCGTCACCCTCTTCCTGCTCCGCCAGCCCTGTTAGCCTGGCGAGCAGCGCGTTGTGTTGTTGCTCCGCCACCACCGTCGCCTGTCGTTCACTGATGACCGCACCCGGCCACCAGCTGTTCGCCAGCCTTGGCTGGCCGACGAGATCGATTAAGTGTCCGGCGTTGGTCAATGTTTTAGGCTTCGTATTGTCCTGCGTATAGACTTTCACCGTCCCGGCAGACCATGCGAGCGGCGTAGCAAAGCTTGCGATCAGCGCCACGCGAATAAGTGTTTTCATGATTTCGCGGCCTTGATCAGCGTGGTTTTGACCGGGAAGAATCCGGCACCAAGATACTGTAACGACTGGCGTATCTGGCCGTCATCGTCCACCCAGAAGCGGTTATGCCAGGTTGCCTGATCGGTAGTGACCTCTTCATCCAGCACGCGAACCCGAGTTTCGTCGCTGCCCACATTGACGCTGTCCGTGCCATCCCAGCGGAAGGTGGAGCGGGTGGTGGCATAGCGAACCTGCTTGTGTTCGGTCCAGCCCATCGTGCGGGTCCAGCTTGCCCCGTCGGTTATCTGGTTCGGCTTGTTCAGCGGATCGGCAGCGAGATTGTTGACTTCAAGCAGGTTGTCGCCCCCGAGCAGGGTTTTCACGATACGGCTATGCTGCGTTACGATGGTGGCCTGATCCTGTGTCACCCATTTCTGCTGCCCGTTTTCATCGAAAGCGAGCACCACAAACAGCTGTGGGCCATCGTTGAGCTGCATGTACTGACTGGCATAGGGCATGTTCTGAAGTTCGTCATCGGTCAGATGCACGCCCGGCGTACCGAACATGCTTTCCCACAGTGAATGGCCCAGCCCTTTGGTGGTGGCCGAGCATGCCTGCAAAAGCAGACAAATCAGGATGATCCCAGGTCGCTTCACGACTCTTCTCCGCATTATTGCCGGGTGATGCTGCGCTTACCCGGTCTACAGGTCCCGAAGGCTACTGAAAAGCCAGAATAACCACACCGAAGTGTGGTTATGATTAAAACACCCGTTATTACTGGGTGCTGGTGGTCGTGGTGGTCGTGGTTCCGGTATTGGAGCCATCACCGCCACCGGTTGCCGCCAGGGCGACACCCACGGCTGAACTTACGGTGCTGGCGCTGGACGCGGTAGAAATCCCCGCAGACGCAGACGTCGCAGCCGAACCTGCCGCTTCTCCGACCTGAACCGGAGCCGCATTAACAGATGTCGCCGCAAGCGCAGATATGGCGAAAATGCCATACAGTACTTTCTTCATAAGAATTTCCCTTCATTTAATGAATGGAGATTTGCCCAAAAAGAATTTCAGGCGGATTCGAGTATACACAACTAAAGGAGAGGGTTTGCCGTAGGGGTAAATAGAAGAAGGGTTTTCGGACAATTGGATAAAATGGAAACAAAAGGACGATTAGATAATAATATAACTTATATAAATCAATGGAATAGAATTAGAACCCGTAATGGTAATTATCCGTATTTTCCTAAAATAAACCGCAGCAATTAACAGGTTAACGACTATTTTCAGATTAAACTCACTGCCGGAATTTGAGTTTAATAACAGACATCAGGAATTATCCTATAAAAAAATGCCGGCATTTCGCCGGCACTTTTTCATGACACTTTAATTACGCGCGCCATGCTTTATAACGGTTGATCAGACCATTTGTGGAGCTGTCGTGGCTGTTAATCGCGTTATCGTCACCCAGTTCAGGCAGGATACGGTTTGCCAGCTGTTTACCCAGCTCAACGCCCCACTGGTCAAAGGTGAAGATGTTCAGGATAGCGCCCTGAGTGAAGATCTTATGCTCGTACAGGGCAATCAGCGCCCCCAGGCTGAACGGCGTAATTTCGCGCAGCAGGATGGAGTTGGTTGGACGGTTGCCTTCGAACACTTTGAACGGCACAACGTGATCCAGCGTGGCCGGATCTTTACCCTGGTCGCGGTATTCCTGCTCAACCACGTCACGAGACTTACCGAACGCCAGCGCTTCAGTCTGTGCGAAGAAGTTAGACAGCAGCTTCGGATGGTGGTCTGACAGCGGGTTATGGGTAATGGCCGGGGCGATGAAATCGCACGGAACCATTTTGGTGCCCTGGTGGATCAGCTGATAGAACGCATGCTGGCCGTTAGTGCCTGGCTCGCCCCAGATGATTGGGCCAGTCTGGTAATCCACGGCGTTACCGTTACGGTCAACGTATTTACCGTTGGATTCCATGTTGCCCTGCTGGAAGTAGGCCGCAAAACGGTGCATGTACTGGTCGTATGGCAGAATCGCTTCGGTTTCAGCCCCGAAGAAGTTGTTGTACCAGATACCAATCAGCGCCAGCAGCACAGGCAGGTTTTTCTCAGGTGCTGTGGTGGAGAAGTGTTTATCCATCGCATGCGCGCCGGAGAGCAGCTCAACAAAGTTGTCGAAGCCGACGGAGAGGATGATCGACAGGCCGATAGCGGACCACAGAGAGTAACGACCGCCCACCCAGTCCCAGAACTCGAACATGTTCGCGGTGTCGATACCGAACTCGCTAACGGCTTTCCCGTTGGTCGACAGCGCGGCGAAGTGTTTCGCCACGTGCTTGTTGTCGCCTGCGGTTTTCAGGAACCAGTCGCGCGCGCTGTGGGCGTTGGTCATGGTTTCCTGAGTGGTGAAGGTTTTAGACGCGACCAGGAACAGGGTCGTTTCCGGATTCACGTTCTTCAGCACCTCGGCGATGTGGGTACCATCGACGTTAGAAACAAAGTGCATGTTGAGGTGGTTTTTGTATGGGCGCAGCGCTTCGGTGACCATGAATGGGCCAAGGTCAGACCCGCCGATACCGATGTTAACGACATCCGTAATCGGTTTGCCGGTGTAGCCTTTCCAGCTTCCGGAGATGATCGCTTCAGAGAAAGCTTTCATCTTTTCCAGCACCGCGTTCACTTCCGGCATCACATCTTTGCCGTCAACGACAATCGGAGTATTGCTACGGTTACGCAGCGCCACGTGCAGCACGGCACGGTCTTCGGTGCGGTTGATCTTCTCACCGGAGAACATGGATTTGATGGCGTCGGCCAGCTCAGTCTCTTTCGCCAGATCCTGCAGCTTCGCCAGCGTTTCTTCGGTAATGCGGTTTTTGGAGAAATCCACCAGCATCAGGTCATCGAAGGTCGCGGAGAACTTATTGAAACGATCGGCATCTTTCGCGAACAGGTCCGCGATGGTGACGTCTTTCATTTCATCATAATGTTTCTGTAGTGCCTGCCAGGCAGCGGTCTGCGTTGGGTTGATGTTTTTCATTAGCAATACTCTTCTGATTTGAGAATTGTGACTGCGGTCGATTGTAGCGCCTGCAAATAAAAATTGTGATGGTTTTTATGCCATTGCCCTGGCCTGCATCAAACACAGGTGAAAAGACCCGAAAAGTATAGCTGCTGAAACGCCCTTCAGGGGCGGCGAAATGTCGGTCAAAAGGCGGTAAAAAGAAGCATAAAATATGGCCCTGTTATAAGTCCTGTTACTGAGGGGTACCCCCCCATAAAAAATCCGCATAATCCCAGCATTGACAGGACCTCCCCCACATTTTATTTATAGGGCCGTATTTTGCGCCTGCACCTGTTCTCGTTTCATTCTTGTGCCAAGGTCGCTTTATTCATTCCCTGACACGAGGTTGTTATGACGAGTTTTGTGGTCGCCAAATTTGGCGGCACCAGTGTGGCCGATTACGATGCCATGAACCGCAGCGCCGATGTGGTGCTGGCCGATCCGAATACCCGCCTGGTGGTGCTTTCCGCCTCTGCTGGCGTGACGAACCTGCTGGTTTCTCTGTCTGAAGGACTGGAAGCAACCGAACGTTTCGTTAAGCTGGACGCACTGCGCAAAATTCAGTTCAACATCCTTGAACGTCTGCAGAATCCGAACGTGATCCGTGAGGAAGTGGAACGCCTGCTGGAAAATATCACTACCCTGGCTGAAGCCGCCTCTCTGGCGACCTCCACCGCGCTGACCGATGAACTGGTCAGCCACGGCGAGCTGATGTCCACGCTGCTGTTCGTGGAGATCCTCCGCGAGCGTAACGTCCATGCTCAATGGTTTGACGTGCGTAAAGTCATGCGCACCAGCGATCGCTTTGGCCGTGCCGAGCCGGATGTTGAAATGCTGGCCGAACTGACCCAGCAGCAGCTGGCTCCGCGCCTGGCAGAAGGGATGGTGATCACTCAGGGCTTTATCGGTAGCGAAGCCAAAGGCCGTACAACAACGCTTGGCCGCGGCGGCAGTGACTATACGGCAGCCCTGCTCGGCGAAGCGCTGCATGCCACCCGTGTGGATATCTGGACTGACGTGCCGGGTATTTACACCACCGACCCGCGCGTGGTCTCTGCGGCGAAACGCATTGATGTGATCGCGTTTGAAGAGGCGGCAGAAATGGCCACCTTCGGCGCGAAAGTATTGCACCCGGCGACGCTGTTGCCGGCCGTGCGCAGCGATATCCCGGTCTTCGTTGGCTCCAGTAAGGATCCCAAAGCAGGCGGTACGCTGGTGTGCAAGAAAACCGAAAACCCACCATTGTTCCGAGCGCTGGCCCTGCGCCGCCGCCAGACGCTGGTGACGCTGCACAGCCACAATATGCTGCATTCTCGCGGTTTCCTGGCGGAAGTGTTTGGCATCCTCGCGCGCCATAATATCTCCGTGGATTTGATCACCACATCCGAAGTGAGCATCGCGCTGACGCTGGACACCACTGGCTCCACGTCAACCGGCGACACCCTGCTGACGCAGTCGTTGCTGATCGAACTCTCTGAGTTGTGCCGCGTGGAAGTGGAAGAAGATCTGGCGCTGGTTGCTATCATCGGCAACAAGCTGTCGCGTGCCTGCGGCGTGGGCAAAGAGGTCTTCGGCGTACTCGACCCGTTCAGCATTCGTATGATTTGCTACGGCGCCTCCAGCTACAACCTCTGCTTCCTGGTGCCAGCCGATCAGGCCGAGCAGGTCGTGCAAAAACTTCATCAGAATTTGTTTGAATAAAATTCGTTAGCACGATAAACAATACCTATAAGCCGGGCACAGACCCGGCTTTTTTATAACTAAACAACACGACAATACTGCAAGGACTATCTATGTTATCCGCCATCACCCGGCTGTTCCCGTTGTGGGCACTGCTGCTTTCCGTACTCGCGTATTACACTCCCACCCACTTTACGGGCATTGGCCCATGGGTCACGACGCTGCTGATGCTGATTATGCTCGGCATGGGCGTACACCTGAAAATTGACGACTTCAAACGCGTTCTGTCGCGCCCGGCCCCCGTAGCGGCAGGAATTTTCCTGCACTACCTGGTCATGCCGCTTGCGGCGTGGCTGCTGGCCATGGCCTTTAAAATGCCGCCAGATTTATCCGCCGGTATGGTGCTGGTTGGCAGCGTGGCCAGCGGCACGGCATCCAATGTGATGATTTACCTGGCAAAAGGTGATGTGGCGCTCTCGGTGACCATCTCTTCCGTTTCAACGCTGGTGGGTGTGATTGCCACGCCGCTGTTAACGCGTCTGTATGTGGATGCGCAGATTCAGGTAGACGTCATGGGGATGCTGCTCAGTATTCTGCAGATTGTGGTGATCCCGATTGCGCTGGGCCTGGTGATTCACCATCTGTTCCCGCGCGTGGTCAAAGCCGTTGAACCGTACCTGCCTGCCTTCTCGATGGTCTGTATTCTGGCTATCATCAGCGCCGTGGTTGCCGGCTCCGCCTCGCACATTGCCTCAGTGGGCTTTGTGGTGATCATCGCGGTAGTGTTGCATAACACCCTTGGTCTTTTGGGCGGTTACTGGGGCGGGAAGCTGTTTGGTTTCGACGAATCTACCTGTCGTACGCTGGCAATCGAAGTGGGGATGCAAAACTCGGGGCTGGCCGCAGCACTGGGCAAAATCTACTTCTCGCCGCTGGCGGCCCTGCCGGGTGCGCTGTTCTCCGTCTGGCATAATCTGTCCGGCTCGCTGCTGGCAGGCTACTGGTCAGGCAAACCCATTAATGAGCCCGCGAAAAAAGATGCAGTGAAACAGGGTTAATTTCCTTCGCTTGCTTTACACTGGAGCCTCCCCTTCAGGAGGCTTCAGCAATGGCTACACCACGTTTGACCCAGAAAGACATGACGGAAGCTGAGCAGCGCGAACTGAAAACGCTCCTCGACCGCGCTCGTATTGCCCATGGGCGTACGCTGACTAACGCCGAAACCAATCAGGTTAAAAAAGAGTACATCGATAAATTGATGGCTCAGCGTGAAACTGAGGCGAAACAAGCCCGCAAGCTGAAAAAAGAGCAGGCTTATAAACCCGATAAAGAAGCGACCTTTTCCTGGTCAGCCAATACCTCACCCCGTGGAAGGCGCTAATTAGCGCCCTTTCTTTTTACGGCCCGGCTGGACGAAGCGTTTGCCCGCAGGCTTGCCGCGGCTTTTCTCTTCTGATGGCGGCGCTTTCACCACCGGGCGCTTAATGGCCTGGGTTTTCGGTTTGGCTTTCGTTTTTGGCTTCGCTTCAGACGATGAATTCTCGATGAGCCTGAACAGCTCAATCAGTTCGTCATCCGTTAAATCACGCCACTCGCCCAGTGGAATACCGGACAGACTCACGTTCATAATGCGCGTACGTTCGAGCTTCACCACGTCATAACCGAAGTGCTCGCACATCCGGCGGATCTGACGGTTTAAGCCCTGCACAAGGGTAATGCGGAAAGCAAACGGCGCCTCTTTCTTCACCTTGCACTTCTTCGTGACGGTCCCCAGAATCGGCACACCTGCGCCCATACCGCGGATAAAGTCGTCCGTGATCGGCTTATTGACCGTGACGATGTACTCTTTCTCGTGGTCGTTACCGGCACGCAGAATTTTGTTCACCAGATCGCCGTGGTTGGTCAGGAAAATCAGCCCCTGTGAGTCTTTATCAAGGCGGCCAATCGGGAAGATACGGCTGCTGTGGTTAACGAAATCAACAATGTTGTCCCGCTCGCCGTCTTCCGTGGTACTGACGATGCCAACCGGCTTATTCAACGCGATAAATACCAGGTCTTCCGCATCACGCGGTTCAATGAGCTGACCATTCACTTTGACCACGTCACCGGGGACGACCTGGTCACCGATGGTGGCGCGTTTGCCGTTGAGGAACACGTTACCCTGTTCAATGTAACGGTCCGCCTCGCGACGTGAGCAGATCCCGCTCTCGCTAATGTATTTGTTTAATCGTGTTGATTGAGTTGGCAGCATAGTTTCTCCTGTAAAGGCGAAATATACCTTAGGTTTGGGCTGGTAAAAAGATTAGCCGACGGTTACCGGGCATCATGCCCGGCGTAAACCTGCTGGTTTTCAGGTTAACCACCTTATAAAGGCGCTTTCAGAGATTAATATTCATCTCGATCGTCGTCTTCATCCGGCTGCTCCATGACGCTATAAGCGACCGCGCAGAATAACGAGTTGAGACGCTTCATGTCCCCCAGCAACCCCAGGTGCAGGGAGCTGGTTTCAATGCTCTGGACGTTCTGCTGGTGCAGTCGTTCAACGTGGGCGTGCGAGTAGCGCCGGTTGAGGATACGGAAGCGATGTTTGTTACGACGCAAACGGCGTGCGCTCGGTACGTCGCTGGAGAAGAAGACCAGCATTGCCAGCTTCAGGTTGCTCAGCAACTGCTCGTGCAGCGCCTCGAGCTCCTTCAGGCCTTCAACCGAGAAGGCGCGGCGCGCGGCAAGGGATTTGTCAGCAATTTCACTTCCCATACGCTCAACGATATCCGAGGCCTGCTCGAGGTTAAGCGACATTTCGATGATTTCCGCCCAGCGGCGGGACTCTTCCTCTGCCAGTTCATCCTGCGGAATACGCGCCAGGTAGAGCTTGATGGCGGTATAGAGCACGTTGATATCGTCCGCCAGCCTGCGCAGCTCTTTCTCTTCTCGCGGCTCTCCGTGCATGACCTTTTGCAGCCCTTCAAGCATCGTTTCCATGGCATCGCCCATGCGCAGCGTCTCGCGCGCGGCATTAGCCAGCGCCAGTGCCGGGGTATCCAGCGCGGAGGTGTCCAGATGCTTAGGTTTCAGACGCGCATCCAGCTCCGGTTCATCCCGAATAAGCCGTTCGCAGAAGCGGGCCATGGGTTCAGCAAAAGGCACCATCGCCAGACAACGCACCAGGTTGTAAAACACGTGGAAATAGATAACCAGCTCAGCCTTCGGTAACGGGAGATTGTCCATCAGGTTGGCCAGCGGATAGACAAACGGCAGAATAATCAGGCTGCCCACCAGCTTAAACAGCAGGCTTCCGAGCGCCACGCGCCGGGCAGCAGCGTTTGCGGCGCTGTTATTGAGCATCGCCAGCAGGCCAGATCCAAGGTTGGCCCCGATCACCAGACACAGCGCGACCGGGAAAGAGATCGCCCCCGCGGCGGTTAACGTCGCCGTCAGCAGCACAGCGGCCAGGCTGGAGTAACTGACGATGGCAAATACCGCGCCGATCAACGCATCCAGCATGATGTCCCCGGTCAGCGAGGCAAAGATGACCTGAACGCCGTTGGCCTCGGTGATGGGGGTCACCGCCTGCACAATCAGCTCCAGCGCCAGCAGGATCAACCCAAGGCCAATCCCCACGCGGCCAAGCTGTCCGGCACGCGTCTGCTTACGGCCAAGGAAAAAGATGACACCGATAAAAATCAGCAGCGGCGACAGCCAGGAGAGATCGAAGGTCAGGATACGCGCCATCAGCGCGGTACCCACGTCAGCGCCCAGCACAATGACCAGCGCGGGTGCCAGCGCCACCAGATCCTGCGCCACAAACGAGGTCACGAGCAGGGTCGTCGCATTACTGCTCTGCACCAGTGCCGTCACGCCGATGCCCGCGCAGAAGGCGAGCGGCTTCTTCTCAACGCTGCTGCTGAGAACGGTGCGTAAGCGCGCGCCAAAGACGCGCATAACGCCGGTACGGACAATATGCGTGCCCCATACCAGCAGTGCTACTGCGGAAAGCAAGTGTAACAGGGTCAGCACGGAAGGTTCTCCTCCTTATCGTTCTACGTTTTTATGATTCAGTATAAGGGTTTAAACGTAAGAAAGAGACAGGGCGCCTCATGAGCGCCCTGTTTGTTGTAAGGAAAAGTGACGTTAGTCAGCGTCGTAGCCTAAATTGGGTGCCAGCCAGCGTTCAACCTCTGAGACACTCATGCCTTTGCGCAGGGCGTAATCTTCAATCTGATCGCGCTGCAGCTGCGCGACGGCGAAGTATTTGCTGTCGGGATGGCTGAAATACCAGCCGGACACTGATGCCCCAGGCCACATGGCGAAAGACTCGGTGAGCTTCATGCCGGTATGGGCTTCTACATCCAGCAATGTCCAGATAGTGCCCTTTTCGGTGTGTTCCGGGCAGGCTGGATAGCCCGGAGCCGGACGAATCCCCTGGTAGTTTTCGCGGATCAGCTCCTCGTTGCTGAGGTTCTCATTGGCCGCGTAGCCCCAGTGCACCTTGCGCACGCGCTCGTGGAGGTACTCTGCGAAGGCTTCCGCCAGACGATCGGCAATCGCTTTCACCATGATTTTATTGTAATCATCGTGCTGCACGTCGAACGCCTCCGCCAGCGCATCTTCTTCAAGACCCCCGGTCACGGCAAACGCCCCGATATAATCCGCTTTCCCGGAAAGCTTCGGTGCAACGAAATCGGCCAGGCAGTAGTTAGCAAAGCCCACTTTCTCGGTTTGCTGGCGCAGATGGCGACTTACTGCCAGCACGTGCGTGCGGGTCTCGTCGCGATAAATTTCGATGTCATCGCCCACACGGTTCGCCGGGAACAGGCCCACCACGCCGCGCGGATTGAGGCTTTTCTGCGCACTCAACTGGTCAAGCATTTCGTTGGCGTCGTTGAACAGGCGTTTGGCTTCTTCCCCGACCACCTCATCTTCAAGGATGCGGGGATATTTACCCGCCAGTGACCAGGTCATGAAGAACGGTGTCCAGTCGATGTAGTTACGCAGCGTCTCGATGCTGGCAGTAACGTCCTGAACGCCCAGACGATGCGCCACAGGGGGCGTATAGCTGGCCCAGTCAAACGCCAGATCGTTATCGCGTGCGGCCTGGAGTGTCACCGGCGGCGTCCGCGGTTTCTTACGGCCATGCTGAATACGCACGGTCTCGTACTCTTTGCGGGTACGCGCGACAAAATCATCACGCTGGGTGGCAGACAACAATGCCGACACGACACCCACGGTACGCGAGGCGTTTTGCACATAAACCGTCGGGCCACTGTAGTTCTGCTCGATTTTCACCGCCGTGTGCGCTTTGGACGTTGTCGCCCCGCCAATCAGCAGTGGAATGGTAAAGCCCTGACGCTCCATCTCTTTCGCCACGTTGACCATCTCGTCCAGCGACGGGGTAATCAGCCCGGAAAGTCCAATCAGGTCAGCATTCACTTCGCGCGCGGTTTTGAGGATTTTATCCGCCGGCACCATCACGCCAAGATCGATAATCTCGTAGTTATTACACTGCAGTACGACGCCCACAATGTTCTTACCGATGTCATGCACGTCGCCCTTCACGGTGGCGATCACCATTTTACCGTTGCTGGAGCCTTTCTCTTTGCTGGCTTCGATAAAGGGTTCGAGATAGGCCACCGCCTGCTTCATGACGCGTGCGGATTTCACCACCTGCGGCAGGAACATTTTGCCTTCGCCAAACAGATCGCCGACCACGTTCATGCCGTCCATCAGCGGCCCTTCGATCACTTCAATCGGGCGCGTCGATTGCTGACGTGCTTCTTCGGTGTCCTGTTCAATAAACTCGGTAATTCCCTTAACGAGTGAGTATTCCAGACGTTTTTTCACATCCCAGGCACGCCACTCCGCCTGCTGAATGTTTACCGATGCATCGGATTTACTGCCGCGGTATTTCTCGGCCAGATCCAGCATGCGCTCGGTGGCATCATCACGCCGGTTGAGGATCACGTCTTCTACGGCGTCGCGCAGTTCCGCCGGCAGGTCGTCGTAAATGGCCAGCTGTCCGGCGTTAACGATCCCCATGTCCATACCGTTACGGATAGCGTAATAGAGGAACACGGCGTGGATAGCTTCACGCACCGGATCGTTACCGCGGAAGGAGAATGACACGTTCGATACGCCGCCGGAGATCAGCGCATGCGGCAGCTCGCGTTTGATGTCTTCACACGCGCCAATAAAGTCCTGCGCGTAGTTATTGTGCTCTTCAATACCGGTGGCAACCGCGAAAATGTTCGGATCGAAGATGATGTCTTCCGGCGGGAAGCCCACCTCTTCGGTCAGAATTTTGTATGCGCGGCGACAAATCTCGATTTTGCGCGCGCGGGTATCGGCCTGGCCCATTTCATCGAAGGCCATCACCACCACGGCGGCACCATAACGGCGCACCATCTTCGCGTGGTGGATAAAGGTATCAACGCCTTCTTTCATCGAGATGGAGTTAACAATGCCTTTACCCTGAATACACTTCAGCCCTTTCTCGATGACTTCCCACTTAGAGGAGTCAATCATGATCGGCACCCGGGCAATGTCCGGCTCGCCGGCAATCAGGTTGAGGAAGCGCACCATCGCCGCTTCGGCGTCGAGCATCCCCTCATCCATATTGATGTCGATGATCTGGGCGCCGCTCTCAACCTGCTGGCGGGCCACGTCCAGCGCTTCACTGTACTTCTCTTCTTTAATCAGCCGTTTGAATTTCGCCGAACCGGTCACGTTAGTCCGCTCCCCGACGTTCACAAACAGGCTATCGTCACCGATGGTCAACGGCTCAAGGCCGGCCAAACGGCAGGCAACCGGCAGCGTAGGCAGTTGACGCGGCGGCAGACCCGCCACCGCATTGCTCATCGCGGCAATATGCTCTGGCGTGGTACCGCAGCAACCACCGACGATATTCAGAAAACCGGATTCGGCCCACTCGCGGATTTGCGCCGCCATGGTGTCTGCATCCAGATCGTATTCACCAAAGGCGTTCGGCAGGCCGGCGTTCGGGTGTGCGGTGACATAGCATTCAGCGATGCGCGAAAGTTCCTGCACATACTGACGCAGCTCATCGGGACCCAGCGCGCAGTTCAGGCCGAAGGAGAGCGCTTCAGCGTGACGCAGGGAGTTGTAAAAAGCTTCTGTGGTCTGGCCGGAGAGGGTACGACCAGAGGCGTCGGTGATGGTACCGGAAATCATGATCGGCAGGTCGACGCCCAGCGCCTCGAACTCCTCTTTCACCGCGTAAATCGCGGCTTTGGCATTGAGGGTGTCGAATACCGTTTCAATCAGGATCAGATCGGAACCGCCTTCCACCAGCGCTTTGGTCGATTCACGATACGCCGCCACCAGCTGATCAAAGCTGATGTTACGAAAGGCCGGGTCGTTCACATCGGGTGAAATCGACGCGGTGCGGTTGGTCGGGCCAAGCACCCCGGCCACGTAGCGCGGTTTGTCCGGCGTACGGGCTGTCCATTCATCAGCGCAGGCGCGGGCCAGCTTTGCCGCGGCAAGGTTTATCTCCGCCGACAGGGATTCCATCTGGTAATCCGCCATGGCGATGGTTGTCGAGTTAAAGGTGTTGGTTTCGACGATATCCGCACCTGCCTCGAAATACGCGTTGTGGATCGCCGAAATGACCTGCGGTTTGCTGAGCACCAGAAGGTCGTTGTTACCTTTGAGGTCGCATGGCCAGTCGGCGAAACGCTCACCGCGGAAATCGTCTTCACTCAGACGATAGCTCTGGATCATGGTACCCATGCCGCCGTCCAGCACCAGAATTCGTTTATTTAACTGCGCACGCAGTTGCTCTACTTTGCTGCTCACACTTGCTCCCGACAACGCTCAACCAGGCCAAAAGGCCAGCAGTCCATACTGGCACAATCTCGCAGGGTGTAAAAGTCACACAGCGGTAACATGAGACATGTTCACTATCACTCATCCGATCAGTCAGGATAACGGTTGCAAAATCACCAAATAAAACGAAAATGATTTCCACGATACAGAAAAAGGAGTTCGTCATGGTCACGACCGTTCCCGCTAAACGCGGCAGAAAACCTGCTGCCACCACCGCCGCCTCTCAGGGCGGACAGGTTCAATCGCTCACGCGCGGTTTGAAGCTGCTGGAATGGATAGCCGAGTCGCACAGCAGCGTGGCCCTGACAGAGCTGGCACAGCAGGCTGGCCTGCCGAACTCAACGACCCATCGACTGTTGACCACGATGCAGCAGCTGGGCTTTGTGCGCCAGGTGGGCGAGCTGGGACACTGGGCGGTGGGCGCACATGCGTTTATCGTCGGCAGCAGCTTCCTGCAGAGCCGCAACCTGCTGGCGATTGTGCACCCTATTCTGCGTAAGCTGATGGAAGATTCCGGCGAGACGGTAAACCTGGCCGTGCTCGACCAGAGCGACCATCAGGCCATTATCATCGACCAGGTACAGTGCACCCAGCTGATGCGTATGTCGGCACCGATTGGCGGCAAGCTGCCGATGCATGCCTCCGGGGCGGGGAAAGCGTTTCTGTCGCAGCTCAGCGAAGAGCAGGTCACCGGGCTGCTGCACCGGAAAGGGCTGCACGCCTACACCCACGCCACGCTGGTCTCACCGGTACATCTGAAAGAAGATCTGGCCCTGACCCGCAAGCGCGGCTATTCGTTTGATGACGAGGAGCATGCGTTAGGCCTGCGCTGCATTGCGGCCTGCATCTTTGACGAGCACCGCGAGCCGTTTGCCGCCATTTCGATCTCCGGACCGATTTCCCGTATGACCGATGACCGCGTCACGGAGTTAGGTGCGCTGGTGATTAAGGCGGCGAAAGAGGTCACGCTGGCATATGGCGGGATTCGATAACATCGGGTGCACCTGAATCCCTCTCCCGTCGGGAGAGGGGGCATTACACCGCATATCGGATGCAAAACCGTTGTTTGCGGCGATAGGCATACACATCTTCCACATGCCCATTCTTGATGCGCGTCTGCAGACCCCGCCAGTAGCTGGCACGAAACAGGTCATCATGCATCTCTTCAAACAGTGGCCTGATGCGCGGGTCAGCGCACAGCCAGTGGCGAAACTCCTCAGGAAAGACATCTCCCGGTGAGATGCTATACCACGGCTCGCCGGACAGTTCATCTTCCGGATAGCGGGGCTGCGGTATATCGCGGAAATTCACCTCAGTCATATAGCAAATTTCATCGTAATCGTAGAACACCACCCGCCCGTGACGGGTGACCCCGAAGTTTTTAAACAGCATGTCGCCCGGGAAGATATTCGCGGCGGCAAGCTGACGGATAGCGTTGCCGTATTCTTCTATGGCATCCCGTAATGCCTGACCTTCGGACTGCTCCAGCCAGATATTGAGTGGGATCATGCGGCGTTCGATATAAAGATGGCTGATGGCAATTTTGTCGCCCAGATCGGTGATTTTCGCCGGCGCTTCCTGCAGTAATAACGCCATTAATGCCGGATCGATCTGCTGCTTATCCAGCACAAAGTTCTCGAACTCCTGGGTGTCCGCCATTCGCCCGACGCGATCGTGCTCTTTAACCAGCTGGTAGCAGGCGCGGACGTGAGCAGCGGTCATCTCCTTCTGCGGCGCGAACGTATCTTTGATGACCTTAAACACCCGATCAAAACCCGGCAGGGTAAAGACCAGCATCACCATGCCGCGAATACCGGGGGCTTCGATAAATTGCTCATCTGCCGTGGTGACATAGCGCAGATATTCCCGATAGCTTTCCGTCTTGGCGTGTTTCTGACAGCCAATGGCCATGTACAGCTCGGCGGTGGTTTTCCCCGGCAGGATCTCGCGCAACCACTCCACCAGAGCAGCAGGCAGCGGGGCATACACCATAAAGTAGGAGCGGGCGAAACCAAAGACAATGCTGGCCTCGGCGCTGGTCGTCAGGCAGGCATCAACAAACAGTTCACCGTCATCGGTACGATGGATGGGTAACAGAAACGGCACAATGGCCGACGGTGTCATCAGTTTACCGACCAGCCAGGCAGCCTTATTACGGTAAAAAAGCTCATTGGCAACCTGCAAATGGCTTTGCCCGAGCACCTCTTCGCCAAAGGTCTCCTTGAGATGCGCAGAGATATAGCCGATATCACGGGTTTTATTCTCCCAGGGCAAACGCAGCGGCAAATCCGTTAATACGCGATGCAGGAGCTTTTCCCAGCCGCGATCGGGAAAGAAATCCTTCGCCAGCGGACGCGGAATAGTGCGAAAGCGGCGTTCCGGCTGAGAGCTAAAGATAAATAACCGCTCAGGAGATAATGAGCGGTGGTCAAATAACCGGCAATAGACGGAGTTGAAAAAGCTCTCCGCAATCTCGAAGCGCGGGTAATCTGGTAACAGATGGGTGTAATGCTCCTTCACGCGCAGTAAAAACTCCGCGTCAGGGATTTTGCCGTCGGTAATGCAGCGCAACTGCTCCACCACCAGACCCACATGGTGATCGTAAAGGTGGATTCGCTGCTTCATGGCCTGCTGAACCGCATGCCAGTCGGCGTGCTCAAAACGCTGCTGCGCGCCGGATGTGACTTCCAGGAAACGTCCGTACTGGGCATCGAAGCCCTGCAGAATAGTTTGGGCAATCAGTAATTCCAGACCACGCGACATTGTTCATGCTCCCTCACCCCGGCCCCCTCCCGACGGGAGAGGGAGTATGTTCACAGGCCCGGTAGCGTGCCACCGGGCGTTACATGGCTCAGAACTGGGCTTCTTCCGTCGATCCCGTTAAGGCGGTGACGGAGGAGGTGCCCCCCTGGATGATAGTGGTCACGTTATCGAAGTAACCGGTCCCGACCTCCTGCTGATGCGAAACGAAGGTATAGCCCTCTTTACCGGCAGCAAATTCCGGCTGCTGCACCTTCTCAACGTAATGCTTCATGCCTTCACCCTGCGCGTAGGCATGCGCCAGGTCGAACATGTTGAACCACATGCTGTGAATGCCAGCCAGCGTGATGAACTGATATTTGTAGCCCATGTCGGACAGCTGCTGCTGGAAGCTGGCGATGGTTTTATCGTCCAGTTTCTTCTGCCAGTTGAAGGACGGCGAGCAGTTATAGGCCAGCAGTTTGCCCGGATATTTGGCGTGGATAGCATCGGCAAAGCGTTTTGCCAGCGCCAGGTCCGGCGTGGAGGTTTCGCACCAGACCAGGTCCGCATACGGTGCATATGCCAGCCCACGGCTGATCGCCTGTTCAATGCCAGCATGGGTACGATAAAACCCTTCGCTGGTGCGTTCACCGGTAATGAACTCGCTGTCGTAAGGATCGCAGTCAGAAGTGATCAGGTCAGCCGCATCCGCATCGGTACGGGCAATCACCAGCGTGGGTACGCCGAGCACGTCAGCCGCCAGACGCGCCGCAACCAGCTTCTGAATCGCTTCCTGGGTTGGGACAAGGACTTTCCCGCCCATGTGTCCGCATTTCTTCACTGACGCCAGCTGGTCTTCGAAGTGAACGGCCGCTGCACCGGCCTCAATCATCGATTTCATCAGCTCAAAGGCGTTCAGCACGCCGCCGAATCCCGCTTCCGCATCCGCGACGATTGGCAGGAAATAGTCAATAAAACGCGGATCGTTTGGCTCAATGCCTGCCGCCCACTGGATCTGATCCGCACGGCGGAAGGTGTTGTTGATCCGATCCACCACGGTTGGTACCGAGTTTGCCGGATAGAGCGACTGATCCGGATACATGCTGGAGGCCAGGTTGGCGTCCGCCGCAACCTGCCAGCCGGAAAGATAGATGGCTTCGATGCCGGCTTTCGCCTGCTGCAGGGCCTGGCCGCCAGTCAGCGCGCCGAGGCTATTGATGTAACCTTTTTTGGCACCGCCGTGCAGCAGATCCCACATTTTCGCCGCGCCGCGCTGCGCCAGGGTACATTCCGGATTGACCGAGCCACGCAATTTCACCACCTCGTCCGCGCTATACGGGCGGCGGATGCCTTCCCAGCGAGGTTGGGTCCACTCTTTCTTCAATTCTTCGATTTGTTGGGTACGGGTTTTCATGTGCAGATGCTCCATATTGTTGTGGGGTGAATTACGCCAGGAAGCGGTAGCCCGGCAGGGTCAGGAAGTCGATTAAGTCATCGGATGTGGTGATTTGCTCCATCAGGCGTGCGGCGTCATCAAAACGTCCGCTGCTGAAGCGGTGTTCACCCAGTTCGTCCTGGATCACCCGCATCTCTTCGGCCAGCATCTGACGGAATAGGGATTTGGTCACCGGCTTGCCGTTGCTGAGCGTTTTTTGATGGTGGATCCACTGCCAGATTGAGGTGCGAGAGATTTCGGCGGTAGCAGCATCTTCCATCAGGCCGTAGATCGGCACGCAGCCGTTACCGGAGATCCACGCTTCAATGTACTGGACGGCTACGCGGATATTGGCGCGCATGCCCTCTTCCGTACGCTCGCCCGCACACGGTGCCAGCAGGTGTTCTTCAGCCGTTGGGGCATCCTCATCACGCGTCACAAACAGCTGGTTTTTGTTCTCACCGAGTACGCGGTTGAAGACGTCCATTGCCGTATCCGCCAGACCCGGATGCGCGATCCACGTTCCGTCATGGCCATTTCGTGCTTCAAGCTCTTTATCGGCTTTCACCTTGTTGAGCACCTGATTGTTACGTTCAGCATCTTTGCTTGGGATAAATGCCGCCATTCCCCCCATCGCAAAGGCCCCACGCTTGTGGCAGGTCTTAATCAACAGGCGTGAGTAGGCACTCAGGAACGGTTTATCCATGGTGACCACCTGGCGATCCGGCAGTACACGATCGGGATGATTTTTCAGGGTTTTGATGTAGCTGAAGATGTAATCCCAGCGTCCACAGTTCAGCCCAACAATATGGTCGCGCAGCGCATGCAGAATTTCGTTCATCTGGAACACCGCAGGCAGCGTTTCAATCAGCAGGGTGGCTTTAATGGTGCCGCGCGGCAGGTTGAAACGATCTTCCGTGTAGCTAAACACTTCACTCCACCAGGCCGCTTCCTGCCAGGCCTGTGTTTTCGGCAGATAGAAATAGGGGCCGCTGCCTTTTGCCAGCAGATTCTTGTGGTTGTGGAAGAAATAGAGGGCGAAGTCAAACAGACTGCCCGGAATGGCTTCGCCACGCCAGGTGACATGCTTTTCAGGCAGATGCAGTCCACGTACGCGACAGATCAGAACCGCCGGATTGGGTTTCAGTTGATAGATTTTGCCGGCTTCGTTGGTATAGCTGATGGTGCCATTCACGGCATCGCGCAGATTGATTTGCCCGTCGATGACCTTATGCCAGTCCGGCGCCAGTGAGTCCTCAAAATCTGCCATAAAGACTTTTACGTTCGCGTTCATGGCGTTGATCACCATTTTGCGCTCCACCGGGCCGGTGATTTCGACGCGCCGATCCTGTAAATCATCCGGAATGCCGCGGATTTTCCACTCACCACGGCGAATGGAAGCGGTTTCCGAAATAAACCCAGGCAACTTGCCATCGTCAATTTCCTGCTGCTGATGAATGCGTGCCGCCAGCAGCTTATTGCGCGTTGGCGTAAAGCGGGTCACCAGTTCGGTCAGGAATTCGACAGCGTCTGCTGTCAAAATTTGCTGTTCTTGCTCGCCATGCGGCTGGGTAAAGGCCAGTTCATCGACCGTCGTTGCCTGTTGAGTCATTACTCTGCTCCTCATCAAAGATCCAAAATCACGCCCCCGATGCGAACGAAAGATCGTTGTGTAGTTTTCGCTCAGCAGAATTAAGACTATCTATATTTTTTCCAAAATCAAAAACAATTTCCATTTTAATTATTAAATGCATTTAACACATTGATTAATATAAAATTAAAGTTTTATTGTTTGTTGAGTGGTATTTCGGAAATGAAAAAGGCACCCGAAGGTGCCTGATGTGAATAGCTGAAACGCTTTAGGATCGTTTAGCGCAGAAGATTACTCCAGCGTTGGATTCATGTGGCGCAGATCGTATGGCGTGATCTGGTAGACGTAATAGTTGAGCCAGTTCGTAAACAGCAAATTCCCGTGGCTACGCCAGGTGGCTCTCGGTTTGTTCTGTGGATCGTTTTTGGGGAAATAGTTGTACGGAACGTCCGGATTCAGACCGGCTTCAACGTCACGGAAATACTCCGACGCGAGGGTGTTCGGATCGTACTCAGGATGGCCGGTAACAAAGGCAATGCGCTTGTCTTTACTGGCAAACAGGTAAGCATCCCCGTCTTCGGTTTCGGCCAGGATATCGAGATCGGTGTAATCACGAATCAGCTGTGCCGGGAAATCGGCGTAGCGCGAGTGTGGGGCCAGGAAAGAGTCATCAAACCCGCGCGTCAACAGGGCGTGAGGTTGAACAAGGTGGTGCTCGTAAACACCTGAAAGCTTCTCAGTGCGGGTTTGTTTGGGGATCCCATAGAGGATATTCAGGGCAGCTTGCACCGCCCAACAAACAAACAGCGTGGACGTGACGTGATCTTTAGCCCACTCCAGTACCTGTTTGATCTGCGGCCAGTAGGCAACATCATTAAATTCGACCAGGCCCAGCGGTGCACCGGTCACAATCAGTCCGTCGAAGTTTTCGTCGCGAATGTCGTCGAAGTTACAGTAAAAATTATTCAGATGCTCAGAAGGCGTATTTCGCGACTCACGGGCATCGATTCGCAGCAGCTGGATATCAACCTGCAGCGGCGAGTTCGAAAGCAAACGCAGGAACTGGTTCTCTGTTTCGATCTTTTTCGGCATCAGATTGAGAATAAGCACCTTCAGTGGGCGAATTTCCTGACCTGTAGCGCGTGAAGTCGTCATCACAAAGACGTTTTCATCACGTAAGAAATTGACGGCTGGTAGCTCGTCCTGCACCCGAATCGGCATAACCTCATATCCTCACAGCATACGTATAAACGTTTAGACATCCAGACAGCTAACGATACCCAAAAACAGGCTGAATGTCGAGTCTGCAAGCGGAAGGTGAGAAAGTTTCAAGGAGGAAGTAAGAAGCCCAAAAAGCAAAAAACCCCGCACCATACGGTACGGGGTTCTTTTAATTGATGCCTGGCAGTTCCCTACTCTCACATGGGGAGACCCCACACTACCATCGGCGCTACGGCGTTTCACTTCTGAGTTCGGCATGGGGTCAGGTGGGACCACCGCGCTAAAGCCGCCAGGCAAATT
>NZ_MWPY01000024.1:0-283565 GCF_002148625.1 Enterobacter sp. J49
CGCGATCAATAACCTGCTTGACTGCTTCAATTTTAAACTCTTCGGGATAACGTTTACCGCTCATGGGCACCTCTCTTTAAGTCATCTTAAATGACTCTGAGGTGTCTGTTAAACCCGTGGCGATTCAAGCCTCTATTTTGGCTGATTACTGGTTACTGCTGGTTTATGGTATCAATAAGTGGTCTTACTATCAGAGACCAGGGCGCATGGGGATGTACAGGGGCGTTGATATGTTGCAGGATGTCCCCTCGCTTTATCAGAAAATCGTAACAGGGAAGGGGCGTTAAAAATGAAGAATAAAATATTGCTGGGTGTTGTATTCCTCTTAACGGGATGCCCTGGGCCTGGTGATCGAATGGTAGATCGCGAATCTACAACGGCATTAATCAAAGATAATCAAGTTTGTGTGGTGTCACCACTGGAGCCGCAGGAACGGATCACTGCTATTCAAATCAATAGCGATAATAGCGACTCTCTTCACAAGATTTTCGATGACAAGCCTGTTTATGTACCGAAGGGTGAGTGTCTTCCAGTATTTGGATTTAAGTTTACATCTGGAAAACGATATAACTTCGCGTATGACGTCCAATCTGATAAGTCAGAATCTCATTTAGTCACCGCAGAATTTTCGTATCCCAAAGGATAAGGGGGCAGAATGCCCCCAAGATCTTACTTCTTCAAGTCACCAGTATATTGATATTCCATTGTGACTATTGTTTCCATACATCCGCTTGAGGATGGTTGAGAACATACTCAGGTATAACCGCCGTGACCTGCCCCCCATTCATTAACACATCACAATGTAAGTTATATCTGTATAAACCACGTGAGGACATCCCCTTAAAAAAGTGTTTTTTGACAAATACATCATCTGTATCCTCCGCCAGGCCAAACCGGGGTTTTGCATTGAGACGCTGTCTTAAGGATGCTATTTAAGACGCCATCTTCTGGAACTTATGCAAGAAGTCTGGCGGTATGGAAGTATCCGAAGTGAAGCGGGAAGCCGTGGGTGTTATGTCTGAGTGAATATGGCTTCAGCGATATTTTCATGCCCGGAAAATCATAAATGGATTGCGGCAGGGCTATAACGAGTACAGACCTCATTTATCGCTTAATGATCAGACTCCATCTTAATTTGTCGCAGGACTGACTTTTAATCAAAAAAATAGGGGGGTAAATTCTTACCGCCTGGTAATAAATCCACCCCTTCAAAACAATCAGGACTGTTTTGCCGCTTTACTCTGTGGGCAATCGTTGCCGCCCTGCATCACAACTTTTTCACTGCGCGAAGCATCGCCATACACGCATAATGTACCTTCATCGGTATGAATTTGCTCTTTCAGCGGCAGGGGCGTTTCCTGGGCGATGGCATAGCAGGAGAGCGCCGGGAAAAGGGTGAGGGCACTTATGAACAGAAAGGTTTTCATCATCTCGCTCCAGAACAGGGATAACGTTTATTGTGTTATCACACCCTTAAGCCGGCAATCGCTGCGTACCCGCTAGCTTTTTTCCATCACCGACTGGCGAGGTGTGAGTTTACCAATCACGGGGGAGAGCTCTGACGTGCGAACAGGTCGGCCATCCACCAGGCTTTTAATGCGCTCAACGCACTGAGTGAGCAACTGATCCATTGGCCACGAGATACAGGTCAGCTGTGGATAGAGCTGGGTTGCCAGAGGCGAATCTTCCAGACTCAGCAGCGATACTTCCTGCGGAACGGAAATGCCAAATTCCCGGAACAGACGCATCGCTTCAGCGGCATAGGCATCACGTTTAACCACAATGGCGGAAAACTTGCTCAGGCTGTTGATGAGCGTCAGCAGCGCCTGTTCAACATCTTCATTCGCCGTTAACACCAGCTGGCGATTAAACGGCAAAGAGTAGTTTTGCAGGACGTTGCGATAGCCTTCCACCATCTTTTTACTGTTGTCATCGTGTTCGCTGTCAATCACCAGTGCGATATTGCGATGGCCCTTACCCGTCATGTAACGACAGGCGCTTTCCGTCGCAAAGGCAAAGTCATATCCCTGAGGTTTCGCATCCACCACGGGACGATCGAAGGAGATAACATTCTCTGCGCTACCGGCCGCAACCGGCCCAAAGACTACGATAGCAACGCACTGGCGCTGAAGATCATCGACGGTGACAGCCTGCTCAACAGGATCATTTACGTACTCTACGATGAGCGTTTTATTCAACGCTTTCATGGCGCGGGAGAGCGCAGGCAGCAAACGTGCTCCGCTGCTTTCATCCTTCGCAGAGAGAACCAGACCAACGTAGCTTGATGACTGACTTGCCAGGTTTTGCGCGGCAAAGCTTGGGCGATAATTAAGCTCTTCTACGGCGCGCAGCACGGCTTCACGGCTCTCTTCGCGCACGCCGCGCGTCCCCGTCAACACGCGTGAGACGGTTGCTCGTGAGACATTGGCTAATCGTGATACATCGTCAATCGTTGGCATAGCATTTTCTGCGTGGTGGGTTTTGGTTATCTTAACATAACCCACCTTAAGAATCTTAGCGCCCCCCACAGGCGGTTTCACGTTTGCGCGGCGTGCAAACCCGGTAGCCACGCCGCGCCACGCACGCCACTGGCGTCGCCGTAACGGGCCGGGACGATACGGGTACGGCAGCTTTCCGAGAAGATGTAGGGCCTGATGGCGGCCGGAAGTTCGTCGTACAGCTGGCTGACATTTGATAACCCACCGCCCAACACAATAACCTGCGGATCAAGAATATTGATCACCGAGGCCAGACTGCGGGCAAAGGCGTCGATAAAGTGGCGCCAGTGGGCCCGCGCGGTCAGGTCTCCCTGGGCCGCCGCTTCAATGATGGCCTGCGCGCTCAGTTCGCTGGGATAACGGCGGGCAAAGCCGGTGCCAGAGATAAAGGTTTCGATACAGTTATGTTTTCCGCAATAGCAGGACTGCGCCGGACCATCCGTCTCGGGGGCATAGCCAGGCAACGGGTTATGTCCCCATTCGCCAGCGATGGCGTTTGGCCCCTGAAGCAGACGCTTATGTACCGCCACGCCACCGCCGCATCCGGTACCGACAATTACGCCAAAGA
This sequence comes from Enterobacter sp. J49, assembly GCF_002148625.1. Classification (NCBI taxonomy): domain Bacteria; kingdom Pseudomonadati; phylum Pseudomonadota; class Gammaproteobacteria; order Enterobacterales; family Enterobacteriaceae; genus Enterobacter; species Enterobacter sp. J49. The sequence continues at coordinate 3,067 of NZ_MWPY01000024.1, forward strand.
CGGTTTCTGCTTCTGCGCCTGCGCCATCAACCGCTTCAGACAGCGTGAAGCAGTCCGCGTCATTGGCTATCCACACGGGCTGATTGAGCTGCTTTGCTAAATCATGCTTCAGGTCGTGACCGTTGAGCACCAGGCAGTTGCAGTTTTTAATTAGCCCGCTTTGTGGGTCGATGGCCCCCGGCAGGCCAATACCGATACTGAATGGCACTTCACCTACCGCGCGCGCTTCACCGATAAACGCCAGCAGATGGTGCATAAAGGCGTCATAACTCTCTTTTTGCGTCGGACGACGCTCACGCCAAAGGCATTCGCCCTGAGGCGAAAGCAGGACGGCTTCCATTTTTGTGCCGCCAATATCGAGTCCAAGATAGTGCATACGTTCCTCGAAAAGGAGAGGCCAGCGCCTCTCCTGAATGGTTATGCCTGACGAGTGCGGTACAGCTCGATCAGCTCCGTCACCAGTTCTTTCGCCAGAATCGAGGTCATCAAATGATCCTGAGCGTGCACCATCACCAGCGTCATTTTGGTTTTGCCTTCCCCTTCGTCAGCTTCGATCAGTTGGGTTTGCACCAGATGCGCTTCACGGGCGAAGTGCGCCGCCTCTTTCATCCGCGCGTCGGCTGAGGCAAAGTCACCTTTTTTTGCGAAGCCAAGCGCTTCGTAGCAGAGACTGCGTGACTGACCGGCATTGATAATAATGCCCATGACCTGTTCTTCTAATTCCATCAGTAACCTCTGTGTTTTCACTATCAGGCGGACTGTGCCGCTTCTTCAGATTGTTCAACCGCATTTTCATGCTCTTGTTCCAGCAGTTGCTTCTCGTACGCTTTGAGGAACGGGAAGTACATGGCCGCTGAGGTCACCATGCACAGCAGGCAGAGGATCACCGGGCTAAAGCTCCAGTTGGCCGCCCAGGATGCGCCGATAGGGGCAGGCGTTGTCCACGGTGTCATCGAGACCACGCGACTGACCAGGTCGAAATCAAGGGCAAAGTAGGCGAGGGTGGCATTGACCATCGGAACCAGCACGAACGGCAGGAAAAAGAGCGGATTCATGATGATAGGGGCACCGAATAAAATCGGTTCGTTGATATTAAACATCCCCGGCACCACGCCCATACGCCCAATGGTACGCAGATGTACTGCTTTGCTGCGCAGCAGCAGTAACGCCAGCGGCAGCGTGGAGCCGACCCCGCCAATCAGCAGGTAGTGATCCCAGAATCCCTGAACGTAAATGTGCGGGATCGCCTGACCGGCAGCCATTGCTGCCTGGTTAACCGACAAGTTCGCCATCCAGAACGGGTTCATAATTCCGGTGACAATCAGCGCGCCGTGGATGCCCGCAAACCACAGAACCTGACACACCAGCACCGAGAGCAGAATGGCAGGCAGCGTATCGGAGGCGGCAACCAGCGGTTTCACCAGCGACATAATCGCTTCCGGAATAATCATGCCGAGCTGGGCCTCAATGAAGAGGTTGAGCGGGTGCAGAGTGACAACAATTGCCAGCACCGGGATCAGAATTTCGAACGAACGCGCAACGCCCGTAGGCACTTCTGGCGGCAGGCGGATGGTAATATTGTGACGCTTCAGGAAGGCATACAGCTCGGTAGAGTAGATAGCCACCAGAATGGCCGTGAAGATCCCTTGCCCGGAGAAATAGGCGGTAGAAATCTGCCCGTTTTTTAACGGCGCAGCCACCAGCAGAAATGCCATCAGCGACAGCATGCCGGCGGTAAGGGCATCCAGATCGTGATGTTTGGCCAGGCTCGCGGCGATCCCGACTGAAATGAAGATCGTCATGATCCCCATGCTGAAGTTGAACGGCAGCATCAGGGCTTCACGGTGATCCAACGAGAATTGCAGCCATGCCCGGGCGAAACCCCAGGACGTGTCGGGTGAGAAGGGCGGGAAAATAAACACCAGCATAAAGGAACCGACGATCATGAACGGCAGGGCGGTGATAAAGCCGTCACGAATCGAGGTCACATACTTCTGCTGCCCGACGGCGCCTGCCATCGGGGTAATTTTCTGTTCAATGACCTGGATAAGTTTCGCGTACAGAGAGCTCATGGGTTTTCCCTTCGTTATTTGTTATCTATCAGGGAGAGGGCGAAATCGAGAACGGCGCCCCCTTTTTGCATGCCGTAATCCATCATGTTGATAGGCTCAACACGGATCCCGTATTTATCAGCTTGTTTCTGAAGATCGCTTTGCATGTACTTCACCTGCGGTCCAAGCAGCACCACCTGATAGTGACCGACCTGCTCGGCGAATTCGGCCACGCCAAACGCTTTGATCTCCGCTTCCAGGCCACGCTTTTGCGCTTCGTCGACCATTTTTTTCACCAGCAGGCTGGTGGACATCCCGGCAGAACAACACAACATGATTTTTTTCATAACGTCTCCTTTGAACTTATGGCTGGAATATAGTCATCATGGAACAAAACGGAAAGCGCTTTCCGTTGGTGGATAAGGTAATTGTGACCGCGATCACCTGAGGGAATCTTTCCCTTTGTCCGGATGTGCGAGATCATCGCGGCTATTCACGAACTATTAAGGTCGAGTTATGAACATTCATTTGATGAATGTTGCTGTGGATTTGATTGAGCAACGTCTCACACCAGCAGCCAATATAATCACCAGAAATCAACATATTACCGCGATGCGGGACGGCTTTTCCCTCGCCATGCCTTTTGTGATTGTGGGAAGCCTGATGGTGCCACTGCTGTTTCCACCGTTCGCCATTTCAAGTGCATCGCGCCTCGGACACGTCTATCTGCTGCTGCGTCCGATGCTGTTGCCAACCTTTGAGCTGACGCTCGGACTGGTGGCGCTGATTGTCGCGTTTGGTGCCAGCGCCAGTCTGGCCAAGCAGTATCAACTGCCGGAACGGCTGTGTGGACTCACCGGTTGCCTCTCCTTTTTGCTGTTCATTGGCTTTCGGGATAACGGTGCAACGAATATTTTTCTGGGCGGGATGGGGCTTTTTACTGCGCTCATTTCAAGCGCTTACTCTATTGAAATAATAAGGTTTTTCTACAAGAGAGGGTGGTGCATTCGTCTGCCGGAGGAGGTACCGGTGATGACGCGAAATGGTTTCCAGCTGCTGATGCCGCTGCTGGTGATCATGCTCTCCATTAGCGTAATGAATGCCGTGATGCTGCAGACGACCGGACAAATTTTGCCACAGCTGATTGGCGAGGCGTTACGCCCGCTTATCGTGGCATCCGATACCCTTACGGCGGTGCTTATCTCCTTGTTTCTGTGTAATCTTTTATGGTTCGTCGGTATTCATGGCGCCCTGATCATTACGGGCATCATGAACCCGTTCTGGCTCACCTATCTGTTTGAAAACCAGCGGGCCCTGGCCGCCGGGGAAGCCGTGCTGCCACATATTTATCTGCAGGGATTCTGGGATTTTTATCTGCTGATTGGCGGTATCGGCTCTACGCTGCCGCTGGTCTTTATGGCGATGCGAAGCCGATCCCGGCAGTTAAAGAGCGTCGGGAAAATTGGCCTTCTGCCGTCGCTGTTCAACATTAACGAGCCGATATTGTTTGGTTTCCCCGTCATCATGAACCCGGTTTTTTTACTGCCCTTTGTGTTTGTACCGCTGATAAATGCCTGTATAGCTTGGTATTTAACCCAGCTTGGCGTGCTCGACAGAGCCGTCGCCATGCTGCCCTGGTCTATGCCTTCACCGCTGGGCGCAGCCTGGTCGGCGAACGGCAGCTGGAAAAATATGTGCATGTGCCTGTTCGCCTTTTTCAATGCATGGATGCTCTATCGCCCCTTCTTCAAGGTTCATGAACGCCAGTTGATGCAGCTGGAAAAATAATCCCCGCCTCCCTGCTTCTGCCCGTTCCTGATGGGCAGAAGATTATTTCGTGACATTCTTCACAAAAATTTTCTCTTTGATCTTAAATTTGTGATTCAATCCGGCAAACATGGAAAGCGCTTTCCGTTTGTGGATGTACATTTCCGAATTTGATCCTTACATTTCCCCTGTACGTTTAACCGTGAAAATAAAAATTCAAAGGGAACCTATGCAAACGTTAATGAAATCAATACCTCTGTCCTTGATTGCTCTTACTGTCATCAGCGGTTATGCCAGCGCCGATGAGAAATATGATTTCGCCCTCCACGGCTATTTACGCTCGGGTATTCTTGCCAATAGCGATGGCAACCGGGTCGATTCGGTGGGGCTGATGCCTGACGGGAAATGGCGTCTGGGTAACGAAGAAGATACCAAAATTGAGCTGATCCCGACGGTAACGCTGAAGTCGGATTCAGGCGCAGTCGCACGTATTCAGGCCAACCTGACGCACCAGACCAAATGTACCGCCGACTGGAACTGTACTGACGATGACGGCAAAGAGACCCAGTTCCGCGAAGGGTTTGCTGAATTAACGAATCTCGATTTTGCCCCGGACATGACCTTCTGGGCCGGTAAACGCTACAGCAGCTCCAACCTTTCCAGCCACCAGTTCGACTGGGAGTACATTCAGTACAACGGAACCGGGGGCGGGTTCGATAACCTGGATTTAGGCTTTGCGCGCTTTGATGCGGGTGTGTATGCCTTCTCGACCACCGACGAAGCCAAAGCTTATCCGGTAGATCTGGGGGATCAGGGCTATCCGGATGACTATTCGCTTAACCTCTGGTTTAAAAAGATCGGCGGCACCGGGCTCGATGTCGAACTTATCGGCCACCACATGAACCGCAATGAAAACCATCCTACCTCGGCTGAGAAGGGGTACGGCGTGACGGCGCTGTACAACTTTGACAGCTTCTACGGCCTGACCAACGGGTACTCCCGCATCGCTTTCCAGTATGGCAAAGGCCTGGCCGCCGCGGATTCGCTGGGTAAAAACGGCTGGGGCTGGGCAAACCTTGAGGATACGCAATCCTGGCGCGTCGTGCTGGACAGCATGGCCAACCTGGGTGACGTGGAAGTATCGACCTTTGCGTTTTATCAGAAAGACAAAAACTACCGCTGGTGGACCAACGACGATGACGGCTGGGGACGTTCCATGTGGGTAGCGGGTATCCGTCCGTATCATCAGATAACCAAAAACTTCGCCATGCAATATGAGGTGGGCTACGAATATCTGGATGATAAAAACTACATGGGCGTAAACGGTAAAGGGAAAGGTGGCCTGACCAAGGTGACCATTGCGCCGACCCTGACCTTTGATTCAGGTTTCTGGAGCCGTCCGCAACTGCGCTTCTTTGCCACCTACGCAAAATGGGATAAAGGCGTCTCGGATGCGATGGACAGAAATTACGACTGGAGCACTGGCACCCTGAGTCCGGGGGGATATTCACGTAGCGGCGATACCGATACGCTGAATTTTGGTGTGCAGGCTGAAGTCTGGTTCTGAGGAGAAAAGAGATGGCTTTCCCGATTCGAAAACTGCTTCTCGTCTCCTTACTCTCCGCGCTGGGAAGCGCGGGGGCTCTGGCGGCTGAGCAATCCCATTTTGAACACTTTATTACTCGCGATGGCGCAGCGTTAAAAGATGGCGATCGCGTCTTTCGCTTCGCCGGGATCCACGCCCCGGAGCTGCATCGTATAGAAGATGACGCACGCGGAACCTGTAAGGCCGATCCGCGCGGCTGGGGGCAATACTTTAGATGGCCGACTGCCGAAGAGCAGGAGAACTGGATCAAAGCGCTGGTGCAAACCGGTGCTAAAGCACAGCGCGTATATGTGCTTTCCGTGCAGCAGGAAAATGATGCTGCCTGCGGACGTGAGACACATATTCTGGCACCGGCAACGCCGGACGGCATGCCGCGGCTGAATGAAACGGCCATGAAAGTGTATGACAACATGATTGCCGAGGCGGATAAGCAGGGGCTGCGCCTGATTCTGCCGTTTATTGACCACTGGTGGTGGTGGGGGGGACGGGAACAGCTGGCCGCGTTTTATCATGAAAAGCCGGAAGATTTTTATCGAACTGACAGTAAAACCTACCGTGCTTATCAGGATGTGATCCGTCAGGTGATTACCCGTACCAACACCATTACGGGACGCCATTACTACGATGAAAAGGCGATCATGGCCTGGGAAACGGGTAATGAGCTGGAAAACACCAATGCTGATTTCCTGCAGAAAACGTCGGCCTGGATCCGCAAGTGGGCGCCTCATCAGCTTGTCGTCGATGGTACCTATAAAAAGGTGAATGATTTCGCGCTCAACGATCCGAACGTCGACATCATCAGTAACCACTATTACACCAACGCCGAGAACAACCACCCCGAGCAGGTTCGTAAAGATCTGGAGGCGATTGGCGGCAAAAAGGTCTATCTGGTTGGCGAATTTGGTCTGCTCGATCAAAAAGACCTTAACACTATCATGCAGGCCATTGTGCATACCGAGGTCAATGGCGCGCAGGCGGCTGGGGGCTTTATCTGGGGCTTCCGTGGTCATCGCCATGATGGTGGTTTTTACTGGCACAAAGAGTTTACCGGGCACTACAGCTACCATCTGCCTGGCTTCCCGGTCGAGGGCAAAGCAAACCAGGAGATGGAGGTCGTCAATCTGGTGCGAACCGCCTCGGCGCAAATGGCGGGGCTGAGCCAGGCGCCGGCTCTGCCGGTCCCGGAAGCGCCTAAGCTGCGCGAGAGCAACTCACCGTTTGCCATTAACTGGATGGGATCCCCCGTCGGGCGTTATTACGATGTGGAGAGAGCGACTCAGCCACACGGCCCGTGGACTCGCGTTGGTCAGGATATCTCTGACGGCAAAAATGAGTGGGATCCGGCAAAAATGGATCTCTTCCGTGATGACTATCGCAGCCTGACGTTGGGCCAGACTTACTACTACCGGGTGATCGCAAAGAACGAAAGCGGTCAGTCTGCGCCTTCAAACGTGATTCGCCTTGAGCATACGCAGAAAAACCTGCCGCCGGTCATCACTCTGCAGGAGGCGCTCTCTACCACCGTGGATAAAGGCGTTCAGCTCACCGCGGCCTGGCAGGATGACAATCTGCCGGAGCCGAAGGTCAGCCTGGCATGGCATCACGAAGGCAAGGATAACGTCCACTTTTGTGACAGCACCAAAGCGGAAACCCGTGCCTGGTTCTCGGCTCCCGGTGACTATGCGTTGACCTTTACCGCTGACGATGGACTGCTGAAAAGCAGCAAGACGGTAAACGTTAGCGTGAAGGCCACGGCGGGACCCGTGCCGGCGGACTACTGTCATTTTGGCGGCGGAACGCTGGACGTCAGCAAGGGGAAACTGAACATTACCAAGAGCGATAAAGATACGTTAGCGATTGGTGAAGACGGTTTCCTTGGCCCTTTTGCCAATGACGGAGACAGCGTGACCTGGCAGGTTAACGCCCCCTGGGACGGTAAGTTTGCCCTGCACGTGAAATTTAACGGCAAATGGGGGAGTAAGAAAAACTCGTTCATTGTGAACGGCGGAACGCCGGTGAGCATTGAATTCCCGCAAACGGATGAGAAAGGCCAGACGATGATCGTACCGGTCACGCTCAGGGCAGGGGACAACACCATTAGCTTTGGCAAGTTCTCTGGCGACTGGGGATATATGTTCATCAAATCAATTGAAGTCACTGCAGAGTAGTTATTTGGCTGCCCTGTTCGGGGCAGCCCTTTTTTTCATTCAGGAGGCGTTATGAACCGGTATCAATTCCCGGAAGGTTTTTTTTGGGGCGCAGCGGCATCAGGTCCGCAGACGGAAGGCATAGCCAATAAGCCGCACCGTTCTGTCTGGGACAGCTGGTTTGCCGAACAACCGGAGCGTTTTTTTCAGCAGATTGGTCCGCAGCACGTTTGTGAAACCTACAGTAAATATAAAGAAGACGTTGCCCTGATGAAGCAAACGGGGTTTAACTCGTTTCGAACCTCTATTCAGTGGTCGCGTCTGATCGATGATTTCAAAACCGGACAGCCAAACCGCGACGCCGTCCGCTTCTATAACGATTACTTCGATGAAATGATTGCCAACGGCATCGAGCCCATCATCAATCTTTACCATTTTGATATGCCCGAGGCGCTGCAAAAAGCATATGGCGGATTTGAGTCATCCTACGTAACCGAGCTTTTTGCCCGCTTCGCCCGCACCGCGTTCGAGCTGTTTGGCCATAAGGTGAAATACTGGATAACCTTTAATGAGCCGATCGTGCCGGTGGAAGGCGGTTATTTATATGACTTCCATTATCCGTGTAAAAAAGATGGCAAACTGGCGGCTCAGGTCGCCTTTAATATTATGCTGGCGCACGCCAGGGCGGTGAATGTCTACCGTGAAATGGGCTTGCCGGGTGAGATTGGTGTCGTGCTCAACCTCACGCCTTCTTATACCCGCAGCGACAGCGAGGCCGATAAAAAAGCGGCCTGGTATGCCGACCTGCTGTTTAACCGCAGCTTCCTCGACCCGCTGGTTAAACATGAATTCCCCAAAGAACTGTGCGAAATCTTAACCGCAAACGGCTGCTTACCAGAGGTTTCACGGCAGGATGTGGAGACGATCCTGCAGTCGAGAATTGATTTTCTGGGGGTGAATTATTATGTGCCGAGAAGGGTGAAAGCGCGGGAAAGCGTTTACGCGCTCGATTACTTCACGCCGGAAGTCTATTTCGAAAATTACATTGATCCTCAGGGACGGTTTAACCCTTATCGCGACAATAACGAGATCCACCCGGAAGCTATCTATGACATTGCCTGCAATATTCGCGATAACTACGGCAACATCAAATGGTATCTGGCGGAAATTGGCATCGCGATGGATCTGCAGTCCGAAGGGCCGGTGCAGGCCGATGGCGTGATAGATGACACCTTCCGTATCGCTCTGATGGAGGAACATCTGGCTCAGCTGCATCGTGGTATCGCTGACGGCGCCAACTGTTTTGGTGTTCATCAGTGGACCTTCATTGATAACTGGTCCTGGATCAACAGCTTCAAGCGGCGATATGGCTTCTGGCGTCTGGATTTAGCCACCGGGGAGCGACAAATCAAACGTAACGCATTGTGGTTTGCGCAGCTGGCGGCTGAAAATGGCTTCACCCCTGGCGAATGTGAAAAGGATACGCAATGAGTCAGCCTTTTTACCGGATGCGTAACGGCATCAAAAATTACGCCTGGGGCAGTCGCGTAGCGCTTAATCATCTTTTTGGCCTGCTCAACCCTGACGATCAACCCCAGGCCGAGGTCTGGATGGGAAGCCACCCCGCAGGCTGCTCGGAGATTGAAACCGATACAGGGTTACGCTCTTTACAGGACCTTATTTCACAGAGGCCGGCAGAGATGTTGGGCGCGTGCGCGGGAGAAACTGCGGGGCAGTTGCCCTACCTGCTGAAGTTGCTGTCAGCGGAGCGCGCACTGTCGCTGCAGGTACATCCCAATAAGCGCCAGGCAGAAGACGGGTTCGCCCGTCAGGGCAACCTGCCCGGAGAGGATTACACCGATGCGAACCATAAGCCCGAGCTGGTTTTTGCCCTGACGCCTTTTATGGCCATGAACGGCTTCCGGCCGTATCAGGAGATTGCTAATCACTTTTTGCGCCTGGATGCCCCGGCCCTGACGTCCGCGCTGTCGCTGTTTCGCAACAACCTGCATGCTGAAGGGCTTAAGGCCTTTTTTACGCGTCTGATGGCGCTTGAGCCGGCGGAAAAAGAGGGCGTGCTGACGTGTCTTGAAGCGCGACTTGCATGCGGGGTGTTTGCTCCGGTAGCGCCCTTTATCGAACGGCTACTGCGAGACTACCCGGGGGACATCGGGGCTCTGGCCCCGCTGTATCTGCACTGCATTACGCTTGCGCCGGGTGAGGCGATGTTCCTGCGCGCCGGTACGCTACATGCTTATGTGAATGGTACGGCAGTTGAGGTCATGGCCAGTTCTGACAACGTGCTGCGTGCGGGCTTAACCCCCAAGAACATCAACGTGGCAGAATTGGTGCGCTGTACGGTGTTTGACGAAACCCCAGCCGACCGCCTCAGGATGCATCCGCAGCGGGAAGAGGGGATGCAGCAATACCCGATCCCGGTAACGGATTTTCGCTTTAGCGTCATTGAACATTGCGAGCAGCAAAACATCCGGACAGACCGTGCGCAAATTCTGCTGGTGCTGAAGGGGAGTGCCACGCTCAGCCACGCCGAGGGTGCCACCATGACGCTGAACGCCGGTCAGTCCGCGTTCATCCCGGCGGTCACAACCTTATGGACGTTGACTCAGCACGGGCAGTCTTGCCTGGTAAGCTGATGACGTAAGGCTTTCACTGCCGTGTGCAGGCAGTATGTCGGGCATAAAAAAGGCTGCTTATCGCAGCCTTTTTACATTTAGTTTTTCGGGAAGATCCACACGTGCTTTTCAGGCAGCGAAAGGTGGCAGTGCAGCGGGTCCCGGGCCTCGTGACCATAGGCGCGAATGACAAAATCATCCCCCGGCGTGCGGAACAGGTATTCCCAACGGTCACCGAGATACATGCTGGTCAGTAACGGGAGCGCCAGCTGGTTTTCCCCCGGCCCCTCGACCACCGCCACGCGCTCGACGCGGATCACCGCGGTGGCGTCTTCACCGCTTCGTACCCCTTCACCGGCCTGGCCCCACAGCACCCAGCCTTTGCCTTCGATACGCGCTTTGCCGTCGCGTACTTCCGTTACCTTGCCGTGCAGGCGATTATTGCTGCCCATAAACTCAGCGGTAAACAGCGTTTTCGGCGAGCCGTACATCTCCTGCGGTGTGCCCTGTTGCTCGATTTTACCGTTGTTAAGCAGCAGGATACGGTCGGAAATCGACATCGCCTCATTCTGGTCGTGCGTTACCATCAGCGCGGATAAGCCCAGCTTGATAATCAGTTCACGCAGGAATACGCGAGCCTCTTCGCGCAGCTTGGCGTCGAGGTTAGAGAGCGGTTCATCCAGTAAAATGACCGGCGGGTTGTAGACCAGCGCCCGGCCAATTGCCACGCGCTGCTGTTGTCCACCGGAGAGCTGGTGCGGGTGGCGTTTGCCCAGATGGCCCAGCCCGAGCTGGTCCAGCACGTCCTGTACGCGCTGCTGGATCTCTTTGGCCGGAACCTTGCGCAGCTTGAGCGGATAGGCCACGTTTTCAAAAACGGTTTTGTGCGGCCACAGCGCATACGACTGAAACACCAGGCCCAGGTTACGCTCTTCCGCCGGGATCTCACTGCGCGGCGTGCCGTCATAGACTTTGTTTTTGCCAATGATAATCGAGCCCTGAGTCGGTTTTTCCAGGCCCGCCACCGCACGCAGCAGGGTGGTTTTCCCGCTGCCGGATGGCCCCAGCAGGGACACCACTTCGCCGCGGTTGAGGTTCATGGAGACCCCTTTTAAAACAGGATTGTCACCGTAGGTCAGGTGCAGATCGTTAACCGCTAATTCAATCATGTATTTTGACTCCGAAACGAAGGGCAATGCCCAGACCTACCACCACCAGCAGGATGTTAATAAAAGAGAGCGCCGCCACAATATCAATGGCTCCCGCGGCCCAGAGGGATACCAGCATTGAGCCGATGGTTTCCGTGCCGGGTGAAAGCAGGTATACACCCGTTGAATATTCGCGTTCAAAAATCAGGAACATCAGCAGCCACGAACCGATAAGGCCGTAGCGGGAGAGCGGGATCGTGACATGGCGGGTGATCTGGCCACGCGTAGCCCCCGTACTGCGGGCGGCCTCTTCAAGCTCCGGCGCGACCTGCAGCAGGGTGGACGAGATGAGTCTCAGCCCATACGCCATCCAGACCACCGTATAGGCCAGCCAGACGCTGAAAATGGTGCTGCGCAGCGAACGTAGCCAGACAATCAGGTTTTCGCGCATCCAGTCGCTCCAGGCGAACCCGGAAAGCCAGCCCGATTTCAGCGAGTTATCCAGCCACATTGGCAGGAACAGGAACACCCAGAGAAAGGCCAGACCCGCGAGCAGGCCAGGCACGGCGCGCGGCACCAGGACGCTGTAATCCAGGAAACGCGTGGTATTGTCCGGTTTGCGGTGCATGGCGATACCGACAAACAGGTAGCACGCCACGGCCAGCGCGCCGCCAATGACCCCAATGGACATGGAGTTGACGATGGCGCGCAGCAGGTTCGGCTGCGCCCATATCGTGCGAAAAGTACTCAGGGAAAGCTCGTCCCACAGCGAAACGCCCACGCCCCAGTTTGAGATAAACGCGCGCAATACCACGCCGAGCAGGGGAACGCCGATCGTGACGGTAAGCCAGAAGGCGACCACCGCGCCCGCCACCCAGCGCCATTTACCCAGAGGTAAGGCCCGGGCCTGAGACGCTTTGCCTTTCATGGTCACGAATCGGTTGGCGGTACGCATCAGGCGACGCTGCAGCATGACCAGCGGAATGGTGATACAGATAAGCACCACCGCAACCGCCGCCATCAGGTGGTAGGAAGGGGTACCAAGCTTGTTGGTCAGCTGGTACAGGTAGGTTGCCAGCACCATGTTGCCTTCCGGATCGCCGAGGACCAGCATCAGACCAAACACTTCAAGACCGAGGAAGAACAGCAGAACGATGGCGTACAAAATGGACGGTCGCACCATCGGCAGGCTGACCGAGGTCATCACCTGTAACGGCGACGCACCCGCGGTACGTGCGGCCTCTTCCACATCGGAACCGACGCTTCGCAGCGCGGACGAAATATAGAGATAGGCATGCGGAACATGCGTCAGGCCAGCAATGACCACGATGCTCGACATGTCGTAGATATTCCACGGTACGAAACCAATCAGCGCCTGCGCCCAGAGGGATAAAAAGCCCACCGGACCGGCGGCCACCACGTAGCCGAATCCCAGCACCATTGGCGACACGAAAACCGGAACGAGGATCAGCGGTTCAATCAGGCGGCGGCCGGGCAGGTCGGTACGCACCATCAGAAAGGCCAGCACGCCCCCTAACGGAATGGCGATGATGACCAGCCCGAAAGCGAGAATAAAACCGCTTTTCAGCGCCTTATAGAAATCAGGGTCGGTGAAGATAAAACCAAATGATTCAAGGCTCCACTCTTTTGCCGGTGAAAAGAACGGGGCGGACAAGAAGCTCTGTATCACGATAAACGACAGCGGCGTGTAGATAACCAGGGCGGTTATCAACACGACAATACCGCGCGGCAGGCTTTGCCACTTTCTGCGTAATGTATTCATGGGGTATCCCTGGTGTTGCAGCCCAGCAAAACGAACTCAGGTAACAGGAGCGCGACGACCCGCGTCGCGCTCAGACGCTTATTTGGCGGCGGCGGTACGCCACTGTTTGATGTACTCCAGGCGTTTTTTCGGCTGCAGATACTCCAGCAGGCTTTCATCAACCGGGATAGGTTTCAGCGCATTGCCGAGCACTTTCGTCAGGCCGTCGATATCATTTTTGCCGTCGATATCGTTACGAATGGACGGGATATCCGCCTGGCTTGCCAGAATACTTTGTCCTTTTTCAGACAGGACGTAGTCCAGCCACAGTTTCGCGGCATTGCTGTTTTGCGCCTGCTGGCTGATGAACGACACGCGTGATAACACCAGGGTGTAATCTTTTGGATAGGCGATCCCCAGCGACGGATCGTTCTTCGCACGCGCTTCCGCGTAGGAACCGAGGATATTAAAACCGATCAGGTTTTCCCCTGATGACACCCTCTCCATCATGGTGCCGGTTGAAGACTGAACGGCTAGGCCCCCTTTGGCGATATCGGCCAGGGTTTTGAAGTAGTTAGGATCGGCCTTGTGATCCTGCACCGAGAGCATAAAGCCCAGACCCGATTTTTCGATGTCGTAGGTGGTGACTTTGCTCTTGAATTTATCCGTCTGGCTGGCAATAAGCTTAGCCAGCGCCGCATGGGAATCTGGCACGTCGCCCGCCGGGATCAGCCGTTTGTTGTAGATAAACACGACGGGTTCATAGGTGGTGCCGTAGGCTTTATCTTTCCAGACCGCCCATTTCGGCAGCTGGCTTTGCTCCGGTGATTTGTACTCCATGGCGTAGTCGGTAGCGAGCTTCAGCCCGGTGTCCATGGAGGAGCTCCAGACCACATCGCCGCTACCGCCACCCGAGGCCTGTTCGCTGATAAAACGGTTGTACAGCTCGGTGCTGTTCATGTCGTTATATTCAACTTTTATGCCCGGATAGGTTTTTTCGAAGCCCTCAATCAGCGGCCCGGCAGCTTTGGTGTCGGTGGTGGAGTAGATCACCACTTTGCCCTCTTTGGTCGCGGCATCGACCATTTTTTGATAGTCAGCAGGATAGCCCTGCGGCAAAGCAGACAGTGCGGAAGCAGAACACAGTACGGTAGCGGTAATCAGAGAAATTCGGAAGATGTTCGACATTATAGTTAACCTTTTAGTTACATTTGAGGAACTAATTGTCAACATAGCGTATGGCTCCGCGCCGACAATAGGGGGGCGCGGGTTGCGGTTCCGAAGTGTGATTGTCGGCGTCGTTTCAGCAATTAACACCATAAAATCCGCGACGCTTAGCAAACGAACGGTTGCGGATTACGTTTTCTCCGCCGCTTTGCGGTAAAGCCTTCTGGGATGACCGATATTGCCATACAGCATTTCGATGCTGATTAACCCACTTTCCACGCAGTATTCCAGATAACGGCGGCCCGTGGTTTTGCTGATCCCGACGTATTCCACCACCTCTTCCACCGACATTGTTTTTTCGGGGTGTTCCGCAAATAAACGCTTAATACGGTCCAGGGTGTGGGGCTCAATACCCTTTGTGGACGGGGTCTGCGAGGTGTCCGCGGCGGGGAGGTTAAACAGGCGATCCAGCGCATGCTGGTCGACAACCTTCACCTGCTGCACGGTGTGGATGAAACGCATAAAACGCTCCAGCGAGGCGTGCAGACGCTGGAAAAAAACGGGCTTAATCAGGTAGTCAAACGCGCCGCTGCGCATGGCATGGCTACAGGTCTGCATATCGCTGGCTGCGGTGATAAAGATCACCGAGCATTCATAGCTTTTCAGGAGCGGGTTATCGATTAACGCCACGCCTTTACCGTCCGGGAGATAATTGTCCAGCAGTATCAGCCTCGGCTGATGCTGGCGTATCAGGTTACACGCCTGCTCAATCGACGCGGCAATGCCCACCACGCGCAAATGGAAATTTTGCTCGATATACTCGCGATGCAGTTCCGCCAGGTGCGGCTCATCCTCAACAATCACAACATCAAGTGCTCGGGTCGTGGTCATGCGTTAGCCCTGTCGAACGGGGAGTGGATTGGGAATAAACACAGAGAATATCGTGCCTTGAGGAGCGTTATCCGTTATCTCAATGCTGCCGCCCGCCTTGTTGATATAGCCTGCCACCAGAAACAGGCCAATACCGTGCTCTGTGCCCACAATGTCGTTCTCGCTTTCCGGCTTACTGCTGAATCCCTGGCGGAAAAGATGCGGTTTCATCGCCTCATCCACCCCGCAACCCCGATCGGCCACCTCTATCAGCAACTCCTGGTTGCGATCGGAAATGTAAAGCTCTACAGGTGCGGGAACCGGGGCTTTCAGGGTGGCGTCAACGGCGTTATCCAGCAGGTTGCCAATCACCGACACCAGCTCCGTTTCCGTGATGCTGGCAGGCATGCGGGTGAGCTGGCAGGCGGGATCAAACTGCAGTTCAACGCCCTTTTCCCGGGCGCTGACATATTTCCCTAGCAGCAATCCGCACAGGGCCGGCGAGACAAAATGGGCTGAGACGAAGTCCAGCACGCGCTGCGCTCCTTCTGACTGTGCCTGGATGTAACGGATCGCCTCGTCATAGTGTTTCATCTGCAGCAACCCCACCAGCGTGGCGGTCCAGTTCAGCTGTTCATGACGCATAATGCGCAGGTTATCCGCATAGCGTTTAATCTGGCTTAGCTGGCTGCTGAGAGTGTTGATATCATTCTTGTCGCGAAAGCTATAAACCCAACCGCTTTCAACACCAGGTTCAACCTCAATCGCCACGCGGTTCACAATCACCTCGCGCTGGTTAAGCACCGCAATCTGGTCGTGGCTGCCGCGGCTAACCGAGGCGTAGCGCTGAGATAAAAAACCGGGGGACGTTTGCAGAACGTCTTCCAGCGGTTTGCCGATAAGCGCTTTCTCACTTTGATGAATATCCAGCATCTCTCTGGCGGCACGGTTAATTAAAATCAGCTGCTTTTCTTCATTGACGGCAAATACCCCTTCATACATTGCTTCCAGCAGCGCGCGTTGCTGTAAGACCAGTTGCGCAATATCTTTTGGCTCAAGGCGGAACATCTGCTTTTTAAGATTGCGGGTAAACAACCAGGAAAAAATAAACAGTAACAGCAACAGACCCATACCGTATAACCCGGACTGCCAGAGAATACGCGCATTGATATTAGCAATGTACGACGTCAAATAACCGACCGAGACAATCCCAATCACCTGATGCTGCGCATTAAAGATGGGCGCTTTGCTGCGCAGTGATACCCCAATCCCACCCTTACGCACCGAAATAATTGTTTTGCCTTGTAATACCTCCGCATTATCCCCGCCGATCATCGGTAAATTGATGCGTTCCGGTGATTCTGAATGATAGAGATGCTGTTCCCGGGTATCGCCAATGACAATATAACTGGCATCACTTTCGGCCCGTATAGGCTGAATTAAACGGGCGATGGCGGGGATATTTCTGGCCGCGACGTTTTCCGCCAGACCCGGCATCAACGCGATTTCGCTGGCCTGAACCCGGGCGCGCTGGCCGAGATCGTGATGCAATTGCCGGTCAATAAAATGAAACAGGATGGTTCCCAGCAGAACTAACAGCAGGCAGGAGAAGCACACCAGCGCTAAAAAAAGTTTTACCTGAAAAGAGAGTCTGCGTTTCATACGACCTGACGCGGGGAGTCTGATTAGAGCGGTCTGCGCAGACTGACATGAGGAAATGGGGGATGCAATCTGGCGAAAACAGAGTTGTGACCTGGCTTTTCGTTTTGGGGGTTATAGCTATCAGGATCGCGTAAGGCTATGCTTCATTCAGCACCCGAATAATTACAGAGGCAATGTCGTGGATAAAGCGCTACTGGATGCAGGCTACCGGGCCTATACCGGAGAGAAAATTGACGTTTACTTCAACACCGCGATCTGCAAACACTCAGGAAATTGCGTGCGCGGGAGCGCTAAGCTCTTCAACCTGAAACGTAAACCGTGGATTATACCGGATGAAGTGGACGTCGAAACGGTTGTACATGTGATTGATACCTGCCCGAGCGGTGCGCTGAAGTATCGCCAAAAATAAGCGAGGAACCATGGATATTCTGGAAGGCCATAACAAGTTTTACGTCAACGATGCTGACGGTAACCAGGTTGCAGAGATTGTCTTCGTACCGACCGGTGAGCATCTGAGCATTATTGAGCACACCGATGTGGATCCGAGCCTGAAAGGGCAAGGTGTGGGTAAAAAGCTGGTGGCAAAAGTGGTCGCGAAGATGCGCGGTGAAAATCGAAAAATTATCCCGCTATGCCCGTTTGCCAAACATGAGTTTGATAATACGCGGGAATATGACGATATTCGGGCGTAGAAACACACCGGCAATGGCCGGTGTTTTTTCATCCGATCTGTTCAAACAGCAGCACCACCGCAATCACTACCATCATTCCCCCTGATGCTCTGCTCACCAGACGCGCGGCCTGCGGGCGGGTGGCCAGGATGGCTTTTGAACCGTATCCCACCAGCAGATAGACCAGCGTACAGGTGATGAGGTGTAGCAAGCCCAGCGCGGACATCTGCATCGCAACCGACCAGCTTCCCTTCGGGTCAGTAAATTGTGGAAGCAGGGCCAGGAACAGCAAAAAAACTTTCGGGTTAAGGCCGCTGATACATAATCCCTTCACCGCCCACTGTTTCCAGTTTGCCGCCGAGGTTGTGGCGCTTTCCGGTGCGCCAGGAGCGCGTAACAGTGAGATACCAAGCCACAGCAAGTAAAGCGCTCCCGCTATCGTCAGCCCGGATAATGCCAGCGGATGTTGCGCCATCATGACGCCCACGCCCGCGACCACAATCAGTGTCGCCAGCAGATGCCCGGACATGAGGCCCATCACTGCGGGTACCACGCGCCGCCCGTGGATGCCGGCGCTAATAGCGTAAGCCCAGTCGGCGCCCGGCGTCATGATGAGCAGGAAAGACACCACCCAAAACCCAGCCACAATACTCATTTCCATCGTCTGTAAAACTCCAGAATTACGCCCGTCAACAGAGAGAAAGCATATCGGTATCCGGACGAAATGAGTTTTCAATGTTATGCTCAAAAGACGGTGAAATTGACAAAATCTTCCACATGGACAGCATCGATCGAAAAATTCTTGCGCAGTTGCAGGCTGATGGCCGTTTATCTCTTACGGAGCTGGCTGAACGGGTGAACCTGAGCCTCTCGCCGTGTCACCGGCGCGTGCGGGCACTGGAGCAGAGCGGGGCCATTACGGGATACCGGGCCAGTCTCGATCCCGCCAAAATGGGGTTTAACTTTCTGGCGATCGTGTTTGCGACGCTGAAAGAGGGCGACAGAAAGGCGGTGAGCGCATTTGAGGAGGCGGTGGAAGAGATCCCGCAAATTGTGCTGGCGCAGCGTTTATTTGGCGATCCTGATTATCTGATGCACGTCGTGACCCGCGACCTGCCGGCTTTTCAGAAACTCTATGATGAGAAGCTCTCTGCGATGCCCGGCGTTCAGCATCTTCGCTCAACGCTGGTCATGAAAACGGTCGTGCAGGACAGGCCGTTTCCGCTCGACATCTCAGGGCGTGACGAATAACGCGCCCGGCAGAA
Source organism: Enterobacter sp. J49 (assembly GCF_002148625.1). Taxonomy (NCBI): domain Bacteria; kingdom Pseudomonadati; phylum Pseudomonadota; class Gammaproteobacteria; order Enterobacterales; family Enterobacteriaceae; genus Enterobacter; species Enterobacter sp. J49. Next base: position 21,816 of record NZ_MWPY01000024.1, read on the forward strand.
CGCCGGGCGCAGGGGCGTTTAACCTACAAACATCACTGACACGCACAGTACGCCAACGATCAGCGTCAGCAGGTTGCCGACAGATCGGTACGGTTTCAGGGACGGGATCAGGTACGTCGACAGCGTCGGCATGATAAACAGGATCATGGCGATAAGCGGACCGCTGATGGCATAAATCATCGAAATGGCATTCGGATTAATGCAGCACACCGCAAAGGTGATTAACGACACCCCCATGATGGAGATCGCGCGGTTAAAGGCGCGGCTCTTTTTCACGCCCACCTGGTTCAGCGATGACTTCACAATCTCCGTCGCCCCTTCGATCACCCCAAAATAGGTGCCGAGGAACGATTTCGACATGGCGATAATCGCCACAATAATCCCGGAAATCCCCAGCCATGCCGGAGAAGAGGGCATCATCGACAGCGCCGACAGAATGGTTACCCCTTCCTGTTTTGCCGAAACGATATAGGACGGTGGAATAGAGAGCAGGCAGCTGAACACGAAGAACAGCACGCTCAGGCAGATAATCAGGTACGCCACCTTCATGATTTTCTTGCACTTGTCCATGGCGGCGTCGCCAAACTTCTCACGGCGGTCAACGGCAAACGTCGAGATAATCGGCGTATGGCTGAAAGCGAATACCATCACCGGGATCGAAATCCAGACCTGATGCAGCGTATGGCGGTCAAATGCCATCTGGCTTGTGAGCAGCGCGGGTTGCCAGCTTCCGGTCAGATAGAGCGAGACAAACAGGAAGTAGGCAATCAGCGGAAACACCAGGAAGCCCATCACTTTTATGGTGATATGCCGTCCCATCAGGAAGATCAGATTTAACACCAGCACCACGCCAAAACTGACCAGCACGCGAACGGCGGTATCCACCGTCATGTGTTTTGCCAGTTGCTCAGTGAACGAGTTGGTGATGGCCACTGCATAAATCTGCACCACCACGAAGAAGGCGATGAAATAGAGCGTGGTGATCAGGTTGCCTATCTTCCTGCCGTAATAATGGGAAACGGCGCCGGTGATCCCTTCATTGCCTTTTGTTTTCGACGACAGGATGAATTGTGCCAGCGCGCGGTGCGGCCAGTAGGTTAATGGGTAGGCCACAAGGGCAGTGATAAACAGGACGATAGCGCCTGCGGAGCCCAGCTGAATGGGCAAGAACAGCGTTCCTGCGCCCACGGCCGTGCCATAGAGAGCGAAACTCCAGAGAGTCTCATCTTTTGACCAAATTTTCGACATTAGAGCAACGTATCAACTATCAAACCAACAGAATGGAGCGCAATTTACCATAATTATGGGTTGAGAGCGCAGTTGCTTCGAAGGAGTTTGGCCGGAGCGGGCGTCCGGCCAGAGGGAATTAGCCTGCGAGGGCGCGTCGCTGCTGGCGACGTTTAAGGAATTTCTCGCGCAGCGTATCGTAAGCCCAGTTATAGAACATGGTGTACGGCAGGAAGAACAGGAAGAAACCAATTTCCAGTGTGAATGCCTGCAGCAGCGTGACGCCCAGCACCGCGGCGACTATCGACACGCCGATCACAATAAACCCGCACTCGAATCCCAGCGCATGCAGTGCGCGGATTTTTGCCGTGCGTGTGATGCGGTGAACCGGCCAGAAACGGTCGAAGCCGACGTTATAGATAATGTTCCAGAGCATGGCCGTGGTTGCCAGGATAATGGTCAACCCACCCATCTCCACCACGGAACGTTGCATAAGCCACGCCGCCGTCGGGGCGAGGATCGCCGTGGCAATCCCTTCGAAACAGACGGCATGAAAGATCCGCTCCGGCAGTTTACGTTGGAGTGCATCCTGATGTTGCATAGTTTTAGACCTCGTGAATACGCATTTTGGCGTTGATGCGGCCTATTGTTATCGCTAAAGGTGATATATTAAAGATGGTATCCATCGATAAAGTAGATAGTGCATGCGTTATTCACCTGAAGCCCTTACCGCATTCGTTGAGACCGTCGCGGCGGGCTCTTTTTCTGCCGCCGCGCGTCGGTTACGTAAAAGCCAGTCGACCGTGAGCACATCGATCGCCAATCTTGAAGCCGATCTGGGCTTCGATCTGTTTGACCGTTCGGCCCGTCAGCCGGTGTTAACCGCCCAGGGCGAACAGGTGCTGGGTTATGTGCAGGCGATCCTCGCGGCCAGCACGCGGCTTGACGAGCTGGCGGTGTCGTTAACGGCACAAACGGAGGCGCGCCTGACGTTTGTTCTTTCCGATACCCTCAACCCGGACGTGCTGGAAGACCTGATGAACCAGTTCGACCAGCGCTTTCCCCATACCGAATTTGAATGCCTGATTGGCGAGGAAGAGGACGTTATCGATCTGCTGCAGAAGTCGCGTGCGCAGGTTGGTCTCACGGAAGCGCGTGACAGTTATCCGACCGATATTGGTTTTACCCGGTTGCCGATACAGACCCGGATGGCAATCTATGTCGCGACCAACCATCCTCTGGCCGGGCAGCAAGAAATCCAGGCCGATGAGCTGCACGGCTGGCGGGAATTGCGGCTCAGCACCTATCTGGAGCGGGAGGCAACGCTCGCACGCGGACCCGTCTGGTCGGCACCCAACTACCTGTTACTGCTGAGTATGGCCGTGCAGGGATTTGGCTGGTGCGTGCTGCCGTGCGCGCTGGTGGATGAATTTGCCGCCGCGAAATCGCTGGTGCAGCTGAATGTCCCCGGCTGGCCACGGGCGATCGGTATCGATCTGCTCTGGAATAAACGATCCCCGCCCGGCGTTGCCGGAAGCTGGCTGCGGCAGTATCTGCAGGATGCGCGCTAATCCTTGTGATTAAACTCACTATTTTTAAACAATTAAGATAATTGCTAATAACAATCCACTACTATCGTCATGTCATTTAACACAGAGGTTGTGATGAAAGATGTCGTTATAGTGGGTGCGTTGCGTACGGCTATCGGCTGTTTTCAGGGGGCGCTTGCACGCCACTCGGCTGTTGATTTGGGCAGCGTAGTGGTGAAAGCGCTGGTGGAACGCAGCGGGATTGCAGCACATGAAATTGATGAGGTGATCCTGGGACAGGTGCTGACCGCCGGTGCCGGGCAAAACCCTGCCCGTCAGGCGGCGCTCAAGGGTGGCCTGCCCAATACCGTCTCCGCTATCACCATCAACGACGTCTGTGGCTCAGGGTTAAAAGCGCTGCATCTGGCGACGCAGGCCATTCAGTGTGGTGAAGCGGATGTCGTGATTGCCGGCGGACAAGAAAATATGAGCCGGGCACCACACGTGCTGACCGACAGCCGTACCGGCGCGCAGCTGGGCAACAGCCAGTTGCTCGACAGTCTGGTGCATGACGGTCTGTGGGATGCGTTCAATGACTATCATATGGGCGTGACGGCGGAAAATCTGGCACGTGAGTATGGTATCAGCCGTGAGTTGCAGGACGCTTACGCGTTAAGCTCGCAGCAAAAAGCACGCGCGGCGATTGATGCCGGGCGCTTTCGGGATGAAATCGTCCCGGTCAGCACGCAGCGTCAGAACGGTGAGGTTGCCGTGGTGGATACCGATGAGCAGCCGCGCACCGACGCCAGCGCTGAAGGGCTGGCGAGGCTCAATCCTGCGTTTGAAACTCAGGGCTCAGTGACGGCGGGAAACGCCTCCTCCATTAATGATGGCGCTGCGGCCGTGATGATGATGAGTGAAAGCAAAGCCCTCGAGCTGGATCTGCCCGTTCTGGCCCGCATTAAGGCATTTGCCAGCGTGGGTGTTGATCCTGCGTTAATGGGTATCGCCCCGGTTTATGCTACCCGTCGCTGCCTGGAACGCGCAGGGTGGCAACTCTCTGATGTGGATCTGATTGAAGTCAACGAGGCCTTTGCCGCACAGGCAATCTCGGTTGGCAAAATGCTGGAATGGGATCCCCTGCGGGTAAACGTGAACGGTGGGGCAATCGCACTGGGTCATCCTATCGGCGCGTCCGGTTGTCGAATTCTGGTATCGCTGGTGCATGAGATGAAAAAGCGCAATGCCCGCAAAGGCATTGCGACGCTCTGTATCGGTGGTGGACAAGGTGTCGCCCTCGCCATTGAACGCTAAAATCCCGCCCGCATAAAAGAGCCTCCCTTCAGGAGGTTTTTTTTTACATAACGTATGACGAATTAACCGTTATTAGCACACTCTCACTCTGTTATTGAATAATTACGGCCTTAATTATTATCGTTGTTAACATCTTAGTGTGATCCCCCTCCGGTAATTTCACGTTAATACACCCTGTTTGTTGATGGGTGTCACGTCCATCTTTGCCAAAAAAAATGAAACAAATAATTACGATCTTTGTCACTAAAATAATGTTCTTTAAAAAATAAACTGCAGTTTCATAAATAAGAAACATTATTTCAGTTGAGGGTTTTTTCATGTTTAAGAAATCTCTGGTCCTTACTTCCCTTATCGGTACGTCCTTCATGGCTCAGGCCGTTACCGTCGATCTGCGCCATGAATATATCGACAGTGGTGCCAATGCTGACCGTGTCTCGGTCTCACATCGCTTTGCTAACGGGGTCGGTTTTTCTGTAGAAGCTAAATGGAAATCCGGTGGTGATAAAGCCGACCAGCCGTTTGCGGATGTGGTGGGTAACGGGCATGAAGATCAAATTAGCTGGCGCTGGAAAGCGACTGAGAATATTGCACTGACGCCGGCGTTTACCCTTGAAAGTAACGACAGCCGCACAATATATAAACCGAATCTGCATCTGCAATATAGTTTCGACAATGGCTTCTACGTTGCCGCGCGTTATCGTTATGAATATACCCGCTACCCGTCAAGCTCGAATAAAGATGACGACAAAGTTAACCGTGGTGATGCCTGGGTTGGCTGGGTAATGGGTGACTGGCGTACCGAACTCAATTATGTTTATGCGAAGAGTTCTGAAGGTATGGTTCGTAATAATAACAAAGATTATTCCAACGAATATAACGCCAAGCTGGCGTATAAATGGGATAAAAACTGGGCACCGTATGTTGAAGTGGGTAACATCGGCGTGAAAGACACCGATGAACGCCAGACCCGCCTTCGTTTAGGCGTGGCCTATTCTTTCTGATATCACGTTATTCCGCTGAACATTGCCGGGTAGCGCCAGTGCCTACCCGGCTTTCCCATGTCTGATAAGCGCCGCCCAACGGGCAAAAGCCCACTGAAAAAAAAGCCCTCCGAAACGGAGGGCAAGGCCAGTTACAGAAACACAAACTCAAATCATGCATGCAACATTTCAGGTTGCTCAGGAAGTTTCGCGATATAGAGGGCGGGTTGACCGTCTTTATCGGAACTGAACAGCACCGCTTTCTCGTCCGGAGTAAAGGAGGGATGCGGGTGGGTGACCTGGCGGCTATTTGCCACCGTTGCCCAGGAGGTGTCGTGACGGGCAATGCGGAAGTAGCTTTTTTTCGCCACGTCAAAGGCGTACAGATAAGGATCGTTATCGATGGTGTAACCGTGCGTATCCTTCACATCAACCGGCGTGCCTGAACCGTCGCCCACCAGCAGGGAGCCGTCAACGTTGCTCATCAGATGGGAACAGGCGGGCATTGGCATGACTGCGTCATTGACGCCCGTATCCGGATTGAAGCTGCAGATGGTGCGGCCCTTTTGGCCCTTCAGATAAGAGACATACACAAGGGCAGAACCGTTCGGCACCCAGAATTCATGGGTACAGCTTTCGCCTTCCGCATGCGTTTTCACTTTGCGCACGTGCGTACCATCTTCGTTGACCAGCCACATGCGGGCGTCGACCAGGTCGTGCGGCCCTTCATGGCAAAACGCCACCGTGTTGTCATCAAACGGACGATAGATAGGGTGGCCAAGCCAGTTTTTCTCTTCGTGGATTGTGGTGCTTAAACCGGTTTTCAGATCCACCCGCAGCAGTCGACAGTGCGGCCCCTTATGGAAGAAGTCGTGGAAAATTTTCCAGTCGTTGAGCGGCGTCCAGTCACGTCGGGCGATTTCTATCCCAACCAGTTTGGTGCAGTCGCTGTTGGCGACCCAGGTACCGTAACCGACCCAGTCATCGGGGACACGGTACACCTCGCGTTCTACCAGGGTATGGAGATCCACCTCCAGCAGCGTGCGGTCGTTCTTCACATAGTAGAAGGATTTATCATCCGGAGAGAGGAACCCGCCAAAGGTATTATCCCCCGCGCCTTCCGTCAGCTGTACCGCTTCGGCCTTCTGCAGATCCAGCAGGTAGTAGTTCCAGTGACCGTCAAACGCTCCTGCGAACAGCAGGTGGCTGCCATCATTAAAGAAGCACTTCTGGTAGAAGTAGTTGCGGTGACAGGTCACGTCGGGTGGGGTCAGGCGGGTGACTTCCACGCCTGTATCCGGATCGTGGCTGACCTCGTAGTTCAGCTTGACCCGCATACCTTTAGCCATAATGCACTCCTTTGAACGATAAAAGTAGATTAAAAAGTGAGTATTAAATTATCAAAACAATGTTTCATTATGTGTGACTGATGGCGCACTTTGTCTGTTTCATTGGCGAGATTAATGTCTGGCTCTCTTTATCGTGATCCGAACGCCATTTCTGGTATAAACAAACAGAAAAAATGAAACGTTGTTTTAAATGTAATTGAAAACCCCCTTCTCTGGAGCTAGACTGTGCTCATCATTAAAACGGAACGTCGTTTCGTTAATTTTCTGCCTGCGGGCACGATCATTTCTGGAGGTTACGGTGGACGTCAGACAAAGCATCCACAGTGCGCACGCCAAAACGCTGGATACTCAGGGGCTGCGCAATGAGTTTTTAGTCGAGCAGGTGTTCGAGGCCGATAAGTACACCATGGTCTACAGCCATATCGACCGTATTATCATTGGCGGGATTATGCCGGTGACGCAGACCGTCTCCGTGGGCGGTGAAGTGGGTAAACAGCTTGGTGTGAGCTATTTCCTTGAGCGTCGCGAGCTGGGCGTGATTAACATCGGTGGCCCCGGCACCATCACTGTAGACGGACAGTGCTATGAGATAGGTCATCGCGACGCGTTGTATGTCGGTAAAGGGGCGAAAGAGGTCGTGTTCGCCAGCATCGACAGCGGTAAACCGGCGAAGTTTTACTACAACTGTGCGCCCGCACATACCCCGTATCCCACCAAAAAAGTGACCCCGGCGGATGTCGCCCCGGTGACGCTGGGTGACAACCTCACCAGCAACCGTCGCACCATCAATAAATACTTTGTTCCGGATGTGCTGGAAACCTGCCAGCTCAGCATGGGGCTGACCGAGCTTGCTCCGGGCAACCTGTGGAACACCATGCCGTGCCATACCCACGAGCGCCGTATGGAAGTGTATTTCTACTTCAACATGGACGAGGACGCCTGCGTGTTCCACATGATGGGGCAACCGCAGGAAACGCGCCATATCGTGATGCATAACGAGCAGGCGGTGATTTCGCCGAGCTGGTCTATTCATTCGGGCGTAGGCACGAAAGCGTACACCTTCATCTGGGGTATGGTCGGTGAAAACCAGGTCTTTGATGACATGGACCACGTCGCGGTTAACGAGCTGCGCTAGCCGCAGGCAGTTAAGCATAAACCTGCCTGTTGGTGACAGGCGCTGAAAGATTAAGGAACAAACATGATTCTGGATGCATTTTCTCTGCAGGGTAAAGTGGCTGTGGTGTCCGGTTGTGACACCGGACTGGGCCAGGGTATGGCGTTAGGGCTGGCGGAAGCGGGCTGCGATATCGTCGGGATTAACATTGTTGAGCCTACTGAAACCATCGAGCGCGTCACCGCGCTGGGGCGTCGTTTTCTGAGCCTGACCGCCGATCTGCGTAAAATTGACGCCATCCCTGAACTGCTGGATCGCGCGGTGGCGGAATTCGGCCATATCGACATTCTGGTGAACAATGCCGGACTGATTCGCCGTGAAGACGCGATTAATTTCAGCGAGCGCGACTGGGACGACGTGATGAACCTGAACATTAAGAGCGTGTTCTTTATGTCCCAGGCGGCGGCGAAACACTTTATTGCCCAGGGGAAAGGCGGCAAGATCATTAATATCGCCTCTATGCTCTCCTTCCAGGGCGGTATCCGCGTGCCGTCTTATACCGCATCCAAGAGCGCGGTGATGGGCGTTACCCGTCTGCTGGCAAACGAGTGGGCGAAGCACAACATCAACGTCAACGCGATTGCGCCGGGGTACATGGCGACGAATAACACTCAGCAGTTGCGTGCTGACGAACAGCGTAGCGCGGAAATCCTCGACCGTATCCCGGCGGGCCGCTGGGGCCTTCCGGACGATCTCAAGGGGCCGATTGTATTCCTGGCCTCTCCGGCATCCGATTACATCAACGGCTATACCGTGGCGGTCGATGGCGGCTGGCTGGCGCGTTAATTGCGTATTCCGTCTTAAACCTCTGCCGGTGGGTGGAGGTTTTTTTTGCCCAAAAATTGCCATTATCCATATGGCTCAAGACGAAAAATCCATACTAAAAAATCATAAATGATATGCATCACAGTTTTATTGCTTAAAAATTAAATGATTAATAAAAACTGGCGGTATTTCATCGTTAGTTGAAATTGTAATGTCCATCACAGATCGCTATGCCACAGCGAAATAATCCATATCTTCGCGAATTACGGCCTGACACTTTTCCGCGCTATCTCGTAATTTCAGTTAACGAATTTCGCTGTTCAGGCAGGAAAATATGACATCTATAAATGACTCTACCCTTATGCCCGCCGCGTTGCGTGATACCCGACGCATGAATCAGTTTGTCTCCATCGCGGCTGCAGTGGCCGGTTTACTGTTCGGTCTGGATATTGGCGTGATCGCCGGGGCGCTGCCCTTTATCACCGATCACTTTACGTTGAGTAACCGCCTGCAGGAGTGGGTGGTCAGCAGCATGATGCTGGGTGCGGCCATCGGCGCGCTGTTTAACGGCTGGCTTTCGTTCCGCCTCGGGCGCAAATACAGCCTGATGGTGGGGGCGATTCTGTTTGTCGCCGGCTCTATTGGGTCAGCATTTGCCACGAACGTGGAAATGCTGCTGCTCTCCCGCGTGCTGCTCGGCGTGGCGGTGGGGATTGCCTCTTACACTGCGCCGTTGTACCTCTCCGAAATGGCGAGCGAGAACGTGCGCGGCAAGATGATCAGTATGTACCAGCTGATGGTAACGCTGGGTATCGTGCTGGCGTTTCTGTCTGACACTTATTTCAGCTACAGCGGCAACTGGCGCGCGATGCTGGGCGTGCTGGCGCTCCCGGCGCTGGTGTTGATTGTTCTGGTGATTTTCCTGCCAAACAGTCCGCGCTGGCTGGCGCAAAAGGGCCGTCATGTGGAAGCGGAAGAGGTGCTTCGGATGCTGCGTGATACCTCAGAAAAAGCACGTGAAGAGCTGAACGAGATCCGCGAAAGCCTGAAGCTGAAGCAGGGGGGCTGGGCGCTGTTTAAGATCAACCGTAACGTTCGCCGCGCGGTGTTCCTCGGCATGCTGCTGCAGGCGATGCAGCAGTTCACCGGGATGAACATCATCATGTACTACGCGCCACGTATCTTCAAAATGGCGGGGTTCACCACCACGGAACAACAAATGGTTGCCACGCTGGTGGTGGGGCTGACCTTTATGTTCGCCACCTTTATCGCGGTGTTCACCGTGGATAAAGCCGGACGTAAACCGGCACTCAAGATTGGCTTTAGCGTCATGGCGCTCGGTACGCTGATCCTTGGCTACTGCCTGATGCAGTTTGATAACGGCACGGCCTCAAGCGGTCTTTCCTGGCTCTCTGTTGGCATGACCATGATGTGTATTGCCGGATATGCGATGAGCGCTGCGCCCGTCGTGTGGATCCTGTGTTCCGAAATTCAGCCGCTCAAATGCCGCGACTTTGGTATCACCTGTTCCACGACCACCAACTGGGTGTCGAACATGATCATCGGCGCGACCTTCCTGACGCTGCTGGATTCAATTGGCGCGGCAGGAACCTTCTGGCTCTATACGGTGCTCAACGTCGCGTTTATCGGGGTCACGTTCTGGCTGATCCCTGAAACCAAAGGTGTCACGCTGGAGCATATCGAGCGCAGGCTGATGTCCGGCGAGAAGCTGCGTAATATTGGCGTGTAATCTGTTGCCGGGTGGCGAAGAGGCCACCCGGCTTTTTGTTAGCGCATCGCGCGTTTCAGAATACGTTCAGCCTGACGCTGGAAGTCAGCGGCGGTCTCTTCCACGGATTTCTGTCCATAATCGATGTACTGCAGAGAGGTGCCGAACTGGGCCACAATCTGCGGATCGTCAAAGTAAGGTGACACGGAAAGTTTGGCCGGCAGAGACTGCGCCAGACGCAGCCCCGCGACCGACGGATCGCTCTCTTTGATGGTGCCGTCTTCGGTCAGGAACTGCACCGCGGCTTTACTCAGCGGCACGCCACGCTCCAGACCCAGCGTGTCTACTCCCTCTTTGCTGTTCAGCAGGAAGTTAATCAGTTTCGCCGCCGCTTCCGGGTTTTTGGTGGATTTACCAATCGAGAGCATCTGCGCCGGTTTGAAGAAAAGGCCCGCATCGGTTGCGCCCGGCAGCATCGGGTAACTACCCAGCACCAGTTTTGCCGGTGGCTTCAGGTTATCGGAATACTTATTGATGGTGGAGTTCCACATGTAGGTTCCCGCCCATTCTCCCTGGATCCACGGCTTCATCTCATACATGTTACTCTTACCAAACGACGCATAGTATTTGGTGTCCGGCATGACGTGGCTATCCACCAGCGTTTTGTAGGTCTGGAAGAATTCCACCCACTGCGCTTTGCTGTAGGCGAACTTCTTGGTTTTTTCGTCCACGGCAGGGATGTTGTACTTCTGAATCATGTACGAGTTCAGCAACGCCAGCGTGTCCTGATGCTCCAGCACGACCGGGTAATACTGCTTGCCGAGTTTACTCTCGAAGGTTTTACCCGCCGCCATTAGCTCGTCCCAGGTTTTCGGGTATGCAATACCGGCTTTTTTCCAGGTCTCGTCGTTGAAGTAGAACACGCGTGCGGTGACGGAGATCGGAATGCCGTTCAGCTTGCCGTTGATGGTGGTGGACTGAAGTTCTTTGGGATCGAACTGGGTCAGGTCGATCACGTCTTTCATTTTGTTCAGGTCGTAGAACCCGTCGCCGGTTTTCGAGAAGATTGGCAGCCAGTTCCAGTTGGTCTGCATCACATCCGGCTCGGTGCCGCCCGCAATTTGAGTGGTCAGGCGGGAGAGGTGCCCATCCCAGCCGGTGTACTCTGCCTTAACGTTGATATCCGGGTTCTGCTTATGGAATTCCTCCAGCGCTTTCAACGTCACCTGATGGCGGCCATTACCGCCCCACCAGGACATGCGTAATTCGACATCTTGCGCCATCGATGGCAAAGCGGTAAGGCCCAGCGTCGCGGAGATTGCTGCGCTTAAAAGCACTTTTTTCATTTTTATAAACTCCATCAGAGAGAGAGGTTCTGTTCAGTTTTTGCGTCAAAAATATGACATTTATTCATATCAAATTTGAAATACACCTTGCGATGAAGGCCTTTATCAATCATGGGCTTAGCTTCATCGGATGGAATTCTGGCGGTCAGTTCGTAGTCCGCAACCTTCAGATAGACGAAGAATTCGTGGCCCATGTTTTCCACGCGAACCATTTCGCCACTGCAGCCCCCGTCAACGAATGGTGCGTCGGAGAGGGAAACGAATTCCGGACGTACGCCGTAGTAAATGGCCTGCCCGGCATAAGCGGAGACTTTCTCCTGCATCCCGGCGTTCAGCGGCATGGTTTCATTGCCGATGGCGATGTGCAGTTTCCCGGCGTTTTCCACCAGCTGGCTTTGACGAATGTTCATCTCCGGCGCGCCGATAAAGCCTGCCACGAACATGTTTTTCGGCTTGTGGTAGAGGTTGTCAGGGGTATCAACCTGCATGATGTGGCCGAGCTTCATCACGCAGATGCGGTCGCCCATGGTCATCGCTTCGGTCTGGTCGTGGGTGACGTAGACGGTGGTCGCCGGTTTACCGGATTTCTTCAACTGCTTGTGCAGGTCGGAAATACGAATGCGCATTGAGGCGCGTAGTTTGGCGTCGAGGTTTGACAGCGGTTCGTCGAACAGGAATACATCCGGCTTTTTCACAATCGCACGGCCTACCGCCACGCGCTGTGCCTGGCCGCCGGAAAGCTGGCGTGGCAGGCGGTCGAGTAACTCTTCCAGCTCAAGGATTTTGGCCGCTTCGTTGACCTGAGATTCAATCTGATCTTTTGGCAGTTTGCTCAGCTTCAGACCAAAGGCCAGGTTTTCGCGCACCGTCATGTGGGGATAGAGCGCGTAGTTCTGGAACACCATCGCAATCCCGCGCTCTTTCGGCGCGAGGTTGTTCACAATCTTATCGCCGATGCGGACTTCACCCCCGCTGATGGTTTCCAGGCCGGCCAGCATGCGCAGGGTGGTGGATTTGGCGCAGCCGGAGGGGCCGACGATCACCATGAACTCTCCTTCAGCGATTTTCAGGTCAATGGCATGTACCGCTTTAAAGCCGTTGGAGTAGACCTTTTCCAGTTTGTTGAAGATAACTTCAGCCATAATATTTCCCTCTTAACCTTTAATTCCGCTGCTGGTGACGCCCTGGACGAAGTAGCGCTGTGCCAGGAAGAAGACAATGATGGATGGCAGAATGGAGATGCTCGCCATTGCCAGAATTTCGTTCCACGGCGCCCCTTCGGTGACGTCGATGGACATTTTCAGAGCCAGTGCAATCGGGTATTTATCCACGCTGTAGACATAAATCAGCGGCCCGATAAAGTCGTTCATTGACCACATGAACTGGAACAGGGCGACGGAGATAATGGCCGGTTTCAGGATCGGCACCACCACGTACCACAGCACCTGAAGCGAGTTACAGCCGTCAATTTGCGCCGCCTCCTCCATGTCACGCGGCACGCCGCGTAGGAACTGGATAAGCATGAAGACGAAGAACCCCTGGGTAGCGAAGGCCAGCGGCAGGTACAGCGGCATATAGCTGTTGAGCATGCTCATTTCACGGAACATCAGGTACTGCGGGATCAGCAGCACGGTGCTGGGGAGCAGCATGGTGGTGATGAGGGTAGCGAACCAGAATTTCTTCCACGGGATTTCAAAGCGCGCAAAGCCGTACGCCACGATGGTAGAGGAGATAATGGTCAGGATCACTTTCGGGATCACATACTTAAAGGTGTTCAGCATGTAATGGCCGAAGTTGTATTCGGTACCGGTTTTCCAGCCATTCACAAAACCGTCCCAGGTCGCATGGGCAGGCCACAGGCTGAGAGTGGTGAAAATCTCGTGGTTCGGTTTGAACGACGCCGAGAACATCCACACCAGCGGATAAAGCATCAGCAGGCCGACAAACAGCAGGATCACGTAGCGCACAGCGGCGTTAATTTTCTCTCTGCGCAGCGTGCGGGCGACTTCACGCTCGGCAATCGTCCTCGCCGTGGAAAGTTGTTGGATATCAGCCATTTTTGCCTCCTTTATCGGCGGAGTAGAACACCCAATATTTCGATGACTTAAAGGCGATACCGGCAAAAATGGCCACCACCAGGAACAGGATCCACGCCAGTGCTGCGCCGTAACCCATGTCAAAGTATTTGAACGCGGTGTCGTAGATGTAGAGTGAGAACAGGTAAGTGGAATACGTTGGCCCGCCGCCGGTAATGACATACGGTCCAGTAAATTCCTGGAACGCCTGGGTGGTCTGCATAATGAAGTTGAAGAAAATCACCGGCGTGATCAGCGGCACGGTCACTTTCGTGAACATCTGCCATTTGGATGCCCCATCGATCATCGCCGCTTCATACTGCGACTGCGGTACGTTTTGCAGCGCGGCCAGGAAGATGACCATCGCGGAACCGAACTGCCAGACGCGCAGCAGGGTGACCGACATCAGGGCCAGCGAGGGCTCACCCAGCCAGTTCACCGGGTCAAAACCAAATACGCCAATAAAGCTGTTCAGCAGACCATCAATGGCAAAGAGCGCGCGCCACAAAACAGCAATGGCCACGGAGCTGCCGAGGATCGACGGAATATAGTAGGCGGTACGGAAGAATCCAATACCGCGTAATTTAAAGTTCAGAACAAACGCAATCCCTAATGCAAAGGCGAGCTTCAGGGGGATGGTCAGAAATACATACGCAAACGTCACTCCCATTGATGTCCAGAAGAGCGTGTCTTCCGTAAACATGTAGCGGTAATTTTCAATGCCGTTAAATACCGGCGGGCTCATCAGGTCGTAATCCGTAAAACTCAGGAAAAACGATGAGACGAAGGGGAAAGCCGTAAAGAGTATCAACCCAATGATGTAGGGTGATATCCACGCGAGCCCCAGCAGCTTGTTTTCATTCATACTTACCTACCTGGTAATCAATGGTTTAAAACGGAATCTGCATCTGTAACAACCTTTCAGGCTGTCGAAACCGAGCCTGAACGGCGATGTTCTGGGTAATACGTGTCACGGTTACTTCATTTAACTTTGTTTTATAAGACTTTTTTCGATTTCATCGTTGAGCCAAACGCCTGGGTTTCAATACGGTAGAACTCGTGTTCCTGGATAATAAAACGCCGTTTTATTTTATATTATTGCTATTTGTTTCTGCGTCATTCGCTTAATAGCGGAAATGTGATCAAAGTCGAAACGGTGTTTCAATAAGGTGATGAGGATGGCATTTTTGCGCTATTTCAGGCGTTCAAAGAAGAGAGAGGAGGGCGGGCGGAAAGAACCGGATGATTAATAAAGACAATACCGTGGAGAAACTAACTACTAATTCTGATAGCAGGTCTACAGCTGGATCATTCTTTCGTTCAGATAATTCTTACTTTCTTGTATCATCGGACCACTGTAACCAATCAGGCAGAAATGGTCTGCACCCTCAAAAGAAGAATGGCTATGTCAGCAATGGATTTCAAAAAAAATACGGATCTCGACTTCCCCCATTACGCGGCCCCGGCAGTCAGTTCCAAAGAAATTGACCTTCTGGGACTGTTAGAAGTTCTTCTGGCGGCAAAAAAACGTATCGTCGTGATTGCCTTCGCATTCGCACTGGTTGGACTGGCCATCGCGTTCTTACTGCCACAAAAATGGACCAGTAAAGCGGTGATCACACCGGCGGAACAGACGCAGTGGAACCCGCTGCGCCAGATGATGGTCGCCCTGCAGGTGCTCGACGTGGACGTGAAAATTACCCGTCCGGACGTGTTTAACCAGTTTATTAAAAAGTTCCAGTCGCAGTCGTTGCTTGAGGAGTACATGAAATCCTCACCTTACGTGATGGCACAGCTGGAAGGCACTGATGTGGATCCGCTTGAGCTGCATCGTGCGGTGGTCAATATCTCCGAAAAGATGAAAGCGGTAGATAACACCCTGGCAAAAGACGCGGATAAAGCGCCGTACGTCTCGTGGACATTGAGCTTCACCGCGCCGACGGCGGGGGATGCGCAAACGGTTCTTAAAGGTTACGTGGATTACATCTCGCAGATTGTTGAGCAGGAAACCATGGAGAATATCCGTAACCAGATAACCCTGAAAACCAAAGTGGTGGAGCAACAGCTGGAGCTGGATCGGGTACGTCTGACGAATGTTCACAACACCAATCTGCAGCGTCTTAACTATTCTCTGGAAGTGGCCAACGCGGCGGGCATCAAAAAGCCGGTCTACAGCAACGGTCAGGCGGTTAAAGACGATCCGGATTACTCCGTCGCGCTCGGTGCCGACGGTATCGCGCAAAAACTGCAGATTGAAAAAAATCTCAAGGACATCGCTGAGCTGAACGCGGACTTCCAGAACCGGGAATACTACCTGGCGCAGCTGAAAAAGCTGTCTGTCGAAGACGTCAAACTTGAACCGTTCAAGTATCAGCTCTCTCCATCCATGCCGGTGAAAAAAGACGGTCCGGGCAAAGCCCTGATTGTGATCCTGGCGGGACTGCTGGGCGGGCTGTTTGCCTGTGGCAGCGTATTACTGCGTGAGGCCATGCTCAGCCGCAATCCTCTGGTCGAGCCTGTAACGGAATAAAAAACGCAGACGAGAAGGGCGCTGTCATCAGCGCCCTTTTTTATTTCAAAAAATCCTCACGTACCGGCGTGAAGGTATCCAGCAGCGTGCCGGGTTTAAGACACACGCAGCCGTGCATCACATGTGGCTTTTTGTAGAGGGTATCCCCGGCCGTCACCACATGTTTTTCATCTCCAATCGTGAACTCAAACTCGCCGGACAGCACATAGGTTAACTGTTCATGAGGATGGTTATGCAGTGGGCCTGTCGCGCCCTGTTCAAAATTCACCTCCACCGCCATCATTTTACCGCCATGGGCAAGAATACGGCGCGTCACGCCGTTCCCCAGATCGTCAAGCGTGGTTTCGTTGTGGAAAATAAACATATCGTTACCCCCGAATGTATTAAAACAATGTTTCATTTAATTTATATCACCAGGGGTTAAAAAGAAACGACGTGACAAAGAACTGGAAACACGATCACAAGTTTGCTTCACTGGGATAAACACATAAGGAGGGATGATGAAAACGATCGGCCTGTTAGGGGGGATGAGCTGGGAATCGACAATCCCCTATTACCGCCTGATTAATGAAGGGGTGAAGCAACGTCTGGGGGGCCTGCATTCTGCCAGCCTGCTGCTGCACAGCGTAGATTTCCATGAAATCGAAGCCTGCCAGTCGAGCGGTGAATGGGATAAAGCCGGGGAAATACTGGCCGAGGCCGCGCTGGGGCTGGAGCGTGCGGGAGCAGAGGGGATTTTGCTCTGTACCAACACTATGCATAAAGTCGCGTCCCATATCGAAGCGCGCTGTTCGCTGCCCTTCCTGCACATTGCCGATGCAACCGGGCGGGCCATCACCGCATCCGGGTTACGTCGTGTGGCGCTGCTGGGAACGCGCTACACCATGGAGCAGGATTTTTACCGCGGTCGGTTGAGCAGCCAGTTTGGCATTGAAAGCCTGATCCCGGATGAGGCAGACCGGGCCCGCATCAACCAGATTATCTTTGATGAACTCTGCCTCGGCACCTTTAGCGAATCATCCCGGGCATATTACGTCAGCGTGATTGAAAAACTCGCGCAGCAGGGGGCGGAAGGGGTGATCTTCGGCTGTACGGAAATCGGTTTACTGGTGCCGGTTGAGCAAAGCCCGATTCCGGTCTTCGATACCGCCGCGATTCATGCCGCCGATGCCGTGGAGTTTATGCTGTCATAAACTTTGCCGATCGGATAAACGAAGCGCCACCTGACGGGCATGGGCTATCAGGTGCTCCGTAAACGCCTCCACCAGCGCTGAGACCGGGCGATGGAGGGGGCGGATCAGGCTCACGGTGAACGGGACTGACAGGCTAAACGGGCGGATGACAATATCGCGCCCGGCGTAATCCAGCGCCGTCAGTGGATTCACCACCGAAACGCCCACCCCGGCGCGCACCATGGCGCAAATGGAGGCCGCACTGTGGGTCTCGACCACCATCCTGCGCTTCACCTGATGCTCAGCAAACAGTGAATCCAGCAGCTGCCGGTAGCTGTCGGTTTGTGACAGGCTAATGTAGTTCTCACCGTGAAAATCCGCTGGCGTCAGAATCTGCTTGCGGGCAAGCGGGTGCCCGGCTGGCAGCACGCACACCTCATCTAAAGAGAGCAGTTCCGTGCGTTCCGTTCCAGCGGGCGTAGAGAGGGTTTCGGTCAGGCCTAAATCATGGCGCTGTGCGGAGAGCCACTCCTCAAGCAGCGGTGACTCCTGCGGGACAATCGTGAGATTCACCTCCGGATATCGGGCCAGAAAAGGCTGGAGCAGCGTCGGCAAAAAAGACTGTGAAAAGACGGGCAGGCAGACAATCGATAGCTCGCCCTGCCGAAACTCGCGCAGGCTTTCCGCCGCACTGACAATGCGATCCAGGCCGTACCATGAGCGCTGCACTTCCTCGAACAGGCGCAGCCCCTGTACCGTCGGGTGAAGCCTGCCCCGGGTGCGTTCGAACAGCTTCAGTCCCAGCACTTTCTCGAATCGCGCCAGCTCGCGGCTGACCGTTGGCTGCGAGGTATGGAGCATCTGCGCAGCCTCGGTGAGGTTGCCCGTGGTCATCACGGCGTGAAAAATCTCGATATGGCGTAAATTGACGGCGGGCATAGTTCACCTGAATACAAAGAACTGTCCATATCATTTTTGCATAGACTCGCGATAAAACGATATTTTTTATTCTCTTCCTGCTGTGGCGTAATCATAAAAAAATGTCACCCCGGAGAAAGACCATGCCACGCCCGCTTAACCAGACTGATACCGATTTGAATGCCGAAAACCTGCTACGCCTGCCTGCCGAGTTTGGCTGTCCGGTGTGGGTCTACGACGCGCAGATTGTTCGCGAGAAGATTGCTGCCCTGCATCAGTTTGACGTGGTGCGTTTTGCCCAGAAGGCGTGCTCCAATATCCACATTCTGCGTCTGATGCGTGAGCAGGGTGTGAAGGTCGACTCCGTCTCCCTGGGGGAGATTGAGCGCGCGCTGGCGGCCGGGTTTGATCCGAAAACCGATCCTGACGCGATTGTGTTTACCGCCGATGTGGTCGACGACGCCACGCTTGCTCGCGTCCATGAGCTACAGGTGCCGGTAAACGCCGGGTCCGTGGATATGCTGGAACAGCTTGGGCAAGTTTCTCCGGGCCACCGCGTCTGGCTGCGCGTGAACCCGGGCTTTGGTCACGGTCATAGCCAAAAAACCAATACCGGCGGCGAAAACAGCAAGCACGGTATCTGGTATGCCGATATGCCCGCTGCCCTGGACGTACTGCAGCGTTACAATCTGAAGCTGGTGGGCATTCATATGCACATCGGCTCCGGCGTGGATTACGCGCACCTTGAGCAGGTTTGTGGCGCAATGGTGCGCCAGGTGATCGAGTTTGGTCAGGATCTGGAGGCGATCTCTGCCGGGGGCGGTCTTTCCATTCCCTACCGTGAAGGGGAAGAGGCGATCGACACCGATCACTATTACGGCCTGTGGAGCGCCGCGCGTGACCAGGTCGCCGCACATCTTGGTCATGCCGTGAAGCTGGAAATTGAGCCGGGTCGTTTCCTGGTGGCTGAATCCGGGGTGCTGGTGGCGCAGGTTCGCAGCGTGAAAGAGATGGGCTCGCGGCACTTTGTGCTGATTGACGCCGGCTTTAACGATCTGATGCGCCCGTCAATGTACGGCAGCTATCACCACATTTCGGCTCTGGCTGCCGATGGCCGCGATTTAACTCACGCGCCGCGTATCGAGACGGTTGTTGCGGGCCCGCTGTGTGAGTCTGGTGATGTCTTTACCCAGCAGGAAGGGGGGAAAGTGGAAACCCGCGCGCTGCCGGAAGTTAAACCAGGCGACTATCTGGTGCTGCACGATACCGGTGCCTACGGGGCGTCAATGTCCTCAAACTACAACAGCCGCCCGCTGCTGCCAGAAGTGTTGTTTGATAACGGCAAGGCGCGGCTGATCCGCCGCCGCCAGACCATTCAGGAGCTGCTGGCGCTGGAACTCGTCTGAGTGAAGTACGGCCCCGTCGTGACCGAGTCGCGTAATACCAGCGTACCGGTGAACGGCGGGATCGCGTCGACCGGTTGGTTTTTTGCCAGCCGGATCGCCTGATCGATAGCCGTAACGATCATATTGTCGATAGGCAGGTAAACCGACGAGAGCGCTGGCTCCAGCCATTTCGCGCATGGGGCATCGTCAAAGCCAAACAGGGAAATATCCTGTGGGATCCGCAGCCCCGCCTGGTGTAGCGCCTTGGACGCACCCAGCGCCATATCATCGTTACAGGCAAACAGAGCGCTAAACGCTATACCGTCGGCAATCAGCTCTTTGCAGAGCTCATATCCTCGCGTCATTCCCGCATCGCCATACTTTATCCGCCGCTCGTCCAGACGAATGCCGTGCTTTTCCAGCGCCTTACGGTAGCCCATCAGCCTCGCTTTCCCGGTTGGCGTGTGGATCGGGACGGTGATACAGGCGATCTCCCGGTGGCCCTGGTTGATCAGGTAATCCACGGCCTTAAAGGCGGCATCCTGCTGTTCGAAGAACACGCAGCGATCGGGCGCCTGGCTGACTTCACGGTTGATGACCACCAGCGGAGTTTGCACCGAATGGATCAGCTTCATGATCGCTTTTTCGCTCATGTAGCGGGTGTAAAGCACGATGGCATCGCATTTGCGATCGGCCAGCATTTGTACCGCCTGCTCTTCCTGCTCCGGGGCGTCGTGACCATCCGTGACGATCAGCTGCTTGCCGTGGGTTTCCGTCTGCCGGGAGGCCTGCTGAAGAAGACGACCAAAGTAAAAACCATCAAAGGTAGAGACCACCAGACCAATGCTGTTGCTGGTCTGGTTTGCCAGCGAACGCGCAAGAAAATTCGGGCGGTAACCCAGCTCTTCCATCGCATTAAACACCTGCTGACGCGTACTCTCTTTAACCTGACCTGTGCCGTTCAGCACGCGCGATACCGTGGCTTTCGACACGCCCGCGCGCAATGAGACATCCAGCATTGTTGCCATTAGACATTCCTGATTCCACGTAACGATCTGCAGTTTAACACAGACCATCCGGTGCATAAGCGATGCGGGAAGGGCAAAACTTCCAGCACGATCACGCTTTTAGGTAACGATCGGTCAGTTCGAAATACCGGGTTTTAAGTGGTATGCCAAAATCGATATAAACCGCATTTTGGAATACCTGTTACGTCGTTGAGAGCTTAATCACAGAACAAAACCCGACATGAAGCTATTTTTGGTATGCCAATAGTATCCGGCTGTACACCTTATCCAATAAAAGCCCTTTTACTGAGGTATTACCCTATGGCATTACAGGAAAAACTGATCGACGCTCTGGGCAGTTTTGCCACAAAATTCAACAGTTATCGCTATATCATGGCGATCAAGTCTGCCTTTATTACCTTAATGCCGGTCATCATCGTTGGGGCATTCTCTGTCTTGATCTCCAATATGGTACTGGATCCGAAAAATGGCCTGGCGAGCTTCCAGTCCCTCTCTTTTCTCGCCACGCTAAAACCCATCACCAGCGCGCTCAATTACGCCACCCTGAATTTCCTTAACATTGGCGCGGTGTTCTTAATCGGTATCGAACTGGGCCGCATCAACGGGATCAAATCCTTATTCCCTGGCCTGCTGGCGGTGATCTGCTTTATCTGCGTGACGCCGACAACCGTCGAGATGCTGGTGGATGGTGAAATGCACGTGGTGAAAGACGTGCTGCTGCGTCAGTTCTCTGATACCCGCAGCCTGTTCCTCGGCATGTTTATCGCGATTCTGTCGGTAGAAATTTACTGCTGGCTGGAAAACCGCAAGGGGCTGAAGATCAGGATGCCGGACACCGTACCGCCAAACGTGGCGGCATCGTTCTCCGCGCTGATCCCGGCGATCATCACCACTACCGCGATTGCCACATTGGGTTTCGTCTTCCATCAACTCACCGGCATGTATCTCTATGACGCGGTCTATCAGGTGGTGCAACAGCCGCTGGAGCGCGTGGTGCAAAGCCTGCCGGGCATTCTGCTGCTGATGTTTGTCGCACAGCTTTTCTGGGTGATTGGTATTCACGGCAACCAGATGATCAAGCCGATCCGCGAGCCGCTGCTGTTAGGCGCCATCACCGTTAATATGAGCGCCTTTGAGCAGGGCAAAGAGGTGCCGAATATCATCACCATGCCGTTCTGGGATGTGTACATGAGCATCGGCGGGTCGGGGCTGACCATCGGCCTGCTGATCGCGGTCATGATTGCCACCAAACGCAAAGAGATGAAAGAGATCGCCAAGCTTTCCATGGGTCCGGGGCTCTTTAACATCAACGAGCCGGTGATCTTCGGCATGCCAATCATGCTTAACCCGATCCTCGCCATTCCTTTCATTATCACGCCGCTGGTGACCGGCTCTATCGGTTACTTTGCCACCGTAACCGGCTTTGCCGGTAAAGCCGTGGTGATGGTGCCGTGGACCACGCCGCCGCTGATCAACGCCTGGCTCTCCACCGCCGGATCGATGGGGGCGGTCATCACTCAGCTTATCTGCATTGTGACTGCCGTCATTATCTACCTGCCGTTTGTGAAGATTGCTTCACGACGTGCCGAACAGGCCGCGCTGCAACAGGCGACCGACAATGCATGAGGATGTGATGACGACAAAACAGATAACCATTCCGCAGGATTTCATTCTGGGCGCGGCCGCGTCAGCCTGGCAAACCGAAGGCTGGAGCGGCAAAAAGGCGGGGCAGGATTCGTGGATCGATCTCTGGTACAAAAACGATCGCCACGTCTGGCACAACGGCTATGGCCCGGCGGTGGCGACCGACTTTATCAACCGCTTTCGCGAGGATGTGGCGCTGATGAAGCAGGCGGGGCTGACGCACTACCGAACCTCGATTAACTGGTCACGTTTTTTAACCGACTATGAAAAAGTGACGGTGGACGAGGAGTACGCCGCCTATTACGACGCGTTGTTCGATGAGATGCACCGTCAGGGTATTGAGCCGATGATCTGCCTTGAGCATTACGAGCTGCCGGGCGTGCTGCTTGACACTTACGGCGGCTGGGCTTCCAAGCAGGTTGTTGAACTGTTTGTCCGCTATGCGGAAAAAGTCTTTGAACGCTACCACGGTAAAGTCACCCGCTGGTTTACCTTCAATGAACCGATCGTGGTACAGACCCGCGTTTATCTCGATGCGCTGCGCTGGCCCTACGAGCAGAATACCGGTAAATGGATGCAGTGGAACCACAATAAGGTTCTGGCGACGGCAAAGGTTGTACAGCTGTTTCGTGCCAAAGGCTACCCTGGCTCGGTTGGCTGTATTCTCAACCCCGAAGTCACCTATCCTCGATCGTGCGCACCGCACGATGTTAACGCCGCAGAGAAGTACGATCTGTTCTATAACCGCGTATTTCTCGATCCGCTGGTGCACGGGCGCTACCCGCCAGAACTCTTTACGCTGCTGGAACAGCATCAGGTGGCGTGGGACTACACCGCAGAAGAGCTGGAACTGATTGCGCAGAACACCGTCGATGAGCTGGGGATAAACCTCTATTACCCGCATCGGGTGAAAGCGCCGTCTCGTGCCTGGCACCCGGAGACACCGTTCCACCCGGCGTACTACTACGAACCGTTCGAACTGCCAGGACGGCGAATGAATAAATCCCGCGGCTGGGAAATCTACCCCCGCATTATCTACGATATGGCGATGCGAATAAAAAATGACTACCGCAATATCGACTGGTTCGTGGCGGAGAGCGGGATGGGCGTGGAGAACGAAGCGCAGTTTCGCAACAGTGACGGGGTCATTGACGACGAGTACCGCATTGCGTTCATTCGCGAGCACCTCTATTACACGCTGCTGGCGCGGGAGGAGGGGGCAAACTGTCATGGCTATATGCTGTGGGCCTTCACGGACAACGTATCGCCGATGAACGCCTTCAAAAACCGTTACGGGCTGATTGAGATCGATCTCGATAACAATCGCGCCAGGCGGGCGAAAAGGTCGGCGAGCTGGTTCCGGCAGCTGCGCGATGCGCGCGTGCTCACGCTCCCGGTCGATGATGAATGGAAGTAAGCGAAAACCATGCTGGTTCTGGTAAAATAGCGCACAAACTGGCCGGGAGGACGCCCGGCCTGCGCATTAACTGAAAAAACAGGTGAAAACGTGGATAAGGCTGTCATCCTGCCGGAAAAAAAACAGTACCAGGAAATTGGCGAGGATTTACGGGCGCAAATTATCCAGGGGCGCTATCCCGTAGGTTCCCGTCTGCCGCCAGAGCGAAATATTGCTGAGAAGTACGGCGTAAGTCGTACCATCGTGCGTGAGGCATTGCTGATGCTGGAGCTGCAGGGCACGGTGGATATCCGCCAGGGGTCTGGCGTTTATGTGATGCGCATTCCTGAAGAACACGAAAACGAAGAAGAGCGTTTTCTGAACAGCGACGTCGGCCCCTTTGAGATCCTGCAGGCGCGCCAGCTCCTCGAAAGCAACATCGCCGCGTTTGCTGCCAAAATGGCGACACGCGCAGACATCGACAATCTGCGCCGTATTATTGAGCAGGAGCAGCGCGCCATTGCCGCCAACGATAACAGCCAGGACAACAATAAAATGTTTCACCTGGTGCTGGCGGGGGCAACGCAAAACCAGATGCTGCTGGCAACGGTAGAGAGTATCTGGCACCACATGGACAGCAGCCCGCTGTGGCAGCAATTCAATGGGCATATCGCCAGCCGTGCATACCGCCTGAAATGGCTGGGCGACAGGCAAACTATCCTCGCGGCGCTTCGTCGTCGTGACGTGATGGGCGCCTGGCAGGCGATGTTCCAGCATCTGGAAAATGTGAAAAAGAGTTTACTTGAACTCTCCGATGAAGATGCGCCGGATTTTGACGGTTATCTTTTTGAATCTGTGCCCGTGTTTCAGGGGAAGCTGGTGTGACTATTCTGCCTCTCTATGCCGCGCCTCAGTATGCGGAACAGGTAACTGACTGGATCTGGCAGGCGTTCGGTGACGGGCTTACGCGGGCGTTTTTCCAGAGCATCGTTGAACATAGCCAGACGCCGGGCGCGTTACCGTTGACCTTTATTGCTCTGGAGGGCGAACAGCTTCTGGGTACGGTCGGGATCTGGCGCTGCGATTTAATCACCCGACAGGATCTTTGTCCGTGGCTGGCTGCGCTGTACGTTGATGAAGCGGCGCGTGGTAACGGACTGGCGGGAAAACTGCAGCAGCATGTTATCGCCTATGCCGCACAGGCCGGGTATCACGAACTGCATCTGTGGTCTGCCTGCCGCGACTTCTACGAACGTTACGGCTGGCAGTACATTGGCGATGCGCTCGAATACCCGAACAAAACGGTACATCTGTATCGCTATTCCTCTCCCGCTTCTGCTGGCGAACCTACAGAGTGACGGCGGACTAAGGTGGGGCTGAACAGGTGGGTGATATCCGGTGGCTGGCGTTGTTCGGCCAGCGCCAGTGCCAGCTCCGCAGCCTGCGTTGCCATTGTGATAATCGGGTAACGTACGGTGGTCAGGCGCGGACGCACGTAGCGGGACACCAGCACATCATCAAAGCCAATGAGTGAAATTTCTCCCGGCACCTCGATTCCGTTGTCATTTAACACCCCCATTGCCCCGGCGGCCATCGAGTCGTTATAGCTGGCAACCGCCGTGAAATTCCGTCCACGCCCCAGCAGCTCTGTCATTGCCTGTTCGCCGCCACTCTCATCCGGCTCGCCGTAGGCCACCAGCCGATCATTACACGGCAAACCGTTTTCGCGCAGGGCATCGTAGTAGCCCTGCAGGCGATCTTCGGCATCGGAAATCGGGTGATTGGAGCAGAGATAAC
Source organism: Enterobacter sp. J49 (assembly GCF_002148625.1). Classification (NCBI taxonomy): domain Bacteria; kingdom Pseudomonadati; phylum Pseudomonadota; class Gammaproteobacteria; order Enterobacterales; family Enterobacteriaceae; genus Enterobacter; species Enterobacter sp. J49. Next base: position 47,174 of record NZ_MWPY01000024.1, read on the forward strand.
CAATGCGGGTATGGCCCTGCTGAATCAAATGGCGGGTAGCAAGCCAGGCGCCGTAGCGGTCGTCGAGTGCCACACAGCGTTTCTCAAAACCGGGAATAATTCGGTTGATGATCACCATGCCGGGGATCTGCTTCATCAGATGAATGAGTTCAGCATCGGGGATCATTTTGGCGTGAACAACCAGCGCAGCGCAGCGGTGGCGCATCAGCTGTTCGATAGCCTGGCGTTCTTTTTGTTCGTTGTGATAGCCATTGCCAATCAGCAGAAAATTGCCGGTCTGATAAGAAACCTGTTCAACCGCTTTTACCATGGCGCCGAAAAACGGGTCAGACACATCGCCCACCACCAGTCCGATGGTTTCAGTGGACTGTTGGGCAAGGGCGCGGGCGTTGGCATTCGGATGATAATTCAATGATTCCATGGCGTTTTGCACCGCCTGGCGTGATGCGTCACTGGCTTTAGGGGAGTCGTTAATCACGCGCGAGACGGTCGCCACGGAAACACCAGCCAGACGGGCCACATCCTTTATTGTCGCCATTACATACCTTCTTAGTGGGGGTAAGCGTTTACACACGAAATAGTGTTGCGGAAAAGCGCCGTGCATTCAAGGGGCGCGGGGGTTCGCCCTCCACAAACGTGACGCAGCACAACCCTGGCCGTGTAATCGTTACACGGCCAGTCATGTCTGAATAATGTCAATCTGAACCTTTAGTTACACTTTGCCTCAGGCTGTTGCGATTGTCCGATGGCGAGGATGAGGGGGAGATTGATAGAGTCGAGATCCCAGAGGTATTGATTGGTGAGAATTCTTAGTACGGTTTCGTACTCTTCTCTTGCACCAACCTGCGCGGATGCGCAGGTTTTTTTTCGCCTCAACTTTGCAGTCGCTCCCGTATCACTTCTCGTGTAATCTGCCACCATTTACTATCAACCCTTCACACTGGCTGGCAAAGGGAGTTGAGATGCTTTTTGGGTTCTTCCGTACACTCTTCCGTATTCTCTTTCGCATTCGCGTCACTGGCGATGCTCAGGCGCTTCGCGGCGAACGCGTTCTTATCACACCAAACCATGTTTCCTTTATCGACGGCATTCTGCTGGCACTATTTCTGCCCGTGCGTCCGGTGTTTGCGGTTTATACCTCCATCAGCCAGCAGTGGTACATGCGCTGGCTCACGCCGCTGATTGATTTTGTGCCGCTCGACCCGACCAAACCGATGATGATTAAACATCTGGTGCGTCTGGTGGAGCAGGGGCGTCCGGTGGTTATTTTCCCGGAAGGGCGCATCTCGGTGACCGGTTCACTGATGAAAATCTACGACGGCGCCGGGTTTGTCGCGGCGAAGTCAAAAGCAACCGTGGTGCCACTGCGTATTGAAGGGGCGGAGCGCTCCTATTTCAGCCGTCTGAAAGGGCTGGTAAAGCAGCGCGTGTTCCCAAAAATTACGTTGCATATCCTGCCGCCAACGTCGTTACCGATGCCTGACGCGCCCCGTGCACGCGATCGCCGTAAAATTGCCGGAGAGATGCTGCACCAGATTATGATGGAAGCGCGTATGGCGGTCCGCCCGCGCGAGACGCTGTATGAATCCCTGCTGTCGGCACAGCACCGCTACGGCGCGAAGAAAAACTGCATCGAAGACATCAACTTTACCCCGGATACCTATCGCAAGCTGCTGACCAAAACATTGTTCGTGGGCCGTATTCTTGAGAAGTACAGTCAGCAGGGCGAAAAGATTGGCCTGATGCTGCCCAACGCAGGCATCAGTGCGGCGGTGATTTTTGGAGCCGTTTCCCGTGGCCGTATTCCGGCGATGATGAACTACACGGCGGGCGTGAAAGGGCTGACCAGCGCCATCACGGCAGCGCAAATCAAAACCGTCTTTACCTCCCGCCAGTTCCTCGACAAAGGCAAACTGTGGCATCTTCCTGAACAGCTTACCCAGGTACGCTGGGTCTTCCTGGAAGATCTTAAAGCGGACGTGACGACAGGCGACAAACTGTGGATTTTTGCTCATCTGCTGATGCCGCGTCTGGCCCAGGTGAAACAGCAGCCGGAAGACGACGCGATTATCCTCTTCACCTCTGGCTCTGAAGGCAACCCGAAAGGTGTCGTCCACAGTCACAAGAGTATTCTGGCGAACGTTGAGCAGATCAAAAGCATTGCCGACTTTACCGCGAAAGACCGGTTTATGTCAGCGCTGCCGCTGTTCCACTCTTTTGGTCTGACGGTGGGGCTTTTCACGCCGCTGCTGACCGGTGCCGAAGTCTTCCTTTATCCAAGCCCGTTGCATTACCGCATTGTGCCTGAGCTGGTGTATGACCGTAACTGTACCGTGTTGTTTGGAACCTCAACCTTCCTCGGGAACTACGCGCGTTTCGCCAATCCGTATGACTTCTTCCGCGTGCGCTACGTGGTTGCGGGTGCGGAAAAACTGCAGGAGAGCACGCGACAGATCTGGCAGGACAAATTTGGTCTGCGTATCCTCGAGGGGTATGGCGTGACAGAGTGTGCGCCGGTGGTCTCTATCAACGTGCCAATGGCGGCGAAACCGGGGACAGTAGGCCGAATTCTGCCTGGGCTGGATGCTCGTCTGCTGGCGGTGCCTGGTATTGAAGACGGCGGCCGTCTGCAGCTGAAAGGGCCAAACGTGATGAACGGCTATCTGCGCGTGGAAAACCCCGGCGTGCTGGAAGCACCGACCGCAGAAAACGTTAATGGCGAGATTGAAACGGGCTGGTACGACACCGGCGATATTGTACGTTTCGATGAGCAAGGCTTTGTGCAGATCCAGGGGCGTGCAAAACGCTTTGCCAAGATTGCGGGTGAAATGGTCTCGCTTGAGATGGTTGAACAGCTGGCATCGGGCGTCTCCGCCGACAAGATGCATGCCACGGTTGTGAAGAGTGATGCAAGTAAAGGCGAGGCGCTGGTGCTGTTCACCACCGACAGCGAGCTTAAGCGCGACCAGTTACTGAGCTATGCCCGCGAGCACGGCATTCCGGAGCTGGCGGTACCTCGTGATATTCGCTACCTGAAACAGCTTCCGGTGCTCGGCAGCGGTAAGCCCGACTTCGTGACCCTCAAGGGCATGGTTGAACAGGCGGAACAACATAATGCGTGAGTCAGTACACACTAACACCTCTCTGCGCTCAAAAGGCATGATGGCGGTGATTGCCGCCCAGTTCCTTTCCGCCTTTGGCGATAACGCGCTGCTTTTTGCCACGCTGGCACTGCTCAAGGCTGAGTTTTACCCCGACTGGAGTCAGCCGGTTCTGCAGATGGTGTTTGTGGGCGCTTACATTATCTTTGCACCGTTTGTTGGACAGGTTGCGGACAGCTTCCCGAAAGGCCGGGTAATGATGTTTGCCAACGGTCTGAAACTGCTGGGAGCCGCCAGCATTTGTTTTGGTTTCAATCCGTTTATTGGCTATACGCTGGTCGGCATTGGCGCCGCAGCCTACTCCCCGGCGAAGTATGGCATCCTCGGGGAGCTGACCACCGGTGATAAGCTGGTGAAAGCCAATGGGCTGATGGAGTCCTCCACCATTGCGGCAATCCTGCTTGGCTCCGTCGCAGGTGGTGTCCTCGCTGACTGGCACGTGCTGGCGGCCCTCGGCGTGTGTGCCGTGGTGTACGGTGGCGCGGTAGTCGCTAATCTGTTTATTCCGAAACTGCCGGTGGCGCGTCCGGGGCAATCCTGGCGCTTTAAGCCGATGACCGGCAGCTTCTTCAATGCCTGCCGCGTACTGTGGCGTAACGGTGAAACACGATTCTCTTTGATGGGCACCAGTATGTTCTGGGGCGCTGGCGTTACGCTGCGCTTCCTGCTGGTGCTGTGGGTGCCGGTGGCGCTGGGGATCACGGACAACGCGACGCCAACCTACCTTAATGCGATGGTGGCGATCGGGATTGTGGTGGGCGCGGGGGCAGCGGCAAAACTGGTGACGCTCGACACCGTTGCTCGCTGCATGCCGGCAGGGATACTGATTGGCGTTGCGGTGCTTTTTTTCGCGCTGCAACACGCGTTATTGCCAGCCTACGTACTGCTGATCCTGATTGGTATTCTGGGAGGCTTCTTCGTGGTGCCACTGAATGCGCTATTACAGGAGCGTGGCAAGCAGACGGTCGGGGCGGGCAATGCTATTGCGGTGCAAAACCTCGGTGAAAACCTGGCGATGCTGCTGATGCTGGGCCTGTATTCGCTGGCGGTTAAAGCCGGTGCGCCTGTGGTAGGGATTGGCGTCGGGTTCGGTGGATTGTTCGCGCTGGCGATTGCCGGCTTGTGGGTTTGGCAGCGCCGCCGCTGATTCGGGTCGTCTTCAGCGCCTTTTCACAAGCGGGTGCAAACATTAAAAACGGCAACAGAGGTTGCCGTTTTGCTTTTTTTACGGTGCCGGATAGGTATAAACCTGATGCACCGCGTCAATCTCCGCCAGCACGTCCTCGCTCAGGTCCAGATGGAAACTCTCAATGTTGGTTTTCAACTGTTCCATCGTCGTTGCGCCCAGCAGGGTGCTGGCCACAAACGGCTGACGGCGTACGAAGGCCAGTGCCATCTGGGCAGGATCGAGCCCGTGGCGCTTCGCAATATCAACGTAGGCCGCGACGGCTTTCTGCGTCTGCTCGCCGCTATAGCGGGTAAAGCGGCTGAAGAGCGTATTACGCGCGCCGGCTGGCTTCGCACCGTTCAGGTATTTACCCGTCAGCGTACCAAAGCCCAGGCAGGAATAGGCGAGCAGCTCAACCTCTTCATATTGCGTCACTTCGGCCAGACCCACTTCGTAACTGCGGTTGAGCAGGCTGTAGGGGTTCTGGATGGTGACAATGCGCGGCAGATCGTGTTTATCAGCCAGGTGCAGGTAGCGCATAACGCCAAAAGCCGTTTCGTTAGACACGCCGATGTAGCGGATTTTGCCCGCTCGCTGGCATTCGGTCAGCGCTTCCAGCGTTTCAAGCAGCGTAACGGCGGGAGCACTTTCGTTCCAGCTGTAGCCGAGCTTACCAAAGCAGTTGGTTGGACGCTGCGGCCAGTGTACCTGGTAGAGATCAAGATAATCGGTTTGCAGGCGCTTCAGGCTGGCATCCAGCGCGGCACGGATATTCTTGCGATCGAGGATCTGGTTTGGGCGGATCCCGGCATCGCTGTTACGCGCAGGGCCGCTGACTTTCGAGGCGATAACCAGTTTCTCGCGGTTGCCGCGTTTTGCCAGCCAGTTGCCGACGTAGGTTTCGGTAAGCCCCTGCGTTTCCGGGCGTGGAGGAACAGGGTACATCTCTGCGACATCAATCAGGTTAATGCCCTGGCTGACGGCATAATCGAGTTGTGCATGGGCATCGGCTTCGCTGTTTTGTTCACCAAATGTCATCGTGCCCAACCCCAGTTGGCTTATCTCCAGAGAGCTGTGGGGGATACGGTGATAATGCATAGCCGGCTTCCTTCAATAGACATGTAGACCGCGTCAGGAACCTCCCGACAAAGGAATATAAACATGGCAGAGGGGAAGCAAAAGGGGAAGAAAAAAATCAAAAAGGCCAGCAAGGTACTGACCTCTCTCTGTTTATCGCTCGATAATTTGCGAGACTTCGTCGCGATTGATCTGCATTTTATTCCCGGACTGATCGCGGTAGCTGACCAGACCGGTGTCATCATCGACTTCCGGCTTGCCGTCTGTCAGGATCATCCGGCCATCTTTTGTCGCCATCACGTAATCGCTGCTACAGCCCGATACTGCAAACGCTAATCCGACTGCTGAAATTAACACTGCCCATTTTTTCATCGTTATCGTCCTCACCTGGCTCGTATCAAATCATAGTGTAGTAATAACCCGATATTTCGACAGGAGGAAGCGGTAAAATCTTAAAAACCAGGTGATTATGTTTGAGAGCTCTCAAAATAAGTAAAAAACTACGTTTTGAGTAAGAAATGGCGAGCAAGGAGCGCTCCGGTAAAGTTCTTTTTGAGATAAAAACCGCGTGGCAATGTCAGTATCGGCTCGCCCCGGGCACCGATTGCTTCCGTGAGCGCTTTACTGTTCGCCGCCTTTGGCCGCAGCTGTAACACCTCTCCGTGTCGGGCGGTGATGCGCTCAACCTGACCGAGGACAATCATATCCATCAGCTCTTCCCAGTCCAGACGCAGCTGATGCTCTTCATCTTCATCCGGACTCCACAACAGCGGTGCGCCAACGCGGCGTTCAGCCAGCGGGATCTGACGTTCTCCTTCTACGGGGACCCAAAGCACGCGCTTCAGTTTATGGCGAACGTGACTGGTTTCCCACGTCACACCGGTATTCCCGGTTAACGGTGCAACGCAGACAAATGTCGTTTCCAGGGGCTTCCCAAGGCTATCGATGGGAATGGTTTTTAACTCTACGCCCAGGGCGGCGAAATCCTGCTCCGGTTTACTCCCTGCGCTTGCACCCAGCCACAGCTCCAGCAGCATGCCGATCCAGCCTTTATCCCGCTTCAGATCCTGAGGGATCGGCAGGCCAGCCATTGCCGCCAGCTCGCCAAGCGAAAAGCCAGCCAGACGCTGCGCCTGCTGTAGCAACTGGGTTTCGCTGGACGGCGGTGAAAGCAAGGGTAAAAGCGAATGCATGAAGGTAACCTTTTGATTAAAAAATACACTAAGAAATTGTCCCCTGTGGATAGAGTTTAACTTTTTCTGTACGAATATGCCATGTGCATGATTTATAGGTTTTTTTAGCACACTAAAAATGGATGGCGAGGGACAAAAATTCGGTTGTTCAATTCTGGTCACTGACAATGAACAGGATCTTACACCATGTTATCCACAGAAAAGTGGGATAACTGGGCATAACCCTGACTACTGTTTCAATTTACAGCCTTGACGTGCGACGAAAATCCAATTTTCAAACAAATTGTGCCTAACTTATTGGCACAATCTGTGGATAAAACCGACGCTGTTCGATCTTTCATCAGCACAACGATCCCTGATGTGACGATCGTCACGATTAAGCGGTGTGGGTTGGTTTTATGGTGATTAACTTTATGAAAATAATGATTTTATTTTCTTTCGGTAATGGAGAGGGATTGACGGCGGCTGAGGTTGTTCATCGGTAATCAGACACTTCTTCACAACTATATCCACAGAAAAGGTGAATAAAATTCCCCTCTGAGCCGCTCATCTGTTTATAACTCTGCCTGTATTTGTGAGTTATTCAAATGTTATTAGGTTGCAGCCCTGTAAGAGAGTGGTTTACCGCCTCCCTGTTGTGTGAAACAATCATTCATATATAAGGTTTAGTTTGGGGTAGTCCGGTGATTGATGACGATGGCTACCGCCCGAACGTAGGAATAGTAATTTGTAATCGTCAGGGCCAGGTGATGTGGGCCCGTCGATATGGTCAGCACTCCTGGCAGTTCCCGCAAGGCGGGATCAACCCGGGAGAGTCCCCAGAACAAGCGATGTACCGGGAGCTGTTTGAAGAGGTTGGTTTAAGCCGAAAAGATGTTCGCATCCTGGCTTCGACCCGCAACTGGTTGCGTTACAAGTTACCGAAACGTTTGGTGCGTTGGGACACAAAGCCGGTTTGTATCGGCCAGAAACAAAAATGGTTTCTACTGCAGTTGGTGGGCAACGATTCAGATATCAATATGCAAACCAGCAGTACGCCGGAGTTTGATGGCTGGCGTTGGGTGAGCTATTGGTATCCTGTTCGTCAGGTCGTGTCATTTAAACGCGATGTTTACCGTAGGGTGATGAAAGAGTTCGCAAGTGTTGTCATGCAGCTTCAGGAGATCCCGCCTAAGCCGCAGAGCGCACCTGCCTGGCGACGTAAAAGAGGTTAAGCTACGCAAATCATGCTCACCCGCTTGCGAGAAATAGTCGAGAAGGTGGCCAGTGCGCCGCGTCTGAATGAGGCGCTGAACATTCTGGTTACCGACATCTGTCTTGCGATGGAGACCGAAGTCTGTTCGGTGTATCTGGCCGACCACGATCGGCGTTGCTATTACCTGATGGCGACCCGTGGTTTGAAAAAGCCACGTGGACGCACCGTAACGCTCGCGTTTGATGAAGGTATCGTTGGTCTGGTTGGGCGACTCGCCGAACCTATCAACCTTGCCGACGCGCAAAAACACCCCAGCTTTAAATATATCCCCTCCGTAAAAGAAGATCGTTTCCGCGCCTTCCTGGGCGTGCCGATTATTCAGCGCCGTCAGCTGCTTGGTGTGCTGGTGGTACAGCAGCGTGAGTTGCGTCAGTACGATGAAAGCGAAGAGTCTTTCCTCGTCACGCTGGCCACGCAGATGGCCGCGATCCTCTCCCAGTCCCAGTTGACGGCACTGTTTGGTCAGTACCGCCATACGCGTATTCGCGCGCTTCCGGCGTCGCCGGGCGTCGCTATCGCCGAAGGCTGGATGGATGCCACTCTGCCGTTGATGGAGCAAGTGTACGAAGCCTCAACGCTTGATGAAGCGCTTGAGCGCGAGCGTCTCACCGCCGCGCTGGAAGAGGCGTCGAATGAGTTTCGTCGCTACAGCAAGCGCTTTGCCGCTGGTGCGCAAAAAGAGACGGCGGCCATTTTTGACCTCTACTCGCACCTTCTCTCCGATGCACGTCTGCGCCGCGAGCTTTTTGACGAAGTCGACAAAGGTGCGGTTGCGGAGTGGGCGGTTAAAAAGGTCATCGAAAAATTTGCCGAGCAGTTTGCGGCACTGACCGACGGTTACCTGAAAGAGCGGGCCGGTGATTTACGCGCCCTGGGGCAGCGTTTACTGTTCCATCTTGATGACACTATTCAGGGCGCGAATGCCTGGCCAAAACGTTTTGTGCTCGTTGCCGATGAACTCTCCGCGACAACGCTGGCTGAACTGCCTCATGACCGCCTGGCGGGCGTGGTGGTACGCGATGGCGCGGCGAACTCGCACGCGGCCATTATGGTGCGCGCGCTGGGAATTCCCACCGTTATGGGGGCGGATATCCAGCCATCGGTGCTGCACCGACGCACCCTGGTGGTCGACGGTTATCGCGGTGAGCTGTTGGTTGATCCTGAGCCGGTTCTGCTTCAGGAATACCAGCGCCTTATCAGCGAAGAGAATGAATTAAGCAAGCTGGCAGAGGATGACGTTAATCTGCCCGCGCAGCTCAAAAGCGGCGAGCGAATCAAAGTCATGCTCAACGCAGGTTTAAGCCCCGAGCATGAAGAGAAGCTCGGCAGCCGCATCGACGGTATCGGCTTATACCGCACCGAAATCCCGTTCATGCTGCAAAGTGGCTTTCCCTCTGAAGAGGAGCAGGTCGCGCAGTATCAGGGCATGCTGCAGATGTTTAACGACAAACCGGTCACCCTGCGCACCCTTGATGTCGGGGCAGATAAACAGCTGCCGTACATGCCGATCAGTGAAGAAAACCCGTGCCTGGGCTGGCGTGGGATACGCATTACGCTCGATCAGCCTGAGATCTTCCTGATCCAGGTGCGTGCCATGCTGCGCGCGAATGCGGCGACGGGTAACCTCAGCATTTTACTGCCGATGGTCACCAGCATTGATGAGATTGACGAGGCGCGGCGGCTGATTGAGCGTGCCGGTCGTGAAGTCGAAGAGATGATTGGCTATGCGATCCCTAAACCACGAATTGGGGTGATGCTTGAAGTGCCGTCAATGGTCTTTATGCTGCCGCAGCTGGCTAACCGTGTCGACTTTATCTCGGTCGGTACCAATGACCTGACGCAGTATATTCTGGCCGTCGACCGTAACAACACGCGTGTTGCCAGCATTTATGACAGCCTGCACCCTGCGATGATCCGGGCGTTAGCGATGATCGCGCGAGAAGCCGAACAGCACGATATTGATTTGCGCCTGTGTGGTGAAATGGCCGGAGATTCGATGTGCGTTGCAATCCTGATTGGACTGGGGTACCGCCACCTCTCCATGAACGGCCGTGCGGTTGCCCGCGTGAAGTACCTGCTGCGGCATATCGATATTGAGGATGCCCGCGAGCTGGCTGAACGCAGTCTTGAAGCGCAGCTGGCCGCCGAAGTGCGTCATCAGGTGGCTGCCTTCATGGAACGACGCGGTATGGGCGGCCTGATTCGCGGCGGTCGCTAATACGTACTTTTCCCCTCACTCCGTCCTCGTCCTTTGTGACAGGGCGGAGGTGAGGATATAACACACTCCTCTATACACATCTTTTACATCTCTGGCGCATCCTCCGCGTCCGCCTTATGCTATGATTCGCAACTTTGGAGCCTCTGCTAACAGCAGAATCGCATTTCTACCGCTGTCCACTTTCAGCGGAATAACAACATCTTGTGGTGACAGATGAACAGTGGTTATCTGCATTTTCCGGAATTTGATCCGGTCATTTTCTCAATAGGACCTGTTTCGCTTCACTGGTACGGTCTGATGTACCTGGTCGGCTTCATTTTTGCCATGTGGCTTGCTGGCCGTCGCGCCAGTCGTCCCGGCAGTGGCTGGACCAAAAACGAAGTCGAGAACCTGCTGTATGCAGGCTTCCTTGGCGTGTTCCTGGGCGGCCGTATTGGGTATGTTCTGTTCTATAACCTCCCGGTATTCCTGAACGATCCACTCTACCTGTTCCGCGTCTGGGATGGCGGCATGTCCTTCCACGGCGGGCTGATTGGTGTGATCCTGGTGATGGTGATTTTTGCCAAACGCACCAAGCGCAACTTCTTCCAGGTGTCAGATTTTATCGCGCCACTGATCCCGTTTGGTCTGGGAGCAGGACGTCTGGGCAACTTTATCAATGGTGAGCTCTGGGGACGTGTCGACCCGAGTGTCTCCTTTACCATGCTGTTCCCGGGTTCGCGTGCAGAGGACATGGCGCTGCTACCGTCTCATCCTGAGTGGCAATCCCTGTTCGATACTTACGGTGTTCTGCCGCGCCATATGTCTCAGCTTTACGAGCTGGCGCTGGAAGGCGTGGTGCTGTTTATCATCCTGAATCTCTTTATCCGTAAACCGCGTCCGATGGGGTCTGTCTCCGGTCTGTTCCTGATTGGCTACGGTGCATTCCGTATCATCGTCGAGTTCTTCCGCCAGCCGGATGCACAGTTCACCGGCGAATGGGTACAGTACATCAGCATGGGGCAGATCCTCTCCATTCCGATGATTGTCGCGGGTGTCATTATGATGATTTGGGCGTATCGTCGTCGTCCACAGCAACAACTTTCCTGAGGAACCATGAAACAGTATCTTGAACTGATGAAAAAAGTGCTCGATGAGGGCACGCCGAAAAATGACCGTACCGGTACCGGCACGCTCTCCATTTTTGGCCACCAGATGCGCTTCAATCTGCAGGAAGGTTTTCCGCTGGTGACGACAAAGCGCTGCCACCTGCGCTCGATCATTCATGAACTGCTCTGGTTCCTGCAAGGCGATACCAACGTTGCGTATCTGCATGAAAACAACGTCTCTATCTGGGACGAATGGGCAGATGAAAACGGCAACCTGGGCCCGGTGTACGGTAAGCAGTGGCGCGCATGGCCTACGCCGGATGGCCGTCATATTGACCAGATCACCACCGTGATGAACCAGCTGAAAAACGATCCGGACTCGCGCCGTATTATCGTTTCCGCCTGGAACGTCGGCGAGCTGGACAAAATGGCACTGGCACCGTGCCATGCGTTCTTCCAGTTCTATGTGGCAGACGGCAAGCTCTCCTGCCAGCTCTATCAGCGCTCCTGCGATGTGTTCCTCGGCCTGCCGTTCAACATTGCCAGCTATGCGTTGTTAGTGCATATGATGGCGCAGCAGTGCGATCTGGACGTGGGCGATTTCGTCTGGACCGGTGGGGATACCCATCTCTACAGCAACCATATGGAACAGACGCATCTCCAGTTGACCCGCGAACCGCGCGCCTTGCCTAAGCTGATTATCAAACGCAAACCGGAATCCATTTTTGATTACCGCTTTGACGATTTTGAGATTGAGGGTTATGACCCTCATCCTGGCATCAAAGCGCCCGTCGCTATCTGAGGCTGTCAATCCTGACATAACCGGTGCTGTTTAGCGCCGGTTTTTTTTCGCCTTCTTCCCGCTTTCCGACGCGTTATCCAGAATGTATGCAACGCACTGCAACCGCTTAACTTTCCTTGATAAGGGCTCGTAAAACGCTCCTCCGTTGCTCGTCAATTCCAGGCCATTTCGCCACACTCCCGGCATGAAAAAAGAGAACGGTTTTACGCTTATCGAAACCCTGGTGGCTATCTCGCTGGTGGTCATTCTTAGCGCCTCCGGGCTATACGGCTGGGACAACTGGCAACGGCAGCAACGGCTCTGGCAAACTGCCGGACAGGTGCGTGATTACCTGATATTTCTGCGCAATGACGCAAACCGGCACAACCGTGACCACCAGGTCACATTGCGGCGCGACAGGGGCGTCACCTGTCTGATGAGCGCATTCGTGCAGGGCTGTGATAAGGGCAGTCCGTTTGTATTTATTCCCCTGTGGCCGGAGGTCACGGTGAGTGAAATAACGCCGTTATTTGGCTTCTATGGACTCAGGGATACGGCATGGGCAGGGAGAATACGCCTGCAAAGTCGTGCAGGAGAATGGCTCGTCATTGTCTCGAATGGAGGGCGAATCAGGATGTGCAATGTCACAGGAGAAGGTTCATGTCCCTAAACCAGCAGGGTTTCTCACTGATGGAAGTTCTGATTGCCACGGCGATCAGCAGTCTGTTACTGATAAGCGCTTCGCGCTTTTTACCGGGCTTGCAGCGGGCTGTTTTACAGCAGTCCGGTCAGCGGGAGCTTGAGGAGGAGGTGTGGCAACGCCTTTTTTCCCTCGGCAAACAGCTTCAGCGTGCGGGGTATTGCGCCGGGAACTGTGCGGGGCAGGGACTGACGATCGGCAGGCAAGGTCGCTGTGTCATTGTACGGTGGGACGCAAACAGTAACGGTAACTGGGATAGCTCGTCTTCGGAAAACGACAGCACAGGTTTTCGTCTGGAATCAGGTGCACTGGAGACCCTGCATGGGGCGACATCGTGTGAGGGTAAAGGATGGGAGAAACTCACTGACCCCAACAGGCTTCTCATCCAGCACTTTGTGGTGAGTCAAGTTGAGCATGCGGGGTTTGCCCCCCAGTTGAATATTGAAATGACCGCCCTTCGTCAGGGCGAGCAGGGGGCCCTCTGTCAGGCTTTTTATGGCGTCACGGGGTACAACCTGTGAACCGGCAGCGCGGGATGTCCTCGCTGGCGCTGGTGTTACTTTTACTGGTGTTGGGCACGCTGATCCTCACCGGCCTCAATCAGCAGCTGGCCACGTTTAGCGCACTGGTGGGCGGTGAGAGCCGCTCGGTTCAACAGCAGGCATCCGTGCAGTCAGCGCTTGAATGGGGACGCGTTCAGAGCTGGTTATCTGAGCCTGAGATCCAGTGCAAAAAGGTATCGGCGTGGCGAGTTTGCCTGCGGCTACTGAATGAAGCGCGTGTGCTGCTTATCGCCGGGAGTGATGACCTGCAGCTATGGCGCAGAGGCGAAATCATCGACGGTAAGATCCATTTCTCGCCACACGGCTGGAGTGATTTTTGTCCGCTTAAGGAGAGTCCGTTATGCCAGCTGCCGTGAGCAGAGAAAAAGGCTTTAGCATGGTTGAGGTGTTACTGGCGATGATGCTGCTGGTGATGATTGTCACGGCACTGTCGGGTTATCAGCGGGCACTGGCGACGCGGTTCTCCATGTTTAATCAGTATCGTCAGCTCTGGCACCATGCCTGGAATCAGTCTCAGCTTTCAACAATTGCTCTCCCGGCAGGCTGGCAGGTCAGTCGGGGGCAGACAACACTCTCTGGATGTGTCAGCATCACGGTTACACTTATTTCTCCTCTGGGGCGGCGCGGCGAGATGACGCGTCTGCATTGCCCGGTTAGCCAGTAGTCGGGAGCGTCTATGTTAAGGGTCTACCACTCAAATCGTCTGGATGTGCTGGAAGCACTGATGGAATTTATCGTTGAGCGCGAGCGGCTTGACGATCCTTTTGAGCCAGAAATGGTGCTGGTGCAGAGCACCGGTATGGCGCAGTGGCTGCAGATGTCGCTTTCGCGTAAATTCGGCATTGCCGCAAATATCGATTTCCCGCTGCCCGCAAGTTTTATCTGGGAGATGTTTGTCCGCGTGTTGCCGGACATCCCGGAACAGAGTGCCTTCAACAAGCAAAGCATGAGCTGGAAGCTGATGGCATTGTTGCCGGACATGCTGCAGCATGATGAATTCGTCATGCTGCGCCACTATCTCAATGACGACACCGATAAACGCAAGCTGTTCCAGCTGGCATCACGCACCGCCGATCTCTATGACCAGTATCTGGTGTATCGCCCGGAATGGCTGACTCGCTGGGAGGCGGGCGAGCGGGTCGACGGGTTACCGGAGGCGCAAGTCTGGCAGGCGCCACTCTGGAAAGCGCTGGTGGAACATACTGAGAAACTTGGCCAGCCGAAGTGGCACCGTGCAAACCTCTACCAGCGGTTTATCTCCATACTGGAAAACAGCGCTGAGCGACCAGCCCGGCTGCCCTCTCGCGTGTTTATCTGCGGCATCTCGGCGCTGCCACCGGTGTATTTGCAGGCGCTGAGTGCGCTGGGTAAACACATCGACATACATATCCTCTTTACCAATCCGTGTCGCCAGTACTGGGGCGACATTCAGGATGAACGCTGGCTTTCGCGGCTGGTGTCTCGCCAGAGACGACGCCTGTTTGAAGAGCGTACCGTGCCACTGTTTAAAGACAGCGCGTCTGCCGCACAGCTATTTGATGAGCACGGCATTCAAAACCTGCCAAACCCGCTGCTTGCCTCTTGGGGAAAGCTGGGCCGTGACTACATTCACATGCTCTCAGACATCACGTCGTCAGGCGAAGGGGATGTGGATGCCTTCGTCGAGATCGCTCCGGATAGCCTGCTGCATAATATCCAGCTCGACATTCTGGATCTCGAAAACCGCGCCGTCATGGGCGTTACGGCGAAAGAATTTGAACGCAGCGACAGTAAGCGCAAGCTGGACGGCGACGATCGCAGCGTCACGATCCACGTTTGCCACAGCCCGCAGCGCGAGGTTGAAGTCCTTCACGATCAACTGCTGGCGATGCTGCAGGACGATCCTGAGCTGACGCCACGTGACATTGTGGTGATGGTGGCGGATATCGACAGTTACAGTCCTTTTATTCAGGCTGTTTTTGGGAGTGCGACAGGTGAACGCTACCTGCCGTACGCCATTTCTGACCGACGGGCCCGCCAGTCTCATCCGGCCTTGCAGGCCTTTATTACTTTGCTCTCATTACCGGATAGCCGGTTTATCTCCGAAGATGTCCTGGCATTACTGGATGTCCCAGTCCTGGCCGCACGTTTCAATATCAATGAAGAGGGGCTGCGCTACCTTCGTCAGTGGGTTAACGAGTCCGGCGTACGCTGGGGCATTGATGATGACAACGTTCAGGCGTTCGAGCTTCCTCCTACCGGCCAGCATACCTGGCGGTTTGGTCTGACGCGTATGCTGCTGGGCTATGCGATGGAAAGCAGTCAGGGCGAGTGGAATGAAGTCCTGCCCTACGATGAGTCCAGCGGGTTGATCGCTGAGCTGGTCGGTCATTTAGCTTCCCTGCTGATGCAACTTAACCGCTGGCGGCTTGAGTTGATGCAGCCGCGTCCGCTGGATGCGTGGCTCCCGGTTTGCAGGGCATTGCTCAATGATTTCTTCCTGCCGGACAGTGATACTGAAGCCGCTATGGCGCTCATTGAAACGCAGTGGCAGGCAATCGTCGAAGAGGGCGTGAGTTCCCACTATAACGAGGCTATCCCGTTGTCATTGCTGCGCGATGAGCTGA
The DNA here is from genome assembly GCF_002148625.1 of Enterobacter sp. J49. Taxonomy (NCBI): domain Bacteria; kingdom Pseudomonadati; phylum Pseudomonadota; class Gammaproteobacteria; order Enterobacterales; family Enterobacteriaceae; genus Enterobacter; species Enterobacter sp. J49. The sequence continues at coordinate 62,984 of NZ_MWPY01000024.1, forward strand.
CGCAACGGCTCGATCAGGAGCGAATTAGCCAGCGTTTCCTGGCAGGCCCAATCAATATTTGCACCCTGATGCCAATGCGTTCTATCCCGTTCAAAGTGGTGTGCCTGCTCGGAATGAATGACGGTATATACCCACGCGCCCTGGCGCCGCTGGGTTTTGATCTGATGAGTGCGAATCCAAAGCGGGGCGATCGTAGCCGTCGTGACGATGACCGCTATCTCTTCCTTGAGGCGCTCATTTCGGCTCAACGTCAGCTGTATATCAGCTATATCGGCCGCTCTATCCAGGACAACAGCGAGCGCTTTCCTTCTGTTCTGGTGCAGGAACTGGTGGATTATATCGGGCAGAGCCACTATCTGGCGGGGGATGAAGCCCGTAACTGTGATGAAAGCGCGCAGCGAGTGAAGGCGCATATCACCCGCTTCCATAGCCGCATGCCGTTTGACCCGGTGAACTACGTGGTCAGCGATCATCAGAGCTATGCCCACGAATGGCTGCCTGCGGCGAAAAAAGAGGGGAGAGCGCATACCGATTTCATTCAGGAGCTTGATCCTCGCCCGATAGACACCCTGACCTTTGAACAGCTTCAGCGGTTTTGGGGGCATCCGGTACGCGCTTTCTTCCAGCAACGGTTGCAGGTCAATTTCCGTTCTGAAGAGAGTGAAATTCCTGATGCAGAGCCGTTTACGCTGGAAGGGCTGGAGCGGTATCAGTTAAACCTGCAGTTGCTGAACGCGCTGGTTGAAGAGGAAGATGCCGACAAGCTTTACCGCCGCTACCGTGCTGCGGGGCAGTTACCCTACGGGGCGTTCGGAGAAATTGTCTGGGAGGCGCAGCGCCAGGAGATGGAATCTCTGGCAGAACGCGTGAGGGAATGCCGGCAACCCGGAACCAGTATTGAAATCGATCTCAACTGCCAGGGTGTGCAGCTCACGGGCTGGCTAACTCAGGTACAGCCGGATGGGCTCCTGCGCTGGCGTCCTTCCATGCTTAGCGTTTCACAAGGTTTGCAACTCTGGCTCGAACATCTTGTCTACAGTGCTGGCGGCCATAAAGGCGAAAGCCGTATTTTTGTCCGCAAAGAGGGCGAATGGCGCTTTCCGCCGATGGACGCAGAGCAGGCGTTACGTTATTTATCCTTGTACGTTGAAGGCTATCTGCGGGGAATGAATAAACCGCTCCTGCTACTGCCCGAGAGCGGTGGCGCCTGGATAAAAGCTTGTTATGACGCACAGAATGATGCCATGTTAACGGATGACGCTTCACTGCAGAAAGCACGGAGTAAATTCATGCAGGCGTATGAAGGTAACATGATGGTGCGCGGCGAAGGTGAGGATGTCTGGTATCAACGTTTATGGCGAACGCTTGAGCCTGAATACTTCGAGGCTATCACGGAAGAAGCACAACGCTACCTGTTACCGTTGTTCAAATTTAATCAGTCCTGAGTGCTGTATAAAAATTGCGCAGCATGGGGTGTTCATTTATGATGCACTTCTTATCACGGACTGATGTACCCAAAGAAAGAGATGTTGGTGAGTCCAGCACGCAGTTTGTTAATGATGTAGCCGTGATAAAGAGGTCGTAATGCCAGGCAGCACCTTGTTCAAAGCGTTTGTTTTGTTTGTCGCCCTTTGGGCACCTTTCACTCAGGCAGGCTCCGGTTGGCAACCCATTCAGGAAACTATCCGTAAGAGCGAAAAAGATACCCGTCAGTATCAGGCTATTCGCCTTGATAACGGGATGACTGTGCTGCTGGTTTCCGATCCGCAGGCGGTAAAATCCCTGTCGGCACTGGTGGTGCCGGTTGGGTCGCTGGAAGATCCGGAAGCCCACCCTGGGCTTGCACACTATCTGGAACATATGACGCTTATGGGTTCCAAAAAATACCCACAGCCAGATAGCCTGTCCGAATTTCTCAAAATGCATGGCGGCAGCCACAACGCCAGCACGGCGCCGTACCGTACAGCCTTCTATCTCGAAGTTGAGAATGATGCGCTGGGAGGTGCGGTAGATCGTCTGGCGGATTCTATCGCGGCTCCCCTGCTGGATAAAAAATACGCTGACCGCGAACGCAATGCCGTTAATGCTGAACTGACCCTTGCCCGTACGCGAGACGGGATGCGCATGGCGCAGGTGAGTGCAGAAACCATTAACCCGGCGCACCCGGGATCGCGTTTTTCCGGCGGTAACCTGGAGACGCTGAGCGATAAACCGAACAGCCCGGTGCTGGATGCCCTGCATGCCTTTCGCGATAAATACTACTCCGCCAATCTGATGAAAGCGGTCATCTACAGCAACAAACCGTTGCCTGAGCTGGCAAGCATGGCGGCACAGACGTTTGGCCGGGTACCGAATAAAAATATCGACCTGCCGCAGATAAACGTTCCTGTGGTCACGGACGCGCAAAAAGGGATCGTTATCCACTACGTTCCTGCACTGCCGCGTAAAGTGTTACGCGTTGAGTTCCGCATTGATAACAATACAGCGCAGTTTCGCAGCAAAACCGATGAACTGGTCACCTACCTGATCGGCAACCGTAGCCCGGGAACACTTTCTGACTGGCTGCAAAAACAAGGGCTGGTGGAAGGTATTCGTGCCGACTCCGATCCGGTTGTGAACGGCAACAGCGGCGTGCTGGCGATCTCCGCCACCCTGACTGACAAAGGTCTGGCTCACCGTGATGACGTCGTGGCGGCTATCTTCAGCTACCTCTCTTTGCTGCGCGATAAAGGCGTCGATAAACGTTACTTTGATGAACTGGCGCACGTGCTGGATCTCGATTTCCGTTATCCGTCCATTACCCGCGACATGGATTACGTTGAATGGCTGGCCGATACCATGATCCGTGTGCCGGTGGAACATACCCTCGACGCGGTCAATATTGCCGACCAGTATGACGCCGACGCGGTAAAAGCCCGCCTGGCGATGATGACGCCGCAGAATGCCCGCGTCTGGTATATCAGCCCGAATGAACCGCATAACAAAATGGCCTATTTTGTCGATGCCCCTTACCAGGTGGATAAAATCAGTGACCAGACCTTCGCCGACTGGCAGAAAAAGGCCGGTGAGATCGCGCTTAAATTGCCGGAGCTGAACCCCTACATTCCGGATGATTTCTCGCTGGTTAAAACCACGAAAGCCTATCCGCACCCGGAACTTATCGTTGATGAGCCGACGCTGCGCGTGGTGTATACGCCAAGCCGCTATTTCGCGAGTGAACCGAAAGCCGATGTGAGCGTGGTTCTGCGTAACCCAAAAGCAATGAACAGCGCTAAAAATCAGGTGATGTTTGCGCTCAATGACTACCTTGCCGGTATCGCACTCGATCAGCTTAGCAATCAGGCGGCCGTCGGCGGGATAAGCTTCTCGACCAACGCCAATAACGGTCTGATGGTCAATGCCAACGGCTACACCCAGCGTCTGCCGCAGCTGTTCCAGGCGTTACTGGAAGGCTATTTCAGCTATACCCCGACCGAAGAGCAACTTGAGCAGGCCAAATCCTGGTATGCGCAGATGATGGATTCTGCCGAGAAGGGTAAAGCGTATGACCTGGCGCTCATGCCGACGCAAATGCTTTCGCAAATTCCCTATTTCCAGCGCGAAGATCGCCGGGCACTACTGCCCTCTATCACCTTAAAAGATGTGCTGGCGTATCGTGATGCGCTGAAAACGAACACGCGTCCGGAGTTCCTTATCGTCGGGAATATGAGTGACGTACAGGCCAAAACACTGGCAGAAAATGTCCGCACGCAGCTTGGTTCGAAAGGCGACGAGTGGTGCCGCAACCAGGACGTACTGGTTGAGAAAAAACAGAATGTGATTTTTGAAAAGGCGGGTAACAGCACGGATTCTGCCCTGGCCGCTGTGTTTGTACCCACGGGTTATGATGAATTCAACAGTACCGCGCAGAGTGCGGTGCTGGGGCAGATTATTCAGCCGTGGTTCTACAACCAGCTGCGTACAGAAGAGCAGCTTGGTTACGCGGTCTTTGCCTTCTCCATGAACGTGGGTCGCCAGTGGGGGCTGGGCTTCCTGCTGCAAAGCAGTGATAAACAGCCTGCTTATCTCTGGCAACGTTATCAGGCATTCTTCCCACAGGCGGAAGCGAAGCTGCGGGCGATGAAGCCGGAGGAGTTTGCTCAGATTCAGCAGGCCGTCATCGCGCAGGTGATGCAGCCGCCGCAGACGCTGGGTGAAGAAGCATCACAACTGAGCAAAGATTTTGATCGCGGTAATCTGAAATTTGATTCGCGTGATAAAGTAGTGGCCGAGATAAAACAGCTGACGCCGCAGAAGGTTGCTGATTTCTTCCACCAGGCGGTGGTTAAACCGCAGGGAATGGCGATTCTGTCGCAGGTTTCCGGTAGTCAGAACGGGAAAACGGACTACGTTAACCCGAAAGGCTGGACGATCTGGAAGAGCGTCAGCGCGCTGCAGCAATCTATGCCCTGGAGTAAGAAAGAATGACCGATACCGCTGAGCCCCTTAATCCCTTACGTTTACCTCTACAGGGTGAACGATTGATTGAAGCCTCAGCGGGAACGGGAAAAACCTTCACCATTGCCGCGCTCTATCTGCGTCTTCTGTTAGGGCTTGGTGGTAACGCCGCTTTTCCACGTCCGTTAAGTGTGGAAGAGCTGCTGGTGGTCACCTTCACCGAGGCCGCTACCGCTGAGCTGCGCGGTCGTATTCGTGCCAATATTCATGAGCTGCGCATCGCCTGCCTGCGCCAGACCACGGATAACCCTCTCTACGCCAGCCTTCTTGAAGAGATTGCAGATAAGCAACAGGCCGCCCAGTGGCTGCTGTTGGCGGAACGGCAGATGGACGAAGCGTCCGTTTTCACCATTCATGGTTTTTGTCAGCGCATGCTGAGCCTGAATGCATTTGAATCCGGAATGCTGTTTGAACAGCAGCTCATTGAAGATGAATCTGTGCTTCGCTATCAGGCCTGTGCGGATTTCTGGCGTCGCCACTGTTACCCTTTATCGCGCGATATCGCTGAAGCGGTCCATGCGTTGTGGAAAGGTCCCGAAGAGCTTCTTCGCGCTATCGACCGTTATCTTCAGGGCGAAGCGCCGGTTATCAAATCTCCGCCACCTGCAGACGAAACGCTGGCTTCACGTCATGAAAAGATTGTCGGAAAAATTGCTGCGCTCAAGCAAAAATGGAATGCGTCCGTCGGTGAGATTGAGGCGATCATCGAAAACTCCGGGATCGACAGACGTAAATTTAACCGCGGCAACCAGGGTAAATGGATCGAGAAGATCAGCGCCTGGGCGCAGGAAGAGACGCGCGGTTATCAGCTTCCGGACGCACTGGAGAAATTCTCGCAGCGTTTTTTGATTGAGCGGACTAAAGCCGACGGCATTGTGCCTGAGCATCCCCTGTTTGTTGCGATTGAATCGCTGCTCGCTGAGCCACTCACGCTCAATGACCTGATGATCACCCGCGCCATGACGGAAATTCGCGAAGCCGTATCACGTGAGAAACGTCGCCGTGGCGAACTGGGTTTTGACGATATGCTGAGCCGCCTTGATGCGGCGCTGTGCAGTGAAAACGGCGAAGCCCTTGCCTGCGCGATCCGCACCCGCTTCCCGGTAGCCATGATTGACGAATTTCAGGATACGGATCCTCAGCAGTACCGTATTTTCCGCCGCATCTGGCGACAACAGCCCGACACCGCGCTGTTGTTAATCGGCGATCCGAAACAGGCCATTTACGCCTTCCGCGGTGCGGATATTTTCACCTACATGAAGGCCCGCAGTGAGGTAGAGGCGCATTATACGCTGGATACCAACTGGCGCTCTTCCCCGGGCATGGTGCAAAGCGTCAATGCGCTGTTTAGCCGCATGGATACGGCATTTATGTTCCGTGAGATCCCCTTTCAGCCGGTAAAGTTTGCCGCAAAAAACAGCTCGTTGCGTTTCGAATTCAACGGGATAACGCAGCCAGCCATGAACTTCTGGCTGCTGGACGGCGAAGGCTGTGGCGTCGCGGACTATCAAAATGCCATGGCCCAGCATTGTGCCGCGCAGATCCGTGACTGGCTCAGCGCTGGTGCGCGTGGCGAGGCGCTGTTGTGGAAGGAAAATGAGTCAGCCCCCGTGAAGGCGTCTGATATCACGGTGCTGGTGCGCAGTCGTCAGGAGGCTTCGCTGATCCGCGATGCGCTTACCCTGCTGAACATCCCGTCCGTGTACCTCTCAAACCGTGACAGCGTTTTTGAAACCCTGGAAGCACAGGAGATGCTGTGGCTGCTTCAGGCCGTGCTGTCCCCGGAGCGCGAAAGTACGCTTCGCAGCGCACTAGCCAGCGCAATGCTCGGTCTGAACGCCCGTGACATTGATGCACTCAATAATGACGAAGCCGCATGGGATGCGGTCGTCGAAGAGTTCGTTCACTACCGTGAGCGATGGCAGAAGCGCGGTGTGATGGCGATGGTGCGCGAGCTCATGGCGAAGCGACACCTTGCGGAGAATATGCTCGCGACAGCAGGCGGTGAGCGCCGCCTGACCGACATTTTACATATCAGTGAGCTGTTGCAGGAGGCGGGCACGCAGCTTGAAAGCGAACATGCTCTGGTGCGCTGGCTGGCGCAACAGATTGCCGACCCAAACAGCAACGCCTCCAGCCAGCAGATGCGTCTTGAGAGTGATAAACATCTGGTACAGATCGTCACGATTCACAAGTCGAAAGGCCTGGAGTATCCGCTGGTCTGGCTGCCGTTTATCGCCAATTACCGCGTGCAGGATCAGGCCTTTTACCACGATCGCGAGTCGTTCGACGCGGTGCTCGATCTCAGTAAAGCGGAGTCCAGCGTTGAGCTGGCCGAGGCCGAACGTCTGGCGGAAGATTTACGCCTGCTCTACGTGGCATTGACCCGTTCGGTCTGGCACTGCAGCCTGGGCGTGGCGCCGCTATTCCGCCGTCGTGGCGACAAGTCGGGGGAGAGCGATTTCCACCTGAGCGCGCTGGGGCGACTCATTCAGCTCGGTGAGCCCAAAGATGCTGCCGGATTACGCCAGTGCATCGAGTCGCTGTGCGGCGAGCATGTTGCACTGCACATTCCGTCGCCACCCGATAACAGCCGCTGGCAGATGCCGGACTGGCGGGAATCTGAACTGGAAGCCCGGCAGATTCTGCGCACCATTGCCGACGACTGGCGCGTTACCAGCTACTCCGGGTTACAGCAGCACGGGCAGAGCATTGCGCAGGACCTGATGCCAAAGCTGGATATTGATGCCGCCGGAGCCGGTAGCGTACCGGTTGAGCCTGCGCTTACGCCGCATCAATTTCCACGCGGCGCGTCACCGGGAACCTTTTTGCATAGCCTGTTTGAAGAGCTGGATTTTACCCAGCCGGTCTCTGACGAATGGGTCCTGAAGATGTTACAGAGTGGGGGCTATGATGCACAATGGCAGCCGGTCCTCACCGAGTGGATCCGCGCTATTCTGCACGCCCCGCTCACGGCAGAGGGCCTCTCTCTCAGCCAGTTGACCGCCAAAGATAAACAGGTGGAGATGGAGTTTTACCTTCCCATCGTCAGCCCGCTGCGGGCTGACGCGCTTGATGCGGTGATCCGCGAGTATGACCCGTTGTCTGCCGGTTGCCCGCCGCTGAACTTCCGCCAGGTGCAGGGGATGTTAAAAGGCTTTATCGACCTGGTTTTCCGTCACGAAGGGCGCTACTACCTGCTGGATTACAAATCAAACTGGCTGGGTGAGAACAGCGAAGCCTACACCCAGCAGGCGATGGCATCCGCCATGCAAATGCATCGCTACGATCTGCAGTACCAGCTCTACACTCTGGCGCTGCATCGTTATCTGCGCCATCGCATTGCTGACTACCGTTACGAAGAGCACTTTGGTGGGGTGATTTACCTTTTCCTGCGCGGTGTGGATGCGGCTGACCCGCGTTCAGGCATCTTTAGCACACGCCCGCATGCGGCACTGATCGAGAAAATGGATAACTTATTTGCAGCAAACACGGAGGAAGTGGCATGACGATGCAGGAATTGTTGCTGGAAGCGGTAGAACAGCGACTACTGCGCCACCTGGACGTACAGTTCGCCATGATGGTGTCATGTGATGAGCCTGCCGTGATGCTCGCCGCTGCCATCCTGAGTAAAGACGCAGGGGAAGGGCACGTTTGCCTGCCGCTTTCGCGTCTGGCGATGGATGAGAAAATGCCCGCGGCCCTGCAGTCCTGCTTTGCTCTGCTGGGAGAATCCGTGGACTGGCCGACGGTGTTGCACCGTTCGCCTGCCGTCAGCGCAGCCGATAGCCAGACCCCCATGATCCTGACGGGCGATCGTTTGTATCTCAACCGACTGTGGCGTAATGAACTGGCGGTCGCGCGTTTTTTCAGCGAGACCAATGCGCCTCTTCCCTGCGATGAAGCCCAACTGCGGCAAACGCTGGATACCTTGTTTACCTCTGTTGAGGCGACAGACTGGCAGAAAGTGGCGGCAGCCGTGGCCTTAACACGGCGGATCTCCGTCATCTCTGGCGGCCCGGGAACCGGTAAAACCACCACCGTGGCCAAACTGCTTGCCGCCCTGATTCAGTTATCAGGTGAGCAAAAGTGCCGTATTCGTCTGGCGGCCCCTACCGGCAAAGCGGCGGCGCGCCTGACCGAGTCGTTAGGTGGTGCGCTGCAGAAGTTGCCACTCACCGGGGAGCAGCTTGCCCTTTTCCCAAACGAAGCCAGCACGCTGCACCGGCTGCTGGGCGCTCAGCCGGGAAGCCAGCGTCTGCGCTATCACGCCGGTAACCCGTTGCATCTGGATGTGCTGGTGGTGGATGAGGCGTCAATGATCGACCTGACGATGATGGCGCGGTTGATTGATGCTCTGCCAGCGCACGCCCGCGTCATTTTCCTGGGCGATCGCGACCAGCTTGCCTCGGTGGAAGCCGGGGCGGTGCTGGGAGATATCTGCACTTATGCAAGCCTGGGATATACCGCTGAACGCGCTGAGGAGCTGTCCCGTCTGACCGGCTGTTCGCTCGCCAGTGAAAACCATTCCCTGGCGGGGGCGCTGCGCGACAGCCTGTGCCTGCTGCAAAAAAGCTACCGTTTCGGCAGCGACTCGGGCATCGGTCAGCTGGCTTCGGCTGTGAACAGAGGCGACCGGCACACGACCTGTGCGGTATTTGACGGTCAATTCACCGATATCGAGAAAAAATCGCTGCAAACCGGGGAAGAGTATCAGGCGATGCTTGATGACGCCCTGCAGGGGTATCAGCATTTCCTGACGGGTGTACAACAGCAATGCACGCCCGCACAGGCGCTCGCCGCCTTTGGCGAGTATCAGCTACTGTGCGCACTGAGGGAAGGGCCATTTGGCGTAAGCGGTCTGAACGACAGGTTCGAACAGCTGCTGGGCCAGAAACGCAAAATCCACCGCACCCCGCACTCGCGCTGGTATGAGGGACGCCCGGTGATGATCGCCCGCAACGATAGCGCGCTGGGGTTGTTTAACGGGGATATCGGGATTGCCCTCGATCGTGGACTGGGGCTGCGCGTCTGGTTCCAGATGCCGGATGGAAGCGTGAAGTCCGTTCAGCCCAGCCGTCTGCCTGAACATGAAACGGCCTGGGCAATGACGGTGCATAAGTCTCAGGGCTCCGAGTTCAACCATGCGGCGCTGATCCTGCCGACACAGCTTTCGCCCGTTATTACCCGCGAACTGATTTATACCGCCATTACGCGCGCGCGTCAGCGCCTGTCGCTGTATGCCGATGAGCGCGTACTGCTACATGCGATTGCCACCCGCACGGAACGTCGAAGCGGCCTGAGCGCGATATTTGAATCCCTTTAAGCGATAGCCCCCACCGGGTGGTGAGGGCTTCGTATTATCCCAGATCGGCCATCAGCACTTTTGACCGGCGCTGATAGTTGTACATCTCTTTCTTACTCTCCGGCAGTGATTCAATGTCCACCGGTGTAAATCCGCGCTCCTGGAACCAGTGAATGCTGCGCGTAGTCAGCACGAACAGCTTGTTCAGCCCCATCTGACGCGCCTGAGCCGCCACGCGCTCAAGCAGCATTTCACCCCGTGAAGAGCTCCGGTAGTCAGGATGCACCGCCACGCAGGCCATTTCTCCGATCTGCTCTTCCGGGAACGGGTAGAGAGCGGCGCAGGCAATGGTCAGGTTATCGCGCTGAATAATGGTGAATTTGTCGATCTCCATCTCCAGCTGTTCGCGGGAGCGCCGAACCAGAATGCCCTGCTGTTCCAGTGGGCGAATCAGCTCCAGAATTCCGCCGATATCATTGATGGTGGCGCGACGGATCTGCTCCGCGCTCTCCATCACTATCTGGGTGCCGATACCATCGCGGGAGAACAGTTCCTGCAGCAGGGCACCGTCTTCCTGATAGCTGATCAGGTGGCTACGGCGTACGCCGCTGCGACAGGCCTTCACAGCACCGCGCAAAAAACGCACGGTACCCGAGTGGTAATCCCCTTCGGCTTCCAGCGCTTCCACGCGAGCCTGGGCCTCATTCGGGAAGAGCTCTGGCACAATCACCCCTTCATCATTCACGACGCCCTGGGAAGAGCAAAACCCAATCATTTTCTCCGCCTTCAGCTTGATGGCCAACTGAGTGGCAATCTCTTCTGAGGTGAGGTTAAAGCTTTCACCGGTCACGGACACTGCCACAGGCCCCATCAGCACGATGGCACCGCTGTCCAGCTGGCGGTGAATGGCCTCTTCATCGATACGACGAATACGTCCGCTATGGCAATAGTCCACGCCATCGTCCACGCCGAGAGGCTGAGCGATGATAAAATTGCCGCTCACAACGTTGATGTGCGCGCCCTGCAGCGGTGTGTTGTTAAGGCTCATCGACAGGCGAGCGGTGATATCCAGCTGCAGCAGACCCGCCGCCTGTTTCACCAGCTCAAGGGTTTTCGCATCCGTGACGCGGGTATGTTTATGGTAAATCGGCTCGTGGTGATGCGCGGCCAGGTTGGCATCAATCTGCGGGCGCGCGCCATACACCACAACAAGGCGGATCCCGAGGCTGTGCAGCAGGCCAATGTCATTGACGATGCTGGAAAAGTTTTCATGCTCAATGGCTTCGCCGCCGAGCATGATGACAAACGTTTTTCCCCGATGGGCGTTGATATAGGGAACAGAATGGCGGAATCCCTGGACCAGTTCGGTTCTACGTTCCTTCACCATGACACAACCCTTAATGAATGTTTATTCGTAATTTCTGTATTTTTATTCGATTGTGGCCGTGTGTGCAAGCCTAAATTTTCTGCGACCCACAGAAATTGATAAGTAATCCGTGCGTTAGCGTATGAATGTTTACCCTTTTATAGATGACAGTTTATGCGTCATTCGTTAAAGTTTTCGGTCAATTTAGCGATTTTGTAAATCAATCACTTTTCTTGCTCGGGAGAAGCATGTCGGGATCCAATTCAGCAATAAGCCGCCGCCGGTTGTTAAAAGGGGCAGGGGCGATGTGGTTGCTTAGCGTCAGCCAGGTGGGTCTTGCCGCCACCAGTCAGGTGGTGGCGGTGCGCGTCTGGCCGTCGTCGACCTATACACGCGTCACGGTAGAATCCAATCGGGTGCTGAAATATAAGCAATTTGCCCTCAGCAATCCTGAACGTGTGGTGGTGGATCTCGAAGGTGTTAACCTCAACTCTGTGCTTAAGGGAATGGCGGCGCAGATCCGCGGCGACGATCCGTTTATCAAATCGGCGCGCGTGGGTCAGTTTGATCCGCAAACCGTGCGCATGGTGTTTGAGCTGAAGCAAAACGTTAAACCGCAGCTGTTTGCCCTGGCACCTGTTGCGACGTTTAAAGAGCGTCTGGTCATGGATCTCTATCCGGCGAATGCGACGGATATTCAGGATCCGCTGCTGGCATTACTGGAAGACTACAACCAGGGCAACCTGGAGAAGCAGGTGCCACCGGCCCAGAGCGGTCCGCAGCCCGGAAAAGCAGGGCGCGATCGCCCGATTGTGATCATGCTTGATCCTGGCCATGGCGGCGAAGACTCGGGCGCAGTGGGGAAATATCGTACCCGGGAAAAAGATGTGGTGCTGCAAATCGCCCGACGGCTGAAGGCGCTGATCGATAAAGAAGGCAATATGCGCGCCTACATGACGCGAAACGAAGATGTCTTTATTCCACTGAAAGTCCGCGTGGCGAAAGCCCAGAAGCAGCGTGCAGACTTGTTCGTCTCGATTCATGCCGATGCGTTTACCAGCCGCCAGCCGAGCGGTTCGTCGGTGTTTGCGCTCTCGACTAAAGGGGCAACCAGCACCGCCGCAAGATTCCTGGCTGACTCTCAGAACGCCTCGGACCTGATTGGCGGCGTGAGCAAAAGTGGCGACCGCTATGTCGATCACACCATGTTTGATATGGTGCAGTCGCTGACCATCACCGACAGCCTGAAATTTGGTAAAGCGGTGCTGGGCAAGCTAGGCAATGTTAATAAGCTGCACAAAAACAGCGTTGAACAGGCCGGGTTCGCGGTGCTGAAGGCCCCGGATATTCCGTCGATTCTGGTCGAGACCGCGTTTATCAGTAACGTGGAAGAGGAGCGTAAGCTCAGGACGGCAAAATTCCAGCAGGAAGTGGCAGAGTCGATTCTGGCAGGGATCCGGGCGTATTTCTCAGATGGGGCGACGCTGGCAAGGCTTGGGTAGTTGAGTGCGCCGGGTAACCGCCCGGCAGTTTCACACACCGCAGATACAAAAAAACACCCTGAAGGGTGTTTATTGTTTTAGAAGTGTTGGTTGCGGGGGCCGGATTTGAACCGACGACCTTCGGGTTATGAGCCCGACGAGCTACCAGGCTGCTCCACCCCGCGTCCGTCTTTCTACTCTTGTAGAAACTTACTTCTTCAAATTTGATTGGTTGCGGGGGCCGGATTTGAACCGACGACCTTCGGGTTATGAGCCCGACGAGCTACCAGGCTGCTCCACCCCGCGTCCGTCTTCCTACTGTCGTAGAAGATACTTCATCAAATTTTAATTGGTTGCGGGGGCCGGATTTGAACCGACGACCTTCGGGTTATGAGCCCGACGAGCTACCAGGCTGCTCCACCCCGCGTCCGTGGAAGCGCACTATACTCGGTTAGGTTTGTGATGCAACCCCTTTTTCACATAAATCATTAACTTTGTATGTAAATTGAACGGCGTTGCGATATTTGGACTATTTTTTGCTCAGAATTTGCCAAAGGGCATGTGATTCCGTTTCTTTAGAACAGTGGGTTTGTTATCTTCATCACGCGGTAATGGGCAACTTTAAGACGAGATATAATGAAAGGACGTTGGGCGAAGTATCTAATGACAGGGGCAATGGTAGCCATTCTTGCGGCCTGCTCTTCTAAACCGACCGATCGCGGTCAACAGTATAAAGACGGGAAGCTATCCCAGCCTTTCTCTTTAGTTAATCAACCTGATGCCGTTGGCGCACCGATCAACGCCGGAGACTTTTCCGAGCAGGTTTACCAGATCCGCAACGCGTCGCCACGTCTGTATGGCTCACAGAGCAGCGTTTATAACGCGGTACAGGACTGGCTACGCGCGGGCGGTGATACGCGCAATATGCGCCAGTTTGGTATCGACGCCTGGCAGATGGAAGGGGCGGATAACTATGGCAACGTCCAGTTTACCGGTTACTACACCCCGGTTATCCAGGCGCGACACACGCGTCAGGGCGAGTTCCAGTATCCCATTTACCGAATGCCGCCTAAACGCGGTCGTCTGCCGTCCCGCGCTGAGATCTACTCCGGTGCGCTGAGCGAAAACTACGTTCTGGCCTACAGCAACTCGCTGATGGACAACTTCATCATGGATGTTCAGGGCAGCGGCTATATCGACTTTGGCGATGGCTCCCCCCTGAACTTCTTTAGTTATTCCGGTAAAAACGGTCATGCCTATCGCAGCATTGGTAAAGTGCTGATCGACAGAGGCGAAGTGAAAAAAGAAGACATGTCGATGCAGGCGATCCGCGAGTGGGGTGAAAAACACAGCGAAGCCGAAGTGCGTGAGCTGCTGGAACAGAACCCGTCGTTTGTCTTCTTTAAACCGCAAAACTTTGCGCCAGTGAAAGGGGCGAGTGCCGTTCCACTGATTGGCCGCGCCTCGGTAGCTTCGGATCGTTCTATTATTCCTGCGGGCACCACGCTGCTGGCGGAAGTGCCTCTGCTGGATAACAACGGCAAATTTAACGGTCAGTACGAGCTACGTCTGATGGTCGCGCTGGATGTCGGCGGTGCGATTAAAGGTCAGCACTTCGATATTTATCAGGGCATTGGCCCGGATGCGGGGCACCGTGCAGGCTGGTATAACCACTATGGGCGCGTATGGGTGCTCAAGGCAGCCCCTGGCAGCGGTAACGTATTCAGCGGCTGATTGTGGTATTCTGAGTCGTACTGAATTAACAGAGAAGGGTGAGGAATAACCTCACCCTTTTGACATCTGAGGTTTTATGTCTGTAGTAATCAGCGATGCCTGGCGTCAGCGTTTTGGCGGCACGGCACGTCTATATGGTGAAAAAGCCCTGCAGCTGTTTGCGGATGCGCATGTCTGCGTCGTGGGGATTGGCGGTGTTGGCTCCTGGGCTGCGGAAGCGCTGGCGAGAACCGGCATTGGCGCGATCACGCTGATTGATATGGATGACGTTTGCGTCACCAACACCAACCGTCAAATCCATGCCCTGCGCGATAACGTCGGGCTGGCGAAATCTGAGGTGATGGCGGAGCGTATTCGCCTGATTAACCCGGAATGCCGCGTGACGGTGATCGATGACTTTGTGACGGCAGATAACGTCGCCGAATACATGAGTAAAGGCTACAGCTATGTCATCGACGCGATCGACAGCGTGCGTCCAAAAGCGGCGTTGATTGCCTACTGTCGGCGTTACAAGGTTCCTCTGGTTACCACTGGGGGGGCTGGCGGGCAAATCGATCCCACGCAGATTCAGGTGGCCGATTTGGCAAAGACGATTCAGGACCCGCTGGCGGCCAAGCTGCGCGAGCGCTTAAAAAGCGATTTTAACGTCGTGAAAAACAGCAAAGGCAAGCTGGGCGTTGACTGTGTCTTTTCGACTGAAGCCCTGGTCTACCCGCAGGCTGACGGTTCGGTGTGTGCGATGAAAAGCACGGCGGAAGGGCCAAAAAGGATGGATTGTGCCTCAGGCTTCGGTGCGGCCACCATGGTGACCGCCTCTTTCGGCTTTGTAGCCGTCTCTCACGCCCTGAAGAAAATGATGGCGAAGGCGGAACGTCAGGCCTGAGCCTGACGCGCGGCATCCTGTACCGCCTCACTGAGAGCGACCAGGCCCTGACCGCGCGAGGCGCTGAGCTGCGCCCGTAGCCCCAGCTCATCGAACAATGCCAGCGGCGAGTGCGTCAGCAGCTCCGCCGCGCTTTTCCCTTCCACGGCGGTTAACAGTACCGCCAGCAGCCCGCGAACGATACGTCCTTCGCTGTCGCCAAAGAAATGCAGTTTTTCACCGGATACCGTGCATCCCAGCCAGACGCGGTTCTCGCAGCCGGAAATCTCTTTCGCCTGCGCTTTGCGTTCGTCTGACAGCGCCGGCAACTGCTTGCCGAGCAGGATCAACTGGCGATATTTATCTTCCCATTGCAACAGCGGGGCGAAAGTCTGTTTTAAGGTCTCTTCTGTGATGACCGTGCCAAACGGATGCTCGGCTAACGCTGAACTCGTCATTAATCCACCAGTATTTCAAGGGCGCGGTCAACGGCATCAACCAGCGCATCCACATCGCTTTGCGTATTATACGGCGCAAACGACGCACGCAGCGTACCGCTAACACCCAGCGCGGCCAGTAATGGCTGCGCGCAGTGCTGGCCGGCACGCAGGGCAATGCCATACCCGGCAAGCAGCGTAACCATATCGCTATGATGAACGCCGGCAAAATCAAAGGCCAGCAGGCTTGAGTCCTGCACGCGGAACGATCGAAAACCCGGACGTTTCTGTAGCGCCTCTTCTGCAAGCGTCGCCAGACCCCGGCTCCAGCGTTCTGCCTGAGCGATATCCGTTTCAGCCAGCCATTCAAGCGCGGCACTCAGGCTGATGACGCCTGCGACGTTCGGCGTTCCGGCTTCCAGACGGTAAGGGACATCCTGAGTTTTAAAGCCCTCAAAGGTCACCTCGGTGATCATTTTTCCTCCCCCAAGCCACGGCGTCATTTGCGCCAGCAGGGCCGGTTTTCCGTACAGCACCCCGATCCCGGTTGGGCCATACAGCTTATGTCCTGAGAAGGCATAGAAATCAATATCCAGCTTTTGTACATCAGCGGGGAAATGCACCACGCCTTGGGCACCGTCGACCATCACCACCATGTCGTTAGCGTGGGCCACGTCGATGGCCAGAGCCAGATCCGGGCAACCCCCTGTGACGTTCGACATTTGTCCAAGAGCCAGAATGCGGCTGCGGGGGGTAATGAACTCAGATAAGCGCGCTACGTCTGGCAGAAGATCTGCACCCAGCGGCAGTTTCACAATGCGCGCGCCCGTTTGCTCAGCCACCATCAGCCACGGAACCAGGTTGGCGTGATGTTCAGCCTCGCTGACAATAATTTCATCGCCAGGCTTTAGCCGCGGGCGCGCATAGCACTGGGCTACCATGTTAATGGCTTCAGTTGTGCCTCGCGTCCAGACGATGTTTTTCCCGCTTTCGGCGTTGATCAGGCGTGCGACCTGATCGCGCGCGGCTTCATAGCGCGCGGTTAATCGTTGTGCTTCGGCAAACTGGCTACGGTGCACGTTCCCGGCGCTCAGGCTGTAGAACTGCTGCGTCGCCTCAATGACTGCCTGAGGCTTAAGGGCGGTGGCAGCGCTATCAAGGTAAATACCGGCATCGGCCAGCGCCGGGAACTGTGCGCGAAACTGCGCGGGACTGAAAGCGTTCATGGAATTCCTCATCTCAATAGTGAGATCGTCGCGCAATTTCATCGGCAGGGCAAGGAGGTTGATATCTATCAGATTTGTCTGCTAATCCTTACTTATCCTGGCGACTCTGAAAAAGCAGGTTATGCTAAATAAGGTTAGGTGAATGTTTAAGCCTGTTATAAATCGATGTTTGAATAGCATTAATTGCTAAAGGAGAATAAGCATGAAAAAGACAGCCGCCATTATCTCTGCCTGTGCGTTGACCTTTGCCCTGAGCGCCTGTTCCGGTAACAACTACGTAATGCATACTAACGATGGCCGTTCTATCGTCTCTGAAGGGAAACCGACAACCGATAACGACACCGGTATGATTTCGTATAAAGATGCGAACGGGAACAAGCAGCAGATTAATCGCACTGACGTGAAGGAAATGAAAGAAATCGAGCATTAATCGATCGCAGGCGAAAAAAAAGCACCGCAAATTGGCGGTGCTACATTAATCACTATGGACAGACAGGGTAAATGTACAGGAAGTGAAAAATTGGTAGCGTTGCTACCGTGGTCTGAATCGCAGACCAATTGCAAACACAACAACACAACATCACAACCGTAAGCCAAAAGCCCTTCAGAACACGCATTCCGAAAAAAGCTCTTCGTTCCGGCTCAGGAAGTGCCGCCACTATAGGTATTTGCTGGTAGTTCCTCAACGGACAAATTATAATGGCTCAGATAAAAAAAACTAATAGGTTAAACATTGTTTCCTGTTTGTTAAATCTCGTTAACATCTAAGCCAGATAACCATGTCGAAGCGATTGCCACCCCTAAATGCATTACGTGTTTTTGATGCAGCAGCACGTCACCTGAGTTTCACGCGCGCAGCCGATGAGCTTTTTGTGACACAGGCCGCAGTAAGTCACCAAATCAAGTCTCTGGAGGATTTCCTGGGCCTTAAGCTGTTCCGTCGGCGCAACCGTTCGTTACTGTTGACCGAAGAGGGGCAGAGCTATTTTCAGGATATTAAAGAGATTTTTTCCCAGCTCACGGAAGCCACGCGCAAGCTGCAGGCCCGCAGTGCAAAAGGCGCGCTGACGGTAAGTTTATTACCCAGTTTTGCCATTCAGTGGCTGGTGCCAAGACTCACAAGCTTTAACTCAGCTTATCCGGGAATCGACGTTCGAATCCAGGCGGTGGACCGTCAGGAAGACAAGCTGGCCGATGATGTGGACGTCGCCATTTTTTATGGCCGCGGTAACTGGCCAGGCTTGCGTGTCGAAAAATTATACGCAGAATATCTGCTGCCGGTCTGTTCACCGCTGCTCTTAACGGGCGAAAAGGCGCTGAAGACCCCCGCTGACCTGGCGCGACATACGCTTTTACATGATGCTTCTCGCCGTGACTGGCAAACTTATACCCGTCAATTAGGTCTTAATCATATAAACGTGCAGCAGGGCCCCATTTTTAGCCACAGCGCAATGGTGTTACAGGCTGCCATTCACGGGCAAGGCGTGGCGTTGGCAAATAACGTCATGGCGCAGTCCGAAATTGAGGCAGGCCGTCTGGTTTGTCCATTTAATGATGTGCTGGTCAGCAAGAACGCGTTTTATCTGGTTTGTCATGACAGTCAGGCAGAACTGGGTAAAATAGCCGCTTTCCGACAGTGGATTCTGGCGAAAGCGGCGAGTGAGCAAGAAAAATTCCGCTTCAGGTATGAACAGTAACTTTTGTGTGCCGGGCACGCATCACTTTAGGATTTAAACATGACCAGCCGATTCATGCTGATTTTTGCCGCGGTGAGTGGCTTTATTTTTGTTGCACTGGGCGCCTTTGGCGCACATGTATTAAGCAAGTCGTTGGGGGCGGTAGAAATGGGCTGGATCCAGACCGGCCTTGAATACCAGGCATTCCACACGCTGGCGATTTTTGGGCTGGCGGTGGCAATGCAGCGCCGCATCAGCATCTGGTTTTACTGGAGCAGCGTATTCCTGGCGTTAGGCACCGTGTTGTTCAGCGGTAGTCTGTACTGCCTGGCGCTTTCGCATTTACGCCTGTGGGCGTTTGTTACACCTGTCGGCGGCGTCAGCTTCCTGGCAGGTTGGGTATTAATGTTTATCGGAGCCATCCGTCTGAAACGCAAGGGCGTTGTTCATGAATAAGGTTGTTTTATATTGTCGCCCGGGGTTTGAGAAAGAGTGCGCCGCGGAAATTACTGATAAAGCGGCGAAGCGCGAAGTCTTTGGCTTTGCACGCGTTAAAGATAATGCCGGCTACGTCGTATTCGAGTGCTATCAGCCTGAGGATGCGGATAAACTCGCGCGTGAGCTGCCGTTCAGCTCACTGATTTTCGCTCGCCAGATGTTTGTTGCCGGTGAACTGCTAAAAGATCTTCCGCCGGAAGACCGCATCACGCCGGTTGTGGGTATGCTGCAGGGCGTCGTGGAAAAGGGTGGCGAGCTGCGTGTTGAAGTCGCGGATACCAACGAAAGCAAAGAGCTGATGAAGTTCTGCCGTAAGTTCACCGTACCGCTGCGCGCTGCACTGCGTGACGCTGGCGTGCTGACAAACTACGAAACGCCAAAACGTCCGGTGGTGCATATATTCTTTATCGCCCCTGGCTGCTGTTACACGGGTTACTCCTACACCAATAACAACTCTCCCTTCTTCATGGGCATTCCGCGTCTGAAATTCCCTTCAGATGCGCCAAGCCGTTCGACCCTGAAGCTGGAAGAGGCGTTCCACGTATTTATCCCGGCGGATGAGTGGGATGAGCGTCTGGCGAACGGCATGTACGCGGTCGATCTCGGCGCGTGTCCGGGCGGCTGGACCTATCAACTGGTGAAACGCAACATGTGGGTCTCTTCGGTTGATAACGGCCCGATGGCCCAGAGCCTGATGGATACCGGACAGGTCACCTGGCTGCGTGAAGATGGTTTCCGCTATCGTCCCACCCGCAACAACATCTCCTGGATGGTGTGCGATATGGTTGAGAAGCCGGCAAAAGTGGCCGCGCTGATGGCCTCCTGGCTGGTGAACGGCTGGTGCCGTGAGACTATCTTTAACCTCAAGCTGCCGATGAAAAAGCGCTATGAGGAAGTCTCGCAAAACCTGGCCTATATCCAGGCGCAAATGGATGAGCACGGCATTAACGTGGAGATTCAGGCGCGCCAGCTGTATCACGACCGCGAAGAAGTAACGGTGCATATTCGTCGCTGGTGGGCCGCTGTTGGCGGACGTCGCGACGAGCGATAGTACGCGTTACATTGCCCGGTGGCGTTTTGCTTGCCGGGCGATTCATCTGAAAACGATTTAACGTTCTAAGCGCAACTGCTGCAAGTTCCCGTCCAGCTGTAAATCCGTCTGTAACGTCGCCACATCCCGGCAGATAAAGGCCATCTCTTTATGCGCCTCCAGCTTTTTGCGCCATTTTTCCGGGACCTCGTCCAGCCTGGCGTAAATCCCTTCCAGACTCTGAAAATCCGTCAGCAGTTGGGCGGCACTCTTCGGCCCGATGCCTGCCACTCCCGGAACCTTCGAGCTGCTTATTCCGGCCAGCCCCCAGTAGTCAGGAAGTTGTTCCGGCGAGACGCCAAACTCACTGGCGATAAAGGGGGCATCAAGCCAGCGCTTCTGGAAGTAATCGCGGATGCGGACGGTGGGCGAAAGCAGCTGGCAGTAGCCTTTATCGGTTGAGACGATGGTGGCCTGATGCCCGGCGTTCGCGACCTTGACGGCTAACGTGGCGGCCAGATCATCGGCTTCATTGGCATGGGCTCCCCAGCAGGGAACGCCGCGCTGTTCAAAGGCGGCGCGAATGGCCGGCATTTCGGCATGCAAATCGTCAGGCATTGGTGCGCGCCCGGCCTTGTAGTCGGGAAGGCGCTGGTGTCGCCAGCCGCTGTTACGCGCTTCGTCATCAAAAACGGCAACCACATGGGTCGGTTCGCTATGGCGGATAAGTTGCTCCAGCGCGTGCAGACACGTGTCCTTACAGGGCGTACCTTGCACCGCATGGATCCGGCGAATGAGGTTGAGCGCATCGACGATAAGCAAATGAACAGCCACAGATAATCTCCCTTCTGTTTAATGGGGGAAGGGTAACATTGTCAGCGGTGGGAAACTATGTGCGGCGGGGAAAACAGGAAGAAGCCTCGCAAAACGAGGCTTCCTGAAAGGCTTAATCGCAGGTCACGATCTTCATCGCCAGGCCGCCGCGAGATGTTTCGCGGTATTTGGCGTTCATATCTTTACCTGTTTCGTACATGGTTTCGATAACTTTATCGAGGCAAACGCGCGGTTCACTGGTCCGACGCAGCGCCATACGTGCGGCGTTGACCGCCTTCACGGAGGCGATGGCGTTACGCTCGATGCAAGGCACCTGTACCTGTCCGGCAACCGGGTCGCAGGTCAGTCCCAGGTTATGTTCCATGCCGATTTCAGCCGCAATACAGACCTGTGTCGGGCTTGCGCCCAGCAGTTCTGCCAGACCCGCCGCAGCCATGGAGCAGGCGACGCCAACTTCACCCTGACAGCCTACTTCTGCACCGGAAATGGAGGCGTTCATCTTGTACAGTGAACCAATCGCACTGGCGACCAGCAGGTAGCGTGCCAGCGAGTTGGCGTTCACTTCGCGGATAAACTTGTCGTAGTACGCCAGTACCGCCGGAACGATACCGCAGGCGCCGTTAGTCGGTGCTGTCACCACGCGGCCACCCGCAGCGTTCTCTTCGTTTACCGCCAGCGCGAACATATTGATCCAGTCAACGACCGCCATAGGGTCCGTGGTCGTTTTGTCGGTGCTCACGAGCATCCGACGCAGCGCTGCCGCACGGCGTGGTACGCGAAGCTTACCGGGCAGAACGCCTTCGGTAGTGATCCCGCGTTCGATACCGCCGCGCATGACTTCCCAGACGCTGGTGAAGTGCTGCTCCAGTTCCGCTTTGCTGTGCAGGGCCAGCTCGTTTTTCATCATCAGGCCGGAAAGGGAGAGCCCCGTTTCCTGGCAGTGACGCTGAAGATCTGCCGCGGTTTTGTACGGATAAGGCACGTCAACGGAGGATGTGCTGGTTTCACCAAAGTGGTCTTCGTCGACGATAAACCCGCCGCCGATAGAGTAGTAAGTCTGGCTGTATACCGCTTTGTCACCTGCCAGTGCGGTAATACGCATTCCGTTTTCGTGCAGTGACAGGTTGTCTGCATGGAAATTCATGCAATGATCAACCGGGAATTCCACTTCATGTTCGCCATTTGCCAGCAGCAGGCGACCGTGGGTATTGACGTCCTGGATGAAACCAGGGATCGCATCAATATCAACGGTATCCGGCAGGTTTCCTGCCAGGCCCATGATAATGGCGATATCGGTATGGTGGCCCTTACCTGTCAGGGAGAGAGAGCCGTACACATCGACAACCACGCGGGTTACGTCGTGCAAAATGCCGCGCGCAATCAAGTCATCCGTGAACTGCTTACCGGCTTTCATTGGTCCGACGGTGTGAGAGCTGGAAGGACCAATACCGATTTTGAAAATATCGAATACGCTAATCATGATGCGTCCATTGCTTTCAGTCAGAGGGGGAGGAGTGCGCCGTCCTGAGACGGCGCGGGTGATAATCAGAACATGGTGTACAGGGAGTAGAAGATTGCGGAGATAGCGATAAGCCCCATGATAACCACGAAGATATTGCTAATCTGACCGCTGTACTTGCGCATGGCAGGTACTTTCTGAATCGCGTACATCGGCATCAGGAACAGAATCATCGCGATAACCGGGCCGCCCAGGGTTTCAATCATGCCCAGGATGCTTGGGTTCAGCGTGGCAACTGCCCAGGTGGTGACCAGCATGAACAGCGCGGTCATCTTGTTCAGTTTGTTGACTTCAATGCTCTTGCCTTTACCGCGCAGAGATTTAATCACCATACCGTTGAAGCCTTCACGTGCGCCTAGGTAGTGGCCGAGGAAGGATTTGGTAATGGCGATGATCGCGATGATAGGGGCCATCCACGCGATGACCGGTGCGTTAAAGTGGTTCGCCAGGTAAGACAGAATAGTGATGTTCTGCTCTTTCGCTGCCGCCAGATCCGCCGGGGAGAGGCTCAGTACACAGCTGAAGACGAAGAACATAACGGTCAGCACCATCATGATGTGCGCACGCGCCAGGATGCTGGAGCACTTCTTCTCTGCACCGTCGCCGTACTCTTCACGCTTCGCCACGGCGAAGGAGGAGATGATCGGTGAGTGGTTAAAGGAGAATACCATCACCGGGATAGCCAGCCACAGGGTCATCAGCAGGCCGTTACCGGTTGCAGATGCGCTGCTCAGGGAGAGCGTTTCCAGCGCGGCACCGTGCCACTGTGGAATCAGATACAGCGCCAGTACCATCAGTGCAGCCACAAACGGGAACACCAGGATGCTCATCGCTTTCACGATCATCTGCTCACCGAAACGGACAATGGTCATCATGCCCACAATCAGGATCAGAGACAGAATGGCACGCGGTGGTGGCGTCATGTGCAGTTGGTGCAGCATGAAGCTTTCAACGGTGTTAGTGATTGCAACGCTGTAAACCAGCAAAATAGGGTAAATCGCGAAGAAGTAGAGCAGGGTAATCAGTTTACCTGCGCCCACGCCGAAATGTTCTTCAACGACTTCAGTAATGTCTTCGCCAGGATTTTTACCGGACAGCACGAAGCGGGTCAGGCCGCGGTGCGCAAAGTAGGTCATCGGGAAGGCAATGATAGCCATGATGATCAGCGGAATCAGACCGCCGACGCCTGCGTTAATAGGAAGGAACAATACACCAGCGCCGATAGCTGTGCCGTAAAGGCCAAGCATCCACATGGTATCTGATTTGCGCCAACCACTTCGGGATTCAATCGAAGCAACGGTGCTGGTTTGAGTGGTTTCCATCTGTATCTCCTGGAGGAAGCAAATTGTCAGGTTTGTAGTCAAATCCGATGAAAAAGTGCCTGACGGTAATATGAAATTCGTTCAGTGACGGTTTTTTAATAATTTTCGCCCGTAACTATTGGCGGGCGGAAAGATACATTCTCGTTATGAATCTATCAGTGATCCCGATCCCAATTGCAATAATCCACTTTTGATGTGGGCATCTTTAGACCATTTATCTATTAAAAAAACATCGAATAGGATTTACGGGCGCGAAGGCTACCATCAACAACATGTGAGCTAAAAGAGCACCCGCGAAGATAGGTGTCTTACGCTGTAAAGAAATGGGTTTTTAGGATTTTCTGGCAGGTAATTTAGTTTAAGGCTGATAATTTACGGTTGTAAAAACGAGGTAATCGTTTGCGTGGCATCAGAGTTTGTAAAAGGTATAAGCAATATCTATGAGTTGTTTCGGTAATAAAAAAGCCGGGCCCACAGCATCGTGGCCCGGCTTTTATCAGGAGAGTGAAAATGTTACGTGCAGATTTCGTAGCAAGGAATGTACGCCGACCCGGGTAGCTTCATGCGGTGCTGGGCAACAAAGCCCTGCAACATGTCATCCATGCGGCGCATCATTTCGCGATCGCCATGGATCTTATACGGACCATACTTCTCGATAGCACGGATACCCATCTCTTTCACGTTACCCGCCACGATGCCGGAGAAGGCGCGTCGCAGGTCGGCAGCCAGGACTTCTACCGGCTGGTCCGGGTACAGTTTCAGGTTGGCCATGTTTTCGTGCGAGGGTTCGAACGGGATCTGCAGGTCCGGCGCGATGCGGATTGACCAGTTAAAGCTGTAGGCATCTCCGGTGTCGCGACGGTTCTCTTTAACCAGCGGCATCGCTTTTTTCATCTGACGCGCCACTTCTGCCGCATCGTCAATGATGATGCGATAGTGACGACGCGCGGTTTCCCCCAGCGTATGCACGATAAACTCGTCCAGTACGCGGAAGTAGTCAGCGCTCTCTTTCGGCCCGGTCAGGATCAACGGCAGAACCTGATCTTTGTTAGCCGGGTTCATCAGAATACCCAGCAGGTAGAGCAGCTCTTCTGCGGTTCCCACGCCGCCCGGGAAGATGATTATCCCGTGGGCGATACGGACAAACGCCTCAAGGCGCTTCTCGATATCCGGCATAATAATCAGTTCGTTAACCAGCGGGTTAGGTGGCTCAGCGGCGATGATCGACGGCTCGGTCATGCCGATAAAGCGCCCTTCTTTGTAACGCTGCTGAGCGTGTCCCACTGCCGCGCCTTTCATTGGCGCTTCCATCGCCCCGGGACCACAGCCGGTACAGATATTCAGCTCACGCAGGCCGAGCTGGTTTCCCACCCGACGGGCATAGAGATATTCGGTTTCGTTAATCGAGTGACCACCCCAGCAGACGACCATATTAGGGGCTTCGCCCACGTGCAGGGCGCGGGCGTTACGTAAAATGGAGAACACCAGATTGGTGATATGTACCGAGCTTTCCAGGTCGAGATGCTGGAAGCGGCCTGCGTTGTGGATCTGCCCGTTAACAAACAGGATGTCACGCAGCACGGCAAACAGGTTGGCCTGAAGGGAGCGAATGATGCGCCCGTCCACAAAGGCCTCTTCCGGCGGGTTGATCACTTCAAGTTTCACGCCACGCTCGCGGCGCAGCACGTTGATATCAAAGTTTTCGAAGCGGGACAGCAGCTCTTTACTGTTGTCGGTCAGGCTTCCGGAGTTCAGTACGGCAAGTGAACAGTTACGAAACAATTGATAAAGATCGCTGCTGGCCGTGCGTTTAAGCATGTCCACTTCCAGCTGCGACAACATATCCATTGAGCCAAGAGGGCTAATATGTGTAATCAAGTGAGCTCCTTACGGGACAATTATCGTCTTTCCCTGTTGATTACAATAGCCCTGGCTTACGACGTTTCACAACCTAAAGCGCGGAATAGACCGCGCATATTGCGAAAATATTTAGGTTACTGGCGTACAAGACGGCCGGTGGCAGGCACAAAGTCCGTGTTGGTGCGCCATGGATTGATATCCAGACCACCACGGCGGGTGTAGCGCGCATAAACGCTTAACGTTTCGGGATGACAGAAACGCTGAATATCATTAAAGATGCGCTCCACGCACTGCTCGTGGAATTCGTTGTGATGGCGGAACGACACCAGGTAGCGCAGCAGTTTTTCCCGGTCAATCTTCGGACCGCGATACTGGATCTGCACGGAGCCCCAGTCCGGCTGATGGGTGATCAGGCAGTTGGATTTCAGTAAATGACTTACCAGCGTCTCTTCAACGGTCTTTCCGCTTGCCGCATTTTCGAGGTAATCGGTACTGAATTCGTAATTATCCACTGCGATATCCTGATCGTCGATGCAGGTACCGTTGAAGTGGGCAACCGGCTGCCCTTCCAGCTCATTCAGACGATAGAGTGACACGCTCACCTTGCCCTGTGCGCAGGCGCTTAAATCCCGCTCCAGGGTATGCTGAACCTCTTCCTGACTGTCGAATTTGGTCTGGTTAAAGCTGTTGAGATAGAGCTTAAAGCTTTTGGATTCCACCAGGTTCTGGCTGGCATAATCCAGTTCAACATGGCCCACAGCAACCTGCGGCAGACCGCGGGCGTTGAGCCAGGAAAGCTCGTAGAGCGTCCAGATATCACCGCCAACAAACGGCAGCGCGTCAGCGCGCAGGCCCAGAGGATCGCGATTCAGACTGCGCGGTACGCCCTGCAGCAGGCCTGCATCGTAGGTGTCGCGGTAATCGGTCGATTTACCCAGCGTTAAGCCCGTTAACGCCTGATGATTTTCGTAAGACATGTTTCATAGCCACTTTACAGGTACACTTATGGGCTGAGTTTATCCTGTCTTACAAGAAGAGAGAAATCGGTGGACATCGAAACTGCAAATGCCCTCACTGCCTTCACGACCCGCTATTGCGATGCATGGCATGAAACGCACGGCACATGGCCGCAAAGCACTGACTTATATGGTGTACCTTCGCCATGTATTATCTCTTCTCCGGATGATTACGTTATCTGGCAACCGCAACCCCCGACGGGTGAGCAAAATGTAAATGCGGTTGAACGGGCAATGGACATTGTGGTACAACCAGCGGTTCACGCGTTTTATACCACGCAATTTGCAGGGGATATGCCTGCGCGATTTGCTGATATCACGCTGACGCTGTTGCAGACCTGGAGTGAAGACGATCTGCAGCGTGTTCAGGAAAACCTGATTGGTCATCTGGTCACGCAAAAGCGCCTTAAGCTTTCTCCGACGCTCTTTATTGCCACGCTGGACAGTGAACTGGACGTTATCTCAGTCTGCAACCTGTCTGGTGAAGTGGTTAAAGAGACCATCGGTACCCGCAATCGCGAGACTCTCGCACCCTCACTTGCGGAATTCCTCACCCGACTTGAGCCACTTCTGTAATCCACGATGCTATCGCGCGTGTGAGAGATCTCTTACAGAGTTGTGAGAGATCGCTGGATCATTCAGTATTACCTTATTTAATTAAGATTAACATTACTCTATTTTTCAATATCTTAATGAGGTATCGCCGCGTCCAGGGGGGCACGGGACGACTTACAGCGCTGCCAGCATGGGTTGTAAGACGAAGCAGAATAGCGGATTCTAGTTGTGTCGACAGGACGCCGACACGAGAAACGAACATCAGGATGATGGCGTTTCTCACCAGGAACACGTCAGGATGACGCTGCAGGAAGGCTTCAGGATGAAGCAAAAGGATCGCGCAGGATGCGTAAGGGACACCTCCAGGAAGGGAGAATGAGAGCCGGTCAGGATGGTCGGTGGGTCAGGATGGCCAGGACGTTTCAGGATGAAACAAACACATCAGGACGATGTGAGCAGGATGCACAAGGTGATGGATGACCAGGCCTTCGGGCTTCAGGAAAAGTTGTCACGGATGAGCAGGGAGCACGAATTGTAGCTGGATTGCTGCGGAACGAACCGGGAGCACTGTTTTTACAGTGCTCCCTTTTTTTATTTCTGTCTCCTGCAATGCTATGCTGCGCGCCGTTCACTTTTTCAGTTGAGGTTACTATGACGCAACACGATAGCGTTCGTGCCCGGTTGCACGCCATCGAGGCATTATTGCGCCAACATCAGCTGTGGCAGGAGACCGCGCCGCAGCCAGAAGCCTTCGCAAGCACTCAGCCGTTCTGTCTGGATACGCTGGCACCGTTCGAATGGCTCCAGTGGGTATTAATTCCGCGCATGCACGCGCTGCTCGACGGCGGCCACCCGCTGCCGCAGGCGTTCGCTGTTGCGCCTTATTATGAAATGGCGCTGGACGCGACCCACCCTGCGCGCGATGTCATGCTGATTGAGCTGGAAAAGCTGGATGCCGTGTTTGCCGGTGAAGATGCATGACGCTTGAGATCCTCTATCAGGATGAGTGGCTGGTCGCGGTAAACAAACCGTCTGGCTGGCTGGTGCACCGAAGCTGGCTGGACCGCGATGTAAAAGTGGTGGTGATGCAAACCGTGCGCGACCAGATTGGTCAGCACGTCTTTACGGCTCATCGTCTCGACAGGCCAACCTCCGGTGTGTTGCTGATGGGGCTTTCCAGCGAAGCGGGCCGCCTGCTGTCGCAGCAGTTTGAACAGCACCAGATCCAGAAACGCTACCACGCGATCGTTCGTGGCTGGCTGACGGAGAGCGCCACGCTCGATTATCCGCTGGTGGAAGAGCTGGACAAAATTGCCGATAAATTTGCCCGCGATGACAAAGGCCCGCAGCCTGCCGTGACGGATTACCGCGGCATGGCCACCACGGAAATGCCGGTGGCAACCAGCAAGTTTCCGACCACCCGCTACAGTCTGGTTGAGCTGTTGCCCAAAACCGGGCGCAAACACCAGCTCCGCCGTCACCTGAAACATCTGCGTCATCCGATTATTGGTGACAGCAAGCACGGCGATTTGCGCCAGAACCGCAGTGCTGCCGAACATTTTGGCTGCGACCGTCTGATGCTGCATGCCAGTGAACTGAGCCTGACGCACCCGTTTACCGGCGAACCGCTGACTCTCCATGCGGGGCTGGACAACGTCTGGATGCAGGCCCTGTCACAGTTTGGCTGGCTGGGGCAACTCCCCGAAAATGAAAGGGTTGAGTTTGTATCGGGCAACGTCCAGGATGAACAGCAAGCGCAATAATCAAGGAAATACATCATGGCTGAAGTGGGCATTTTTGTCGGCACAATGTACGGCAACTCGCTGCTGGTAGCAGAAGAGGCTGAGGCGATACTCGCAGGCCAGGGCCATAAAGCCACGGTCTATGAAGACCCGGAGCTGGCAGACTGGGAAAAGTACAAAGATAAATACATTCTGGTGGTTACCTCCACTACCGGGCAGGGCGATCTGCCGGACAGCATCGTGCCGCTTTTCCAGGCAATCAAGGATCAGCTTGGCTATCAGCCGGATGTTCACTACGGCATCATTGCTCTGGGCGACAGTTCTTACGCCAATTTCTGCGGCGGTGGTAAGCAGTTCGATGCGCTTTTGCAGGAACAGAGCGCGCAACGCGTCGGTGAGATGTTGCTGATTGATGCAGGTGAACACCCTGAGCCAGAGAGTGAATCGAACCCGTGGGTTGAACACTGGGCAACGCTGCTTAAATAACCCTCTGGCCGGGCAGCCCTTCGCATACCCGGGCCCCCGCGCCCACGTGGCGCGAGCGCAAACACAAAACGGTAACGTCGGTTACCGTTTTGCTTTTCTCCCGCCTTCCGGCGAATTCCGTGAACTACCTTCCACTGCTTTGGGCTTATGCCCCAAACAACTTCTCATTGACCCCTCAATGTTGTGTTCATGCACGGTGAGGGACAGAGGCACTTCTCCCTATACTTTTCCGGTCAGTCATCAAAAAGGCAGTGCGCACTATAAAACGGCATCAAGCCGTACCAAAACTGCCAAATACTAACCCTCATTCTGGTTACCCTACCGGTGCTGTACAGAATGAACTGGCGAGAGCCTGGATTCAGGAGTGCAACAATGAGTACATTAAGCCACGCGGCGAGCAGCGCTGAGAAGCGCACAAATGCGCGCTACTGGATAGTGGTGATGCTGTTTATCGTCACATCCTTTAACTATGGTGACCGTGCCACGCTGTCGATTGCCGGTTCTGAAATGGCAAAAGACATTGGTCTTGATCCGGTTGGCATGGGCTACGTTTTCTCCGCATTTTCATGGGCCTACGTTATCGGCCAAATTCCTGGCGGCTGGCTGCTTGATCGTTTTGGCTCCAAACGCGTCTATTTCTGGTCCATCTTCATCTGGTCGGCATTTACCCTATTGCAGGGCTTCGTCGATGTGTTCAACGGATTTGGCATCATCGTTGCGCTCTTCACCCTGCGCTTCCTGGTGGGCTTAGCCGAAGCACCTTCCTTCCCCGGTAACAGCCGTATTGTGGCGGCGTGGTTCCCGGCGCAGGAGAGGGGAACGGCGGTAGCAATTTTTAACTCTGCGCAATACTTTGCGACGGTGATCTTTGCCCCCATTATGGGCTGGCTGACGCATGAAGTGGGCTGGTCACATGTCTTCTTCTTTATGGGTGGGCTTGGGATCATCATTAGCTTCGTCTGGCTGAAAGTGATCCACGAACCGAACCAGCATCCCGGCGTGAATAAAAAAGAGCTGGAGTACATTGCTGAAGGCGGGGCGCTGATCAACATGGATCAGAAATCCGCAAAAGCAAAAGTGCCGTTCAGCCAGAAATGGGCGCAGATCAAGCAGCTCGTCGGCTCGCGCATGATGATCGGCATCTATCTGGGCCAGTATTGCATTAACGCCTTAACTTACTTCTTTATCACCTGGTTCCCGGTTTACCTGGTGCAGGCGCGTGGGATGTCGATCCTGAAAGCGGGCTTTGTGGCCTCAGTCCCGGCTATCTGCGGTTTTGTAGGGGGCGTGCTGGGGGGCGTGATTTCCGACTGGCTGATGCGTCGTACAGGCTCTTTGAATATTGCGCGTAAAACGCCGATTGTGCTCGGCATGCTGCTCTCCATGACCATGGTGTTCTGTAACTACGTCAGCGCTGAGTGGATGATTATTGGCTTTATGGCGATGGCCTTCTTCGGTAAAGGGATCGGTGCCCTCGGCTGGGCAGTCATGGCGGATACCGCACCGAAAGAGATCAGCGGCCTGAGCGGTGGACTGTTCAACATGTTTGGCAACATCTCCGGGATTGTGACCCCCATTGCCATCGGCTACATCGTGGGAACCACCGGCTCCTTCAACGGCGCGCTGATTTACGTTGGCGTACACGCGCTGGTGGCGGTCCTGAGCTACCTGGTTCTGGTGGGTGATATCAAGCGCGTGGAACTTAAACCTGTAGTGGAGCGCGGCTGATGACGACTCAATCAAGCCCGGTGATTACCGACATGAAGGTCATACCGGTGGCCGGACAGGACAGTATGCTGCTCAACATCGGTGGCGCACATAACGCCTGGTTTACCCGCAATATCGTGGTGCTGACGGACTCCGCGGGCCACACCGGCGTTGGGGAAGCGCCGGGTGGCGAGGTTATCCACCAGACGCTGGTAGACGCCATTCCGCTGGTCGTCGGGAAAGAGGTAGCTCGCCTCAATAACGTGGTGCAGCGGGTGCACAAGGGCAATCAGTCGGCAGACTTTGACACGTTCGGCAAAGGCGCCTGGACGTTCGAACTGCGCGTCAACGCTGTCGCCGCGCTGGAGGCTGCGCTGCTTGATTTACTGGGTAAGGCGCTGAAGGTCCCGGTCTGCGAACTGCTGGGGCCAGGAAAACAGCGCGACGCGGTGACGGTGCTCGGTTATCTGTTTTACGTTGGCGATCGCAATAAAACCGACCTGCCTTATCTGGCGCATTCCCCTGGCGACCACGAGTGGTATCACCTGCGTCACCAGGAGGCACTTTCCGGTGAGGCGGTGGTTCGGCTGGCGGAAGCCGCGCAGGATCGCTACGGATTTAAAGATTTCAAGCTGAAAGGCGGCGTATTGCCCGGCGAGCAGGAGATTGAAACTGCCCGCGCGCTCAAAAAACGCTTCCCGGATGCGCGCATCACGGTGGATCCGAACGGTGCATGGCTGCTGGATGAGGCCATTGCCTTATGCAAAGGGCTGGACGACGTGTTGACCTACGCGGAGGACCCGTGCGGGGCTGAGCAGGGCTTCTCCGGTCGTGAAGTAATGGCGGAATTCCGGCGTGCCACCGGTCTACCGGTGGCCACTAATATGATCGCCACCAACTGGCGTGAAATGGGCCACGCGGTGATGCTGAACGCGGTCGATATTCCGCTGGCGGACCCGCATTTCTGGACACTCTCAGGTGCCGTTCGCGTCGCACAGCTCTGCGACGACTGGGGACTGACCTGGGGTTGTCACTCCAACAACCATTTCGACATTTCGCTGGCGATGTTTACGCACGTTGGCGCGGCGGCTCCGGGCAACCCGACCGCCATTGATACCCACTGGATTTGGCAGGAGGGAGAAGCCCGCCTGACGAAAGAACCGCTGGTAATCAAAAATGGCAAGATTGCCGTACCAGATGCACCGGGGCTGGGCGTTGAGCTTGACTGGGATCAGGTTCATCACGCACATGAGGCGTATAAAAAACTGCCAGGTGGCGCGCGTAACGACGCGGGGCCGATGCAGTACCTGATCCCCGGCTGGACATTTGATCGTAAGCGCCCTGTTTTTGGACGTCACTGATAAAAGGATTGAACGATGAGTACTTTTACTACCCCTGTAGTCACTTCCATGCAGATCATTCCGGTCGCCGGCCATGACAGCATGTTGATGAACCTGAGCGGAGCGCATGCGCCGTTTTTCACCCGCAATATTGTCATTATCAACGATAACTCCGGGCATACCGGCGTCGGTGAAATCCCCGGTGGTGAGAAGATCCGCAAAACGCTGGAAGAGGCCGCTCCGCTGGTGGTGGGAAAAACGCTGGGCGAATATAAAAATATCCTCAATACCGTGCGAAGCACCTTCGCTGACCGTGATGCCGGCGGTCGTGGCCTGCAAACCTTCGACCTGCGAACCACCATTCACGTGGTCACCGGTATCGAAGCCGCGATGCTGGATCTGCTGGGCCAACACCTGGGCGTTAACGTTGCGTCGCTGCTGGGCGAAGGTCAGCAGCGCAGTGAAGTGGAAATGCTGGGCTATCTGTTCTTCGTTGGCGACCGCACGCTGACGCCGCTGCCGTACCAGAACCAGGCGGATGAAAAATGTGACTGGTACCGACTCCGCCACGAAGACGCGATGACCCCGGATGCGGTGGTGCGCCTGGCGGAAGCCGCGTACGAAAAATATGGCTTTAACGATTTCAAACTGAAGGGCGGCGTGCTTGCGGGTGAACAGGAGGCGGAAGCCATTACCGCACTGGCAAAACGTTTCCCGCAGGCGCGCGTCACGCTCGACCCGAACGGTGCCTGGTCTCTGGATGAAGCTATCCGCATTGGTAAACAACTGAAAGGCGTGCTGGCGTACGCGGAAGATCCGTGCGGGGCTGAGCAGGGCTTCTCGGGCCGTGAAGTGATGGCGGAATTCCGTCGCGCCACCGGTTTACCCACCGCGACCAATATGATTGCCACCGACTGGCGTCAGATGGGGCACACCCTGTCGTTACAGTCTGTCGATATTCCGCTGGCAGACCCCCACTTCTGGACGATGCAGGGGTCGGTGCGTGTGGCACAGATGTGTCATGAATTTGGCCTGACCTGGGGCTCGCACTCCAATAACCACTTTGATGTCTCGCTGGCGATGTTCACCCACGTGGCCGCTGCCGCACCGGGCACGATCACTGCTATCGATACCCACTGGATCTGGCAGGAAGGTAATCAGCGTCTGACCAGAGAGCCGTTTGAGATCAAAGGAGGCATGGTGCAGGTGCCAACCACGCCGGGTCTGGGCATTGAGCTGGATATGGATCAGGTGATGAAAGCCCACGAGCTGTATCAAAAACATGGCCTGGGGGCCCGCGACGATGCGATGGCCATGCAATATTTGATACCTGACTGGAAATTCGACAATAAACGTCCGTGCATGGTACGATAAACGCATTGGGACCGCTCCCATGAGCGGTCGTTTACGTGGTGTATGCTTAACGTAATGACTATGCGTAAGGATGGCTTATGAAGATTGTTATCGCACCGGATTCGTATAAGGAAAGCCTGAGTGCCCTTGAGGTAGCCACCGCGATTGAGCAGGGTTTTCGCGAGATTTTCCCCGCGGCTGACTTTGTGAAATTGCCGGTCGCCGATGGTGGAGAAGGTACCGTAGAAGCTATGGTGGCGGCGACGCAGGGGCGCATTGTCCATGCCTCTGTCTCAGGCCCGCTGGGTGAGCCTGTGGACGGGTTCTATGGCATCTCCGGTGACGAACAGAGCGCGTTTATTGAAATGGCGGCGGCAAGCGGTCTGGAGCTGGTCGCGCCTTCGCAACGCAATCCCCTTCTTACCACCTCCTGGGGGACCGGCGAGCTTATCCGGCACGCGCTGGATGCGGGCGTTAAGCATATTATTATTGGTATTGGCGGCAGTGCCACCAACGACGGCGGTGCCGGCATGGTGCAGGCGCTGGGGGTAAAGCTGCTGGATACCAACGAGCAGCCCCTTGGACAGGGGGGCGGCGAACTGGCAAAACTGGCCCGTATCGACCTGAGCGGGTTGGATAACCGTCTGGCGGAGTGCCGGATTGAAGTCGCCTGTGACGTCACTAATCCGCTCACCGGAGACGAAGGGGCATCCGCGGTCTTTGGCCCGCAAAAAGGCGCCACGCCGGAGATGATTGTGACCCTGGATAACGCCTTGGCGCATTACGCGCAGGTCATTGCCCGGGATCTGGATATCGACGTCATCAACCTTGCTGGCGGCGGTGCGGCGGGTGGGATGGGGGCGGCACTCTACGCTTTCTGCGGTGCGCAGCTTCGTCAGGGGATTGAGATTGTCACCGATGCGCTGCATCTGGCAGAGCAGGTGGCTAACGCCGATCTGGTGATTACGGGAGAAGGGCGCATTGACAGCCAGACGATCCACGGGAAAGTGCCGGTGGGCGTCGCGAAGGTGGCTAAACGCTTTAATAAACCGGTCATCGGTATTGCGGGTAGCCTGACGGCGGATGTCGGGGTGGTACATAATCACGGCATCGACGCGGTATTCAGCGTGATTTATACCATCTGTTCGCTGGAGGACGCGCTGGAAAATGCCAGCGACAATGTGCGGATGGCCGCACGCAATATCGCTGCAGTGCTGAAAGTGGGGCAGGCGTTCAGGCTCTAAACGGCGGGCAATCCTGTTTGCCCTCTCCCGACGGGAGAGGGCAACGCTAGTTACCTAACACCTTCATGGCTTCCCGCGTCACATTATCCATCTCGTCCAGCAGCTCCAGAAATTCCGGTTCAAGATCTCTTTCCGGCGTGCCCGCGCGAAGCTGTTGCTCCAGCAGCTGGCAGAGATTCTTCAGCCGCGGCACACCGCTGTAGCCGCAGCTACCGTGCAGCTTATGAATGGCTTCCAGCAGATCTTCCGGGTTTTCACCCACCAGCTGCTCTTCGACCTTATTACGAATTTCCGGCAGAAACGCGACCAGCATTTGCAGCATGTCGCGGGCCAAATCAGGCTTACCCGCCGCCTGGCGCAGCGCAAGCTGCCAGTCAAAGGTGGCGTTTTGATTGACGCTGATTTCCACCGGTTCGGACGATACCGTGTACGTTCCGCCGATATGCCCCGGCTTATAGCGTAACAGCAGGCTGTGCAGCTTCTCTTCGTCGATAGGTTTGGCCAGATAATCATTCATTCCGGCGCTCAGCAGCTTCTCTTTCTGACCGGCCATCGCGTGAGCGGTGACCGCAATCACCGGCGTTTGCTGCTGATGCGGGAGCTGACGGATCAGCTCGCAGGCACGAATACCATCCATGCCGGGCATCTGAATATCCATCAGAATTAAATCGAACTGCATCTGTTTCGCATGCTCAACCGCCTGCGCACCGCTGGTACACAGCTCTACGTGCTGAACCTGATCTTCAAGCAACACGCCAATCAGCTTCAGGTTGGCCGGATTATCATCCACCGCCATTACGCTCATCGGCAATTTTTGCTCATCGTCAATCAGCGGCAGGGTGTGCTGGCTCAGACGACAGTATTCCGTCAGTGCTGGCAGCAGGCGGGTCGCGGTAAGTGGCTTAAGCAGGCAGGCGGCGGCCCCGTCATTTTTTAACTCTTCCGCATTGATCTGGGCATGACACGGCAGGGCCAGCAGCAGGTAGTCGGTCATCGATGCGGCTTTCGCCAGCCGTTCCTGTTGCATGGTGAGCTCGCCGGTAAAGGTGACCGGGACCCCCAACAGCAGGATGTCGTAATGCTCCACGGCAAGCGCTGAGAAGGTAGGACTGTAGATCACCTCCAGCGGCGTGGTGCTTAAGATATCAAGCGTACACTGCGCCGCTGCGGCGTTCGGCTCAACGTAGGCAAGGCGCATTCCTTTCAGGCAATTGGTTACCGGACCGTCGGTCAGCACGTTCGGGTTAAGGTCCAGATTGATATGGAACCAGAACGTGGAGCCCCGGTTTGGCTGGCTGTGGAAAGAGATATCTCCCCCCATCTCCTTAACCAGTTTCTGTGTGATAACCAGACCCAGCCCCGTGCCGCCATGGCGTCTGGAAATACTCGCATCGGCCTGACGAAACGCCTGGAACAGACGGGACTGATCCCGCTCCGGAATACCGATGCCGGTATCGCGGATCTGAACTTCAATCTGAACCTTGTTATTACTGATGGAGCGCTTTTCCACCAGAATATCAATGTTGCCGCTTTCGGTGAATTTGATGGCGTTACCGACAAGGTTTGTAATCACCTGCTGCAGGCGCAGCGGGTCGCCAATGACGTTATCCGGCACGTCATTTTTAATGTTGAGTGTCAGCTCCAGGCCTTTATCGTGCGACGAGTGTGCGAGCAGCGTCACCACTTCATCGAGCGTGCTGCGCAGCGGGAACGGGATGCTCTCCAGGATCAGCTTGCCGGCTTCCAGCTTGGAGAAGTCCAGCACGTCGTTGATGATCGCCAGCAGGTTGTTGGCCGAGCGCTCAATGGTGTGCAGATGATCGCGCTGGGTTGGGTTCAGCTCGCTTTTTAGCGTCAGACGGGTAAAGCCAATCACGCCATTGAGCGGCGTACGCAGCTCGTGGGACATATTCGCGAGGAACTCGGATTTGATACGTGCGGCTTCCTGCGCGCGTTTTTTCGCCAGATCCAGCTCAACGTTCTGAATCTCCATCTGCTCCAGGGTTTCGCGCAGGTCAGAGGTCGCCTGGTCGACATTGTGCTGCATCTCTTCGTGATACGCTGCCAGCGACATCGCCATCGAGTTAATGCCGTTTTTGAGCATATCGAGCTCGCCCAGCATAAACCCTTCCACCCGGCTGTCGAGCTGGCCCCGGCGAATGCGGTCGACGGTGTTAACCATGTTGCGAATGGGCCCCGTCACGTCACGCATCAGGCGCCAGCCGAAGATAAGTGCAATCCCGATACAGAACAGCATCATAACGCCGGAGATGAAAATTTCTTTGTACTGCTGCAGACGCACCGACTTGAGATCCAGCTCCAGCGCCACATATCCGAGCATATTGTCGCTGGATTTGGCGTCAGACTGGGCGGATTCATCGGGTGAATAGCTTTCCGAAATAATCGGGGTGCGCAGGATCATGATATCGCCGCGTCGCAGCACGGTGAGGTGGCGCGGGAAGGGCGTACCGTCAGGAATTTTCAGGGCCGCTGGATCCAGATGAAAATTCGAGGTGACAAAGAGGCGGTTATGCTCGTCGTAAACGGAGATAGCACGCACGATATCCGAATGACGGCGGTGCAGCACGCTGATTAACTGACCTATCGATTCGCGGTTTTGCAGGTTCATCCCATACTCACTGGAGACGGCCAGCGGTTCGATAATGCTGGCACCGGCATCTTCCAGTTGCCGCTGCAAATCGTTATAGCGGTGCACCACAAAAAAGATACTCAGCAGCAAACCGATGAGAACGGTGGGGGCGAGGATCAAAATCATCATGCGCGCGCGCAGGCTGTAGTTGGTCATGGCGTTCCGTTATGGGACAATTAGGATAATTATGTTTATGTGAGAAAAATCTCGGCGATGGCGCAATTCTACTCTGCAAAGCGACGCGTGACGACGCGTCAGATCATAACTGTTGAAGCCACTGACCTCGATCCCTTTGGCCAGGGGGTTGCGCGTCACAATGGTAAGACACTGTTTATAACAGGTTTACTGCCAACAGAACGAGCAGAAATTACGCTGACGGAAGATAAACGCCAGTTTGCACGCGGGCAGGTTAAGCAGCGTCATAACGATAGCCCGGACCGCGTGAAGCCTCGCTGCCCGCATTTTGGCGTCTGCGGTGGCTGTCAGCAACAGCATGTCAGCACAGAATTACAGCAAAAAAGTAA
The DNA here is from genome assembly GCF_002148625.1 of Enterobacter sp. J49. Taxonomy (NCBI): domain Bacteria; kingdom Pseudomonadati; phylum Pseudomonadota; class Gammaproteobacteria; order Enterobacterales; family Enterobacteriaceae; genus Enterobacter; species Enterobacter sp. J49. The sequence goes on from NZ_MWPY01000024.1 coordinate 101,248, forward strand.
AAGCAGCGCCCTGGCCCGCCTGCTTAAGCACGACGTCAACGAGATCATCGCCGACCAGCCCTGGGGCTATCGTCGTCGCGCGCGTTTGAGCCTGAACTATCAGCCAAAAACTGAGCGGCTGGAGATGGGGTTTCGCAAAGCCAGCTCCAGCGATATCGTCGATATCAGGCAGTGCCCCATTTTGGTGCCCCGTCTTGAGGCATTGCTTCCTGACGTGCACGCCTGTCTCTGCGGACTGGACGGCGTTCGTCACCTCGGGCACGTCGAACTGGTCATGGCTAACAATGGCCCGCTGATGGTGCTGCGCCACACCGCGCCGCTGTCGAAAAAAGATCGCGAAAAACTGGAACGCTTTTCGCATTCCCACGAGCTGGCGCTTTTCCTTGCCCCCCAAAGCGAGATACTTGAGCAACTGACAGGTGAAGCGCCCTGGTATGCGTCAAACGGGCTACGCTTAACGTTCAGTCCGCGCGATTTCATTCAGGTAAATGATGGCGTCAATCAGCAAATGATTGAGAAAGCGCTGATATGGCTCGATGTGCAGAAGAGCGATCGGGTACTTGACCTGTTCTGCGGAATGGGCAATTTCACGCTGCCTTTGGCCCGGCAGGCGGCAAGCGTTGTGGGCGTCGAAGGCGTTGAGGCGCTGGTGGCTAAAGGGCAGGAGAACGCACGACAGAACGGCTTGCAAAATGTGACATTCTTTCACCAAAATCTTGAGGAAGATGTGACACAGCAGCCGTGGGCGACGCAGGGGTTTGACAAAATTCTTCTCGACCCGGCGCGCTCAGGTGCACCGGGTGTAATGCAACATATAATTAAACTCGCGCCCAGGCGCGTGGTCTATGTTTCCTGCAACCCGGCAACGCTTGCCCGAGACAGTGAGGCATTAATCCGTGCGGGTTACCAGATTCAGCGTCTGGCAATGCTGGACATGTTCCCGCACACTGGGCATCTGGAATCGATGGTGTTGTTTGAGCACATCTAATTAGTTTGGCTTGTCGACTTCGACAGGCCCTGGTCCCTAAAGGAGAGGACAATGGTTGCGGTAAGAAGTGCACATCTTAATAAAGCTGGGGAGTTTGACCCACAAAAATGGATAGCAAGTCTGGGGATTTCCAGCCAGCAGTCGTGTGAACGCTTAACCGAAACCTGGGCCTACTGTCAGCGCACCACTCTGGGGCATCCTGACGCCGAACTGTTATTGTGGCGCGGCGTGGAGATGGTTGAAATCTTATCCATGCTGAACATGGATATCGAAACGCTGCAGGCCGCGCTTTTGTTCCCGCTTGCCGATGCGGATGTCGTCACTGAAGACGTGCTGCGCGACAGCGTCGGGCAATCCGTCGTGGCGTTGATCCACGGCGTACGGGATATGGCGGCAATCCGCCAGCTCAAAGCCGCACATACCGATTCCGTCTCCTCGGAGCAAGTTGATAACGTTCGCCGGATGCTGCTGGCCATGGTGGACGATTTCCGCTGCGTGGTCATCAAGCTCGCTGAACGCGTTGCCCACCTGCGCGAAGTAAAAGATGCGCCGGAAGACGAGCGCGTACTGGCCGCGAAAGAGTGTACGAACATCTATGCACCGCTGGCGAACCGCTTAGGGATTGGTCAACTGAAATGGGAGCTGGAGGATTACTGCTTCCGTTACCTGCACCCGGCAGAATATAAGCGGATTGCAAAACTCCTGCACGAGCGCCGCATTGACCGCGAGCACTATATTGAGGAGTTCGTCAGCGGATTGCGCCAGTCGATGAAAGAAGATAATGTGCGGGCCGAAGTCTATGGTCGACCCAAGCACATCTACAGCATCTGGCGCAAAATGCAGAAGAAACATCTCGCCTTTGATGAGCTGTTTGACGTGCGCGCCGTGCGCATCGTTGCGGAGCGTCTGCAGGATTGCTACGCCGCGTTAGGGATAGTACATACTCACTTCCGCCATCTACCGGATGAGTTTGATGACTATGTCGCGAACCCGAAACCTAACGGCTATCAGTCTATTCATACCGTGGTGCTGGGGCCTGGCGGCAAAACGGTCGAGATTCAAATTCGTACCAAACAGATGCACGAGGACGCTGAGCTTGGCGTCGCGGCGCACTGGAAATACAAAGAGGGGACGTCAGGTGGCGTACGCTCTGGTCATGAAGACCGCATTGCCTGGCTGCGTAAGCTGATTGCGTGGCAGGAAGAGATGGCGGATTCCGGCGAAATGCTGGATGAAGTGCGAAGCCAGGTCTTTGACGACCGGGTCTACGTCTTTACGCCGAAAGGTGACGTGGTCGACCTGCCAGCAGGCTCCACGCCGCTGGACTTTGCCTATCACATCCACAGTGATGTGGGGCACCGCTGCATCGGGGCGAAAATCGGCGGGCGTATCGTACCGTTTACCTATCAGCTGCAGATGGGCGACCAGATTGAAATCATCACGCAGAAGCAGCCTAACCCGAGCCGTGACTGGCTTAACCCGAACCTGGGTTATGTCACCACCAGCCGCGGGCGCTCAAAAATTCACGCCTGGTTCCGTAAGCAGGATCGTGACAAGAATATTCTGGCCGGTCGCCAGATCCTCGACGACGAGCTGGAACATATCGGCATAAGCCTGAAAGAGGCCGAGAAATTCCTGCTGCCGCGCTACAACTTCAACGAGCTGGATGAACTGCTGGCGGCGATTGGCGGCGGTGATATCCGTCTTAATCAGATGGTGAACTTCCTGCAGGCGCAGTTCAACAAGCCAAGCGCGGCGGAGCAGGATGCGGCGGCGCTGAAGCAGCTGCAGCAGAAAACCTATGCGCCACAACAGCGCAGCAAAGACAATGGCCGCGTTGTGGTGGAAGGGGTGGGTAATCTGATGCATCACATTGCCCGCTGCTGCCAGCCAATCCCGGGTGATGATATCGTAGGCTTTATCACCCAGGGACGCGGGATTTCCATTCACCGTTCAGACTGCGACCAGCTTGCTGAGCTGCAGTCGCATGCACCGGAACGTATTGTGGAAGCGGTCTGGGGCGAGAGCTACTCGGCGGGGTACTCGCTGGTGGTTCGCGTCACCGCAAACGACCGTAGCGGCCTGCTGCGTGATATTACGACCATTCTCGCGAACGAGAAGGTCAACGTGCTGGGCGTGGCCAGCCGCAGCGATACGCGCGAGCAGCTTGCCACCATCGATATGACCATCGAAATCTACAACCTGCAGGTGCTGGGCCGCGTGCTTGGCAAACTGAACCAGGTCCCGGATGTGATTGACGCACGTCGTCTGCACGGCGGGTAAGCCCACCTTTCTGTAAGCCGGGTAAGGCGTAGCCTTTACCCGGCATTTATTTTTAATCAGGACAGAATTATGACCCAAATTGACCGCCTGCTTGGTATCATGAAACGCCTGCGCGATCCGGAAAACGGCTGCCCGTGGGACAAAGAGCAGACTTTCGCCACCATCGCCCCGTACACCCTCGAAGAGACCTATGAAGTGCTGGACGCCATTTCACGCGAGGATTTTGACGACCTGCGTGGTGAAGTGGGTGACCTGCTGTTCCAGGTGGTGTTCTATGCGCAAATGGCGCAGGAAGAGGGGCGTTTTAACTTCGACGACATCTGCGCTGCCATCAGCGACAAACTGGAACGCCGTCATCCGCATATCTTTAGCGATGCCACCGCAGGCGATAGCGCGGAAGTGCTGGCGCGCTGGGAACAGATTAAAAGCGCCGAGCGCGCGGAGAAATCCCAGCACTCGGCACTGGATGACATCCCCCTGAACCTGCCTGCGCTGATGCGGGCGCATAAAATTCAGAAACGCTGCTCCGCGGTTGGCTTTGACTGGACGTCTCTTGGCCCGGTGCTGGAAAAAGTGCATGAAGAGATCGACGAAGTGATGCACGAAGCGCAACAGGCCGTGGTAGATGAAGCAAAGCTTGAAGAAGAGATGGGCGATTTGCTGTTCGCGACCGTCAACCTTTCTCGCCATCTGGGTGTAAAAGCGGAAACCGCCCTGCAAAAAGCAAACATTAAGTTTGAACGACGCTTTCGCGAAGTTGAGCGGATTGTGGCCTCGCGCGGCCTGGAAATGAGCGGAATTGACCTCGATGAGATGGAAGAAGTCTGGCAAGAAGTAAAACGCCAGGAAACTGATCTCTAACGAAATTTTGCGATCAAGCGCAATTTGTGTGATTTTTTAAATGACAAGCGCTTGATTTGCGTCAAAAACATTTACCCAAAAGGGGCTATTTTCTCACTCCTTATGTTTGTCATTGGCTGGACAGGAGACGGAGAATGAAAGTTTGTGGCGCTCGCCGTGTTCGGGTATACTACTTTCCCGTCCTGGTTATTCCATCGTTTCACCCTAACTTCTCAGGTTCAGCATGACAACGAACTATATTTTTGTGACCGGCGGGGTCGTATCCTCTCTGGGTAAAGGCATTGCCGCAGCCTCCCTCGCAGCCATTCTTGAAGCCCGTGGCCTCAATGTGACCATGATGAAACTGGATCCGTACATCAACGTCGATCCGGGCACCATGAGTCCAATCCAACACGGGGAAGTGTTCGTTACTGAAGACGGCGCTGAAACCGATCTGGATCTTGGCCACTACGAGCGTTTCATCCGCACTAAAATGACCCGTCGTAACAACTTCACGACAGGCCGTATCTACTCCGACGTTCTGCGTAAAGAGCGCCGTGGTGATTATCTTGGTGCTACCGTTCAGGTTATCCCACACATCACTAACGCTATCAAAGAACGCATTATTGCGGGCGGTGAAGGCCACGACGTGGTGCTGGTTGAAATCGGCGGTACCGTGGGTGATATCGAATCCCTGCCATTCCTGGAAGCGATTCGTCAGCTGGCGGTTGATATTGGCCGTGAAAACGCGCTGTTCATGCACCTGACGCTGGTGCCTTATATGGCAGCCGCAGGTGAAGTGAAAACCAAACCTACTCAGCACTCCGTTAAAGAGTTGCTCTCCATCGGTATTCAGCCAGACATCCTGGTTTGCCGTTCCGATCGCGCGGTTCCGGCGAACGAACGCGCGAAAATTGCATTGTTCTGTAACGTGCCGGAAAAAGCCGTTATTTCAATGAAAGATGTCGATTCCATTTATAAAATCCCGGGCCTGTTGAAATCACAGGGCCTGGACGATTATATTTGTAAACGATTCAGCTTGAACTGTCCGGAAGCTAACCTGTCTGAATGGGAACAGGTTATTTACGAAGAAGCGAATCCGGCTGGCGAAGTGACTATCGGCATGGTTGGCAAGTACATTGAACTGCCAGATGCCTATAAGTCAGTTATCGAAGCGCTGAAACACGGTGGTCTGAAGAACCGCGTCTCCGTTAACATCAAGCTGATTGATTCGCAGGATGTTGAAACGCGTGGCGTTGAAATTCTGAAAGATCTGGATGCGATCCTTATCCCTGGCGGCTTCGGCTACCGTGGTGTAGAAGGCAAGATCGCCACCGCACGCTATGCGCGTGAAAACAATATTCCATACCTCGGTATCTGCCTGGGTATGCAGGTTGCGCTGATCGAATTTGCGCGCAACGTAGCGGGAATGGAAAACGCGAACTCTACGGAATTTGTGCCAGACTGTAAGTACCCTGTCGTGGCGCTTATCACTGAATGGCGCGACGAAGAAGGTAACGTCGAAGTCCGTACCGAGAAGAGCGACCTAGGTGGCACGATGCGTCTTGGCGCACAGGCCTGCCAGCTGTCCGACGATAGCGTCGTTCGCAAGCTGTATGGCGAGCCGGTTATCACCGAACGTCATCGTCACCGCTATGAAGTCAACAACATGTTGTTGAAACAAATTGAAGCTGCGGGTCTGCGTGTTGCGGGCCGCTCCGGGGATGATCAGTTAGTCGAGATCATCGAAGTGCCAAACCATCCGTGGTTTGTCGCCTGCCAGTTCCACCCGGAATTTACTTCAACGCCACGTGACGGGCATCCGCTGTTTGCAGGTTTTGTGAAAGCCGCCAGCGATTACCAGAAGCGTCAGGCGAAGTAAAAAAAGTTAGAACGGCAACGCGTACCTCTGGTACGCGTTGTTTGTCTGGAGTTTTAGTTTAACTTGTACTGAGGAAAATCTAATGTCCAAAATCGTTAAAGTCATCGGTCGTGAAATCATCGACTCCCGTGGTAACCCGACCGTTGAAGCCGAAGTTCACCTGGAAGGTGGTTTCGTCGGTATGGCAGCTGCTCCGTCAGGTGCTTCTACTGGTTCCCGCGAAGCGCTGGAACTGCGCGATGGCGACAAATCCCGTTTCATGGGCAAAGGCGTACTGAAAGCTGTTGGCGCCGTAAACGGCCCTATTGCTCAGGCAATCATTGGCAAAGACGCTAAAGACCAGGCTGGCATCGACAAGATCATGATCGATCTGGACGGTACTGAAAACAAATCTAACTTCGGTGCTAACGCAATCCTGGCCGTTTCCCTGGCGAACGCCAAAGCTGCAGCGGCTGCTAAAGGTATGCCACTGTTCGAACACATCGCTGAACTGAACGGCACTCCAGGCAAATACTCCATGCCTGTACCGATGATGAACATCATCAACGGTGGTGAGCACGCAGACAACAACGTTGATATTCAGGAATTTATGATTCAGCCAGTTGGCGCGAAATCCCTGAAAGAAGCAGTACGTATGGGTTCTGAAGTGTTCCACAACCTGGCTAAAGTTCTGAAAGCTAAAGGTATGAACACGGCTGTTGGTGACGAAGGTGGCTATGCGCCAAACCTGGGTTCTAACGCAGAAGCACTGGCTGTTATTGCTGAAGCGGTTAAAGCAGCAGGCTACGAGCTGGGCAAAGACATCACTCTGGCGATGGACTGTGCAGCGTCTGAATTCTACAAAGACGGTAAATACGTTCTGGCTGGCGAAGGCAACAAAGCGTTCACCTCTGAAGAGTTCACTCACTTCCTGGAAGACCTGACCAAACAGTACCCAATCGTTTCTATCGAAGACGGTCTGGACGAATCTGACTGGGATGGCTTCGCATACCAGACTAAAGTACTGGGCGACAAAATCCAGCTGGTGGGTGACGACCTGTTCGTAACCAACACCAAGATCCTGAAAGAAGGCATCGAGAAAGGCATCGTTAACTCCATCCTGATCAAATTCAACCAGATCGGTTCTCTGACCGAAACGCTGGCTGCGATCAAAATGGCGAAAGACGCTGGCTACACCGCTGTTATCTCTCACCGTTCTGGCGAAACTGAAGACGCTACCATCGCTGACCTGGCTGTTGGTACCGCGGCTGGCCAGATCAAGACCGGTTCTATGAGCCGTTCTGACCGTGTTGCTAAATACAACCAGCTGATTCGTATCGAAGAAGCACTGGGCGAAAAAGCACCATACAACGGTCGTAAAGAGATCAAAGGCCAGGCATAATCGCTAAGCCTTAAAATGAAAATGCCAGTCGCAAGACTGGCATTTTTTTTGGCTATTTAAAATCGACCGCCATTTGTTCCGGAATGGTCAGCCCCTGAGTGGTTTGCACGCAGCGGGCAATATAGTCCGTAAAGCGGGGTGGCTTAGGCATGCCCATGCTAAGCAGCTTATCATTGCTGAAGCGCACGTTGAGTGTGGCAAAAGCACCGTATAAACGCATTGCTTTCAGCATCAGGCGCTCGTTGCACGGCCCAAAAATATCCTTCAGTTCGCGGCGCATTCTGACCAGCGTTTCGTAACTCACCTGAGCGTATCGATCTCCGACAGGGGCTTTCTCCAGCGCCTGCGCCATTGCCTTATCAATATCAGCAAAGCGAACGCTGTTCTCTTCCCCGGCAGAAATATGTACCACTTCCCCTGAACGTGCATCACTGGTAAGCAGCATTAACAGCGCGTCGGCACAATAGTCCACCGGAACGACATCGATTTTGTCTTCCATCGAACACATGAATTTTTGCAGCATTAACCCCATGCTAAAGACCCAGAAAATACTGCTTGAAGGTGTGCAGCCGTGACGGGTATGGCCGACGACGATAGACGGGCGGGCGATGAGCAGCGGCAGGTCAGGACAGTGCTGGCGCATCAGTTGTTCAATGGTGGATTTCGAATACGTATATTCCACCAGATGCTCGGCGTTCTCTCTGAATTCTGCACTTTCGGCGACCAGCGAATCCTGCTCCGGCGTGCAGGACATCGCCGTGCCAACGTGCAGGAAGCGCTGTAGGGTCGACACCCGTTCCATGCGGCGCGCCAGCGCCAGGGTTCCCTCGACATTCACCTTCCAGATAAGTGGGTTGTTGCCAAATGACGCGACGGCCGCGCAGTTAACGACATGCGTCACCTGTTCAAGACGCGGATCGTTCAGGAAGGCTTCCGGCTGGCTGAGATCGCCAATGAGGATATTCTCCACGCTCAGCGAGGCCAGTGCATGCTCAGGCACGTTGAACTTACGCATATTCTCCTGCACTCGCGCCAGCCCACCTTGCGGGTCGCTGGCGCGCGCAAGCAGAAGTAAATTTACGGCGCTCTCGCCGGTCAGGATTTTTTCAAGTACTGCACCACCCAGAAATCCGGTCACGCCTGTAATCAGTAAGGTTTTCATTGATACCGTCTCATTATGATTGATGAGGCGGATTGTAGGCGGGCGAAAGTAAACGGCGTTTAAATAAAAAAATGGCCAGCCTAACCATTTCTTAAGCTTATTTTAAGGTAAGGAATTCAGGGGATGAGATTGGACATTGCAGGAGGGAAGAAAATTCAATTTATCAAGATATTTATTTTAACTTACTGATTTATATATTATAAACGTGCTTCCTGTGTCGTGGAAATATTAAGTCAAAATGTAATAATAAAAATACTTTGTAACATCATTCATTGATGCGGTAAATAATTTAACGGATGCTTAAGTACACTTAAAATAACGAACTCGCAGGCTATTGATATATAGCCTGCGAAGGTTTTTTACAGCAACAGCGGAAGCGTTGCGCTGGCGGTTTGTTGGCTGACCTCGCCGTAATGACCGTCTATTGCAATAAGGGAGTGGGTAAGCAACTCGACCAGAAGCATAACGCCCACTTTGGCATTGAGTGCGCCTGCGCTAAGCGGCCCCTCGGGTTTGGCTGCAACCAGTAGCATATCGCTAAGGGACGCCAGCGGGCTACGCGGCGTATTGCTGAGCGCCAGCACGGGGACGCCACGTTTGCGCGCAAGTTTTACGACGTGAAGTAAATCCCGCGTTGAGCCTGAACTGGAGATGGCTACCACCAGCGACGCTTTAGAGAGGGTGGTCGCATTCATGGCTGCACGGTGCATATCGCTGAAGAGCTGCACAGGTTTGCCCAGGCGCAACAGCTTATAATGCAGATACTCGCCGAGGATCGCACTGGCAGCGACCCCATAAATCTGGACTGACTGCGCCTGATGCAGCGCCTGTGCCGCCTTTTCCAGCAGCGCTCTGTCGAGCAGTCTGGCGGTATCCTGCAGAGCCTGTACAGACTCTTCCACTACGCTATCAATTTCATCCCCGGCCTGACGCTCTGGCTGACCCTGCTGAATGTCCAGCGCAAGTGCCATTTTGAATTCCGTGTACCCCTTACAGCCCAGCGTGCGGCAAAGACGCGTCACGCTGGCCTCGCTGGTATGACTTTCGCGCGCCAGCTCAGTGATCGTCAGGTAAAGCACCCGGGCAGGATTGTTGAGGACAAACTCACCCAGTTTTCGTTGCGTTGGGCTGTACCCGGAAGCCTCCTGGCGTAGCTTCAGCAGCAGGTTTTCATGGTCTGACATGCGAGATCCTTAATGCATTCTTCTGTCGACTAGTGTGGCGGAAAGCGGGGGAAAGATGCCAGTCATTTCGAAAAAGTATGATCGTCCTCCTGGTTATTGATGATAATTTTCACTATTAATAATTAATATGGTAAAAATTTTCATCTATACACGAGGGGATGAAAAAATGATGCAAATGTTCAGTGGGGCTTCTTCTGGCGGATGGTTTGAGAAAGCGCAGCGCTTTGGCAAATCATTTATGTTGCCCATCGCCGTCTTGCCCGCGGCGGGTTTGTTGCTGGGGATTGGAGGCGCGTTATCAAATCCCAATACCCTCACGGCCTACCCGTTTTTAGATATTGCGTGGCTACAGGCCATCTTTACCATTATGAGCAGTGCCGGTTCGATTGTGTTCGCCAACCTCTCGGTGCTGTTTGCTGTTGGGGTCGCCGTCGGGCTGGCAAAAAATGATAAAGGAACCGCAGGACTGGCGGCATTGCTCGCTTTTCTGGTGATGAATGCCACCATCAATGCGCTGCTGATCCTGACCGGAAAACTGGCGCTTGAGAACCCGGGTGCCGTAGGGCAGGGAATGACGCTGGGGATCCAGACGCTGGAAACCGGCGTTTTTGGTGGAGTCGTCATCGGGCTCGTGACCTGCGCGTTACATCATCGGTTCAATAAAATCGCGCTTCCGCAGTTCCTGGGTTTCTTTGGCGGTTCACGTTTTGTACCGATCGTCAGCTCGCTGGCGGCAATACTTGTCGGGGCATTAATGACCGTCATCTGGCCGCATTTCCAGAAGCTGATCTTCGGTCTGGGCGGGCTTGTGGATGCCACCGGTTATCTGGGAACGATGCTGTACGGTTTCATTTTGCGCATGCTCGGGCCGTTTGGTTTACACCACATCTTCTATCTTCCCTTCTGGACGACCGCGCTTGGCGGCAGCGAGATCGTTAACGGTCAGCTGGTAGAAGGTACGCAGCGGATCTTCTTCGCCCAGCTTGCTGACCCGACAACACGCCAGTTTTATGAAGGCACGTCGCGTTTCATGTCCGGACGCTTCATCACGATGATGTTTGGTCTGCTGGGTGCCTGCCTCGCGATGTACCACACGGCAAAGCCGGAGAACAAAAAACGCGTCGCGGGGCTGTTACTTTCTGCGGCATTGACCTCGTTCCTGACGGGGATTACTGAACCTATTGAGTTCTCATTCCTTTTTGTTGCTCCGGTGCTGTACGTCATTCACGCCCTGTTTGACGGGCTGGCGTTTATGCTCGCCCATATTTTACACATCACTATCGGGCAAACCTTCTCAGGCGGTTTTATCGACTTCGTGCTGTTCGGCATTCTCCAGGGCGAGGCCAAAACCCACTGGATGTTCGTACCGCTGGTAGGGGTGCCGTGGTTCTTCCTTTATTACTTTACGTTCCGCTATCTGATTAATCGCTTTGATTTTGCCACGCCGGGGCGTGAGAAAGAGGCGATGGCGGATGAAGTGACCTTTTCGCAGAGCGAGCGTGCCGTTGCAGTGATCGCCGGGTTAGGTGGCAAAGACAATCTCGAAGAGGTGGACTGCTGCGCGACGCGTCTTCGCGTCACGGTGAAGGATGGCAGCAAAGTGAATGAATCGGCGCTGAAAGCGACCGGCGCGCGCGGCGTTATCGTCCGCGGCAACGGTGTTCAGGTCATTTATGGGCCGCATGTCACGATTATTAAAAACGAAGTGGAAGAGATCTTATCGTAATGAAAACTGTACTGGATAACCTGAAGGGAAAACTGGTCGTCTCCTGCCAGGCGCTGGAGAATGAACCTCTGCATAGCGCGTTTATTATGTCACGAATGGCGCTGGCCGCCGCGCAGGGTGGGGCGGCAGCGATCCGTGCCAATAGCGTGGTGGATATCGAAGCCATCAAGCAGCAGGTAGCGCTGCCGGTTATCGGCATCATCAAACGCGATTATCCGGATAGTGAGGTGTTTATCACCGCCACGATGAAAGAAGTGGATGAGCTGATGACGGTTTCTCCGGAAATCATTGCCCTGGATGCGACTGTGCGACAGCGCCCTGGCGGCGAAGACCTGGCGACGCTGGTCGCGCATATTCGCACGCGGTACCCGTCGGTATGCCTGATGGCGGATATTTCCTCAACAGAAGAGGCCGTGACGGCGCAGGCGCTGGGTTTTGATTGTGTGGGGACCACGCTTTACGGTTATACGGCAGAAACCGCAGGCCATGCGCTACCGGACAATGACTGCGCGTTTCTGAAAGAGGTGCTGGCTGCCGTCGACATTCCCGTGGTGGCCGAAGGCAATGTTGACACACCTGAACGGGCGGCGAGGTGCCTGGAACTTGGTGCCTTTATGGTCGTTGTCGGCGGGGCCATCACCCGTCCACAGCAAATTACTGCGCGGTTTATGGCAGCGATTGGCGCTCAAAGCACCGATGGAGCATGACCATCTGATGGGGATCTGCGATACTTATCGTTTATCCCCTTAACTGAGATGACTATGCAGTACCCGATTAACGAGATGTTCCAGACCCTGCAAGGCGAGGGTTACTTTACCGGCGTTCCCGCCATCTTTATTCGATTACAGGGATGCCCGGTTGGCTGTGCCTGGTGTGATACCAAACATACGTGGGATAAACTCGCAGATCGGGAAGTGTCGCTGTTTAGCATTCTGGCTAAAACCAAAGAGAGCGATAAGTGGGGCGCGGGAAGTGCAGAAGATCTGCTGGCGATCATTGGCCGTCAGGGCTGGACGGCGCGCCACGTGGTGATTACCGGGGGTGAACCCTGCATCCACGACCTGACGCCGCTGACCGAGCTGCTCGAAAAGAACGGCTACAGCTGTCAGATTGAAACCAGCGGCACGCATGAAGTGCGCTGTTCTCACACCACCTGGGTGACGGTTTCGCCGAAAGTTAACATGCGCGGCGGCTACGATGTTCTCTCTCAGGCGCTGGAGCGTGCTGATGAGATCAAACACCCGGTTGGCCGCGTGCGTGATATCGAAGCGCTGGATGAACTGCTCGCCACGCTGACGGATGAAAAGCAGCGGATCATCGCGCTGCAGCCTATCAGCCAGAAAGAGGATGCCACGCGCCTGTGTATTGAAACCTGTATTGCCCGCAACTGGCGGCTGTCGATGCAGACGCACAAGTACCTGAACATCGCCTAAAAAAAAGCCCGGATATTCCGGGCTTTTTTTACTCACCGCGATAGATACAGCCCGCGGTGCAGGTCTCTTTGATCATCACCGCGCTCAGCAGAGGCACCTGCGGTTTCATCTGATCCCAAATCCATTTAGCCAGCACTTCACTGGTCGGGTTTTCAAGGCCCGGGATATCATTCAGATAGTAGTGATCCAGACGATCGTAGGTCGGCTTGAATGCCGCCTTCAGCTCGGCAAAGTCCATGATCCAACCGGTATGCGGATCGACGTCACCGGTTATCTCAAGACGCACCATAAACGAGTGCCCGTGCAGACGGCCACATTTATGCCCTTCAGGAACATGCGGAAGGTGGTGGGCGGCTTCGAAGGTGAAATCTTTAAACAGTGTGGTGGACATTATTGCTCTCAGTAATGCGGAAAAAACCGCCGCATAGTACCGGAAAGCACAATTTTTATCATTAACTAAAACGGCTCTGTTGCCGCAACGTGGTGCATACGAGAAAGGGCTACTGTTTTATTACCTAATTTCAATGGGTTAGTTAATCGTTTTTATCGTTAAGAACGATAACTAAAATAGGTTAGTCCATTTGGTTATTTATTATTTCCATCCCTTCTTTAATTGTTATTATCCTCGCCGTTAACCTTATCTTCAGTTTGGATTTATTCGCTTAAAGTCCGCTTGGCTACTGGAACATAACGACGCATGACAACACAGGCCCCACCTTCAAATTTGCTTCCCCTGAACCCGGAGCAACTGGCGCGCCTTCAGGCTGCCACCTCTGATTTTTCTCCCACCCAGCTTGCCTGGGTCTCCGGCTATTTCTGGGGAATGCTTAACCAGCAACCGGGCGCTGTGGCTGCTGCACCGGCAACTGCGGTAGAAATTCCGGCGATTACGCTGATTTCTGCCTCGCAGACGGGCAATGCTCGCCGTGTGGCCGAAGCACTGCGCGACGACCTGCTGGCCGCCAAACTGAACGTGAACCTGGTGAACGCCGGGGACTATAAATTCAAACAGATCGCGTCCGAAAAACTGCTGGTGGTGGTGGCTTCAACCCAGGGTGAGGGTGAGCCGGCAGAAGAAGCGGTGGCCCTGCATAAGTTCCTGTTCTCGAAAAAAGCCCCAAAACTGAACGGGACGGCGTTCGCCGTGTTTGGCCTGGGCGACACCTCCTACGAATTTTTCTGCCAGTCCGGTAAAGATTTCGACAGCAAACTGGCGGAACTGGGCGCTGAGCGCCTGCTGGACCGCGTTGATGCGGATGTGGAATACCAGACCGCAGCCGCTGAATGGCGTGCGCGCATCGTTGACGTGCTGAAAGCACGCGTGCCAAAAGAAACGCCAGCGCAGGCTGCCGTCACCGCGGCGGGTGCAGTCAATGATATTCACACCAGCCCGTATACCAAAGAGGCACCGCTGGCAGCGAGCCTGGCGGTTAATCAGAAAATTACCGGTCGCGACTCTGAGAAAGACGTGCGGCATATTGAAATCGATCTCGGTGATTCCGGTCTGCGTTACCAGCCGGGCGATGCACTTGGGATCTGGTACCAGAACGATCCGGCGCTGGTTAAAGAACTGGTCGAACTGCTGTGGCTGAAAGGCGATGAGCCTGTCACCGTCGACGGTAACACGCAGCCGCTCTCTGAGGCGCTGCAGTGGCATTTCGAACTGACGGTCAACACGCCAAACATCGTTGAAAATTACGCCACCTTAACGCGCAGTGAATCGCTGCTGCCTCTGGTGGGGGATAAGGCGAAGCTGCAGCATTACGCCGCGACGACGCCGATTGTCGATATGGTGCGTTTCTCTCCGGCACAGCTGGATGCGGATGCGCTAATCGGCCTGCTGCGTCCGCTGACGCCGCGCCTCTACTCCATTGCCTCTTCGCAGGCCGAAGTGGAGAGCGAAGTGCATATCACCGTGGGCGTGGTGCGTTATGACATCGAAGGCCGTGCCCGTGCGGGCGGGGCATCAAGCTTCCTGGCCGATCGCGTGGAGGAAGACGGTGAAGTGCGCGTGTTTATCGAGCACAACGACAACTTCCGTCTGCCTGCGAACCCGGAAACACCGGTCATCATGATTGGGCCGGGTACCGGTATTGCACCATTCCGCGCCTTTATGCAGCAGCGCGCTGCAGATGAGGCGCCAGGTAAAAACTGGTTGTTCTTCGGCAACCCGCACTTTACGGAAGATTTCCTCTATCAGGTTGAGTGGCAGCGTTACGTCAAAGAAGGCGTCCTGACGCGCATCGACCTGGCCTGGTCCCGCGATCAGCAAGAAAAAGTATACGTACAAGACAAACTGCGCGAACAGGGCGCAGAGCTGTGGCGCTGGATCAATGACGGTGCCCACATTTATGTCTGCGGCGACGCCAATCGCATGGCGAAAGACGTTGAGCAGGCATTGCTGGAAGTGATTGCCGAATTCGGCGGTATGGATGCCGAAACGGCGGATGAATTTTTAAGTGAGCTGCGCGTTGAGCGCCGTTATCAGCGAGATGTCTACTAATGAGCGAAAAACATCCAGGGCCACTGGTGGTCGAAGGTAAACTGACAGACGCCGAGCGCATGAAGCTGGAAAGCAACTATCTGCGCGGCACCATTGCTGAAGATCTGAATGACGGTCTCACCGGCGGCTTTAAAGGCGACAACTTTCTGCTGATCCGTTTCCACGGTATGTATCAGCAGGACGACCGTGATATCCGCGCCGAACGTGCAGAACAGAAGCTGGAGCCGCGTCATGCGATGCTGCTGCGCTGCCGTCTTCCGGGCGGGGTGATCACCACGAAACAGTGGCAGGCGATCGATAAGTTTGCGGGTGAAAATACCCTTTATGGCAGCATCCGTCTGACCAACCGTCAGACCTTCCAGTTCCACGGCATTCTGAAGAAGAACGTGAAGCCGGTACACCAGATGCTGCACTCTGTCGGGCTGGACGCGCTGGCCACGGCCAACGACATGAACCGTAACGTGCTCTGCACCTCGAACCCGTACGAGTCCGAGCTGCACGCCGAAGCCTATGAGTGGGCGAAGAAGATCTCTGAGCACCTGCTGCCACGCACCCGCGCCTATGCGGAGATCTGGCTCGATCAGGAAAAAGTGGCCACCACCGACGAAGAACCGATCCTCGGCCAGACCTATCTGCCGCGTAAGTTCAAAACCACCGTGGTGATCCCGCCGCAGAACGATATCGATCTGCACGCCAACGACATGAACTTCGTGGCGATTGCCGAAAATGGCAAGCTGGTGGGCTTTAACCTGCTGGTGGGCGGCGGTCTCTCCATCGAACACGGTAACAAGAAAACCTATGCCCGCACCGCAAGCGAATTTGGTTTCCTGCCGCTGGAGCACACGCTGGCCGTGGCTGAAGCGGTTGTCACCACGCAGCGCGACTGGGGTAACCGTACGGATCGTAAAAACGCGAAAACCAAATACACCCTGGAGCGCGTGGGCGTAGAGACGTTCAAAGCGGAAGTGGAGCGTCGCGCGGGGATTAAGTTTGAGCCGATCCGTCCGTATGAATTTACGGGACGTGGCGATCGTATTGGCTGGGTTAAAGGCATCGACAATAAATGGCACCTGACGCTGTTTATTGAAAACGGCCGTATTCTTGATTATCCGGGCCGCCCGCTGAAAACCGGTCTGCTGGAAATTGCGAAGATCCATAAAGGTGAATTCCGTATCACCGCTAACCAGAACCTGATCGTTGCCGGCGTGCCGGAAAGCCAGAAAGCGAAGATTGAGAAACTGGCGCACGACCATGGGTTGATGGACGCGGTGAAGCCGCAGCGTGAAAACTCAATGGCCTGCGTGTCGTTCCCGACCTGCCCGCTGGCGATGGCGGAAGCAGAGCGTTTCCTGCCGTCATTCACCGATAAGGTGGAAGCGATTCTGGAAAAACACGGTATTCCGGACGAGCATATTGTTATGCGTGTCACCGGCTGCCCGAACGGCTGTGGCCGTGCGATGCTGGCCGAGCTGGGGCTGGTGGGTAAAGCGCCGGGTCGCTATAACCTGCACCTCGGCGGCAACCGTATCGGAACGCGTATTCCGCGCATGTTCCGTGAGAACATCACCGAGCCGGAAATTCTTGATTCTATCGACGAGCTTGTCGGGCGCTGGGCGAAAGAGCGCGAAGCGGGTGAAGGCTTCGGCGACTTTACGGTGCGTGCGGGCATTATTCGCCCGGTGCTCGATCCCGCAAGGGATTTCTGGGAGTAAACACGAGAGGTAATTATGTCCGTACTCGATCTAAACGCCCTAAATGAACTGCCAAAAGTCGATCGCATTCTGGCGCTGGCAGAAACCAATGCGCAGCTTGAAAAGCTCGACGCCGAAGGCCGCGTGGCATGGGCCCTGGAAAACCTGCCGGGTGATTATGTGCTCTCGTCAAGTTTTGGTATTCAGGCTGCGGTGAGTTTGCATCTGGTGAACCAGATTCGTCCGGACATTCCGGTGATCCTGACCGATACCGGCTACCTGTTCCCGGAAACCTACCAGTTTATCGATGAGCTGACGGACAAGCTCGGGCTGAACCTGAAAGTCTACCGTGCGGAGCAAAGTGCGGCCTGGCAGGAGGCGCGGTATGGCAAACTGTGGGAACAGGGCGTTGAGGGCATTGAGAAATACAATGAGATCAACAAGGTCGAGCCGATGAACCGGGCGCTGAAAGAGCTTAACGCGCAGACCTGGTTTGCGGGGTTACGCCGCGAGCAGTCCGGAAGTCGCGCCACGCTCCCGGTGCTGGCGGTTCAGCGCGGGGTGTTTAAAGTGCTGCCGATCATCGACTGGGATAACCGTACGGTTTACCAGTACCTGCAAAAACACGGACTGAAATACCACCCGCTCTGGGACCAGGGTTATCTGTCAGTGGGCGATACCCATACCACGCGTAAATGGGAACCGGGCATGGCGGAAGAAGAGACGCGATTCTTTGGACTTAAGCGCGAGTGCGGATTGCACGAAGGGTAAATTCTGTTCCCTTTTCCCTCACCCTCTTACAAAGGGTGAGGGACATGTTCTGTTCTACGCTTTCCCAGCTTTTGCCAGCTCTTTCACCAGCGGCAGCATCACTTTAACCACATCCCGACTGCGATGTTCAATCCGCTGCGGCAGTGCGCTATCAATATGCTGCTGATTATCCAGCAGCACGTTATGCCAGCTCGTCCCGTCCGGGAAAGCCTTCGATTTCACCCGCTGCTGATAACCGTCTTTCTTACCCAGCATCCAGTTAGTGGCTTCCACGTACAGAACAGGAATGCCCGCTTTATCGAACACTTCACCATCATTACAGCAGCCGGTTCCGCGAGGATAATCGGGATTCCCGCCCGGGTTGCTGGTGGCATACACCCCATGGCTGCGGGCGATTGCCAGCGCGCGGTCGCGCGTCAGTTTACGCACGGTACCCGGCGTACTCTGTCCGCTGTTGAAATAGAGCTTATCGCCGACGATCAGGTTATCGAGGTTAATCACCAGCAGCGTATTTTTCCTCTCCTCGGCACTCATGCGTTTCAGGAGATTCTCCGCGCCAAGTTTTCCCTCTTCTTCACCGCTGGTGGCAACGAAACGGATCCCGTATTGGGTTGGAATGTCTTTCATTCGCTCTGCCAGTTCGAGCATCACGCCCAGACCCGCCGCGTTATCATCCAGCCCCTGTAACGTCAGCCCGCCGAGATTATTGTCGGTATCGGCGTCGCTCATTGGCGCGTAGGTGTCCAGGTGCGCCATGATAATGATCTGTTCCGCCGCGCTACCTTCATGGGCCGCAATGACCGTACTGCCGGTCACGTTATGCCAGTTTTTTGTTTTATTGCGCGAGGTATAGACGTAGCGGCTGTGAAACGATCGGATATCGCTCTGGTAACCCATGTCAGCAAATTGCTGGCGAATATAATCGGCGGAAAGCATTTCCGCTGGCGTGCCGGTCATACGACCCGGAAAGACGGTCGCAATATGCCGCGCCTGCATATTCGCGATTTCACCATAGGGCTGATTTTTTGCCTGGGCCGGAAGGATAAAGCAAACGCCGAGCGCCAGGGCAGCGATACGGTGGCGCGTTGCGGAAAACATAGTGAGTCCTTAAAAACAGAGCAAAATTTTAACCCGCCTAGTATGAAACTGTGATCGACCATACACAATTTGAATTGCTCTTAAATGCCCGAAAATTCGCGTGTTAAGCACTTTTTGATCTTTGCTTTTCCATGGCGTTATTCCATTGAGTAACTACTCATTCCAATTCGTAATTTCATTCGATCTAAGCCGCCCCCTATAGTCCCACTATTCCTTGTTGTTAGTGAGTTGTAGCTTGTGGACTATCTGCCCCTTTTTGCCTCGATAAAAGACAGACCTGTGCTGGTAGTCGGCACCGGTGAGGTTGCCGATCGCAAAATCGCGTTTCTGCAGCGAGCGGGGGCGCAGGTACGGATAGTCGACGAGGCGGATTTCGACGAGTCGCAAATCGACAGCGTGGTGCTGGTGATTGCGGCAACCGATAACCGTGAGCTCAACCGCCGTATTTCAGAGGCGGCTCAGGCCCGTCACCGTCTGGTGAACGTGGTGGACGATCGGCCGCTGTGTTCGTTTATCTTCCCGTCGATTGTTGACCGTTCGCCATTGCTGGTGGCCATCTCCTCCGGCGGTACCGCGCCGGTGCTGGCACGCGTGCTGCGGGAAAAAATCGAAGCACTTTTGCCTACCAGCCTTGGGCGGATGGCGGAGAAAGCGAGCTTCTGGCGTAACCATCTGAAAACGCGCCTGACCAGCGTGACGGAACGCCGTCGCTTTTGGGAACGCGTGTTCCGCGGTCGTTTTGCCAGCCTGATGCATGCCGGGAATGAAACGGCGGCGCAGCAGATCCTCGAAGATGAGCTGGATAACCCTGGCAGTAGCGGCGGCGAGATCATTCTGGTCGGTGCGGGGCCGGGTGATGCCGGGCTGCTGACCCTGCGCGGCCTGCAGGTGCTTCAGGATGCCGATGTGGTGTTCTACGACCATCTGGTCACCGACGGGGTGCGCGAATTGATTCGCCGTGACGCAGAACAAATCTGCGTTGGCAAACGGGCGGGCGAGCACTCTGTACCGCAGCATGACACCAACCAGATGCTGGTGGCGGCGGCAAAAGCGGGCAAAACGGTGGTGCGGCTTAAAGGTGGCGACCCGTTTATCTTTGGTCGCGGCGGGGAAGAGCTGCAGGCGGCGGCTGAAGCGGGCGTGCCGTTCCAGGTCGTCCCGGGTATCACGGCGGCTTCCGCAGTGACGGCCTACGCCGGTATACCGCTTACTCACCGCGATTACGCCCAGAGCGTGACCTTTGTCACGGGCCATTACAAGGCGGACAGCACCCCGTTTGACTGGTCGCATCTGGCCCAGAGTCGTCAGACGCTGGCTATCTATATGGGCACGATGAAGGCGGCGGACATCAGTGAACAACTTATTCAACACGGTCGAGAGGCAACCACGCCGGTCGCCGTAATTTCTCGCGGCACGCGCGTCGATCAGCATGTGGCTATCGGTACGCTACAGGATCTTGCCACCCTGGCGAAAGAGGCCCCTATGCCCGCGCTTATCGTGGTAGGGGAAGTGGTGCACCTGCACAGCACACTCGCCTGGTTTCAACATACAACAGACTCAGAGGGGTTTGGCTCCTCTGTGGTGAATCTGGCTTAAGGAACGGTTATGGACCAAAAACGACTTACTCACCTGCGGCAGCTCGAAGCGGAAAGTATCCATATTATCCGCGAAGTGGCAGCCGAATTCTCCAACCCGGTGATGATGTATTCCATCGGTAAAGATTCCAGCGTGATGCTACACCTGGCGCGTAAAGCGTTTTACCCGGGTACGCTGCCGTTCCCGCTGCTGCACGTTGATACCGGCTGGAAGTTCCGTGAAATGTATGAATTCCGCGACCGTACGGCAAAAGCCTACGGCTGCGAACTGCTGGTGCATAAAAACCCGGAAGGGGTGGCGATGGGCATTAACCCGTTCGTGCACGGTAGTGCCAAACACACTGACATCATGAAAACCGAAGGGCTGAAGCAGGCGCTGAACAAATACGGTTTTGACGCGGCCTTCGGCGGCGCACGTCGTGACGAAGAAAAATCCCGTGCGAAAGAGCGCATCTACTCTTTCCGCGACCGCTTCCACCGCTGGGATCCAAAAAACCAGCGTCCGGAGCTGTGGCATAACTACAACGGCCAGATCAACAAGGGCGAAAGCATTCGCGTGTTCCCGCTCTCCAACTGGACCGAGCTGGATATCTGGCAGTACATCTATCTGGAAAATATCGAGATCGTGCCGTTGTACCTGGCCGCTGAACGTCCGGTGCTGGAGCGTGACGGCATGCTGATGATGATCGATGACGATCGCATCGACCTGCAGCCAGGCGAAGTGATCAAAAAGCAGATGGTGCGTTTCCGTACCCTCGGCTGCTGGCCATTGACCGGTGCCGTGGAGTCCAGTGCGCAGACGCTGCCGGAGATCATTGAAGAGATGCTGGTGTCGACCACCAGTGAGCGACAGGGCCGCGTGATTGACCGCGACCAGGCAGGCTCCATGGAGCTGAAGAAACGTCAGGGTTATTTCTAAGGAGCCGCCATGAACACGACCATTGCTCAACAAATTGCCAATGAAGGCGGCGTAGAAGCTTATCTGCACGCGCAACAACACAAAAGCCTGCTGCGCTTTTTGACCTGCGGCAGCGTCGATGACGGGAAAAGCACGCTGATCGGCCGTCTGCTGCACGATACGCGTCAGATTTACGAAGATCAGCTCTCGTCCCTGCACAACGACAGTAAACGTCATGGTACCCAGGGCGAAAAACTCGACCTGGCGCTGCTGGTGGACGGCCTGCAGGCCGAGCGCGAGCAGGGCATCACCATTGATGTGGCGTATCGCTATTTCTCCACCGAGAAGCGCAAATTTATTATTGCCGACACCCCGGGGCATGAGCAGTACACCCGTAACATGGCGACCGGTGCGTCTACCTGTGAACTGGCGATCCTGCTGATTGACGCCCGTAAAGGGGTACTGGATCAGACTCGTCGCCACAGCTTTATCTCCACGTTGCTGGGGATCAAACACCTGGTGGTGGCGGTCAACAAAATGGATCTGGTGAACTTCAGCGAAGAGAAGTTTGATGAGATCCGCCAGAGTTACCTGACGTTTGCTGAACAGCTGCCGGGTAACCTGGATATTCGCTTTGTGCCGCTCTCTGCGCTGGAAGGCGACAACGTGGCTTCCCAGAGCGCGAACATGCCGTGGTATAGCGGCCCGACGCTGCTCGAAGTGCTGGAAACCGTGGAGATCCAGCGCGTGGTCGACACCCAGCCGATGCGCTTCCCGGTTCAGTACGTTAACCGTCCTAACCTTGATTTCCGCGGTTTCTCCGGCACTATCGCGTCGGGCACCGTGGCGGTCGGTCAGCGCGTTAAAGTTCTGCCGTCTGGTGTGGAATCCACCATCAGCCGTATCGTCACCTTTGATGGCGATCTGCCGCAAGCCGGTGCGGGTGAAGCGGTCACGCTGGTATTGAAAGATGAAATTGATATCAGCCGCGGCGATCTGCTGGTGGACGCTCAGGAGACGCTGGCAGCGGTGCAGGGGGCTTCCGTTGATGTGGTGTGGATGGCTGAACAACCGCTGACCGCCGGTCAGAGCTACGACATTAAAATCGCGGGTAAGAAAACCCGTGCCCGCGTGGACGGTATCCAGTTCCAGGTGGACATCAATAACCTGACCCAGCGCGACGTCACCGAACTGCCGCTGAATGGCATTGGTCTGGTCGACGTGACCTTTGACGAGCCGCTGGTGCTGGATCCCTACCAGCAGAACCCGGTAACGGGTGGGCTGATCTTTATCGATCGCCTCTCCAACGTGACCGTGGGTGCCGGTATGGTGCGTGAGCCAAATGAACAAGCTACTACGGTAGCCTCTGAGTTCAGCGCTTTTGAGCTGGAGCTGAATGCGCTGGTGCGTAAGCACTTCCCGCACTGGGATGCGCGCGATCTGCTGGGAGGCAAGTAATGGCCGCCCATGATGAGAACGTCGTCTGGCATCCTCATCCGGTCACCGTCGCGCAGCGCGAGAAACTTCACGGTCATCGTGGCGTGGTACTGTGGTTTACCGGGCTATCCGGCTCTGGTAAATCCACGGTAGCGGGCGCGCTGGAAGAGGCGCTACACCAGCAGGGGGTCAGTACCTACCTGCTGGATGGCGACAATGTGCGCCACGGCCTGTGCAGCGATTTGGGCTTCAGCGACGACGATCGTAAAGAGAATATTCGCAGGGTGGGGGAAGTGGCCAGCCTGATGGCGGATGCCGGGTTAGTGGTACTGACCGCGTTTATCTCACCGCATCGTGCCGAACGCCAGATGGTGCGCGAGCGCGTCGGGCAGGATCGCTTTATCGAAGTGTTTGTCGATACGCCGCTGGAAATTTGCGAAGCGCGCGATCCCAAAGGGCTGTATAAGAAAGCGCGTGCGGGAGAGCTGCGAAACTTCACCGGCATTGACTCGGTGTACGAAGCGCCTGAATCGCCTGAAATTCACCTGGAAGGTCAACAATTGGTAACAAATTTAGTAAGCCAATTATTAGACCTGCTCAGACGGGACGATATTATCAGATCCTGAGACGGTATCGTTCGGGAGCTGTCTTCCCGAACGATGAGTCACGGTCACAGGATCAGCTATGCGCAACAGTGAGAACTACATTATTACCACCGGGTCGGAGCCGTTAGCGACCGACGACGAGACGACCTGGTCCTTTCCTGGGGCCATAGTCGGCTTCGTCTCGTGGTTGCTGGCCCTGGGCATCCCTTTTCTTATCTACGGCGGTAATACGCTGTTCTTCTTTCTCTATACCTGGCCTTTCTTCCTGGCGCTGATGCCTGTGGCGGTTGTCGTCGGTATTGCGCTGCACTCGCTGCTTAACGGCAAACTCCTTTACAGTACCGTGGTCACGATTGTGACGGTGGTTCTGATGTTTGGTCTGTTATTTTTGTGGCTCATGGGCTAACTTCAGCCATAATTCAAACCGTAAACAACTGTGTGACGATATTGAGCAAGGCGATTCTGCGGAAAAAATGTGGTACATTTGCCCGCGATGTTGCGGCATCTCTGTTACCCCGGCAAAGAGATCTGGGGGCGTTTTGGGATGATGATGCCGTTTTTCAGGGGGCAGGATGGGTAAACTAACGCTGCTGTTGCTGGCTTTGCTGATCTGGCTGCAATATTCGCTGTGGTTCGGTAAAAACGGACTGCACGACTATAGCCGGGTAAGCGATGACGTCGCGGCTCAGCAGGCAACAAACGCCAAACTTAAGGCGCGAAACGATCAACTCTTTGCTGAAATTGATGACCTCAATGGCGGGCAAGAGGCGATTGAGGAACGCGCACGCAATGAACTCAGTATGACTAAGCCGGGCGAAACTTTTTATCGTCTGGTTCCGGATGCGTCTAAACGCAATCAGGGCTCAGCACAAAACAATCGATAATCAGGCCCAGGATTACGACATGGCAGTAACTTTTTCGGACGTATGCGCCGTGGTGCCGGCTGCGGGTTTTGGCCGGCGCATGCAGACAGAATGTCCCAAGCAATACCTCTCTATTGGCGATAAAACGATCCTCGAACACTCTGTGGCGGCGCTGCTGGCGCATCCGCGGGTGACGCGCGTGATTATCGCTATCAGCCCGGGTGATGCGCGTTTCGCGCAGTTACCGCTGGCAAATCATCCGCAGATTACCGTTGTTGACGGCGGCGCCGAGCGTGCCGATTCCGTGCTGGCGGGCATTCAGGCCGCCGGTGAGGCACCATGGGTTCTGGTCCATGACGCTGCCCGTCCGTGCCTGCATCAGGATGACCTTGCGCGCCTGCTGGCGCTTAGCGAAACCAGCCGGGTAGGTGGTATTCTTGCCGCCCCGGTACGCGACACCATGAAGCGCGCTGAGCCGGGCAAGCAGGCTATCGCACACACCGTTGAGCGCGTCGATTTATGGCACGCGCTGACCCCCCAATTTTTCCCCCGCGAATTACTCCACGACTGCTTAACGCGTGCGCTTAAAGAAGGTGCGACCATCACGGACGAAGCCTCGGCGCTGGAGTATTGCGGTTTCCATCCTGAGCTGGTTGAAGGACGCGCTGATAATATAAAAGTGACGCGTCCGGAAGATTTACAGCTCGCGGAATTTTATCTTACCCGTTCGACCCATCAGGAGAAGGCATAATGCGAATTGGACACGGTTTTGATGTACACGCCTTTGGCGGAGAAGGCCCAATTATCATTGGCGGCGTACGCATTCCTTATGAAAAAGGGCTGCTTGCGCATTCTGATGGCGACGTAGCATTACATGCCCTGACCGATGCATTGTTGGGTGCTGCGGCACTGGGCGATATCGGTAAGCTGTTCCCGGACACTGACCCGGCCTTCAAAGGTGCGGACAGCCGTGCGCTGCTGCGTGAAGCCTGGCGTCGTATTCAGGCGAAAGGCTACACCCTTGGCAACGTGGATGTGACGATCATCGCTCAGGCCCCCAAAATGCTGCCGCATATCCCGCAGATGCGCGTGTTCATTGCAGAAGATCTGGGTTGCCACATGGATGATGTTAACGTCAAAGCGACGACGACAGAGAAACTGGGCTTTACCGGTCGTGGTGAAGGGATTGCCTGTGAGGCCGTGGCGCTGCTGGTGAAGGCAAGCCAATGACGGACTTCGACAACCTGACCTGGCTGCACGGTAAACCGCAGGGGAACGGGCTGCTGAAAGCCAGCCCTGAAGATTTTGTTGTGGTGGAAGACCTGGGATTTGCGCCGGATGGCGAAGGCGAACATATCCTGGTACGCATTCTGAAAAATGGCTGCAATACCCGTTTTGTGGCCGATGCGCTGGCAAAATTCCTCAAAATTCATGCCCGCGAAGTGAGCTTTGCCGGGCAGAAAGATAAACACGCCGTCACCGAACAGTGGCTCTGCGCGCGCGTGCCGGGTAATACGATGCCTGATTTAAGCAAATTTGAGCTTGAGGGCTGTAAGGTACTGGAATATGCACGCCATAAGCGCAAACTGCGTCTGGGCGCGTTGAAGGGCAACCATTTTACGCTGGTACTGCGTGAGATTTCGGACCGTGACGATGTGGAAAAACGCCTGAACGCTATCAACGCGTGCGGCGTACCAAACTATTTTGGCGCACAGCGCTTTGGTATCGGCGGCAGCAACCTGCTCGGCGCACTGCGCTGGGCGCAAAGCGATGCCCCGGTCCGCGACAGGAATAAACGCAGTTTTTGGTTGTCGGCGGCCCGCAGTGCGTTGTTTAATCAGATTGTGAGCGAACGGCTGAAAAAACCGGACGCGAATCAAGTTGTTGTCGGCGATGCGCTACAATTAGCGGGACGCGGGAGCTGGTTTGTGGCGACGGCTGAAGAAATGGCCGATGTGCAGTCGCGCGTGGATACTCAAACGCTGATGATTACCGCAGCCTTGCCCGGCACGGGCGACTGGGGTACGCAGGGCGATGCGCTGGCTGCTGAGCAGTCTGCTGTCGCTGATATGCAGGCATTACAAACATTGCTGGTGCGGGAAAAAGTCGAGGCGGCACGCCGTGCGATGCTGCTCTATCCGCAACAGTTGAGCTGGAACTGGTGGGACGACGTAACCGTCGAGTTACGCTTCTGGCTGCCGGCAGGTAGCTTTGCCACCAGTGTTGTCAGGGAACTTATCAACACGTCGGGTGATTATGCGAATATTGCTGAGTAACGATGACGGGATCCATGCGCCGGGTATACAGACCCTGGCGAAACACCTTCGCGAATTTGCGGAAGTGCAGGTCGTGGCACCCGATCGTAACCGCAGTGGAGCGTCTAACTCTCTGACGCTGGAGTCGTCGCTTCGCACCTTTACCTTTGAAAATGGTGATATCGCCGTCCAGATGGGCACGCCGACCGACTGCGTTTTTCTGGGCGTGAACGCGCTGATGCGCCCGCGCCCGGACATCGTCGTCTCCGGTATTAACGCCGGGCCCAATCTTGGCGACGATGTGATTTACTCCGGAACCGTGGCCGCCGCCATGGAAGGGCGCCATCTGGGGTTCCCTGCGCTGGCCGTTTCGTTAAACGGCCACACGCACTACGACACGGCGGCAGCGGTGACCTGTTCTCTCCTGCGGGCGCTCAATCGCGAGCCGCTGCGTACCGGGCGCATCCTCAATATTAACGTGCCGGATCTGCCGTTGAGTGAAATCAAAGGCATTCGCGTAACGCGTTGCGGAAGCCGACACCCGGCTGACCAGGTGATCCCGCAGCAGGATCCGCGCGGCAATACGCTTTACTGGATTGGTCCTCCTGGCGACAAGTGTGACGCCGGACCGGATACCGACTTTGCCGCCGTTGATGAAGGATATGTCTCGGTTACGCCGCTGCATGTAGATTTAACCGCGTATAGTGCGCATGATGTGGTGTCGTGTTGGCTGGATCGCGCAGGAGTGAACGCGCAATGGTAAGCAAACGTGTACAAACTCTTCTGGAACAGCTACGCGCTCAGGGGATCCGCGACGAGCATGTGCTCGACGCGCTCGCCCAGGTGCCGCGTGAGAAATTTGTAGACGAGGCGTTTGAACACAAAGCGTGGGAAAACGTGGCGCTGCCTATCGGGCAGGGCCAGACGATTTCACAGCCTTACATGGTGGCGCGTATGACGGAGCTGCTGGAGCTCACGCCCCATTCGCGCGTGCTGGAAATTGGCACCGGGTCGGGGTACCAAACCGCGATCCTGGCGCATCTGGTGCACCATGTTTGCTCCGTTGAGCGTATTAAAGGTTTGCAGTGGCAGGCGCGTCGTCGCCTGAAACAACTTGATTTACATAACGTTTCGACACGACACGGTGATGGATGGCAGGGTTGGCAGGCACGCGCCCCGTTTGACGCGATCATCGTGACGGCTGCTCCACCTGAAATTCCCGCTGCTCTGTTATCGCAGCTGGATGAAGGCGGCATTCTTGTTCTGCCTGTCGGGGACGAGCAACAGCTCCTGAAGCGCGTTCGTCGGCGTGGCGGCGAGTTTATTATCGATACCGTGGAAGCCGTGCGCTTTGTTCCTCTGGTAAAGGGGGAGTTGGCCTGAGACTCAGAATTATCCAGGGTTATTAAGGCAAATTCAGCGTATGGTGTGGCGCGAAAGATTCGTGTCATCACGGTAAATTTTAAGTCACTGGTAGTTAACACATTCCTGGGGGATAAATGAGCGCGGGAAGCCCTAAATTCACCATCAGCCGTGTTGCGGCATTATCACTGGTTTCGCTCTGGCTGGCAGGCTGTACAAGTTCTAATAATGCACCTGCGCCCGTCAGTTCCGTGGGGGGATCCAGCAGCTCGGGTAACACGTCCAGCGGAATGTTGATCACGCCTCCGCCTAAAATGGGTACTGCTGCGGCACAACAAAATCCGCCCATTCAGCCAATGCAGCCTCCTGTTACGCAGCCAACACAGGTTCAGCCAGTGGAACACCCTGTGCAGACTCAAAATGGCCGCATAGTGTATAACCGCCAGTATGGGAACATTCCGAAAGGTAGCTATACCGGTGGGAGCACCTATACCGTAAAACGCGGCGACACGCTGTTCTATATTGCGTGGATCACCGGGAACGATTTCCGTGACCTGGCGCAGCGTAATAACGTCCAGGCCCCGTATGGTCTGGAAGTCGGCCAGACGCTCCAGGTGGGCAATGCGACGGGTACGCCGCTCACGCCTGGCAACACCGTTTCAGCGGCCGATGTCACTGCACAAAATAACAGCGTTAAGCCTGCACAAAAATCCACCACGGTGGTTGCTTCACAACCGGTAATTACGTATTCTGAGGATTCAGGTGATCAGACTGCTAACAAAATGTTGCCGAATAATAAAGGGACTGCGACTGTTGTCACAGCACCGACTACGGCACCTGTGGTTAGCTCTACTGAACCGACTGCCAGCAGTATGACCTCCAGTTCGCCAATTTCTGCATGGCGCTGGCCAACTGACGGCAAGGTTATCGAAAACTTCTCTTCCTCCGAGGGAGGAAATAAAGGGATCGATATCGCAGGTAATAAGGGACAGGCTATTATCGCGACCGCAGACGGTCGTGTGGTATATGCCGGTAACGCTCTGCGCGGTTACGGTAATCTTATTATCATCAAACATAACGATGATTACCTGAGTGCCTACGCCCATAACGACACAATGCTGGTCCGGGAACAACAAGAAGTTAAGGCGGGGCAAAAAATCGCTACCATGGGTAGCACCGGCACCAGTTCTACACGCTTGCATTTTGAAATTCGTTACAAGGGGAAATCCGTAAACCCGCTGCAGTATTTGCCGCAGCGATAAGTTGACGGGGCATGCCAGCCAGGGTGTCTCGTTCAGGGATCACGGGTAGGAGCCACCTTATGAGTCAGAATACGCTGAAAGTTCATGATTTAAATGAAGATGCGGAATTTGATGAGAACGGAGCAGAGGCTTTTGATGAAAAAGCCTTAGTAGAAGAGGAACCCAGTGATAACGATTTGGCTGAAGAAGAGCTGTTATCGCAGGGCGCCACACAGCGTGTACTGGACGCGACTCAGCTTTACCTTGGGGAGATTGGTTACTCCCCACTGTTAACGGCCGAAGAAGAAGTCTATTTCGCACGTCGTGCTTTGCGTGGTGATGTTGCCTCGCGCCGTCGCATGATTGAAAGTAACTTGCGTCTGGTCGTGAAAATTGCCCGTCGTTACGGCAATCGAGGTCTGGCTCTACTGGACCTGATTGAAGAGGGCAACTTAGGTCTCATCCGCGCAGTTGAGAAGTTTGACCCGGAACGCGGGTTCCGTTTCTCAACCTACGCGACCTGGTGGATTCGTCAGACCATCGAACGGGCGATTATGAACCAAACCCGTACGATTCGCCTGCCGATTCACATCGTCAAAGAGTTGAACGTCTATCTGCGTACTGCGCGCGAGTTGTCCCATAAACTGGACCACGAGCCAAGCGCGGAAGAGATCGCCGAACAACTTGATAAACCGGTTGATGACGTAAGCCGTATGCTGCGTCTCAACGAGCGCATTACCTCCGTTGACACCCCGTTGGGTGGCGACTCCGAAAAAGCGCTGCTGGACATCCTGGCCGATGAAAAAGACAACGGTCCGGAAGACACCACGCAGGACGATGACATGAAACAGAGCATCGTCAAATGGCTGTTCGAACTGAACGCCAAACAGCGTGAAGTGCTGGCACGTCGTTTCGGTTTACTGGGGTATGAAGCTGCAACACTGGAAGACGTCGGCCGCGAAATTGGCCTGACCCGTGAACGTGTTCGTCAGATTCAGGTTGAAGGTCTGCGTCGCCTGCGTGAAATCCTGCAGGGACAAGGTCTGAATATCGAAGCGCTGTTCCGCGAATAAGCAATCTTTCATCAAAAAAGGCCCGTCGTGAGACGGGCCTTTTTCTTTTGCGTTACGGTTGTGCCGTTTCGTGCAGCAAACGCCACGTTATCTTGCCATCCTTCTGATTGAGCACGGCGGTTGACCAGCGCACATTGACGGGCTGATCCGGGCGAGTTTGCGTTTCCCGGTAGTGAAGCACTGCGCCGTTGGCCCACGTCTGTAGCGTCGTTATCTCATCAAGAACAATCTCCAGACCAGGACGGCTGCCGCGCTGAAGGTCCAGGAAACCGACCAGCGCGTTATAGTCAAAATGGACGCCACCTGGGGTGAGCATCATAAAATCCGGCTGAAAGTGGGCAAGCAGGGCGTCAACATCCCCTTCGCCCTTACCCAACCAGTTCTCCAGCTTAACGTGAACGTCGATAATGTCCTGTTCGAAATGGGTCATGGTTTCTCCTGTTGCACCTCTGAAAGCACCTGCGTGTTGTTAAGACGAAAGACGTACACGACGGGCAGTAATGTGATGGCCGCAGCAACACTAAACATCCCGTGCCATGCGGCGAGCGGCGTGAAAAACGCCAGTGTCAGGTTCAGCACCTGCGAGAGCAGGAATGCCCCGGCAAAAAAACTGATCTGACGATTAAGATTCCATAGCGCGCTGGCGTCAGGCATATCGTCGCGCGCCGTCGTTAAAAATGCGCTGCTTTGCGCCGTACTGCTGCAAAGACTGCCGCCCGCGCCCATTAACGTAAACGCGACGCCAGGTAACAACACTGTGGTAGTCGGGTTGACGTTAAGCAGCAGTAAAACGCCCAGCGCCTGTAACAGGCAACCCACGACAATGAGAGGCCGGGGACCCACGCGGTTAAAATAACGTCCGGTCGCGGTGATCGCCATAAACGAGGCCAGAGACCATGGCAGCATCAGCATCCCCGTTGCGGCAGGTGTCATGTGCGCCTCGCTCTGAAGATAATACATCCCCGTGACGTTCACCCCAATAAACATGCCGGGTACGCACAAATAGACAAGCATGGAAAAACGCAGCAGCGGGTCGGCCAGCAGGGGCAGGTTTAACAGCCTGCTCGCTTTCACGGGGGGCCTCTCATTCTTAAGCCACACGCAGGCCAGGAAAAACGTCACGGCGGCGACAGGCGTTGTGGCAAAAAATATCCATCGCCAGCTGAGTGCCTGAACCAGCACTCCCCCCACGGCGGGTGAGCATGCAGGCGCAAGCAATGCAACCAGCATGACCGCTGAGGAGAGCCTGGCACGCTCATGGGGTTTAAACTGTTGCCAGGTCAGCGCCTGTCCGACCGGGATCAGTAAACCCCCTCCCATGCCCTGCAGCACTCGCCAGGCAATCAGGCTCTCAAGTGAGGATGACAAACCTGCCGCAACGGAGGCGGCGCTAAAGAGAAAAAGCGAAAGCAGAATGACATGCTTCGGCCCGAGCCTGCGCGTCAGCAGGGTGCTGAAGGGGATGACGAGTGTCAGACCGGCAATATAGCCGTTACTGACCCAGGCAAGCGATGAGGGCGTGGCGTTGAACGCCTGAGCCATTGCCGGGAAAGCGACGCTGGCGATAAACATATTAATTAAATCAAGAAAAAAGCCCAGCAGATAGACAACGGCGACTTTGCTGCGATACGACATGGCGGCACCTCCAGTGAGGGGCGTATCGTATCGGGCAGGGAGGTACGGATAAACGTTATAAAGCGCGATATACTGTCAAAAAATTTTTGACAGTAATAGGGCTGACCATGATTAATTTGCAGCGTACCGCGATGTTTGTCGCCGTCGCAGATACCGGCAGTTTCACCGCCGCAGCAGAGGCAATGGGGCTGACAAAAGCGGTGGTCAGCTTCAATATCCGCCAGCTGGAAGATGAACTGGGTGTCACCCTGTTGCTGCGTTCCACCCGCCGACTGACGTTAACCGAGGCAGGGAGGCTTTTCCATCAACGGAGCGTCGTGCTTTTAAAGGACGCGGAACGCCTGAAGGACGACGTCCGTGCAAACCACGCAGGTCTCACGGGGGAGTTGCGGATCACCACCACACCGGAGTACGGCTCGCAGGTTGTGGTCCCGTTACTGGCTGAGTTTAGCCAGCAACACCCGGACCTTCGCGTGCGTCACGTTTCGTCTTCACTGCATGCCGATTTGATTTCAGAGCGCTTTGATGTCGCCATCCGGCTGGGAACCCTTGCCGATTCACGCTATCACGCGGCACTGATAACGCAGTTCACTATTTTCCCCGTAGCGACGCCCGGCTGGCTGCGTAACCATCCTGTAGAATCGCTTGAACAGCTGGCGAAAGCTGAATGGATTATTCATGAGCGCTTAGCCTCGCCGCTGCGCTGGCAGGTGAACAATGCCAGCGGTGAGCCCGCCACGCTGGAAATTAAAAAAGCACCGCGTTTGTTTGCGGACAGTGCTCAGGCGCTGATGGCTTTTGCGCTCGCGGGATGCGGTGTGGCGCTGTTGCCGGAGTGGCTGGCGCGCCATGCGCTTGATGACGGTAAGCTGGTGTCGGTTTTACCGGAATATACCTTTGCGCGGCAGGGCATCTATGCGGTTTATCCCGATGCCCCGCATGTGCCCGCGAAAGTGCGCACCTTTATCGATTTTATGCGCACCCGGGTTAACTAGTCGCGCATCATTTTTTTGACGAGTGCGGAGAATTGCGCCCGCTCGTCGTTGCTCAGCCGCCCTAAAAACGCCTCGTCCACGTCATTGCCGATCGGTTTACAGCTGGCAAGCAGCGCTTCACCTTCCGGCGTCAGGAAGACGAAACGACGGCGCTTGTCCGCCGGATCGTGCTCGCGTTTTACCAGTCCACGCGCCTCCATGCGGCTCAGCATCTCCGCGAGCGTCGCCTTTGTGCTGACCGCCACTTCTGTCAGAGCAACTTGCTCAATCCCCGGGTTTTCGGCAATAGACCGCAATACCGCGTACTGCGGTTTGGTCAGTTCCGGCAATGCATGTTGCCAACGGGCAGTATGCTGTTGAAAAAGCTGGCGTAACAGGTGAAACGCCTCTTGTCTCAGTTCCATGAACACTCCGACGAAAAATTCTCTCCCTATGATAGCCGCTCTTGCCCAGGATTTTAACGCGGCAATTTTTAGCAATTAATGTGA
This sequence comes from Enterobacter sp. J49, assembly GCF_002148625.1. Lineage (NCBI taxonomy): Bacteria > Pseudomonadati > Pseudomonadota > Gammaproteobacteria > Enterobacterales > Enterobacteriaceae > Enterobacter > Enterobacter sp. J49. The sequence continues at coordinate 134,637 of NZ_MWPY01000024.1, forward strand.
TCGTGTACGAACAATATTGTCAGAAACAGGATCCGGGAGTAACGTATTTAACATGTTCGTATACGAACGAATTCATTGAGGTGCTGAATGAGATTGATAGTTGGAATGACGGGCGCAACGGGCGCGCCGCTGGGCGTAGCGTTGCTGCAGGCATTACGTGACATGCCGGAGGTGGAGACCCATCTGGTCATGTCGAAATGGGCAAAAACCACCATTGAGCTGGAGACGCCCTACACCGCACATGATGTGGCTGCGCTGGCCGATGTTGTCCACAGCCCGGCCGATCAGGCTGCCACTATCTCATCCGGCTCGTTTCGCACCGACGGCATGATCGTCATTCCCTGCAGTATGAAAACCCTGGCAGGCATTCGCGCAGGCTACGCCGAAGGACTGGTGGGCCGTGCGGCAGATGTGGTGCTGAAAGAGGGGCGCAAACTGGTGCTGGTTCCTCGTGAAACCCCGCTCAGCACCATTCATCTCGAGAATATGCTCGCACTGTCCCGTATGGGCGTGGCAATGGTGCCGCCGATGCCCGCGTATTACAACCACCCGCAGACCGCCGACGATATCACCCATCACATTGTGACCCGCGTGCTCGACCAGTTTGGTCTGGAGCACAAAAAAGCGCGCCGCTGGAACGGGTTGCGGGAAGCAAAACATTTTTCACAGGAGAATAAAGATGGCATTTGATGATTTGAGAAGCTTCCTGCAGGCGCTCGATGAGCAAGGGCAACTGCTGAAAATTGAAGAAGAGGTGAATGCAGAACCGGACCTGGCCGCGGCAGCCAATGCCACAGGCCGTATTGGCGACGGCGCACCGGCGCTGTGGTTCGATAATATTCGCGGGTTTACCGATGCCAGGGTGGTAATGAACACCATTGGTTCCTGGCAGAATCACGCTATTTCTATGGGACTGCCCGCGAACACCCCCGTCAAAAAACAGATTGATGAGTTTATTCGCCGCTGGGATAAATTCCCCGTCACGCCAGAGCGCCGTGCAGATCCCGCCTGGGCTCAAAATACGGTGGAGGGTGAAGACATTAACCTTTTCGACATCCTGCCGCTGTTCCGTCTGAACGACGGTGACGGCGGTTTTTACCTCGACAAAGCGTGCGTCGTTTCACGCGATCCGCTTGATGCGGATAACTTCGGCAAGCAGAACGTCGGTATCTATCGCATGGAAGTGAAGGGAAAACGCAAGCTGGGTCTGCAACCGGTTCCGATGCACGATATCGCCCTGCATTTGCATAAAGCGGAAGAGCGCGGTGAAGATCTGCCGGTCGCGATTACGCTTGGCAATGATCCGATTATTACACTTATGGGCGCGACGCCGCTGAAATACGATCAATCTGAGTATGAGATGGCCGGTGCGCTGCGCGAAAGCCCCTATCCCATTGCGACGGCACCGCTGACCGGCTTTGATGTACCGTGGGGATCTGAAGTCATTCTGGAAGGGGTGATTGAAGGCCGCAAGCGCGAAATCGAAGGACCCTTTGGTGAGTTTACCGGGCACTACTCTGGTGGCCGTAACATGACGGTGGTGCGTATTGATAAAGTGTCTTACCGCACAAAACCCATTTTTGAATCCCTCTACCTCGGCATGCCGTGGACCGAAATTGACTACCTGATGGGCCCGGCTACCTGTGTACCGCTCTACCAGCAGCTGAAAGCAGAATTTCCGGAAGTGCAGGCGGTCAATGCCATGTATACCCACGGTTTGCTGGCGATTATCTCCACCAAAAAACGCTACGGTGGCTTTGCCCGCGCAGTCGGCTTACGTGCTATGACCACGCCGCACGGCCTGGGCTACGTGAAGATGGTGATTATGGTGGATGAAGACGTTGACCCGTTCAACCTGCCGCAGGTGATGTGGGCGCTGTCCTCGAAGGTGAACCCGGCGGGCGATCTGGTGCAGTTGTCGAATATGTCGGTGCTTGAACTGGACCCGGGCTCCAGCCCGGCAGGCATTACCGACAAACTGATTATTGATGCCACCACGCCTGTTGCACCCGACAACCGGGGCCACTTCAGCCAGCCGGTACAGGATTTACCTGAAACCAAAGCCTGGGCTGAAAAACTGACCGCGATGCTGGCTGCACGCCAATAAGGAGGAAAAGATGATATGTCCACGTTGTGCTGATGAGCATATTGAGGTGATGGCAACATCACCGGTGAAAGGGGTCTGGACTGTCTATCAGTGCCAGCATTGTCTGTATACCTGGCGTGACACGGAGCCGCTACGCCGGACCCACCGCGATCATTATCCGCAAGCGTTTCGCATGACGCAGAAGGATATCGATGACGCACCACAGGTGCCGACGATCCCGCCGTTACTGGCCGACGATAAGCGCTAAAAAAAAGCCGGGAGGCGGTTTCGCCTTACCCGGCCTGTTTGTTTCAGATACCGCTACTTCCCGGCAGGCCCGGTAAGCATTGCGCCACCGGGTGCAGACTACACCAGGCTTTTCAGGCGATAAATCCACTCCAGCGCCTGACGCGGCGTGAGCGAGTCCGGATCGAGATTTTCCAGCGCCTCAACGGCCGGTGAAGTCTCTTCAGCCGGGGCTAGCAACGACATTTGCGTGCCATCAATCTGCGTGGCCGCGGCATTCGGTGACAGGCTCTCCAGCTCACGCAATTTCTGGCGCGCACGTTTTATCACCTCTTTTGGAACCCCCGCCAGCGCGGCCACGGCCAGGCCATAGCTCTTGCTCGCGGCACCATCCTGTACGGTGTGCATAAAGGCGATGGTATCGCCGTGTTCCAGCGCATCGAGGTGGACGTTTGCCACGCCTTCCATCTTTTCTGGCAACTGTGTCAGCTCGAAATAGTGGGTTGCGAACAGCGTCATTGCCTTGATCTTATTGGCAAGGTTTTCAGCGCAGGCCCATGCCAGTGACAGACCATCATAGGTTGATGTTCCGCGCCCGACTTCGTCCATCAACACCAGGCTGTATTCGGTCGCGTTATGCAGAATATTGGCGGTTTCGGTCATCTCCACCATAAAGGTTGAGCGGCCGCTGGCCAGATCGTCCGCTGCCCCGACACGGGTAAAGATACGGTCGATAGGGCCAATCTCCACTTTTTGCGCAGGAACGTAGCTGCCGATATAGGCGAGCAGAGCGATAAGCGCTGTCTGGCGCATATAGGTACTTTTACCGCCCATGTTTGGACCGGTAATGATCAGCATTCTTCTCTGTGGCGACAGGCTTAGCGGGTTGGCGATGAACGGCTCGTTCAGCACCCGTTCCACAACCGGATGACGGCCTTCGGTGATGCGAATACCGGGTTTATCGGTAAAGGTCGGGCAGGTGTAGTTCAGCGTTTCAGCGCGTTCTGCCAGGTTGACCAGCACGTCCAGCTCTGCCAGCGCGCTGGCGCTTGACTGCAGGTCTGCAAGGTGCGGCATCAGCATGTCGAACAGCTCTTCATACAGCTGTTTCTCCAGCGCCAGCGCCTTGCCTTTCGAGGTGAGAACTTTGTCCTCGTACTCTTTCAGTTCAGGGATAATGTAACGCTCAGCGTTTTTCAGCGTCTGGCGGCGCACGTAGTGGATGGGGGCCAGATGGCTTTGTCCACGGCTGATCTGAATGTAGTAACCGTGAACCGCGTTATAGCCCACTTTGAGGGTATCGAGCCCAAGGCGTTCGCGCTCGCGAATTTCCAGCTTATCCAGGTAGTCCGTGGCACCGTCGGCCAGCGCACGCCATTCATCCAGCTCTTCGTTGTAGCCCGGGGCAATTACACCGCCGTCACGCACCAGAACCGGAGGGGCGTCAATAATGGCGCGTTCGAGCAGCTCGCGCAGCTCGCTAAATTCACCCATGGTTTCACGCAGTTTCTGCACCGGCGCGCTATGCACATCGGCGAGCAGGCTGCGCAATTCCGGCAACTGCTGGAAGGCATGACGCATGCGGGCGAGGTCGCGCGGACGTGCCGTACGCAGCGCCAGACGCGCAAGAATACGCTCCAGATCGCCGACCTGGCGCAGCACGGGCTGCAGTTCATTGTAGCGATCCTGCAATGCGGCAATCGTCTGCTGACGACAGGTAAGCGTGTCGGTATCGCGAATGGGCATATGCAGCCAGCGTTTTAACATACGGCTGCCCATCGGCGTCACCGTGCTGTCGAGGACGGAAGCGAGGGTGTTTTCCGCGCCTCCGGCCAGATTCTGGGTGATCTCCAGATTACGACGCGTCGCGGCATCCATAATGATGCTGTCCTGCTGACGCTCCATCGTGATCGAGCGGATATGCGGCAGGGTGGTGCGCTGAGTATCTTTGACGTACTGCAGCAGGCAACCCGCGGCACACAGTCCGCGCGGGGCATTTTCCACACCAAAGCCAATCAGATCGCGGGTGCCAAACTGCAGATTCAACTGCTGGCGCGCGGTATCAATTTCGAACTCCCACAGCGGACGACGGCGCAGACCGCGGCGGCCTTCAATCAGCGCCATCTCGGCAAAATCTTCGGCATAGAGCAGTTCTGCCGGGTTCGTGCGCTGCAATTCAGCCGCCATCGTTTCACGATCTGCCGGTTCACTCAGACGAAAACGTCCGGAGCTGATATCCAGCGTCGCATAACCGAAACCTTTGCCGTCCTGCCACAGTGCCGCCAGCAGGTTATCCTGGCGCTCCTGCAGCAGGGCTTCGTCGCTGATCGTACCAGGCGTGACGATGCGCACGACTTTGCGCTCAACCGGCCCTTTTGAGGTTGCCGGATCGCCGATCTGTTCGCAGATGGCGACTGACTCACCCTGATTCACCAGTTTCGCAAGGTAGTTTTCTACCGCGTGATGCGGAATACCGGCCATGGGAATGGGCTCGCCTGCAGATGCGCCACGCCGGGTCAGCGAGATGTCGAGCAGCTGCGACGCACGTCTGGCATCGTCATAAAATAGCTCGTAAAAATCGCCCATACGGTAGAACAGCAAGATTTCCGGATGCTGTGCTTTCAGCTTCAGGTACTGCTGCATCATCGGCGTATGTGCGTCGAAATTGTCGATTGTGCTCATGGAGTTATGATGTCCATTTCTTTGAAAATAATACGCTTTGGGCGGCTCAGTGGCCGTTAGTTCCTTCTATTGTCGCATGAAAAAAAGGTACGGCGCAGAAAAATGTCGCGGCTTTACGAGGTGCCTTCCTGCACTAACTCAATGACAATTTTTCCATGCTCAACCCCTACTCTGACCTGCGAATGGGTGGTAAACCCCGCTTTTTCAAGCCAGTCGCCCTTTAAGCTCAGCGCCGCATGCACGCTGTAGCGTTTGGGTATCTTGGTGTTACGGTCTTCATGACGCTTTCTGAAATACCCCACTTTCAAATGACGATAGGATTTGGTGATAGCGATCTCGTGCATACGGCCTCCGGACAACGTGGACAAGGGTCATTCCTGACGCTGTATAAAATACCAGTGATTTACTGCAGGCGTGGGCTTAATACTGGAATCAGCCTTCAGAAAACAGAATGCAACACCTGAAATCAGTAGCTGAAAGGCGTATTATAAATGCACTTTATTGTCTGGTGAGCCGTTATGTCCGGAAAACGCATTGCACGTGAGAAAGCGACGATCGCGAAAATGATCGCGCTGTATGAAACACAGTGTCCCCAGGCTTCGCAGGAAGAGGGGCATTATCAGGCGCTGAAAGCGTATGCCAATAAGCGCCTGGATAAATGCGTTTTTGGTGAGGAAAAACCCGCCTGTAAACAGTGCCCCGTTCACTGCTATCAGCCTGCCAGGCGCGAAGAGATGAAGCAGGTGATGCGCTGGGCTGGCCCACGTATGTTATGGCGTCATCCCATCCTGACGGTACGCCACCTGATGGATGACCGTCGCCCGGTACCGGAATTACCGGAAAAGTATCGCCCGAAAAAGTAACCGTTCAGGCGCTTCGCTGACAACCGTATCCCAACGCCTGCATGCGGGATCTCAGCCAGAATGACGCTACACCAGGCTCTCTTTATCAATCCCGAGACGTTTCATGCGCGAGAGCAGCGTGGTGCGTTTTAGCCCCAGTCGCTGGGCGGCACCTTTCGGTCCGGCCACGACACCGTTAGTCTCTTTCAGCACGCGCATGATCAGCTGATATTCGTCTTCACCTTCCTGCGCCACGTCGGTGGCTGTAACCGGGGTTTCGGGCAGGGAAACTTCGGGCAGGGAGAGTTGCAGTACGTTACCGCGCGTCAGCAATACCGCACGTTCAATGACGTTTTCCAGTTCACGGACGTTACCCGGCCACTCCATCGAGGAGAGGGTACGTAGCGTCTCGGCGGGGATACTGTCGATGTTGCGGCCCATCCGGCGGGCTATTTTGGCGGTAAACGCTTTGACCAGCAGAGGGATATCTTCCGGCCGTTCACGCAGGGGCGGCAGGCAGATTGGGAAGACGTTCAGGCGATAATAGAGGTCGCTTCGAAACTCGCGGTCGGCGACCATTTTTTTCAGGTCGCGGTTGGTGGCGGCAATGAGCCGCACGTCAGTCTGGATAAGTTTGTTACTGCCAAGACGTTCAAACTCCTGCTCCTGCAAGACGCGAAGCAGTTTGGGCTGCAGCTCCAGAGGCATGTCGCCCACTTCATCAAGGAACAACGAGCTTTTGTCCGCCAGCTCGAAACGGCCCAGACGCTGGCTGCTGGCACCGGTAAACGCGCCGCGTTCGTGGCCAAAGAGATCGCTTTCCAGCAGGCCTGCGGGCATAGCGGCGCAGTTCATCTTCACCATGCGGCGGCTGTTACGGTTGCTGAGGTTGTGGATCGCACGGGCAATCAGCTCTTTACCGGTGCCGGTTTCACCGAGGATCAGCACCGTACTGTCACTTTGCGCCACCATCTCCACCTGTTTCAGCACGCTGTACATGGCATCGCTGCGGCCGATGATTTCGCCAAACTCGCTGTCCACGTTGTTGAGCTGTTCCGTCAGCGCCAGGTTTTCATCCACCAGCCGTTCTTTCAGACGGTGGATCTCCTGATAGGCCAGCGCGTTATCCAGTGCGATGGAGATACGCTCGGCAATCTGGCGCAACAGTTTCAGGTTGGCGGTGGTAAAGACGCCCTCTTCACACTGCGCCAGCTTCAGGACACCAAGCATAGTATTGCCGGACATCAGCGGCAGCAGGCACAGCGTCTGGATTTTATTCCCCCAGGTGTTAAACAGCATCCGCTCATAAGGCGCGAGCGCATCCTGCTCGTTGAGGTTGAGCAGCAGGATCTCTTTGCTTTTAAATACCCGCTCAGAGAGCGTGCCCGCCTCATCCACTTCACTCTGTTCGTGGGCGGGGTTTGCCTCATCAAGATAGTGGGTGGAGTAGATGTTCAGCTTGCCTTTCCGGTGCCCCCGGAGCGCAATACTGATGGCGTCGATTTTGAAATAGTGGTGGATCTCTTTTGAGACTTCGCTGACCAGCTCATCCATATCGAGGCGCGAAAGCACCGCGTTGGTGATGGCCACCAGGATCCGGAAATTGTCACGTTCGCGGCTCAGCAGGTCGTAATCCACATTATTGGTGACGCGGCTTTGAATTTGCTCTGCGACCACGGCCACAATCTGGGTGAAGGTGTGCAGACGCTCGTATTCCGCCTCGCTCCACGGCTGGTCGGTGTGACGAATAAACTCGCAGCCGCCGAAGATATGCCCTTCCACCGCCAGTGGCAGCAGGCTGTAGTGGCCGAAAGGCGGGTATAACTGACTCTGCGCCAGCATCGGCCACGCTTCGCGGAATTCCTCAAAATTGCAGTGCAGCGCCTCCGGGCGGGAAAGAATACGCCGGACAGGACCATGAGCGAGGTAGGTTTCATCCTCGTACTCAAACGCTTTGCCATTGTCGCGCGTTGAATAGTAGCTCGCGCGATGGCTTGCGCTATGCCAGAGCACAATTGCGGCGCTGTCTGCCAGCGCTGATTGCCTGACCAGCCGCGTCAGGGCATCGCTCAGCGCGCCAAGATCGGGCTGCTGTAAAAGTGTGCGCGTAATGTCAAACAGGCCCTGCTGTCCAAGATCGCTCATCGGTGTATACGGCATATTGCTTTCCAATAGAAACTGGCAAAAAAGAGAAAGTCAGTGCTGACCGCTTTTGGCGCGGTTCTAGCAAATGCGGGGTAAAGGTTCCGCGTGCGGCAGATCCAGCGTCCGCTTGACGCCATACAACCCGGTCAGGCGCACCCCTTTGCGCTCAACCACTTCACCAATCAGCGCGGCCTCTTTCCCGAAAGGATGTGCCCGCAGCTGTTCAAGTACGGATTCGGCCGCCGCGCGCTCCACGCCAATGACCAGCTTGCCTTCATTTGCAAAGTTTAGCGGGTCGAGCCCGAGGAGTTCGCACAAGCCGCGAACGGCAGGCTTAACGGGCAGCGCGCGTTCAGTGAGTTCGATACCCAGACCGCAGCGCGCCGCGAACTCATGTACCACGGCGTTAACCCCGCCGCGGGTCGCATCGCGCAGGGCTTTCACGCCTGGAAGGGAACGCAGGGTCTGGATAAGCGGGGTCAGTACCGCGCAATCACTGCGTAATTCTCCGTCCAGCCCCAGGCCTTCACGCAGGTTCAGGATCGTCGCCCCGTGGCAGCCCAGCGATCCGCTGACGATCAGCACGTCGCCGACGGCAAGCTGCTGCGCGCCCCAGTGAATGTCGGCAGGGATCGCCCCCATGCCGGCGGTATTGATGAACAGTTTGTCGGCTGCGCCACGCTGGACCACTTTGGTGTCGCCGGTGACGATGGCGATACCCGCCTCGCGTGCCGTGTGCGCCATGCTGCTGACGACCGCAGAGAGCGTCTCCATCGGCAGCCCCTCTTCAAGGATAAAGCCGCAGGAGAGAAAGTGCGGAACAGCACCGCTGACGGCCACGTCGTTTGCCGTACCGCAGACCGCGAGCTTGCCGATATCGCCGCCCGGGAAGAACAGCGGGTCAATCACGTAGCTGTCGGTGGAAAAGGCCAGCCTGTCGCCCTGCGCGGTCAGGGTGGAGAGGTCAATGCGGGCCTGATCCTCCTGCTCCGCCAGCCAGGGGTTATCAAACGCGTCCATAAACAGACGGTTAATCAGCTGCTGCATCGCCAGGCCGCCGCTGCCGTGTGCCATTTCAACCGTATTCATGCTTCAGACTCCTGATTGCGATACTGATACCACGCGGCACACGCCCCTTCGGAAGAGACCATCAGCGCGCCAAAAGCCGTTTGCGGGTTACAGGTGTTGCCAAATAACGGGCAGTGATGGGGTTTGCATTTGCCGGTGAGCACTTCGCCACAGCGGGCCCGCGGGTCGTCCCACACCTGTTGCGGCTGCGGGCGGAAGTGGGCTTCGGCGTCGAACGACCGGTAGGCTGGCGTCAGGCGCACGCCGGACTCAGCAATCAGCCCCAGACCACGCCATTCGCTGTCGCCCTCGACGCTAAATACCTCGGCTATCGCCTGCTGGGCCACCACATTTCCACTGTCGGGGACGACACGGCGGTACTGATTTTCTACTGCACTCTGGGCTGCTATTTTCTGCTCAACCAGCATGGTCACGCCTTGCAGTAGATCAAGAGGTTCGAAACCAGCCACCACTAAAGGCCGTTCGAACTGTTCAGCGATAAAGCCGTAGGCCGCCGTCCCGATAACCATGCTGACATGGCCCGGCGCCAGAAAAGCGTCAATTCCGTTGTCCGGCTCTTCAAGCAGGCTGCGTAACGTCGGGATGAGCGTAATGTGCTGGCAAAAAAAGAAAAAGTTATCAATGTCGCGGGCTTTGGCCTGCTGCAGCGTGATGGCCGTGGCGGGCATAGTGGTTTCAAAACCAAGCCCGAAAAAGACGACCTTGCGACCGGGGTTATGGGTGGCCAGCGTCAGGGCGTCCATCGGCGAGTACACGATCCTGATATCCGCGCCCTGGGCTTTTGCCTGCAGCAGCGAGCCGTTTTTGCCCGGCACGCGCATCGCATCGCCAAAGGTACAGAAAATCACGTCAGGCTGGTGGGCTATCTCAAGGCAGGCGTCGATGCGTCCCATCGGCAGGACGCACACCGGGCAGCCGGGGCCATGGATAAACTCGATGTTTTCCGGCAGAAGCTGGTCGAGGCCAAATTTAAAGATGGCATGCGTATGCCCGCCGCAGACTTCCATAATACGCAGCGGCTTTTCGGCGGTATAGCTCAGCAGTGCCGCCCGTGTTTTCAGATGTTCAATCAGCTGCATCACCTGCTCAGGCGCGCGATATTCATCAACGTAGCGCATGGTTTACCGCTCCTCGCCGTACAGCAATGCCCCGACGTCCGGCTCCACGTCGAACATATTCTGAAGGGCATCGAGCGTGTCTCGGGCCTCCGTTTCGTTGATGATGCTCATGGCAAACCCCACGTGCACTAGCACCCACTGACCGAGGCGTGAGGCGCCGGTTTCGTCGGTGCTGCCGACGAGCGTCAGGTCGACGTCGCGCAATATGCCGCACACCTCAACGCGGGCCTGATTCCCGTCAATGGCGTGAATTTGTCCGGGGACGCCTATGCACATCGTTCGCTCTCCAGCCAGTTCAGCCAGGCGTCCATCCCATCGCCGCGGGTGGCGGATACCAGCATAATGTCAATATCCGGGTTCACTTCACGGGCATAGGCCATGCATTTATCCACGTCGAAATTCAGGTACGGCAGCAGGTCAACTTTGTTCAGCAACATCAGCGAAGCGGCGGCAAACATATGCGGATATTTAAGCGGCTTGTCTTCACCTTCGGTCACCGAGAGCACCGCGACCTTATGTCGCTCACCGAGATCGAAGCTGGCCGGACAGACCAGGTTGCCCACGTTCTCAATAAACAGGATGCCGTTGTCCGCCAGCGGCAAGCGCGGCGTGGCGTCGGCAATCATTTGTGCATCCAGATGGCAGCCTTTACCCGTATTAACCTGAATGGCGGGCGTGCCGGTTTCGCGAATACGCGCGGCGTCGTTCACCGTCTGCTGATCGCCTTCGATCACCGCGCAGGAGATGCGTCCGTTCAGGCGGTGGAGCGTTTGTGTCAGCAGCGTGGTTTTGCCGGAGCCGGGGCTGGAGACCAGGTTCAGGACCAGCTGTTTACGCGTGGCAAAGCGGGCGCGGTTGCGTGCTGCAATCTGGTTGTTTTTATCCAGAACGTTGATTTCCACCTCCAGCATCTGACGCTGGCTGAGCCCCGGTGCGTGGGTACCGGCGATGCCATGCCCGTAATGCAGGTCGCCCGCAGCGGAGTGTCGGGGGGCGAAGGTGATACCGGTTAATGCCGCTGCAGGGCGAGGGGCAGGTGAAAAGGGTGCGGAGCGAAACGCGGCGTGAGGACGGTGTTCATCCCCTTCTATATACAGGTTGCCTTCAGCGCAACCGCAGGTACTACACATATTTTACTCCTTCTCGATTTCGAGACGTTGGATCTGCATGCCGTCATCCGCCACGATGCGAAGCTCGCTGCTCTGGCACTGCGGACAGCGCTGAACCTTCGATGAAAGCAGAGTGACGTATTGCTGACACTGCGCGCACCAGCACTCCGCCTGCTGTTCTTCAATATGAAGTTCACAGCCTTCCGCCAGCGTGCCGCGGCACACCAGCTCAAAGCAGAAGGTCAGGGCGCTGGTTTCAACGCAGGAAAAGGCCCCGACCTGTAGCCAGACACCGGTGACGCGTTTTGCATTGTTTGCCCGCGCCTGCTGTTCAATTAACTCGACGGCCCGCTGGCAGAGGGTGATTTCGTGCATGACGCCTCCTCAATGAATTGCCCCGATAATGCAATAACGGTGCCAGCTTGATTTTTGTTAAGGCGTGACGATGTCAATGCTGTCGAAATGACACGTCGACACGGCGCGATTGACACGCTTATTTTGATTAAAATAGTTAAAAATCAATGCATTAAAAACTGGCATGGAATCTGCTTAATAGCCGCTATCTCCATTAACCGGATACCTTTTATGACTATTTGGGAAATTAGCGAAAAAGCGGATTACATTGCGCAGCGCCATCAGCAGTTACAGGAGCAGTGGCACCTTTACTGCAACTCTCTGATTCAGGGCATCACCCTGTCAAAAGCCCGTCTTCACCACGCCATGAGCTGTGCAGCGCAGGGGGATATGCGCTTTGTGCTCTTCGGCCATTTCACGATAAACGTCACCCTGGCAGACACCTTCAACAGCCACACCATCGAGTACTACGTCGAAACAAAAGAAGGTGAAAAACAGTGTATTGCGAAGGCGCAGCTGATGGCCGACGGGATGGTCGATGGTCACGTCAGTAACCGCGATCGCCAGCAGGTGCTGGAGCACTATCTGGAAAAAATCGCGCCGGTTTATAACGGCCTGTACGCCGCTGTTGAACACGATCTCCCGGTCAACCTGAAACAGCTGATGGATGGAAATCCCTCAGCGAACGTGGCCTGACCATTGCGTGTCGAGAAGTGTCGACAAGACAGTTTTTCGTCAAAAATGACTATCACCAGAGGATGACCCGGTGAACCGTTTTGTAATTGCTGACTCGACGGTCTGTATTGGCTGTCGAACCTGTGAGGCGGCCTGTTCGGAAACGCACCGTCAGCACGGGCTACAGTCCATGCCGCGCCTGCGCGTCATGCGTAATGAAAAAGAGTCTGCGCCGCAGCTCTGCCACCACTGTGAAGATGCCCCCTGCGCGGGAGTCTGTCCTGTTAATGCCATCACCCGTGTCGAGGGGGCAGTGCAGCTGAATGAAAGTCTGTGCGTGAGCTGCAAACTGTGCGGCATTGCCTGCCCGTTCGGCGCGATTGAATTTTCCGGCAGCCGTCCACTGCATATCCCGGCGAATGCCAACTCCCCGAAAGCGCCGCCAGCGCCACCTGCGCCGGCGAAGGTGAGCACGCTGCTTGACTGGGTTCCCGGCGTGCGTGCCGTTGCGGTCAAATGCGACCTGTGCAGCTTTGATGAACAAGGGCCAGCCTGTGTGCGTACCTGCCCGACGAAGGCGCTGATTCTGGTCAATATTCGCGACATCGTTCGCACCAGTAAACGTAAGCGTGAGCTGACCATTAACAGTGATTTCGGCGATCTTTCTCTGCTTCAGGCGCTGAACGAGGGGGCGAAATGAACGCGGTGATGATGATTACCAGCGCGGTGGCCTATTTTGCCGCCGCCGCTGTGTTGGCCTTGATCTTCTCTTTCCATAAAACCCTGAGCGGCTGGATAGCCGGTATCGGCGGGGCGGTTGGCAGCGTGATGACGCTGGTGGCCGGTGGCCTCGTGTTAACAGGCGGACAATCTGTCGAAGCGGTGATGCCGCTGATACGGCACACCGTTGAAATTACGCCGCTGAATGCCATCTGGCTGGTGACCTTTGGTCTGTGCGGCGTGTTTATCAGCCTGTTTAATATTGACTGGCACCGCCATCAGCACACCCAGCCCAACGGTCTGCTGGTCAATCTGCTGATGGCCGCGGCGGTCTGTACCGTGACTGCCAGCAACCTCGGCGCGCTGGTGGTGATGGCCGAGATCATGGCGCTGTGCGGCGTGTTCCTTACGGGCTGTAGCACCTCCGGCAAACTGTGGTTTGCGCTGGGGCGTCTTGGCACGTTGCTGCTGGCACTGGCCTGCTGGCTGGTGTGGCAGCGCTTCGGCACGCTGGACTTCTCCGCCCTTAACGGCCAGTCGCTCGGGAATGATGTCTGGCTCCTTGGCGTGATCGGCTTTGGCCTGCTGGCCGGGATTATCCCGCTGCACGGCTGGGTGCCACAGGCACATGCACATGCCTCCGCGCCTGCCGCAGCGCTCTTCTCGACGGTTGTCATGAAGGTGGGTCTGTTCGGCATTCTGACGATAACGCTCACCGGTGGGCAGCCGCCGCTGTGGTGGGGCGTTGTACTGCTGGTAGCCGGGATGATCACCGCCTTCGTCGGCGGCCTGTACGCCCTGATGGAGCACAATATCCAGCGTCTGCTGGCGTACCACACCCTTGAGAACATCGGCATCATCCTGCTGGGTATTGGCGCAGGCGTTACCGGGCTGGCGCTCAATCAACCGGCGCTGATTGCGGCCGGCTTTATCGGCGGCCTGTATCACCTGATCAACCACAGCCTGTTTAAAAGCACCCTGTTCCTCGGGGCAGGTAGCGTCTGGTTCCGCACCGGTCATCGCGATATCGAAAAACTCGGCGGCATCGGCAAAAAAATGCCCGTTATCTCTCTGTGCATGCTGGTGGGGCTGATGGCAATGGCTGCGCTGCCGCCGCTGAACGGCTTTGCCGGCGAGTGGGTTATCTATCAGTCCTTCTTCGCACTCGGTCAGAGCGAGGTGTTTATCGCCCGGTTGCTCGGCCCGCTGCTGGCGGTTGGGCTGGCGATAACCGGTGCGCTGGCGGTGATGTGTATGGCTAAAGTTTACGGCGTGACCTTCCTGGGGGCACCGCGCACGCGTGAGGCCGAAAACGCCTGCTGTGCGCCGGCATTGATGGGGGCGAGCGTTGTCGCGCTGGCGCTGTGCTGCATCGCGGGCGGGGTGGCCGCCCCGTGGCTTCTGCCGCTGCTGGGTAACGCCATTCCTCTGCCGCTCACCACGGCGCATACCGCGGTGTCCCAGCCGATGATTGCGCTGCTGCTGATTGCCGCGCCGCTGCTGCCGTTCGTGCTGATGCTGTTCTTCAGACGCGACCGCCTCTCCTCTCGAGCACGCGGTACCGCCTGGGCTTGCGGTTACGCACACGAGCAATCCATGGTGATCACAGCGCACGGCTTTGCCATGCCGGTCAAAGAGAACTTTGCCGCGGTGCTGAAACTGCGGGACTGGCTTAACCCGGTGGGGTGGGTGCCGGGCTGGCAGAGCGCTACCGTGCCCGTGCTGTTCCGCCGACTGGCGTTGATCGAGCTGGCGGTACTGGTTGTGATTGTGATTTCACGAGGAGCCTGACATGAGTCTGTTACTGGCAATACTTCAGGCGCTGGTGCTATTTGCCATGGCGCCGTTGCTCTCCGGGGTGAGCCGCGTGGCGCGTGCCCGGATGCATAACCGTCGCGGGCCTGGTGTACTCCAGGAGTACCGTGATTTGTTCAAGCTGATGGGACGTCAGAGCGTTTCCCCGGACGCGGCAGGATGGGTCTTTCGCCTGACACCGTTTGTGCTGGCTGGCGTCATGCTCACCATCGCCACGGCGTTACCTGTCGTCACCGTCGGGTCGCCGCTGCCGGTGCTGGGCGATCTCATTACGCTTATCTACCTCTTCGCCATCGCGCGCTTCTTCTTCGCGATTGCAGGCCTCGATACCGGCAGCCCCTTTACCGGGATTGGTGCCAGCCGCGAGGCCATGCTCGGCGTGCTGGTTGAGCCGATCCTGCTGCTCGGCCTGTGGGTCGCTGCGCAGGTCGCGGGGTCAACCCATATCAGCTTTATCACTCATACCGTGTATCACTGGCCCGTGGACCGTTCCCTTCCGTTGCTTTTGGCGCTCTGCGCCTGCGCATTCGCGACGTTTATCGAGATGGGCAAACTGCCGTTCGACCTCGCGGAAGCGGAGCAGGAGCTGCAGGAAGGTCCGTTGACCGAGTACAGCGGTTACGGCTTTGCGGTGCTGAAGTGGGGCATCAGCCTCAAGCAGCTGGTGGTGCTGCAGATGTTTGTCGGTGTCTTCTTCCCGTGGGGGCAGATGACGCACTTTTCCGCGGCCGGCCTGGTGCTGGCGGTGGTCGTTGCCGCGCTCAAGCTACTTGTCGGCGTGCTGGTGATTGCCCTGTTTGAGAACAGCATGGCGCGTCTGCGTTTTGTGGCGACGTCGCGCATCACCTGGGCCGGTTTTGGTTTTGCATTTTTAGCGTTCGTCTCCTTGCTGGTGGCGTGATTAAAGAGAGTTTTTATGTCTGAAGAAAAGAAAGGCCAGCAGTATCTCGCCGCGTTGCACCAGGCCTTCCCGGGCGTGGTGCTGGAGGCGTCCTGGCAAACCAAAGACCAGATAACGGTGACCGTGAAAGTGAACTACCTGCCGGAAGTGGTGGAGTTTCTTTACTACCAGCAGGGCGGCTGGCTGTCGGTGTTGTTCGGCAACGACGAGCGTCAGCTGTGCGGAAACTATGCGGTTTACTACGTGATGTCGATGGAGCAGGGCGAGAAGTGCTGGCTCACCGTGCGTGTCGAAGTGGATCCCAACAAACCGGAATACCCGTCTGTCACCCCGCGCGTGCCCGCCGCCGTCTGGGGCGAGCGTGAAGTGCGCGATATGTATGGTCTGGTCCCGGTTGGGCTTCCGGATGAGCGCCGTCTGGTGCTGCCGGACGACTGGCCAGACGAACTCTATCCCCTGCGTAAAGACAGCATGGATTACCGTCAGCGTCCGGCCCCGACCACCGACAGCGAGACTTACGCGTTCATCAATGAACTCGGCAGCAAAAAGAACAACGTGGTGCCGATAGGCCCGCTGCACGTCACGTCTGACGAGCCGGGCCACTTCCGCCTGTTTGTCGACGGCGAGAATATTATTGATGCCGACTACCGCCTGTTCTACGTCCATCGCGGGATGGAAAAGCTGGCGGAAACCCGGATGGGATATAACGAAGTGACGTTCCTCTCTGACCGCGTGTGCGGCATCTGCGGGTTTGCCCACAGTACCGCCTACACCACCTCGGTGGAGAACGGCATGGGGATTGTGGTGCCGGAACGCGCGCAGATGATCCGCGCCATCCTGCTGGAAGTGGAGCGTCTGCACTCGCACCTGCTGAACCTCGGTCTGGCCTGTCACTTTGTCGGTTTTGACTCCGGCTTTATGCAGTTTTTCCGCGTACGTGAAGCCTCCATGAAGATGGCGGAGATCCTGACCGGGGCGCGTAAAACGTACGGTCTGAACCTGATCGGCGGGATTCGTCGCGATCTGCTGAAAGATGACATGATCCAGACCCGCCAGCTGGCGCAGCAGATGCGTCGCGACGTTCAGGAGCTGGTGGATATGCTGCTCAGCACGCCGAACATTGAGCAGCGTACCGTCGGTATTGGCCGGCTGGATCCGCAAATCGCCCGCGATTTCAGTAACGTTGGCCCCATGGTTCGCGCCAGCGGCCACGCCCGCGATACCCGCGCCGATCATCCATTCGTCGGCTACGGCCTGCTGCCTATGACCGTGCACAGCGAGCAGGGTTGCGACGTTATTTCGCGTCTGAAGGTGCGTATCAACGAGGTCTTCACCGCGCTGAACATGATCGACTTCGGTCTGGATAATCTGCCGGGCGGTCCGCTGATGGTTGAGGGCTTCACCTACATTCCAAACCGCTTTGCGCTGGGGTTTGCCGAAGCCCCGCGTGGAGACGATATCCACTGGAGCATGACCGGTGACAACCAGAAGCTCTACCGCTGGCGCTGCCGTGCGGCAACCTACGCCAACTGGCCAACCCTGCGCTACATGCTGCGCGGCAATACGGTATCCGATGCGCCGCTGATCATTGGCAGCCTCGATCCGTGCTATTCCTGCACCGACCGCATGACGGTGGTGGATGTGCGCAAGAAGAAAAGCCAGGTGGTGCCGTACAAAGAGCTGGAGCGCTACAGCATCGAGCGTAAGAACTCGCCGCTGAAATAGGGGATTTTGTGCAGGCTGATGCCCTCACCCTGACCCTCTTTTTGATGAGAGATCCGGGGTGCGGAGCACAGGCAGCACATAAGCAGGAGTCAACATGTTTACCTTCATCAAAAAAGTGATCAAAACCGGGACGGTGACCAGCCGCTATCCGCTGGAGCCGATGCCGGTCGATAAAAACTTTCGCGGCAAGCCGGAGCACAACCCGCAACAGTGCATCGGCTGTGCTGCCTGCGTTAACGCCTGCCCGTCAAATGCCCTGACGGTGGAAACCGATCTGAAAACGGGCGAGCTGGCCTGGCAGTTCAACCTCGGGCGCTGCATTTTCTGCGGCCGCTGCGAGGAAGTTTGCCCGACGGTGGCGATCCGTCTTTCGCAGGAGTACGAGCTGGCGGTCTGGAAGAAAGAGGATTTTCTGCAGCAGTCGCGTTTCGCGCTGTGCAACTGCCGTGTCTGCAAACGCCCGTTTGCCGTACAAAAAGAGATCGACTACGCCATCGCGCTGTTGCAGCACAACGGTGATGCCCGCGCGGAGCATCATCGCGAAAGCTTTGAAACCTGCCCGGACTGCAAACGGCAGAAATGCCTGCTGCCGTCGGATCGCATCGATATTACCCGTCATATGAGAGAGGCCAGCTGATGGAAAACCTGATCGGCCCACGCGACGCTAACGGCATTCCGGTGCCGATGACGGTGGAGGAATCCATCGCCAGCATGAAGGCCTCGCTGCTGAAAAACATTAAACGTTCGGCCTATGTGTACCGCGTGGACTGCGGCGGCTGCAACGGCTGTGAGATTGAGATCTTTGCCACGCTGTCGCCCCTGTTCGACGCCGAACGCTTCGGTATTAAAGTGGTGCCTTCACCGCGTCATGCGGACATTTTGCTGTTTACCGGTGCCGTTACCCGTGCCATGAGATCGCCAGCATTGCGTGCCTGGCAGTCCGCACCGGATCCAAAAATCTGTATCTCTTACGGTGCCTGCGGCAACAGTGGCGGCATCTTCCATGACCTGTACTGCGTCTGGGGCGGTACCGATAAAATTGTTCCTGTGGATGTCTACATTCCCGGTTGTCCGCCAACGCCTGCGGCCACGCTGTACGGTTTTGCCATGGCGCTCGGGCTGCTGGAGCAGAAAATACATGCCCGTGAACCGGGTGAACGCGACAACCAGGCTGCCGCAATTCTGCACCCGGATATGGTGCAGCCGCTGCGCGTGAAGGTCGATCGCACAGCGCGCCGGCTCGCGGGGTATCGCTATGGTCGCCAGATTGCCGACGATTATCTGCGTCTGCTGAGCCAGGGCGATCATCAGGTCACGCGCTGGCTGGAGGCGGAAAACGATCCTCGTCTTAATGAGATTGTCGCGAACCTGAATCAGGTGGTGGAAGAGGCGCGTATCCGATGAGTGAAACGGTGGTGTTCAGTCAGCTGAGCCGTAAGTTTATTGATGAGAACGATGCCACGCCGGATGCGGCGCAGCAGGTGGTCTATTACAGCCTGGCCATTGGGCATCACCTCGGGGTGATAGATTGTCTCGAAACGGCATTAAGCTGCCCGTGGCCTGACTATCTGGCGTGGATCGCCACGCTGGAGGAGGGCAGTACGGCGCGCCGCAAAATGGAAGGCGTGCCGAAGTACGGTGAGATCGTTATCGACGCCAACCACATTGCGATGCTCGCCAGTGCTTTCGACGCCGCGCTGAGCGTGCAAACCCCGCAGCAGCAGGCCTGGAGCAAAATTTTGCTCAGCATGCTGCATGATATTCATCAGGAGAGTGCCATCTACCTGATGGTGAGGAGATTACGTGACTGATGTTTTACTGTGTGT
This sequence comes from Enterobacter sp. J49, assembly GCF_002148625.1. Taxonomy (NCBI): domain Bacteria; kingdom Pseudomonadati; phylum Pseudomonadota; class Gammaproteobacteria; order Enterobacterales; family Enterobacteriaceae; genus Enterobacter; species Enterobacter sp. J49. The sequence goes on from NZ_MWPY01000024.1 coordinate 153,970, forward strand.
CGGCAACAGCATGATGGGCGACGACGGCGCGGGCCCGCTGCTTGCACAAATGTGTGCCGCGCATCCGCAGGGCGAATGGGTGGTTATTGACGGCGGCAGCGCACCGGAAAACGATGTGGTGGCGATCCGTGAGCTGCACCCGGACAGGCTGCTGATTGTGGATGCAACCGATATGGGACTTAATCCGGGGGAAACCCGCCTGATTGATCCGGATGACATCGCCGAGATGTTTATGATGACCACCCACAATATGCCGCTGAACTATCTGGTCGATCAGATTAAAGACGATGTGGGTGAGGTATTGTTTCTGGGCATTCAGCCTGACATCGTTGGGTTTTATTATCCGATGACGCCGCCGGTGAAAGAGGCCGTCGAAGAGGTTTACTCCCGGCTTGCCGGATGGCGTGGGGACGGCGGTTTTTCCCGACTGTGAGCAGTGCCGGGTGGTGGTAGCTTCCACCCGGCCTGGACACCTCCTCGCCCGCATCCTGTGGGAGAGGGCGGGGGAGAGAGCAACAGGCTACGCCAGATCCGCGCCGTTACTTGCAATCACCTTCTTATACCACCAGAACGATTTCTTACGCGTTCTGTCCAGCGTACCGTTGCCCGCGTCGTCGCGGTCAACATAGACAAACCCGTAGCGTTTGCTCATCTCGCCCGTGGATGCGGCCACCAGGTCAATGCAGCCCCAGGTGGTGTAGCCTATCAGCGGTACACCGTCTTCTATGGCATCGCCCATCGCACGAATATGTTCGCGCAGGTAGCTGATACGGTAGTCGTCATTAATCTCACCGTGTTCATCCATGACGTCTTTCGCGCCGAGGCCGTTTTCCACCAGGAACAGCGGCTTCTGATAGCGGTCGTACATCATGTTCATGGTGATGCGCAGCCCCAGTGGGTCGATACCCCAGCCCCATTCGCTGACCTGGATGTGCGGGTTGCGCAGGGATTTCACGATATTCGCCGCATTGGTATTACTGGCGTTCATGTCCGCCGACGCGCAGCGCGAGGCGTAATAGCTGAACGACACAAAATCGACGGTGTTTTTCAGCAGTTCATCGTCGCCAGGGTCTTTGACAATCACCACCCCTTTTTCGCGGAACACGCGGGCAGAATAGGCCGGGTAGCTGCCGCGCGCCTGCACGTCGATAAAGAACAGGTTTTCGCGGTCCTTCTCCAGCGCCATCCACACGTCTTCCGGTTTGCAGGAGTAGGGGTAGAAGTTGCCGCCGGCCAGCATGCAGCCGACCTGGTTTTCCGGGTTGACCTCATGGGCGATTTTGGTCGCCAGGGCGCTTGCCACCAGTTCGTGATGCGCGGCCTGATATTTCACCTGATCTTCGTTCTCACCCTCTTCAAACACCAGCCCCGCGCCGGAGAAAGGGCTGTGCAGCATAATGTTGATTTCGTTGAAGGTGAGCCAGTACTTCACCAGACCGTTAAATTCTTCGAAACAGGTACGGGCATAGCGGGCGAAGAAATCGACCATCTTGCGGTTGCGCCAGGATCCATACTCCGTGACCAGATGCATCGGTACGTCGAAATGGCACAGGGTGACCAACGGTTCGATGTTGTATTTTTTGCACTCTTCGAACACTGCGCGGTAGAAGGCAATCCCCTCTTTATTGGGCAGCGGCTCATCGCCGTTCGGGTAGAGGCGGCTCCAGGCAATCGAGGTACGAAATACCGTAAAGCCCATCTCCGCCATCAGGGCGATGTCTTCTTTGTAGCGATGGTAAAAATCAATCGCCTCGTGGCTCGGGTAAAACTCGTCGTCACGCAACGTAAAACGTTTTTCCTTACCGACCTTCACCGCCAGACGATTCGCGCCGTGGGGGATCATATCGACCGTCGTCAGTCCTTTGCCGCCTTCACTGTAAGCCCCTTCACTCTGGTTGGCGGCAAGCGCGCCGCCCCATAAAAATCCTTGTGGAAAAACAGACATCTTTACCTCGCTATAAATTTAGACTTGTGCTGCTTTGGCCTGAACCGGAGCGCTCTGCAGGGCGCGTGCTTTCTCAGCATCGTCTTCGACCGGGATATCTTCAAAACCTAAAATCAGGGTCAGAACAAACGAGAGCACAACCGCCAGCGCCATGACCCCGAATACCCAGACGATGGTCATCGGGTTGGCCGGATCGAAGAACTGCACGCTGGTAAACAGCCCCGGCGCCGCCATTGAGTGGCTGGCAAGACCGGCTATGCCAGCCACTGCCCCGCAGATGAAGCCGCTGATAAGGCTCGCAATCAGCGGGCGTTTCAGACGTACCGCCACACCATAGAGGGCAGGTTCTGAAATGCCTGCCATGATGGCAGAAGCCGCTGCCGCCAGCGCCGTCTGGCGCAGTTCCGGGTTTTTCGTTTTCCACGCCACCGCCAGCGATGAACCGCCGAGCGACAAATTGGCTCCGATTTCCGACGGCATAACCATTCCCTCTTTGCCCGTCTCGGCAATGGTCTGAATGATCGTCGGCGTAAATACGCGGTGCATCCCGGTCATCACCAGCAGCGGCCAGAGGGCACCCATAATGGCCACGGAGAGCCAGCCCAGATAGCCGTGAATAGTGTAGACCAGCGCTGAAATCGCGCTCCCGATCCAGATCCCGAGCGGCCCTATCAGCACGATGGCGAGCGGGGCGGCAATCAGAACGATCAGCATCGGTTTAAGGAAGTTTTTCGTGACCGCCGGCGTAATACGATCAACCCAGCGTTCGATGTACGACAGGCACCAGGTCATCACCAGCGCCGGGATGACCGTGTAGGTGTATTTCACTGCCGTCACCGGAATAAAGGCGAATTCAACGTGCTCGCCCTGTGCGGCTTTCGCCATCAGTTCGATAAAGCCCGGATGTACCAGCACGCCCGCGATGGCAATCGCCAGCGACATGTTGGTTTTGAATTTCACTGCGGCAGAGGCGGCGACCATCAGCGGCAGGAAGAAGAACGCGCCATCGCCAATCAGCGTCAGAAGGGTGAGCGTCGGTGCCCCTTTTTCCAGCGCGCCGGTCATCTCCAGGATCATTGCCAGCAGTTTGACCATTGAACCGCCGATGATCGCCGGGATCAGCGGTGACATGGTGCCGATCAGCGCATCGAGGATCCCGGCACCGATGCGGCGCAGGGTCATTTTCTGCGGGCCTTCCGGTACGGCAGGCTGCAGGTCGGTGGGCAGCAGGCTTACCACTTCGCGGTAGGCCTGAGACACGGTGTTGCCAATGATCACCTGGCACTGGTTGTCGTTGCGGACCACGCCGAGCACGCCGTTAATGCTTTTCAGGCGCGGGGCATCGGTGAGGCTTTCGTCTTTGAGGACGAAACGCAGTCGCGTCATGCAGTGGGTGACGGCGACGATGTTGTCTCTGCCGCCGAGCGCGCTGACAACATCATTCGCCAGTGCAGCGTAATTTTTGGCCATCGGATGTAATCCTGTTATCGTTGTGAGAAATGTAGGAAACCGGTTCCACATAATCATCAATAGTTTCTTTGAATGAAACAAGATCACATTTTGTACATTTTTTCATTTCGTGATGATGATCACCTGGAGGGATAAAAAGCGTGATATCGCCGCTGCGACAATTTTTCTGCAGTGCAGTACACTGCGCCCTGGTAGTTTCAAACGGAAGATTACGATGACCACGATGCTTGAAGTCGCGAAGCGGGCAGGCGTTTCGAAAGCGACGGTTTCCAGGGTATTGTCGGGCAATGGCTACGTCAGCCAGGAGACCAAAGACCGGGTGTTTCAGGCGATTGAAGAGAGCGGCTATCGCCCGAATTTGCTGGCACGAAATCTGGCGACCAAACGTACCCAGACGCTGGGTCTGGTGGTCACCAACACCCTTTATCACGGCGTCTATTTTAGCGAACTGCTCTTTCACGCCGCCCGCATGACGGAAGAGAAAGGGCGGCAGCTGATCCTGGCGGACGGTAAGCACAGTGCGGATGAAGAGCGCGAGGCCATTCAGTATTTGCTCGATATGCGCTGTGACGCGGTGATCATTTACCCGCGTTTCCTGAGCGTGGATGAGATGGACGATATTGTTGAGAAATGCGAACAGCCGATTATGGTCCTCAACCGCCGCTTACGGAAAAACAGCAGTCACAGCGTCTGGTCAGATCATAAAGCCTCCTGCCAGGACGCCGTGTCGCAGCTGATTCAGAAAGGGCACCGGGAGATTGCGTTTATCACCGGTTCGCTGGATTCCCCCACGGGCGTTGAGCGTCTCTCGGGCTACAAAGACGCCCTGGCACAACACCAGATCCCGCTGCGCCCGTCGCTGATTGCGCAGGGGAAATGGAACCCGGCCAGCGGTGCGGCGGCGGTGTCTGACCTGCTTTCGCGCGGTGAAACCTTTTCGGCGCTGGTGGCGAGCAATGACGATATGGCGATTGGTGCCATGAAACAGCTGCACGAGTGCGGGATCGCCACCCCGGATGCCGTGTCGGTGATTGGCTTTGACGATGTGGCCATCGCCCCCTACATCGTCCCCTCGCTCTCCAGCGTGCGCATTCCGGTGACGGAGATGATCAAAGAGACCATTAGCCGCCTGATCTTCCTGCTGGATGGCGGTGAGTTTAAGTACCAGCAAACCTTCTCCGGCGAGCTTATCCTGCGTGACTCGGTCATTGACGGGCCTCACCGCTGATGTCGACAGCTGTCATCGTCAGAAGTGACGATGACAGCCCTGCTGTCATTTTATAAATCGCATAAAATCAAAAGGTTAATAATTGGCACGGTTTATGTATATCTCCGCGCAGGACTGTAATGCTGGAGAAGCAGATGAACCGTTTTATTATGGCCGATGCCAGTAAATGCATTGGCTGCCGTACCTGTGAAGTGGCGTGTGTGGTTTCCCATCAGGCGGAGCAGGATTGCGCATCGCTCACCCCTGATACCTTTTTACCGCGGATCCACGTCATTAAAGGCGTGAATATCTCCACGGCCGCTATTTGTCGCCAGTGTGAGGATGCGCCGTGCGCTAACGTCTGCCCAAACGGGGCCATCAAACGCGAGAAAGGATTCGTGCATGTGATGCAGGAGCGCTGCATCGGCTGCAAAACCTGTGTGGTTGCCTGCCCGTACGGTGCGATGGAAGTCGTGGTGCGTCCGGTTGTGCGCAACAGCGGCATGGGGCTGAGCGTGCGCGCGGAAAAAGCGGAAGCCAATAAATGCGACCTCTGCTACCACCGTGATGCCGGCCCGGCCTGTATGGAAGCCTGCCCGACGCACGCCCTGGTCTGCGTGGATCGCGACAAGCTTGAGCAGATGAGCGCGGAAAAACGCCGTCGTGCCGCGTTCGACACGTCATCGTCACTGCTGTTTTAAGTCGCGATGGGCGATAACGGCGTACAGTTGCGGGTGCGCGGCAAGGTGCAGGGGGTAGGGTTTCGTCCCTTCGTCTGGCAACTGGCGCATCAGCTACAGCTGACGGGTGACGTTTGTAATGACGGAGAGGGCGTGCTGGTGCGTCTCGCGGGTAATGGGGGGGCCTTTACCGCGAGGCTGCATCAGGACTGCCCACCGCTGGCACGTATCGATGCTGTCGACAGCCAGCCGTTTACCTGGGCAGCGGTGCCGCAGGCGTTCACCATTCGCCATAGCGCGGGCGGAGCGATGGACACCCAGATTGTGCCGGATGCCGCTACCTGCCCGGCGTGCCTGGCTGAAATGCGCGATCCCCGAGCGCGGCGTTATCGCTATCCGTTTATCAACTGTACCCATTGCGGTCCCCGTTTTACCATCATCCGCGCCATGCCCTATGACCGCCCGGCCACGTCAATGGCGGCTTTTCCCCTCTGTGAGCCGTGTGAAACCGAGTACCGCAATCCCGCTGACCGCCGTTTTCACGCGCAGCCGGTAGCCTGTCCGGATTGTGGACCCGAGCTGGAATGGCGCGCGGGCGAGACCGTTGCCACCCGCGAGTCTGCGCTGAGTGCGGCGGTCCACATGCTCAAAAATGGCGGGATTGTCGCCATCAAAGGGCTGGGCGGTTTTCACCTTGCCTGTGACGCATCCAACGCGCAGGCGGTGGCAACCCTGCGGGCGCGCAAACAGCGCCCGATGAAGCCACTGGCGGTCATGATCCCGCAGGCGGAGGGAGTGCCGGAATCAGTGCAAACGCTGCTGCGCTCGCCTGCAGCGCCCATCGTGCTCACGCCAAAAGCATGGTGTCCTCCGCTTCCTGACGCGATCGCGCCAGGGCTGGACACCGTTGGACTGATGCTGCCCGCTAACCCGCTACAGCATGTGTTGATGATGGACTGTCAGCGCGCACTGGTGATGACCTCCGGCAACCTCAGCGGGCGTCCGCCGGCCATCACCGGCCAGCAGGCACTGGATGAACTGGGCGACATCGCTGACGGATTCCTGCTGCACAACCGCGACATCCTGCAGCGTATGGATGATTCCGTGATGGATCAGGACGGTATGATGCTGCGTCGCGCGCGCGGTTTTGTGCCGGATGCCATCACGCTGCCCGCCGGTTTCAGCGCTGTCCCGGCGATGGTGTGCACCGGTGCTGATATGAAAAATACCTTCTGTCTGGTGCGCGGTAACCAGGCGGTAATGAGTCAGCACTTTGGCGATCTGAGTGACGACGGTGTCGAGACCCAGTGGCGTTCTGCGCTGTCGATGATGCAGCAGATCTATGCGTTTCAGCCGCAGCGCGTGGTATGCGACGCCCATCCGGGCTATCACGCCCGACAGTGGGCGCAAGCCCAGGCTTTGCCGATCGACACCGTGCTTCACCACCACGCTCACGCGGCGGCATGCATGGCAGAAAACGGCTGGCCGCTTGAGGGCGGAGATGTCATTGCCCTGACGCTGGATGGTATCGGCATGGGCGAAAACGGCGCGCTGTGGGGCGGGGAGTGCCTGCGGGTAAACTATCTCGACTGCGAACGTCTGGGCGGTCTGCCTGCGGTTGCGCTGCCGGGCGGGGACAGGGCTGCCATGCAGCCGTGGCGCAATTTACTCGCCCACTGCCTGGCGTTTGTGCCGGACTGGCAGCAGTACCCGGAAACGCGTGACGTTCAGCGGCAAAACTGGCCGCTGCTGGCTACGGCCATTCAGCGCGGTTTAAACGCGCCGCTGGCCTCATCCTGCGGACGTCTGTTCGACGCGGTGGCCTGCGCGCTCGGCATCACGTCAGAAACCCAGAGCTATGAAGGTGAGGCCGCCTGCCGGCTTGAAGCGCTGGCCGCGCAGTGCCACGACGTTCAACATCCGGTTACGCTTCAGGCCGAAAACCTTACGCGCTTCTGGCAACAGTGGCTGAACTGGCAGGCGGAACCCTGCGAGCGGGCATGGGCGTTTCACGATGCGCTGGCGAAAGGGCTGGCGGAGCTTGTCATCTCCCATGCCCGACGACTGGGGCTTTCCACCGTATGCTTCAGCGGCGGCGTGTTACATAACCGTCTGCTGCGCGCGCGACTGCGCCATTACCTCTCAGACTTCACGCTGCTTTTTCCTCATCATCTGCCGTCAGGTGACGGCGCTATCTCCTTCGGGCAGGCGGTAGTTGCTGCCGCCCGGTCATGTTCACAAAGGATGTAAAATGTTACGACTCTTACGCAATGAACCCCGCGCGGCGTTTCTGCTGCTGGCTCTGGTAATGGCTAATCTTCTGGCATGGGGCTGGGCATGGCAAACCTTCAGCGGCAGTACGGCGCTGATGGCCGCCAGCCTGCTGGCCTGGTGTTATGGACTCCGTCATGCGGTGGATGCCGACCACATCGCGGCCATTGATACCGTCACGCGTAAGATGATGCAGCAGGGTAAACGCCCTTCCGGCGTGGGGGCATGGTTCTCTCTGGGACACTCCACCATTGTGGTGCTGGCCTCCATTGCCATTGCGGCCACCGCCACGGCGTTTCAGAAGAATATGGCATGGTTTCATGAAACCGGCAGCCTGATTGGCACCGCCGTTTCTGCAACGTTTCTGCTGGCGATGGCGCTGGTCAATCTGGTGATTTTGCGCGGCGTGTGGCGTAATTTTCAGGCGCTGAAGAACGGTCAGGTCACGCGTGACGACATCCCGCTTCCGGCATCAGGCGGAGTCATGAACTGGCTATTTGGCGCAACGTTCCGCCTGGTGAACAAGAGCTGGCAGATGTACCTGGTCGGTTTCCTGTTTGGTCTGGGGTTTGATACCGCGACGGAAATCGGTGTGCTTGGGATTTCAGCCGCCAGCGCGTCAAACGGGATGTCAGTCTGGTCCATCATGATCTTCCCGGCGCTGTTTGCCAGCGGTATGGCGCTGGTCGATACCCTCGACAATCTGCTGATGGTCGGCGCTTACGGCTGGGCGTTTAACAAGCCGCAGCGCAAGCTTTACTACAACATGACCATCACCGGTACCTCTGTGGTGGTGGCGCTGTTTATCGGCGGGCTGGAAGCTCTGGGTCTGTTGATGGATAAGTTTGCCCTCAGCGGAGGCCTCTGGGATCGCATTGGCGCAGTTAATGACAACCTCGGTAACGCCGGGTTCGTGGTGGTCGGGCTGTTCGTTGCCTGCTGGCTGATTTCCATGATCAACTATCGCTGGCGCGGCTACGATGCGCTTGTCGTACGTTCCTGACGCGGCGTCTGAACATCATTGTCGTTATCTGGATAAACGACGTTGAAAAAAAAGCCCCGGGACATCGGGGCTGTGGACCATAAAATCCAAAGGTTACGTTAGCGTGGCAGGCGAATCAGCGTTAAGCGGGTAATGATTTCAGCAGAGCGAAAGCCTCCTTCATCCGGTCTTCGCTCACCACAAAGGCGCGCATTTGTCCTTCGCTGTCGCACCCACGAGCCACCATTCCCTGAGGTTCAATGGTGAGTTGCCAGTGCAGATCCGGACGCTCGGTTTCGCCTGCCAGGTGTAGCGGGAGTGCCGGCGTTTTTACTTTTACCAGCATGGCGGGTAATTTCAGTGGCGCACTGCCGCCAGACAGGTTTTTCGCCAGGTACATGGCGCTCAGTTGAATGGGCTGCAGGAAGGGCAGGACCTGTCCGTTAATTTCAGCGCAGTCACCCAGGGCGTAAATATCGGGCTGCGTGGTTTGCAGGTAGCTGTCTACCTTCACGCCACGACCTGTTTCCGCGCCGGCGCGATGCGCCAGCGCCGTTTCCGGACGCAGGCCCGTGGCGGCAACCACCACATCCGCCTCAACGCTGCGGCTGCGGTCGAGCGTTGCATGAATCCCATTCCCGGTTTTCTTCAGGCTTTGCAGCTGGGATTTCAGCAGCAGATGTACGCCCATATCGGTCAGACGATGCTGTAAGCGACTACTTACTTCTGCGGGCATCAGCGCCGGCAAAATGCTTGCCGCATGGTCGACCAGGGTGACGGATTTACCCGCCCGGCTAAAATCCATCGCCAGCTCTGTGCCAATCAACCCTGCGCCGACAATCATCACCCGCTTCGCGTCACGCAGCAGGGTTTCACTGGCCTGATACGCCTGCTGGCTGTTGAGGGTGATCATCAGTTCCCGGCCTTCCACCGGCGGCACAAAAGCAGACGCCCCTGTCGCCAGTACCAGCTTGTCGTATTGCCAGGTTTTGTCTTTTGCTTTCACCACATGGGCGGCGGCGTCGATATCGGTTATCCAGGTGTGCGGAAATAACCGCAGACTAAACTGTTCCGCGAACGCCGCCGCGGTCTGGCGGGTGAGGTCTTCGGCTCGCTGATTCTGGCTGATAACGTGGCTTAAATCAGGCTTGTTGTACTCGTCCATGCTGTCGGCGGCAATGAGCGTCAACGGCACGCGGGCGTCTTGCTTGCGAATGTTTTTCACCAGCTGGCGGGCGGCAAAGCCCGAGCCGATGATAACGATACCGTTGTTCATTGTGCCTCCGTCGCCAGTTCGTCAAAGACCTCTTTTCCCAGGGAACATTCCGGGCAGAGGAAATTGTCCGGCACGTCGCTCCAGGGGGTACCGGGGGCAACATCCTGCAGCGGCTCGCCCTGTGCCGGGTCGTAAATCCACTGGCAGACGCTGCACTGCATGCGAGGGCCACCGTCAGCGACGGCTGTGGCGCAGGCTTGCTGCGGCGCGGGGTTTTTAGCGTTCATGTCGGGGAGCGGCGCGAGCGCCCACTGACGCGCAATGTCACGGCCATGCTGGCGGCACAATTCAAGCGCGTCGATGTCCGGGCGCCATTTCGCCTTCAGGCTCATGGACATCTCAAAACCGGCATCCTGCAAACGCGTGGAGAGCCGGTCTACTGCGCCGCCGCTCCAGCCGTGGGAGCCAAATGCACTGGCCCGTTTATTACGAAAGCGCAGGCCGGTCATCTCTTCCACAAGGCCCGCAATTTTCGGCATCATCACGTTGTTCATCGTGGAGGTGCCCACCAGCACGCCCTTGGAGCGAAAGACGTTGGTCAGGATCTCGTTTTTATCGCTACGCGCCACGTTGAAGATTTTCACCGCCACGTTCGGATCGACTTCGTTAATACCCTGCGCAATGGCGTCCGCCATCATGCGGGTGTTATTAGACATGGTGTCGTAGAAAAGCGTGATACGGTCTTCCTGGTAATCCGCGGCCCATTTGAGGTACAGCTCCACGATCTGGGTGGGGTTTTCGCGCCACACCACGCCGTGAGAGGTGGCTATCATATCCACGGGCAGGTTAAAGCCGAGGATTTCGGTGATTTTTGGCGTCACCAGACGGCTGAACGGCGTCAGGATATTGGCGTAGTAGCGCTGACACTGTTCGAACAGCTCGGTTTGATCCACTTCATCGTTGAACAGGCGCTCGTCACAATAGTGCTGGCCGAAGGCATCGTTGCTGAACAGCACCGCATCGCCGGTCATGTAGGTCATCATACTGTCGGGCCAGTGCAGCATCGGGGTTTCAACGAAGATCAGCTGTTTGCCGTTGCCGATATCCAGCGTGTCGCCGGTTTTGACGGTGTGGAAATTCCACTCCGGGTGGTGGTGATGGCCGTTAATCGAGTCGATGGCGTTGGTGGTGCAGTAAATCGGGGTGTCGGGAATGCAGGACATTAACTCGGTCAGCGCCCCGGCATGATCCTCTTCCGCATGGTTAATGATGATGTAGTCGATATCCGCAAGATCGATTTCACTGCGCAGATTTTGCACGAACTCCCGGCTGAATTTGTGATCGACGGTATCGATGAGCACGTTTTTGCCTTCACGGATGAGATAGCTGTTGTAGCTGCTGCCGCGCAGCGTTTTGTACTCCGTTCCGTGGAAGTCACGCACTTCCCAGTCACGTTGGCCAACCCAATGAATGTTATTTTTAACCAGAATAGACATAGCAACCTCAATTAATACGGCGTTTTTCAAATAAGATGACTAGCCTTTATCAAGTTGCGTGCCAGTTTTTCATGTTGCTGTTTTTTATGGTTTTTAAATTTTATTACTCGTAATGGGTAGTCAATATGACTATCTGATTTATGGTCATTGTGACAATATGAATGGTCAAAATGACAGTGAGGCGCAGATGAGCTTTTCCGTGGACGTACTGGCAAAAATTGCCATTGAACTGCAAACCGGTATCGGTCATCAGGACCGTTTTCAGCGGCTGATTTCGACGCTGCGCCACGTGCTGGCGTGCGATGCGTCGGCACTGCTGCGCTACGACGCCCGGCAGTTTATTCCGCTGGCTATCGACGGGCTGGCGCAGGACGTTCTTGGGCGACGCTTCTCCCTGGAAGGCCATCCGCGTCTTGAAACCATCGCCCGGGCCGGTGACGTGGTGCGCTTTCCGGCGGACAGTGATTTGCCCGACCCTTACGACGGGCTGATCCCGGGGCAGGAGAGCCTGAAAGTTCATGCCTGTATCGGTCTGCCGCTGTTTGCCGGACAAAACCTGATTGGGGCATTAACCCTCGACGGCCTGTCGCCGGATCAGTTCGACACCTTTAGCGATGAAGAGCTGCGGCTGATTGCCGCGCTGGCCGCCGGTGCGCTGAATAACGCGCTGCTGATCGAACAGCTGGAGAGCCAGAACATCCTTCCCGGTAGCCCGTCGACGTTTGAACCGGTGGCACACACGGAGATGATTGGGCTGTCACCGGGGATGGTGCAGCTAAAAAAAGAGATCGATATCGTGGCGGCCTCGGACTTAAACGTGCTGATTTTCGGGGAAACCGGCACCGGTAAAGAGCTGGTGGCGAAGGGCATCCACGAAGCCTCGCCGCGCGCGGTCAACCCGCTGGTGTACCTCAACTGCGCCGCGCTGCCGGAAAGCGTGGCGGAAAGTGAACTGTTTGGTCACGTCAAAGGGGCGTTTACCGGGGCGATCAGCAACCGCAGCGGCAAATTCGAAATGGCGGATAACGGCACGTTGTTCCTCGATGAAATTGGCGAACTGTCGCTGTCGCTTCAGGCCAAACTGCTGCGCGTCCTGCAGTACGGCGATATTCAGCGCGTCGGCGACGATCGCAGCCTGAGAGTCAACGTGCGTGTGCTGGCGGCAACCAACCGTGACCTGCGCGAAGAGGTGTTGGCCGGGAATTTCCGCGCTGACCTGTACCATCGTCTGAGCGTGTTTCCGCTTACCGTGCCGCCGCTACGCGAGCGCGGCGACGATGTGGTGCTGCTGGCGGGGTTTTTCTGCGAGCAATGTCGGTTACGAATGGGGCTTTCCCGCGTGGTATTAAGCCCCGGTGCGCGAGCCCATCTGATGCGATACGGCTGGCCGGGTAACGTACGCGAACTGGAACATGCGATTCACCGCGCCGTGGTGCTGGCGCGGGCGACACGTTCGGGAGATGAGGTGGTGATCCACGCGCGGCATTTCGCATTGCACGATGATACCGCTTCGTTCGTTACGCCTGCCGCGCCGGAAATGGCCCATGAGAACCTGCGGGAAGCAACAGAAGCGTTTCAGCGTCAGACGATCGCCCGCGCGCTGGAGCAGAATAACCGCAGCTGGGCGGCGTGCGCGCGAGCGCTGGAAATGGACGTCGCCAACCTGCACCGGCTGGCGAAACGTCTGGGACTCAAAGGTTAAATAATCCCGGCCTGGTAGAAATCCTGCAGGTTGATGGCGCCGCACAGCTTGCCGTGCTCATCCACCACCGGCGCGGCGGTGATTTTGCGCTTCATCAGCACCTCTTTGGCTTCGATGGCGCGGCTCTCGGCGTTCAGGGTCAGCCCGCCCCGGGTCATCGCTTCCGAAACCTGGGATTCCAGCTTGCCGCCGCCCACCAGCCAGCGGCGCAGGTCGCCGTCGGTAAACACGCCTTTAACGCTACCGGTTTCATCGCACACCGCCACCAGACCCAGCCCGGTGCGGCTCAGTTCCAGCATCGCATCCATTACGCTGGTGTTGAGTTTGACCTGCGGAATGGCCTCGTCGGTCCGCATCAGATGATGAACTTTATTGAGCAGTCGCGCACCGAGCGCGCCCGCCGGGTGCGAGCGGGCAAAATCTTCTTCGTTAAAGCCGCGTGCCTGCATTACCGCCATTGCCAGCGCGTCGCCCATCATCAGCGTATTCACGGTGCTGGAGGTGGGGGCGAGGTGCATCGGGCAGGCTTCGCGCTCAACGGAGATATCAAGCGTGGCCTTGGCCGCCAGTGCCAGCGGTGAGCGGGATTTACCGGTCATCGCCAGCAGCGCGACCGATTTTTCCTGCAGACGCGGGATGATGAGATCCAGCTCTTTGGCCGAACCGGAGTAGGAGATAAACAGCATCACGTCGCGGCTTTCAATCATCCCCAGATCGCCGTGCAGCGCTTCGGCCGGATGCACGAAGAACGCCGGTGTGCCGGTGCTGGCAAGCGTAGCGGCAATCTTTTTGCCGATATGACCGGACTTGCCGATCCCGGAGACCACCACTTTACCTTCGCACTGGATAATGGTGTTTGCCGCGCGCACAAAATCCTCGCCCAGACGTTCCGGCAGGCGGCTGGCTTCCTGCAGCTCCAGCATCAGGGTCTGGCGGCCTGCGTTTAACAGAAAATCACTCATCTCTCTCTCCGGTTACAATCACGTCGATCCCTTTCTCTTCCAGCGCTTTTTTGAACGCCGGGTCGATACCTGCGTCGGTAATGAGCTTATCGACGCTTTCAAGGCTGCAGACAATGTTGGGACTTTTACGGCCAAACTTCGACGAGTCTGCCATCAAAATCACTTCGCGCGCGGCGTTGCACATCGCTTTGCTGACGCTGAACACCTCGTTAAAGGTCGTCACGCCGGCGTTCAAATCGATACCGTCCGTGCCCATAAAGAGTTTATCAAAGCTGAAGTGTTCAAAGGCGTTTTCCGCCAGTTGACCGTGAAACGACGCAGATTTTTTACGGAACGTCCCGCCGGGCATCAGAATGGTTTGCTCGCTGTCGAACTCCGACAGGGCGTTGACGATGTGCAGACTGTTGGTCATCACCGTGATGTTGTTAAAGCGGCTGAGCATCGGGATCATCTGCAGCACGGTGCTGCCTGCATCAAGGATAATGGAGTCGCCATCATGGATAAATTTTACGGCGGCCTCGGCAATCAGCGCTTTCTGGTGAGTATTGATCAGCGTTTTGTGATCGATAGGCGGGTCGGCTTCATCTTTGTTGAGCATCACGCCGCCGTAGGTTCGAATGACTGCACCAGAGTTTTCGAGCAATACCAGATCCTTTCGTATTGTCGTGCCGGTGGTGTCAAAGTAGTGGGCCAGTTCTTCTACCGAGCATTTTCCCTGCTTTTGCAGATGCTCCAAAATGGCCGCCTGACGCTGACGTGGTTTCATAGGCGCTCAATTCCTTAGGTTGCGAAATGATAATTTCGCAAGCTTATCGCGTTCACAACGAAATTATCCATGTTTCAGATTAAGCGCTAATGATAGAGCATTCTGACAGAGCGAATCATGGGGAAAGATCACATCGGGTTGTAATTCCTGCAGCGATATCCCGTTAATCGCCTGGATTTTCGCCGGGCGGGCAAAAACGGTCATCCCGCGCATGATGAGGGAATCGCAGACCCTATTGTGTTCGTCCAGCGCAATGGCAACCACCACGCGCGGTTTGAAACGCCCGCCGGAACGCCCGACGCCCACGCGCCCTTTCTGACACAGGGCATCAAACGCGCGGTTAAACTGGCGGATTTGCCAGCCGCCAAAGATCAGCTGGCACATCCAGGCGATGGCGGCAACGGTAATGAGTGCGGTAACCATACGAGCTCCTTGTTGTTCCCTCTCCCGAAGGAGAGGGGGATACGGGCATCAGCGTGTTCGATCAGAACATCACCTGCCCGCCGGTGACATTAATGGACTGCCCGGTGCAGTAAGAGGCTTTGGGGCTGGCATAAAACAGCAGCATGTTCAGCACGTCCTGATAATCGCAGCCGCGCTTCAGCGGCACTTTGTCGATGTAATACTGCTCCACTTCCTCCTCTTTCAGCCCGAGCTTGGTGGCATATTGCGGCAGCAGGGACTGGAACATCGGCGATTTCAGCAGGTTGCCCAGCATCAGCGAGTGAACGGTAATGCCATATTCGGCCAGATCGAGGGCCAGAGATTGCGTCAGCCCTACGCCGCCAAATTTCGCCGCGCTGTAACCGGAGTTGTGTTTGCTGCCCACTTTGCCCGATTTCGAGTTGATCTGGATGATGCGCCCCTGAATGCCATCGCGGATCATCAGACGGGAAAACTCGCGTGCGCAGAGGAAATAGCCCACCAGGTTAACCTGCAGGGAGCGGTCGAAATCCCCCAGTTCGAAATCGCTGATAAAGGCCGCTTTGGCTATCCCTGCGCTGTATACCAGCAGGTCGGTACGGCCAAAAATCTCGTCCACGCCGCGGGCCAGCGCCATCACGCTCTGCTCGCTGGTGGCATCAGCACCAAATCCGTAGGCCATCCCTTCACCCAATTCGGTGTTGATGGTGTCCGCCACGCGTGCGGCTTTTTCACTCTGAATATCCACTACCGCCACGCGGTAACCCTCTGCAGCAAGCCCACGGCAGAGGAACTCGCCTAAGGTTTGTCCCCCACCAATGACAACGGCAACCTGACTCATATCTTTCTCCTTAAATTACGCAACAAACTTCAACGTGCAGCCTGGGGTGACAGCCTGCGGAACCGGGCCATCCACATGAACCGTGCCGGGATATTCCGCCTGCGGCTGGCCATCAAAACGCAGGGTGATATGGCCGAGCTCCCGCAGGTTCTGTCCGGCCACGTCGCCGACGGCGGTCACGGCGTAGCGCGCGTCACCCAACTCCAGCTGGCTCCCGGCCTTCAGCTCGCCGTTCATCTCGCCGTGACAGTGGATAAAGCAAAACTCTTCGATATCCGCGGGCGCGCCTTCGCGGAAGGTAATCAGCATTTTGTCGCTGAGCGCATCGGCCGCGCTCTGGCCAATGCGGGTGATGGTGGTCTGGTAAATTACGGTCATCACAGGAACCTCTTATTGGTAAATAAAGCCGGAGACAAACCAGGCAATCAGCACCGTCGGTGCGCCGGTCAGGAAACGGCTGACCAGTACAGACGGCACGCCAACGCGCACGGTGTCCTGGCGCGCTTCTGCCAGCGACAGCCCGACAGGAATGAAATCACACGCCGCCTGGGCATTAATGGCAAACAGGGCGGGCAGAGCCAGATGCGGGGGAATGTTGCCAAGGCCAATCTGCACGCCAATCAGCACGCCGATAACCTGCGCAATGACCGCGCCCGGGCCGAGAAACGGCGACAGCAGCGGGAAGGAGCAGATCAGCGCCAGCGTCACCAGCCCGAGCGGGTGGCTCGCCAGCGGGGCGAGGCCGTGGGCAATCCAGTCGCCAAGACCCGAGGCCATGATGATGCCGATCAGCGCCGAAACGAATGCCATAAACGGCAGAATGGTTTTCAGCACCGTGTCGATGGTGTCGCGCCCGGACTGGAACAGCACGGCCACGGCAGAGCCCATCCCCATTCCGACTTTTGCCAGCAGGCCGTCACTCTGTTCGGTGATTTTTTTACTCGTGTCGTAATCACGCGGGGCCGCTTTCTGAGGAGCAGCAGACCCTTGTGCCAGGTGAATGTTTTCCTCCTTCACGCCGGAGACATAAATGTCCTCCAGGATGTACTGCGCCAGCGGACCTGATTTACCGGTGGAATGGATATTCACGGTAGGAATACGCCGCTTGGGGTAGATGCCGCAGCGCAGCGTGCCGCCGCAGTCAATCACCGCCACGCCAATTTCCGCTTCAGGCGGTTCGCCCTCTTTGAAGCCGTCGACCGCTTCCCAGCCGGTCAGCTCACGCAGTTTGTCGACAATGGCCGGACGTGTACCTGCGGTGATATAGACGATTTTTTTGCCTTCAGTGGTGTCGAATTCCAGCGGGCCGCCCCAGCCACCCGTTCCTTTTTCAATGCGAATACGGCTCATGCTGCGGCTCCTGAAAGATGGACTTTCTGTTCAAGCTGGATACCCATTTTCTTCTCGAAAATGGCGGTGGTGAGGTCCGTGACCCAGCCGCGGAAAAAGTTGGTGACCAGACCGACCAGCAGATAACTCACCGCCAGCGGACCGAGCGGCAGGCCAAGCGTGGTCAGGCCGCTGGCAATGCCCAGATAGACAAACAGCTCGCCGGGGTTGATATGCGGGAACAGGCCATTCATGGAGTGGCAGCTGTAGGAGGCTGCGGCGTAATAGCTTGGCTTGTATTTTTCAGGCATAAAGCGGCCGAGGCTCAGCGTCATCGGGTTGCAAAAAACAAACGTGCCGATGAAGGGCAGAACCAGGTAACGGGACAGCGGATTGCCGGCGCAGCGCTGGGCAAAGCGTTCAATGCGTTGCTGGCCGATAAAGTTAATCAGCGCGTTCATGATGACCAGCAGGCTAATCAGCAGGGGCAGGATCCCGGTCACCATGCCGGTGAACACTTCTCCGCCTTTCTGAAACAGCCCGATGAACCACTCGGCGCCGTGGGTGATGGTTTCTATCATTCTTCTCTCCTGTGGGGCTTTTTTGTTTTTGTATAACTGAGGCTAATAATAATCACTTTGAAAGGTTTTAAAGTGTTAATTAGATCTCACAATGAAAGAAAAATGGATTGTTTTGAAAGTTAATTGCCGACGGGAGTCTTGAGTGGACGAAAATTGCACAGATTTGCGATGGGGAGCGTAAAGATTTGGTGGGGGAGGTGCGTACCACTTCCTTGAGGTGTTGCGGATGCTTTACCATACTGGGTTCTTATCGAACCCGTTAAATGGATGTCACATGTTCAAGCGTCGTTATGCAGCGTTATTACCTGCGCTTATTCTGCTGTCTGCCTGTAGTAGCAAACCCAAGACCGAAGCCGTGCAGCAAACGGCTGGCGCGCCTTCCGGAGGATTCCTGCTGGAGCCGCAGCATAATATGATGCAGATGGGCGGCGACTTTGCGAATAACCCGGCGGCCGAGCAGTTCATCGATAAAATGGTGAGCAAACACGGTTTTGACCGCCAGCAACTGCATGAAATTCTGTCGCAGGCGAAGCGACTGGATTATGTTCTGCGTTTGATGGATCGCCAGGCACCGACGGCTCAGGTACCGACCGGGCCAAATGGCGCATGGCTGCGTTATCGCAAACAGTTTATTACGCCGGATAACGTGCAAAATGGCGTGGTCTTCTGGAACCAATATGAAGATGCGCTGAACCGTGCGTGGCAGGTGTATGGCGTACCGCCTGAAATCATCGTCGGGATTATCGGCGTGGAAACCCGCTGGGGCCGCGTGATGGGCAAAACCCGTATCCTCGATGCGCTGGCGACGCTCTCCTTCAACTACCCGCGTCGCGCTGAATATTTCTCGTCTGAACTGGAAACCTTCCTGCTGATGGCGCGCAATGAACAAGATGACCCGTTAGATCTCAAAGGCTCGTTTGCCGGTGCGATGGGCTACGGCCAGTTTATGCCGTCCTCCTATAAGCAATATGCCGTCGACTTTAACGGAGATGGTCATATCAACCTGTGGGATCCGGTGGATGCCATCGGCAGCGTGGCGAACTACTTTAAAGCGCACGGCTGGGTGCCGGGCGGTCAGGTGGCGGTGCAGGCTAACGGCCAGGCACCAGGGCTTGAGAACGGCTTTAAAACCAACTACAGCGTTTCGCAGCTGGCCGCTGCAGGCTTAACGCCAACGCAGCCGCTGGGAAATACGCAACAGGCGAGCCTGCTGCGTCTGGATGTCGGTACGGGTTATCAGTACTGGTATGGGCTGCCTAACTTCTACACCATCACCCGCTATAACCACAGCACCCACTATGCGATGGCCGTATGGCAGCTGGGGCTGGCGGTGTCACAGGCGCGCGTGCCTGCCGCGTCGCCATTCAGTCAGTAACGCTTGATGTTCAACCCTCTTCCGCCGGGAGAGGGTTGGGCTGATATCCAGAAACATTTCGCCACACTCCCGTTAATCTCCGCTCATTTACATCCGCATTATTTTTCATTATTGTTATGTTATAACATTAGACGTGGTGGTGAGATGTCTACTTCCTTTTTTTCTCTGTCTGCGCCGGTCCGGCTTCTGATGGCGCTGGCGCTGATTGTCTTTATCGGACTGGCCGTGTGCTGGGCGGTGGCATTGCCATGATTGTGATGAATCAACTCACGGCGGGTTACGACCGCGAGCCGGTCACGCGTCCTCTGTCCGGGGTGATTGAATGCGGGAGCATGACCGCCATCCTCGGGGCCAACGGCTGCGGTAAATCAACGCTTCTGAAAACCCTCGCCGGGTTTATCCCGCCGGTAAGCGGCAGTTTTCACTGGCAGAAAAAACGCCCGGTAATGGGCTGGCTGGCACAGCGTCATGCCCTGGAGGCGCAATTTCCGCTAACCGTACAGGATGTGGTCAGCATGGGCTGCTGGCCTGAAGCATCGCTTTTTTCTGGCCTTCGCCGTGAAATGCGGCTGCGCATTGCCGGCGCGCTTGAGCGGGTGGGGCTTGGAACGATGGCGCTAACGACCATTGATGAGCTCTCCGGCGGTCAGTTTCAGCGCATGCTGTTCGCGCGGGTATTAGTGCAGCATGCACCGCTGGTCATGCTCGATGAGCCCTTTACCGGCGTTGATGAAGCTACCTGTAATGTGCTGATGGACCTGATGCTGGAAATGTATATGCAGGGGCAAACGGTGCTTGCGGTGCTGCACGACAGCGAGCGTGTATCGCGCCACTTCCCGCAGACGTTACGGCTGGACGCTGACATTCCCCAGTGGAAAACCGAGCGGGTGAGGGTGGCATGATCTGGCATATCTTTTTTCAGCCTTTTATTGAGTATGGCTTTATGCGCCGCGCGCTGGTGGTTTGCCTGGCGTTGTCCGTCAGTACCACTGCTCTGGGCGTTTTCCTTCAGCTGCGCCGGATGAGTCTGATGGGCGATGCCCTCTCTCACGCCATTTTGCCCGGCGTCGCGGTGGGGTATTTGCTCAGCGGTATGTCGCTGCTGGCCATGAGCGTGGGAGGCTTTATTGCCGGTATTACCGTGGCGCTGGTGGCCGGGCTGGTCAGCCGTCGAACGCCGCTTAAAGAGGACGCCAGTTTTGCCGGGTTCTATCTTGGCTCGCTGGCGCTGGGCGTCACGCTGGTATCACTGCGCGGTTCGAACGTCGATCTTCTGCACCTGTTGTTTGGCTCCATCCTGGCGGTGGATAACGATGCCGCGCTGTTTGTGGCAGGCGTTTGCATGTTCACCCTTATCACGCTGGCGATTTTCTACCGTGGGCTGGTGACCGAGGCCTTTGACACCGCCTGGCTGCAGGTAAACGCCCGCCATGTTCCCGGCTTATTACACGGCCTGTTTCTGGCGCTGCTGGTGCTTAACCTCGTTGCCGGTTTTCAGGTGCTTGGCACGTTGATGGCGGTCGGGCTGATGATGCTCCCTGCGGTAGCGGCACGCTGCTGGGCACGCACCTTACCCGGACTGCTATTGATGGCGGGTATCAGCGGTATTTTCTGCGCGTGGCTCGGACTCAGTCTCTCCTGGGCCGCCAGCCTGCCCGCGGGGCCGTCCATCGTGCTTACCGCCAGCGCGCTGTTCTTTATTTCCATTTTATTTGGCACGCGCAGCAGGCTGGCTGGCAGCCTGCGTGCGCTTTTTTAACGCAAGGGGAAACGATGAAACGTACGGGATTCGTAGTGGCGCTCGCGCTGGGGATGATGTCGCAAACGGTGATGGCGAAAACGCTCAATGTGGTGACCAGCTTTTCCATTCTGGGGGATATGACCCGGGAGGTGGGCGGTGACCATGTGAACGTCACGACGCTGGTGGGGCCGGACGGCGATCCGCATACCTTCGAGCCCTCGCCAAAAGATAGCGCGGCGCTAAGCAAGGCAGATGTTGTGGTGGTCAATGGTCTGGGACTGGAAGGGTGGCTGGATCGCCTGGTGAAAGCCTCCGGGTTCAAAGGCCAGCTTGTGGTGGCGTCGCGTGGTGTGCAGACGCATACCCTCGAAGAAGAGGGCAAAACCGTCACTGACCCGCACGCCTGGAACAGCGCGGCGAACGGGGCGCTGTACGCGCAAAATATTCTCAACGGGCTGGTGAAAGCCGACCCAGAAGATAAAACCGCGCTGGAAGCGACCGGAAAACCGTACATCGCGCAGCTTAAGCAGCTGGATAGCTGGGCCAAAACGCGTTTTAGCCAGATCCCGCTGGTGAAACGTAAAGTGTTGACCAGCCATGACGCGTTCGGCTATTTCAGCCGCGCCTACGGGGTGACGTTTATGGCGCCCCAGGGGTTGTCGTCAGAGAGCGAGGCCAGCGCGGCACAGGTCGCTGAGATCATTAATCAGATTAAAGCGGACGGCGTGAAAACCTGGTTTATGGAAAACCAGCTCGACCCGCGGCTGGTTAAACAGATTGCTACAGCCACCGGCGCGCAGCCGGGAGGCGAGCTTTACCCGGAAGCGCTCTCGGCAAAAGGAGGCGTGGCAGAGACCTACATTAAGGCGTTCCGCCACAATGTGGATACCCTCGCTGACAGCATGAAATAATCCTCGCCACCGCCGGTGCGCTCGCATCGGCTTTTTTCTGAAGCCCCCTCGTAAATCCCGCAGCGCATCCCCATATCTGACGAGAAAGTGCTATCTTGTGCTGCATGTTTTTCTAAGGCTGGAGCGAGAATGACTGACCATGAATTGATGCAGCTTAGCGAAGTGGTAGGGCTGGCGCTTAAGCAACGCGGGGCGACCCTCACCACCGCGGAGTCCTGCACCGGCGGCTGGGTGGCGAAAGCGATTACCGATATTGCCGGCAGTTCCGCCTGGTTTGAACGTGGTTTTGTGACCTACAGTAATGAAGCTAAAGCGCAAATGATCGGCGTGCGGGAATCTACGCTCGAACAGCATGGCGCGGTCAGCGAGCCGGTGGTGATTGAGATGGCTATTGGTGCGCTCAAAGAGGCGCGCGCGGATTATGCAATATCGATTAGCGGCATTGCGGGCCCGGACGGGGGCAGTGACGTGAAGCCTGTCGGCACCGTCTGGTTTGGTTTTGCTACCGCCAGAGGTGAAGGGATCACCCGCCGGGAGTGCTTTAGCGGCGATCGCGAAAGCGTGCGTCGTCAGGCAACCGTTTATGCATTAAAAACGCTCTGGCAACAATTTCTACAAAATACTTGATACTGTATGACCATACAGTATAATTGCACCAACAGAACAGAAATCCACGGTGAAGCACAGTCGCTTCTCCCGGCATGACAGGAGTAATAATGGCTATCGACGAAAACAAACAGAAAGCGTTGGCGGCAGCACTGGGCCAGATCGAAAAGCAATTCGGTAAAGGCTCCATCATGCGCCTGGGTGAAGACCGTTCCATGGATGTGGAAACTATCTCCACCGGTTCGCTTTCTCTGGATATCGCGCTGGGCGCTGGCGGCCTGCCAATGGGCCGTATCGTAGAAATCTACGGGCCCGAGTCCTCAGGTAAAACAACCCTGACGCTGCAGGTTATCGCTGCGGCACAGCGTGAAGGTAAAACCTGTGCGTTTATCGATGCCGAGCACGCGCTGGACCCTGTTTATGCTCGTAAGCTGGGCGTTGATATCGACAACCTGCTGTGTTCTCAGCCGGACACCGGTGAGCAGGCGCTGGAAATTTGTGACGCGCTGGCCCGTTCCGGTGCGGTTGACGTTATCGTGGTCGACTCCGTTGCCGCTCTGACGCCAAAAGCTGAAATCGAAGGCGAAATTGGTGACTCTCACATGGGCCTCGCGGCACGTATGATGAGCCAGGCAATGCGTAAGCTGGCCGGTAACCTGAAGCAGTCCAACACGCTGCTGATCTTCATCAACCAGATCCGTATGAAAATTGGTGTGATGTTCGGTAACCCGGAAACCACTACCGGTGGTAACGCGCTGAAATTCTACGCGTCTGTCCGTCTGGATATCCGCCGTATCGGCGCGGTGAAAGAGGGTGAAAACGTAGTGGGTAGCGAAACCCGCGTGAAGGTTGTGAAGAACAAAATCGCAGCGCCGTTCAAACAGGCTGAATTCCAGATCCTCTACGGTGAAGGCATCAACTTCTACGGCGAACTGGTTGACCTGGGCGTGAAAGAGAAGCTGATTGAAAAAGCGGGCGCATGGTACAGCTACAACGGCGACAAGATTGGTCAGGGTAAAGCAAATGCAATCTCCTGGCTGAAAGAGAACCCGGCTGCGGCGAAAGAAATTGAGAAGAAAGTGCGTGAGCTTCTGCTGAACAACCAGGACGGTACGCCTGATTTCGTGGTGGATAACGCGGGTGCTGAAGAAACCAACGAAGATTTCTAATTCTCTCGTTTAAAGATGAAGGGCTGCTAATGCGGCCCTTTTTGCATTTCTGAATCAGCAGGTTTTTTATGAGTGAATCGACTTCACGCCGCCCTGCCTATGCACGCTTACTGGACCGTGCGGTGCGCATTCTTGCCGTCCGTGATCACAGCGAACAGGAGTTGCGGCGAAAACTGTCGGCCCCCGTCATGAGTAAAAACGGGCCGGAAGAGATTGATGCGACTGCGGAAGATTACGACCACGTCATTGCCTGGTGCTATGAGCACCGCTATCTGGATGACGAGCGTTTCGCTTCCCGGTTTCTTGCCAGCCGTGGCCGCAAAGGATATGGCCCCGCGCGTATCCGCCAGGAGCTGAACCAGAAAGGGGTCGCCCGTGAAACCATTGAAAAGGCCATGCGCGAATGCGACACAGACTGGTGCGCGCTGGCAAAAGAACAGGCCATTCGCAAGTACGGTGAACCCTTGCCACGTGAATTTTCAGAAAAAGTTAAAATCCAGCGCTTTTTGCTCTACCGCGGCTTTCTGATGGAAGATATTCAGGATATCTGGCGTAATTTTGCGGATTGAACGCATGCGGGATTTTACTTCCCACTAAAGAAAACTTATCTTATTCCCACTTTTTCCAGTAGCTGGTCTGTCCAACGATTTACCGATACAGGCTTGCTACGACATTTCGTTAGCTTGATTTCAGGATAATTATGAGCAAGAGCACCGCTGAGATCCGTCAGGCGTTTCTCGATTTTTTCCATAGTAAGGGACATCAGGTAGTTGCCAGCAGCTCCCTGGTACCGAACAACGATCCGACTCTGCTGTTTACCAACGCCGGGATGAACCAGTTCAAGGATGTGTTCCTTGGTCTCGACAAACGTAATTATTCCCGCGCCACAACCTCACAGCGTTGCGTGCGTGCGGGCGGTAAACACAACGACCTGGAAAACGTCGGTTACACCGCGCGTCACCACACGTTCTTCGAAATGCTGGGTAACTTCAGCTTCGGCGACTACTTCAAACACGATGCCATTCAATATGCGTGGGAACTGCTGACCGGTGAAAACTGGTTCAACCTGCCGAAAGATCGTCTGTGGGTTACCGTCTATGAAACCGATGACGAAGCCTACGAAATCTGGGAAAAAGAGGTTGGTATCCCGCGCGAGCGTATTATTCGCATCGGCGATAACAAAGGCGCACCTTATGCGTCTGACAACTTCTGGCAGATGGGCGATACCGGCCCTTGCGGTCCGTGCACCGAGATCTTCTACGATCACGGCGACCATATCTGGGGTGGTCCTCCAGGCAGCCCGGAAGAAGACGGCGATCGCTACATTGAGATCTGGAATATCGTCTTCATGCAGTTCAACCGTCAGGCTGACGGTACGATGGAGCCGCTGCCGAAACCGTCCGTTGATACCGGTATGGGTCTGGAGCGTATCGCGGCTGTTCTGCAGCACGTTAACTCCAACTACGAAATTGACCTGTTCAGCACCCTGATTAAAGCCGTTGCGCAAGTGACGGGTGCAACCGATCTGAACAACAAATCGCTGCGCGTTATTGCAGACCATATCCGTTCCTGCGCGTTCCTGATTGCCGACGGCGTGATCCCGTCGAATGAAAACCGTGGCTATGTGCTGCGTCGTATCATTCGTCGTGCTATCCGTCACGGCAACATGCTGGGCGCGAAGGACACCTTCTTCTATAAACTCGTTGGGCCACTGATTGGCGTGATGGGCGCAGCCGGTGATGAGCTGAAACGTCAGCAGGCGCAGGTTGAGCAGGTTCTGAAAACGGAAGAAGAGCAGTTTGCTCGTACTCTGGAGCGCGGACTGGCGCTGCTGGATGAAGAGCTGGCGAAACTTAAGGGCGATACGCTGGACGGCGAAACCGCTTTCCGCCTGTATGACACCTACGGTTTCCCGGTTGACCTGACGGCGGACGTTTGCCGTGAGCGCAACATTAAAGTGGACGAAGCAGGCTTTGAAGCCGCAATGGAAGAGCAGCGCCGCCGTGCGCGCGAGTCCAGCGGTTTTGGTGCTGACTATAACGCGATGATCCGCGTTGATGGCGCATCAGAATTCAAAGGCTACGAAAATCTGGAACTGACTGGCAAAGTGACCGCCCTGTTTGTTGACGGTAAAGCCGTAGACAGCATCAACGCGGGTCAGGATGCGGTTGTCATTCTGGACAAAACGCCGTTCTACGCGGAATCCGGCGGCCAGGTTGGCGATAAAGGCGAACTGAAAGGCAACGGTTTCAGCTTCAGCGTAAGCGACACGCAGAAATACGGTCAGGCGATTGGCCATCAGGGCAAACTGATTGCCGGTTCTCTGAAAGTGGGCGAGGGTGTCCAGGCGAACGTTGATGAAGCTCGTCGTGCGCGCATTCGTCTGAACCACTCAGCTACGCACCTGATGCACGCTGCCCTGCGTGAAGTTCTGGGAACGCACGTTGCACAGAAAGGTTCTCTGGTTAACGATAAAGTTCTGCGCTTCGACTTCTCTCATTTTGAAGCGATGAAGCCGTCTGAAATCCGCGCGGTGGAAGATCTGGTGAATGCGCAGATCCGTCGTAACCTGCCAATCGAAACCCATATCATGGATCTCGAGGCGGCGAAGAAGAAAGGCGCGATGGCACTGTTCGGCGAGAAATACGACGACCGCGTTCGCGTGCTGAGCATGGGCGACTTCTCGACTGAGCTCTGCGGCGGGACGCATGCCTCCCGTACCGGCGACATTGGTCTGTTCCGCATTGTTTCCGAATCAGGAACGGCGGCGGGCGTGCGTCGTATTGAAGCGGTAACCGGTGAAGGCGCGATTGCCAGCCTGCATGCGCAGAGCGATCAGCTGCACGACATCGCGCAGTTGTTGAAAGGTGATAGCCAGAACCTGGGCGAGAAAGTGCGCGTTGCGCTGGATCGTACGCGTCAGCTGGAAAAAGAGCTGCAGCAGCTGAAAGAGCAGGCTGCGGCGCAGGAGAGTGCAAACCTCTCCAGCAAAGCTGTAGACATTAAGGGCGTCAAACTGCTGGTCAGCGATCTGGCGGGCGTTGAGCCTAAGATGCTGCGTACTATGGTCGACGATCTGAAGAACCAGCTCGGTTCCACAGTTATCGTGCTGGCGACAGTGGCAGAAGGTAAGGTTTCTCTGATTGCGGGCGTCTCTAAGGATGTGACCGACCGCGTAAAAGCAGGGGAACTGATTGGTATGGTCGCCCAGCAGGTGGGCGGTAAGGGTGGCGGTCGTCCGGACATGGCGCAAGCCGGTGGTACGGATGCGGCGGCACTTCCTGCGGCATTGGCCAGTGTTGAAAGCTGGGTGAGCGCGAAACTGTAATAACTACAAAGCACAAGCAGACGCCATAGCGGTAACGTTATGGCGTCTTGTTCACTGCGCTATCGATAACGATAAAGTCAGGTTGAGTTTGTGTATATCGGCTAAACTTACGTTTAACAGAATGTGATGCCGTGACTGCTTACACTTTACGTGTTTGTCATCGCTTACTTTTTGGCGTTATATGATGGATAATGCCGGGATACAAGAGACCCGACTCTTTTAATCTTTCAAGGAGCAAAGAATGCTGATTCTGACTCGTCGAGTTGGTGAGACCCTCATGATTGGGGATGAGGTCACCGTGACAGTTTTAGGGGTAAAGGGTAACCAGGTACGTATTGGTGTAAACGCTCCTAAAGAAGTATCTGTCCACCGTGAAGAGATCTACCAGCGTATCCAGGCTGAAAAATCCCAGCAGTCCAGTTACTGATATTGTCGCGTCTCGCTGTCGGGCGAGACGCAACCTCTCCCGCCATTTTTCCTGCTTAAAGTTACCGTTTAATTTCAATCGCTCTGTTTTTAACCACTCTCTTACCCTTAACTCGCCTCAACATCACTATTCTGTCATCAGTTTTCTGAGAAGATGCCTGCAAAATCCGCTTATAAAACACCCTCTTTGCAGCTTTTGCATGCGAATTGCGTGTGATTTGTGCAAACGATAAAAGCTTTTGGAAAATTGTTTGACTTATAAGTCCCAGAAAGTAATATATGCGCCACGCAGCGACGAGAAGCTCTTAACGAGTTACTCGGAGCACTCGAAAGAGGCGTTGTGTGGTGAGGTGGCCGAGAGGCTGAAGGCGCTCCCCTGCTAAGGGAGTATGCGGTCAAAAGCTGCATCCGGGGTTCGAATCCCCGCCTCACCGCCATTTTGCATCCGTAGCTCAGCTGGATAGAGTACTCGGCTACGAACCGAGCGGTCGGAGGTTCGAATCCTCCCGGATGCACCATCTATTACTTCATATTGCTTTCGAAGTGATATGAATATCGAGTAGTACAATAGTAAATCCCGATGCATCCGTAGCTCAGCTGGATAGAGTACTCGGCTACGAACCGAGCGGTCGGAGGTTCGAATCCTCCCGGATGCACCATCTTCTCCGAGATAACAGCAAAGCTGTTGTTTCAAGGTCTGCGGGTTAGCCGCAAGCACCAGGGAGGATAACGTTGCTTTAGCAACGGCCCGAAGGGCGAGGCGCAGCCGAGTAATCCTCCCGGATGCACCATTTACTATTTCTGAAAGCAGTACCCTGATGCATCCGTAGCTCAGCTGGATAGAGTACTCGGCTACGAACCGAGCGGTCGGAGGTTCGAATCCTCCCGGATGCACCATCTTCTCCGAGATAACAGCAAGGTTGTTGTTTCAAGGTCTGCGGGTTAGCCGCAAGCACCAGGGAGGATAACGTTGCTTAGCAACGGCCCGAAGGGCGAGGCGCAGCCGAGTAATCCTCCCGGATGCACCATTTACTGTTTCAAAAGCATTTCCCGATGCATCCGTAGCTCAGCTGGATAGAGTACTCGGCTACGAACCGAGCGGTCGGAGGTTCGAATCCTCCCGGATGCACCATCTTCTCCGAGATAACAGCAAGGCTGTTGTTTCAAAGTCTGCGGGTTAGCCGCAAGCACCAGGGAAGATAACGTTGCTTAGCAACGGCCCGAAGGGCGAGGCGCAGCCGAGTAATCCTCCCGGATGCACCATCTTCTTTTCTGTACCACTCTCTTTCTCCCTGGTTATTCCTTCGACGTTCCGTCAGCAATCATTTCTCTTTGAGCGACAAAAACCACCGTTTACGATAAAGTAATGCTTTGTTAATCGTTTAGCGAGAGCACGATGTACGCACAGTATGACGGTTTGATCTTCGATATGGATGGCACTCTCCTGGATACCGAACCCACGCATCGTCAAGCCTGGACTGATGTCCTTGCTCGTTACGGTATGCGTTTCGATCTTCAGGCGATGATCGCCCTCAACGGAGCCCCAACCTGGCGTATAGCGCAGGCCGTGATTGAACGTAATCATGCCGATCTCGACCCGCACCTTCTGGCCCGTGAAAAAACCGATGCGGTAAAAGCGATGCTTTTAGATACCGTGCGCCCGTTACCGTTAATTGACGTCGTAAAAGCATGGCACGGGCGTCGCCCTATGTCCGTTGGCACGGGCAGTGAAAGCGCTATTGCGGAAGCGCTGCTCACCCATCTTGGCCTGCGTCATTATTTCTCTGCGGTGGTTGCCGCCGATCATGTTCAAAATCACAAGCCCGCACCGGACACTTTCCTGCGTTGTGCAGAACTGATGGGTGTGCCTGCGGTGAAATGTGTTGTGTTCGAAGATGCTGATTTTGGTATTCAGGCCGCGCGCGATGCCGGGATGGATGTTGTGGACGTCCGCTTACTGTGAGTGACGCGCTGTCACTTTTATCATTATTCGCCAGCAGTTTTTTAAGCGCCACGCTCTTGCCGGGAAATTCGGAAGTAGTGCTGGTGGCGATGCTGTTGTCTGGCGTGAGTCAGCCCTGGTTGCTCGTGTTAATAGCAACAATGGGTAATAGCTTTGGAGGGCTGACTAACGTTATTCTTGGGCGTTTCTTTCCGCTGCGTGAAAAATCGCGCTGGCAGGAAAAGGCAGTCGGCTGGCTAAAACGCTATGGCGCTGCCACGCTGTTATTAAGCTGGATGCCTGTAATAGGTGATTTACTGTGCCTGCTGGCGGGATGGATGCGCATCTCCTGGGGGCCAGTGCTCTTTTTTTTGTGCCTTGGCAAGGCGTTGCGCTATGTTCTCGTGGCATGGGCAACACTACAGGGTATGACGTGGTGGCACTAATTGGTGGAATGAATACGCGACCTTCAATCGTCAACCATTACAATTATGCTGAGTAACAATACTTTGACAGGCGGGAGGTCAATTTGATCCCGGACGTATCTCAGGCGCTGGCCTGGCTGGAAAATCACCCTCAGGCACTGAAGGGTATTCAGCGTGGTCTTGAGCGTGAAACGCTGCGCGTTAACGCGGACGGTAGCTTAGCGACAACGGGTCACCCGAAGGCGTTAGGCTCGGCGCTGACACATAAATGGATCACAACCGATTTCGCTGAAGCGCTGCTGGAATTCATCACGCCAGTGGATGGTGATATTGATCATATGCTGACGATTCTGCGCGACATCCATCGCTACACTGCCCGCAATCTGGGTGATGAGCGTATGTGGCCGCTCAGCATGCCGTGCTATATCGAACAAGGCCAGGAGATTGAACTGGCGCAATACGGCACGTCAAATATCGGTCAGCTGAAAACGCTGTATCGTGAGGGGCTGAAAAACCGCTACGGTGCGTTGATGCAGACCATTTCTGGCGTGCATTACAATTTCTCTTTACCCATGGCGTTCTGGCAGGCGAAGTGCGGCGAAACGGATAAAGACGCGATCTCCGCGGGTTATTTCCGCCTGATCCGCAACTACTATCGTTTTGGCTGGGTCATTCCGTATCTGTTTGGGGCATCGCCTGCGATATGCTCGTCATTCCTGCAGGGGAAACCGACCACGCTGCCGTTCGAGAAGACAGAGTGTGGAATGTACTATCTCCCGTACGCCACCTCCCTGCGTCTTAGCGATCTGGGTTATACCAATAAGTCGCAAAGCAATCTCGGTATTACGTTTAACGAATTGCACGAATATGTGGCAGGATTGAAGCGGGCGATCAAAACGCCGTCGGAAGAGTACGAGAAAATCGGCCTCGAAAAAGACGGTAAGCGCCTGCAGATCAACAGCAACGTGCTGCAGATTGAAAATGAACTGTACGCGCCTATTCGTCCGAAGCGCGTTACGCGCAGCGGTGAAACCCCGTCGGATGCACTGCAGCGCGGCGGGATTGAATACATAGAAGTGCGCTCGCTGGATATCAACCCGTTCTCACCCATCGGCGTTGATGAGCAGCAGGTTCGCTTCCTGGATCTGTTTATGGTCTGGTGCGTACTGGCGGATGCGCCGGAAATGAGTTCAGAGGAACTGCTCTGTACCCGTACCAACTGGAACCGCGTGATTCTGGAAGGGCGCAAGCCGGGTCTGACGCTGGGTATTGGCTGCGAGACAGCGCAGTTCCCGCTGACGAAAGTGGGTAAGGATCTGTTCCGCGACCTGAAGCGTGTTGCCCGGACCATGGACAGCATTGACGGTGGGGAAGCCTATCAAAACGTCTGCGACCAGCTGGTTGAATCGTTTGATAACCCGGAACTGACGTTCTCAGCGCGTATTCTGCGTTCTATGATTGATCAGGGTATTGGCGGCACCGGGCGTTCGCTCTCTGCGGAATACCGCGAGATGCTGAAGCAGGAGCCGTTAGAGATTCTGAGTGAAGCCGATTTTGTGGCAGAACGAGACGCGTCTGTCGTGCGTCAGAAAGAGGTTGAAGCGGCGGATACGGAGTCGTTTGAGGCGTTTCTGGCGAAACAGGCTTAACAGAAAAGAAAAAGGCCACATCGCTGTGGCCAAAATATACATCTCTGAATTCAGGGATGATGATAACAAATGCGCGTCTTTCATATACTCAGACGTGCATTTTGTAGAAGAGTTCAGTTTATTTTAAAAAAAATCACTATCGGAGGTGACGTATGCCGTTATTAGATAGCTTTACTGTCGACCATACCCGTATGGAAGCACCTGCAGTACGTGTGGCGAAGACCATGCACACCCCGCACGGCGACACGATCACCGTATTCGATCTGCGCTTCTGCGTGCCTAACAAAGAAGTGATGCCAGAGAAAGGCATTCACACCCTGGAGCACCTGTTTGCCGGGTTTATGCGCGACCACCTGAACGGTAATGGCGTGGAGATCATCGATATCTCTCCGATGGGTTGCCGTACCGGTTTCTACATGAGCCTGATTGGTCAGCCTGAAGAGAAACGCGTCGCGGATGCCTGGAAAGCGGCAATGGAAGATGTGCTGAAGGTGAAAGAGCAGAACCAGATCCCTGAGCTGAACGTATATCAGTGCGGAACTTACCAGATGCACTCTCTGGAAGAAGCCCAGGAGATCGCGCGTCATATCATCGAGCGTGACGTTCGCGTAAACAGCAACGAAGAGCTGGCGCTGCCAAAAGAAAAACTGCAGGAACTGCACATCTAGTGCACCTTTTCCCTCTCCCTCAGGGAGAGGGTAGGGTGAGGGGTGTTTAACCTCATGACCACAACCTCAACCTTCTCCTTTACCCATCGCCCACTTGTTCCTTATGCCCATGATTACCTTCATGGCGACAGCGAGCCGTGGCATCAGCACGACTGCGCGCAATTGCTGCACACCCTGAGTGGGGTGGTGAGAGTCGATACCGCATCAGGTTGTTGGGTGGTGCCGCCCGGACGTGGCGTCTGGCTACCCGCGGGCACTCCGCACTCTTTGCGTATTACCGGTAACGTTGCGGCGCGTACGCTGTTTATCGATCCCCTGGCGCGAGCCGATCTTCCGGCAACCTGTCAGATAGTCCAGATCTCCGGTCTGTTACGCGAACTTATCCTCACCTCGCTGACGCTTGAGGCGTCCTACTCGCCTGGCAGTCGTGATGAGCGCGTATATGAGCTCATTCTGGATGAAATCCGCACGTTGCGGGTGCTGCCGTTTCACCTGCCTGAGCCGGAAAGCGAGCCGTTGCGTACCCTTTGCCAGCAGATCCGGCTGTTGCCGGGGGAAAGCTGGGGCAGCATGCAGGCCGCAAACACGCTTGGTATGAGTGAACGCACGATGAACCGCCATTTCAAGCAGCAGACGGGGTTAAGCTACGGTGAGTGGCTAAGAAGGGCGCGCCTGATGGAAGCGCTGCTGCGCCTGGGACAAGGTCAGCCAGTGCTACGCGTGGCGCTGGATCTGGGCTACGGCAGCCACAGTGCCTTTACGGCGATGTTTCGCCGGGTGATGGGGATATCACCCAGCGATTATTTCAAAGACAGCTAGCTGACAGCATTGAACAGGGCCTGAAGAGACGCGCGGGCCACGTCGCTGTCAATGCCCACGCCCCAGCGGCTGCTACCATCCTGAAACAGACAGCGGATATACGCCACCGAGCGGCTGTCGCTGCGCTCCCCAAGCGTATGTTCGTGATAGTCCTTAATCACAAATGGGGTCGTGACCCAGCGGCTTAGACCATTGGCCGCCGCGGATAACAGCCCGTTGCCTTGCCCCTCCAGCTGGCGCATCCCGCCCTGCGTCGTGACGCTTGCCGTCAGATGTAACTGCCCGTCCTGCTGGCTGTCGCTACGGTAAGCGTGCAGGGCAAAGCCTGGCGTCTCTACCAGCCCATAACGGGTGCGGAACAGTTGCCACAGCGCATGCTGCGTCATCTCTTTACCGTGCTGGTCGGTTTCCTGCTGTACGTGCTGGCTAAAGTCCTGCTGCAGGGCGCGGGGTAATTTCAGACCGTGGTTTTGTTCAATAAGCCACGCGCTGCCGCTTTTTCCTGACTGGCTGTTAACCCGGATCACCGCTTCGTAGGTGCAACCAATATCCTGTGGGTCAACCGGCAGATAGGGCATCTCCCAGCGTTCGTCAGGCTTGCGGGCATCAAAGCCTTTCTTGATGGCATCCTGATGTGAACCCGAAAATGCGGTATACGCCAGCCGTCCTGCCCACGGATGGCGCGGATGCACCGGCAGCTGGTTGCAGGTTTCTACCACCTCCACCACGTGATTCATGTCGCTAAAGTCCAGATTCGGGCTAATCCCCTGGCTGTAGAGGTTCATCGCCAGCGTGACCAGGCAGACGTTACCGGTTCGTTCCCCGTTACCAAACAGACACCCTTCGACACGGTCTGCACCGGCCATCAGGGCCAGCTCCGCGCTGGCGACACCGGTGCCGCGGTCGTTATGCGGATGGACGCTGATGCAGACATCGCTGCGGCGGCTGAAATGACGGCAGAAATACTCAATCTGATCGGCATAGACATTCGGTGTACTGACCTCAACGGTGGCCGGTAAGTTGATCACCATCGGGCGTTCGGCGCACGGCTGCCAGATGTCCGCCACGGCTTCGCAAATCTCCAGCGCAAAGTCCGGCTCGGTAAAGCAGAAAGTTTCCGGAGAGTATTCGTATTGCCAGCGGGTGACGGGATTCTCTTCGCACAGCGTGCGGATAAGACGCGTGGAACGGGTCGCCAGCTCAACGATTTGCGCTTTATCCAGGCCGAACACCAGTCGGCGGAATAGCGGGGCGGTGGCGTTATACAGGTGTACGGTGGCCTGCTTCGCCCCGCGCAGCGACGCAAAGGTACGCAGGATAAGGTCTTCTCGCGCCTGGGTTAATACCTGAATGGTGACGTCATCCGGAATGCGGTTTTCGTCGATCAACTGACGCACAAAATTGAAATCCGTCTGCGAGGCAGAGGGGAAAGCGACTTCGATTTCTTTGAATCCGCAACGCAGTAACAACGCCCAGAACTGCAGTTTGCGGTTGCTGTCCATCGGCTCGGCAAGGGCCTGATTACCGTCGCGTAAATCGGTGGAAAGCCAGCGCGGCGCCTGCGTGAGGCGTTGCTCAGGCCAGCGGCGATCGGGCAGGGAAATAGCAGGTTGAGGTTGGTATTTGTCGGAAGGTGTTTTCAGCATGGTGCGCTCCTGTTGTCTTTTCACTATCGTGAATCGATTTCAGGAGCGCTGCTTTATCGTTACTGACAATCGCTGTCGCGATCTGGACACCGCACGTTAGTGCGCACCGCCGCCACCGCCTCCGGCGCCAAACGGTGGTCGGGCAAACCATACCAGTCCCAGCAGGATGATAAAGATCCCCGCCGATATCCAGAATATCTCGTTTGCCGAGATAATCAGGCCCTGGTTGGTAATCTGCTGGGCGATCCAGCCGGATGCCTGCTGCTCCGTCATTCCCATTCCCTGAAGCTGACTGTACATCTGCTGCGAGTTAGGGTTAAACGGGTTCACCGCTTCGGTCAATTGCGCATGGTGCATCGACTCGCGGTTGGTCCAAAGGGTCGTGGTGATCGACGTCCCGATGGAGCCTGCCAGCGTACGCGTAAAGTTCGACAGGCTTGATGCCGCCGCCATGCGCTCAGGCGGTAAGCCGGAAAGCGTAATGGTCGTCAGCGGCATAAAGAAGCACGCCACGGCGAAGCCCTGAATGAACTGCGGCCATGCGGATGCGCCAAAGTCCATGCCCGGCTCGAACGTATACGCGCGCCAGTAGAAGCACACCGCGTACATGATAAAGCTGAAGGTCACCAGCCTGCGCATGTCGAGCTTGTGAGCGAAGCGGCCGATAATCGGCGACAGCAGGACCGGAATTAACCCCACTGGCGCAGAAGCCAAACCTGCCCAGGTTGCGGTGTAGCCATATACCTCCTGCAACAGCTGCGGCAGCAGAACGATTGCGCCGAAGTAGAGCATGTAGGCCAGGCTGATACACAGGCAGCCGATGGTGAAGTTTCGCGACTTAAACAGCGAGAGATCGACGATCGGATTATCGTCCGTCAGCTCCCAGACGATCAGGAAGCTCAGCGATATCACCGCCACAACGGTCAGGATGATAATCTCTGTCGAGTTAAACCAGTCCAGCTCTTTACCCTGATCGAGCATCACCTGCAGGCTACCGATCCCGACCACCAGCAGTGCCAGGCCAATGGCGTCAATTCGCCGCTGCTCTGTTCGGGTTTCGCGACCGCGCAGCGTTTGCAGGGTCAGCATCACCACCAGCGCACCAATTGGCACGTTGATGAAGAAGATCCAGCCCCAGTGGTAGTTGTCGCTGATATAGCCGCCGAGGATAGGCCCGCAAATCGGTGCGACAATCACCGTCATTGACCACAGCGCCAGCGCGATAGAGCGCTTAGCGGGCGGATAGTTGTTCAGCAGCAAACTCTGCGACAGCGGAATCAGCGGCCCGGCCACAATCCCCTGAATGACGCGGAAGATGATCAGCATCGTCAGGCTGTTGGACATGCCGCACGCCCAGGAGGCGAGCACGAACAATACCGTTGACCACAGGAACAGCTTTACTTCACCGACGCGCTTCGCCAGCCAGCCGGTGATAGGGATGGAGATGGCGTTTGCCACCCCAAACGAGGTAATGACCCAGGTCCCCTGGCTCAGTGACGAGCCAAGGTTACCGGCGATGGTTGGGATCGCCACGTTTGCGATGGTAGAGTCCAGCACCTGCATGAATGTCGCCAGCGACAGCGCAATGGTCATGATAACCAGTTGCGCCCCCTCCAGCGGTTTTTGCGGCTTTTGCTGTTGCATAACGCTCACCTTCGGATTAACCGGCGTTTGCCTTCACGATGTCATCGATCAGTTTATTGACCGGATCGAGGCTAATTTCACGGGCGTTACTTTCATAAGCCGGGGTGCTGCGCACCTGACTTGCCAGGATCTGACCATCGCGGTTGGCGGTATCAACCGTTACCAGCGTAGAGAGGCCAATACGCAGCGGATGGTCCGCCAGCTGTTTTGCATCCAGTTCAATACGTACGGGCAAGCGCTGAACCACTTTGATCCAGTTCCCGGTGGCGTTTTGCGCTGGCAACAGGGAGAAGGCACTGCCGGTCCCCATATCCAGGCCGACCACTTTCCCGGTGTACTTCACGTCATCACCGTAAATATCGCTGATCACCGTCGCGGTCTGGCCGATACGCATATGGGCAAGCTGCGTCTCTTTAAAGTTCGCATCAACCCACAGGTTGTCCGCCGGAACGACCGCCATCAGCGGCGTGGTTGGGCTAATTTGGGCGCCAGGCTGGACGGAACGACGAGAGACGTAGCCGGTCATCGGGCTGACAATTTTAGTACGCTGCAGGGCAAGCCACGCGTTGCGCACGTCGGTGGCAGCCTGTTGCACGGCAGGCTGGTTTTCCAGGCTGGTGCCCAGCACCATCGCCTGGTTGGCGTTGTACTGTTGAATCGCCACGTCCAGCTGCGCCTGTGCGCTGGCAACGGCATCACGCGCGTGCTGCAGCTCTTCACGGCCAATCAGGTTGGCAGTGCCGAGGGGAACGCGACGGTTCAGGTCGCTCTGCGCCTGCGCCAGTGCGGTTTTCTGCACGTCGATGTTGGCCTGCAGCTGCTTGCTGTTGATCATCAGCTGGCGGGTCTGACGGACGCTGGAGGCCAGCGCGGTCTGGGCTTTTTCAAAAGCCTGTTGGGCGTCGGTCGGATCGAGCGTGACCAATACATCCCCTTTTTGCACAAAATCGGTGTTATCAGCCCAGACTTTCGTCACGCTGCCCGATACCTGCGCCATAATTTGTACCTGGTTCCCTGCCACGTATGCATCGTCTGTCTCTTCAGCATGACGCAATACTAAAAACCAATAGATCCCATATGCCACGGCAATAATAATAAAGAGCAATGTCAGTACAATAAGGGCGCTTTTGCGTTTGCCCTTTTTATTGACCGGTTGCTGCGGGGTAGTGCTCTCCGCATTTGCGCTCATTGTTGTTCTCCACGATCTTCTTATTTTCACATCGGCTGAGCCGAGCTGTTGTCAGAAAGGCCAGCAGTGTGACGTGCTGGCCTGTCGGTTTTCTTATGAGTCTGGGATTGTTGAGCGTGTTGTCGCGTTAGCGCAGCGCCTCTAGAACAGCGCCGTCTTCATCCATCTGGTCCAGACGGGTCAGCAGCTTGCGAGTAATGTGCTCAAGCTGGTCGCGCTCGGTGGTGCTGAGGGCAGACCACAGTTGATGCAGGCAATTATGCTGAGGTGGCAGCACCTCACGCAGGAATTGGTGACCTTTGTCGGTCAGCTGCAGATGCAGGCAGCGGCGATCGTTATCGCTTTCACGGCGTTCAATCCAGCCGCGTTTTTCCAGTTCATCGGCAATACGGGTGGCATTAGTACGGGATGAACCCAGCGCGCAGCTCAGCTCTGACGGCTGAATGCTGTGATTTTCCTGAGACTCCAGCGTAATTAACGCCATAAACAACGTCTCGTTAATCCCTTGAGCTTTCAGCATTTTATTACGATTTTCCAGTAGCTTACCCTGCATGTGCATGCACAGGCGGGTCAGCAGGATCTCCTGATACGGGAAGTCCTCATGACGACTGGCGCGGAATTTAAGCATTTGTTCAATGGGCGTAAACGAACTATCCATTTGGGCATAACCTCATTAATTACAGCCGATATAGTAACGATAGTGACAAATAATGTAAATGAATTATTTGTGCGGTTATATCCGCCAAACTTATGTCACCATCAGAAAGCGCCGGGTAAGTCCGTGACCCGGTGAGCACAGAGAGCGTTGGGAGTGAACCCGCGGAAGAGAGGATGTGAGGACGGGGGTCTGAACTATTCATGCCGGTAGAAAATATGTCACCCACATTAAAATTTCTGGGATAAATGATTACGTTTACATTAACAGACTGCAGGGCCCCTTTACACCCTAAGAGGCCCAAAGCAATGTAAAACTTAGTTAATTACGTCCTGGCGATGGTACCCACGCCACCATACTAGCAGATTCAGCGCGGCGACGATTGCCCCTATCCCACACACGCCTGACCAACCGGCATGCTGCCACGCCGAGGCTGAAATTAACGAACCCGCTGCGCCGCCAATAAAATAGCTGGTCATGTATCCGGCCGTGAGGCGGTTACGCGCCTCTGGCTTCACGCGGTAGATGACGGTCTGGTTAGTGATATGCACACCCTGCACGGTGAGGTCGAGTACCAGAATACCGACGATCAGCGCCAGTACAGAGGTATGGCCATACCAGATGGCTGCCCAGGAGAGCAGGAGCAGAATCAGCCCGGCAGAGGTCGTCAGATGGGATTTGCCTTTATCCGCCAGTCCGCCCGCCGGACGCGCGCCCAGAGCTCCCGCAGCGCCCGCCAGACCAAACAGACCAATCACCGCTTCGGAATAATTGAACGGCGGCGCGGCCAGCAGAAACGCCATTGAGGTCCATAAGATGCTGAAGTTGGCGAAGGTCAAACAGCCCAGCAACGCACGTGTACGCAGCAGTTTATCGTGTGTGAAGAGGCTGAAAACGGAGGCGAGAAGCTGCGGATAATTAAGGTGATTTTCCTGCTTCACCTTTGGCAGCCCGCGCCACAGGGCAAGCGCCATCACGGCCATCAGTACGCTCGCCACCCAATACACGGTACGCCAGCCACCAAGACTCGCCAGCAGCCCGGCGACGGTCCGCGCCAGCAAAATCCCCAGCAGCAGGCCGCTCATGATTGTTCCCACCACCTTGCCGCGCTTTTCCGGTGAGGCGAGAGTGGCGGCGAGCGGAACCAGAATCTGCGCCACGACGGAGAACAGACCCGTTAACGCGGTGCCGATAATCATCATCGTTAACGAGTGGCTGCTGGCGGTGATCAGCATCCCGCCTGCGGCCAGCAGGGTCATGGAGACAATCAGCATCCGACGCTCAAACATATCGCCCAGCGGCACGAGGAAAAGCAGCCCGGCGGCATAGCCAAGCTGCGCGGCGGTGACAATAAAGCCAGCTGAGCTGGCAGAAAGGTTAAATGCGCGGGCGATGGTATCGAGCAGTGGCTGCGCGTAGTAGTTACTGGCGACTGCCAGACCCGTTGCCACGGACATTAAAAGGATGAGTGCCGGGCTAAGCCCTTGAGTTGTTTTAGTCATCAGGTTCAGGAATCGTGAGTTAAGTGATTATTTTTCCGTGAACCATAATAGCGAATGATTGTGAATGTGGTGGGATTGTTACGTGCTGGATTGTGCGGTTTAGGGGAGTTAACCCTCTCCCGTGGGGAGAGGGCAGGTCTGAAGGGCTCTTATGACTTCTGCGCGTCCATCGCTTCTTTTACCCAGCCATCAAACTGCTGCTGGTGGGCTTTGATCCAGCCATCCACGTGGCCTTTGATGTCAGCTTCGGACGATTTCCCCGCGTGCATCATTGCGTTCTGGGCGTTGATGTCCGCCAGAGGCAGTTTCATCACCGAGAACAGCTTCGCTGCCGCCGGGTTTTTCTCAGCCCAGGCTTTGTTAGCAACGATATGCATCGTGTTTACCGGGAAGCCATAGTTCATGCCGTTTGGCAGTTTGGTGTCGATATCTTTCTGCTCGCCCGGCAGGGAAGAGAAGGGCACCTGCAGCCACACCACGTCTTTCCCCGGCTTCAGCACGTCGCTCACCCAGTACGGTGTCCAGGTGTAATAGATAACCGGTTTACCCTCTTTGAAGCGGGCAATGGTGTCGGCCATCATCGCCGAGTAGTTACCGTGGCTGACGTCGACCGTTTTCGCCAGGTCAAAGGCTTTGTTCTGGTGATTAATCACCGCCTCACAGCCCCAGCCCGGCGAGCAGCCCATCATGTCAGCTTTGCCGTCACCGTTGGTGTCGAACAGTTTGGCAATCTTCGGATCTTTCAGCTGCTCGATATTGGTGATGTGGTACTGGTCGGCTGTTTTCTTATCGATCAGATACCCCTGGGCCGCACCGGTCACGAAGGTGCCTTCGCGGTAGAATTTCTTATCCCCGCCGGCGGCGGCATACATGTCGTCGTGCAGCGGCTGCCAGTTGACGGCGGTAAAGGTGGCGTCACCGGAGGCAATCGAGGTGTAGCCCACGTTGTAATCCACTTCACTTGGGGTGTTGACCGTATAGCCCAGTTTTTCCAGCGCGCGGCTGACTAACAGCGTCTGGAAGGTCTCTTCTGAAATGGTGCTCTGCACCGGTTGCACGGTAATGCCTTTGCCCGGCAGGTCTGCAGCAAACGTGCTGGTGGAGACAAGGGTGGCAAACGCTGTGGCAAAAAGTACGCGATGTCGCATCGTTGTTCCTTATTTTCTGAATGGGCGGGTGATTAACCCGACAGGGCCGGTGCTATACCAGCGACGGTTGCCGCGACTGCGTGAATCACGACCGACAGCCTGCGTCAGGCGGTCAAGGATAATGGCGAGGATCACAATGCCGACGCCGCCCACGGTGGCCAGTCCCATATCAAGACGACCAATGCCGCGCAGCACCATCTGACCCAGTCCGCCGACGGCGATCATTGAGGCAATCACCACCATGGAGAGGGCCAGCATCAGCGTCTGGTTGACACCCGCCATGATGGTTGGCATCGCCAGCGGAAGCTGAACTTTAAACAGCATCTGGCGCGGGCTGGCACCAAATGAACGCGACGCCTCGATAAGATCGGCCGGTACCTGGTTAATCCCGAGTATCGTCAGACGAATGACCGGCGGCAGGGCGAAGATAATGGTCACCACGACGCCCGGCACGTTGCCGATACCAAACAGCATCACGATCGGCACCAGGTAGACAAACGCGGGGGTGGTCTGCATCGCATCCAGCAGCGGACGAATAATCTTCGCCGCCCGCGGACTGCGCGCCAGCCAGATCCCCATCGGCAGGCCGATAGCGACGCAGAAGAGCAGTGCGGTGAGCACCAGCGCTAAGGTGATCATTGCCTGCGACCAGGCGCCAATCGCGCCGATGGCAATCAGTGAGATCAGCGTGGCGACACCCATGCCGGCGCTGCCAAACTGCCAGGCAATCAGGGAGAAGAGCACAATAGCGACCGGCGCGGGCATGCCGAGCATCAGCTGCTGGAAACCGTTCAGGATGTAATCCACCGGTACGCGGATCCCCTGGAAGACTGGACGGAAGTGAGTCACTACCCAGTCGATCCCCTCCGTGACCCAGCTATCCAGCGGGATCAGCGTCTTATGAAACGGATCCATAATATTGAAGTGCTCTGGCGCAGGAGCCGGTGCACTGTTGAGCCAGTCCGCCGCGCCGCCATCGGTTGGCGCAGGCGTGGAAGACCCCCACGCATCGGCAGATTGAGCAGCGCTGTCCGCCGCCTCGGTGGTTCCCCACGGGTTAGATTGATCAGCCATTGTTTGTCCCCTCGCGATCTAAAGCCTGCAGCAACATGCGTTTTGAGATGATGCCGACGTACTGTTGTTCCTCACTGACTACCGGTACGGCACACGGGGCCTGACCAACGTGAGAGAGCAGCTCGCTGAGCGGCGTTTCGGCGTCCACGGCAAGCGGGGAGTCGATAACCGCCGCATCAATACCCTGATTTTCGCTGAGCGCGGTTTTCAGGGAGTCGATGGAAACAATGCCAACAAATTTATTACCGCGTTCGATCAGATAACCGTATTCCCGATCTTCATCCTGCAACAGTTTCAGTGCAGAGCGCGGACCAAAGCCCGGTGTTTTGCGGATAAGACCGTTCGGTGAACGACGGGCGATATCTTTCGCACTAAAGACCTGGCTAATATCCACGCCGCGGAAGAAGGTGCGCACATAATCATTGGCCGGATTATTTAGAATTTCATCCGGCGTGCCGACCTGCACTACTTCACCATTTTGCATAATGGCAATACGGTCACCAATACGCATGGCTTCATCAAGATCGTGGGAAATAAAAACAATGGTACGTTGATGTTTAGCCTGTAATTTTACCAGCTCATCCTGCATCTCGGTGCGAATTAATGGATCGAGTGCCGAGAAGGCTTCATCCATTAATAAAATGTCTGGGTTAATGGCTAATGCGCGGGCTAATCCGACACGCTGGCGCATCCCGCCAGAAAGCTCATCCGGGTAGGCATGCGCATAATTCTCGAGGCCCACCTGACGTAATGCATCCAGCGCTTTTTCCTGACGTTCATTAGCGGTAACGCCCGCTAATTCCATGCCAAAGGCGGCATTATCCAGCACCGTCATATGCGGCATCAGCGCAAATGACTGGAACACCATTGCAATCTTCTTTCTGCGCACCTCGCGAAGTTCAGCCTCTGATATTCTGGCGATATCAATGCCATCAATCAGTACCTGTCCACGGGTGGGTTCAATCAGGCGATTGAGAAGGCGAACCATAGTGGATTTACCCGAACCGGATAACCCCATGATGACAAAAATCTCGCCTTCTTCAATGGCCAGACTGGCGTCTTTAACGCCAAGCGACAGCCCGGTTTTTTCCAGAATTTGCTCTTTTGAAAGGCCTTTCTCAATATATTTGAATGCGCGCTGAGGATGCTCGCCAAATACTTTATAAAGATTTTTCACTTCTAATTTAATTGCCATGCAATAGAGAGTGTCCTGTTATTTGTTTATGTCGATA
Source organism: Enterobacter sp. J49 (assembly GCF_002148625.1). Classification (NCBI taxonomy): domain Bacteria; kingdom Pseudomonadati; phylum Pseudomonadota; class Gammaproteobacteria; order Enterobacterales; family Enterobacteriaceae; genus Enterobacter; species Enterobacter sp. J49. The sequence goes on from NZ_MWPY01000024.1 coordinate 196,990, forward strand.
TCATTACCATGGTAAATAGTTAACTGGCATTACCCTAACATACTGAGAATCTGAGACAACCCTGGGTTTGCTTATGGCAGGAATTTTGCCGTAAGCGAAACGGCTGAATTTCCCATGAGTAAAGGGCTGAGCGTGGTTTGAATTTTTCTGAATTTTTTGCTTTTGCACAGCGACATTTCGCCTGAATCGGAGTGATTCAGGCGAATATGAACGGGGAATTACAGTGTAGTTGCCCGTGAAATATTAGGGAGGAAATTGTTAGATTTATATTAAATTAATGAACGTTAATCCGCTCATTAAAAATCCCAGTCCTCATCTTCGGTCTCCACCGCTTTGCCCATCACATACGACGAACCAGACCCGGAGAAGAAATCGTGGTTTTCATCGGCGTTGGGTGACAGTGCCGCCAGGATCGCCGGGTTCACGTCGGCCATTTCCGGTGGGAAAAGCGCTTCGTAGCCGAGATTCATCAGCGCTTTATTGGCGTTGTAGCAAAGAAACGCTTTTACCTCCTCCTCCCAACCGGTACCGGCGTACAATTCTTCGGTATAACTCAGTTCGTTCTCGTACAAATCCATCAGCAAATCGAGGGCAAAACCTTTTAACGCTTCGCGCTTATCTTCGCTGACGTTCTCCAGTCCCCTCTGATATTTATAGCCGATGTAGTACCCGTGTACGGCTTCATCACGAATGATGAGGCGAATCAAATCGGCGGTGTTGGTCAGCTTGCCGCGGCTCGACCAGTACATCGGTAACCAGAAGCCCGAATAGAACAGGAAGGATTCGAGAAACGCGCTGGCAATTTTTTTCTTCAGCGGTTCGTCGGCCTGATAATACTCCAGCACCAGGCTGGCCTTTCGCTGCAATGACTCGCTTTCTTCGCTCCAGGTGTACGCCGCGTCCACATCTTTGGTCTGGCACAGCGTCGAAAAAATCGAGCTGTAGGAGCGGGCATGGACCGCCTCCATAAAGCTGATGTTCGACATCACCGCCTCTTCGTGAGGCGTCAGCGCGTCGGCCATCAGCGCAGGGGCACCGACGGTATTTTGAATGGTGTCCAGCAGCGTCAGGCCGGTGAACACACGTATCGTCAGCTGCTGTTCGGCGTGGCTGAGGGTTTGCCAGGCCGGAATATCGTTTGAAAGCGGGACTTTTTCCGGCAGCCAGAAGTTGCTGGTCAGGCGGTTCCACACCTCCAGGTCTTTATCATCCTGAATTTTATTCCAGTTAACGGCACTCACGCGTGACAGTTTCATCCTTTCTCCTTACAGCGCGCAGGACACGCAGCCTTCAATTTCGGTGCCTTCCAGCGCACGCTGGCGCAGGCGAATGTAGTAGAGGGTTTTGATCCCTCTCTTCCAGGCGTAAATCTGCGCCCGGTTGATGTCACGCGTGGTGGCGGTGTCCGGGAAGAAGAGCGTCAGCGACAGCCCCTGATCCACGTGTTTTGTCGCCTCGGCGTAGGTATCAATAATTTTCTCAGGGCCAATCTCATACGCGTCCTGATACAGGGCCAGATTGTCGTTGGTCATAAACGGGGCAGGGTAGTAAACGCGCCCGGTCTTACCTTCCTTGCGGATCTCAATCTTCGACACAATCGGGTGGATACTCGACGTGGCGTGGTTAATGTAAGAGATTGATCCGGTTGGCGGTACGGCCTGCAGATTCTGGTTATAGATGCCGTAACGCATTATATCGTCCCGCAGCTGCTGCCACATCTCGCGGGTGGGCAGGAGAACCCCGGCATCGGCAAACAGCTGGCGCACTTTGTCGGTTTTCGGCTGCCAGTCTCCTTCCAGATATGGCCTGAAGTACTCTCCGCTGGCGTAACGCGACTGTTCAAAGCCCGCAAAGCGCTGGTTACGCTCGCGCGCCAGCATCATTGAGGTATGCAGCGCATGCCAGGTAATGGTGTAAAAATAGAGGTTGGTGAAATCCAGTCCTTCCGGGCTACCGTAGGCGATACCTTCCCGCGCCAGATAGCCGTGCAGGTTCATCTGCCCAAGGCCGATGGCGTGCGAGGCGGCATTACCGGCTTCAATCGACGGCACGCTGCGGATGTGGCTCATGTCTGACACCGCGGTCAGCCCGCGAATGGCGGTCTCCACCGTGCGGCCAAAATCGGGGGAGTCCATGGTGTGGGCAATATTCAGCGACCCGAGGTTACAGGAGATGTCTTTGCCGATGTCGGCGTAGTCCAGGTTTTCGTCATACGTGGATGCGCTGTTCACCTGCAATATCTCGGAGCAGAGGTTGCTCATATTGATTCGCCCGGCAATCGGGTTCGCACGGTTGACCGTATCTTCATACATGATGTACGGATAGCCGGACTCAAACTGAATTTCGGCCAGCGTCTGGAAGAAATCGCGGGCGTTAATGTACTTCTTACGAATGCGATCGTCGGCCACCAGATCGTGATACAGGGCGCTTATCGCCACATCACCAAACGCTTTCCCGTAAATACGCTCAATGTCGTATGGCGAGAAGAGCGCCATCTCGGCATTTTCTTTGGCGAGCGCAAAGGTGATATCCGGAATCACCACCCCAAGCGACAGGGTCTTAATGCGGATTTTTTCATCGGCGTTTTCACGTTTGGTATCCAGGAAGCGCAGGATATCCGGATGGTGCGCGTGCAGATAGACCGCCCCCGCGCCCTGACGCGCCCCCAGCTGGTTGGCATACGAGAAAGCATCTTCCAGCATTTTCATGACCGGAATCACGCCGGAGGACTGGTTTTCGATACGCTTAATTGGCGCACCGGCTTCACGCAGGTTCGACAGCAGAAACGCCACACCGCCACCGCGTTTAGAGAGCTGCAGCGCCGAATTCACCGCGCGACCAATCGACTCCATATTGTCTTCGATGCGCAGCAGGAAGCAGGAGACCAGCTCGCCGCGCTGAGCTTTTCCGCAATTGAGAAAGGTCGGTGTGGCGGGCTGGAAACGGCCGGAGAGCATCTCATCCATCAGGCGTTCTGCCAGCGTTTCATCGCCCTGCGCGAGCGTCAGGGCAACCATCACCACGCGGTCCTCGAAGCTTTCAAGATAGCGTTTGCCGTCGAATGTTTTCAGGGTATAGCTGGTGTAAAACTTCCATGCGCCAAGAAACGTCTGGAAACGAAAACCGCGGATATGGGCCTGCCCGAACAGCGTCTCCACAAAGGCACGATCGTACCGGGCCAGCACGCGCTCTTCGTAATAGCCTTCCTTGACCAGATAATCGAGACGTTCATTCTGGCTTGCAAAGGTCATGCTGTTGGGGCGGACGTGGGTGGCGATAAACGCCTCCACCGCCTCATGATCTTTGCCAAACTGAATGTGCCCCTCACGGTCATAGAGGTTCAGCATCGCGTTTAATGCGTGGTAATCCGGTGTCGCCTGAATTACACGTTCTGCGGTTGTCGTTGCCAAAATTCGTTCACTCCTTTACGCACGTTCTCTACGTCCTGCTGTGTCCCCATCAGTTCAAAACGATAGAGATACGGCACGCCGCATTTTTGAGAAATGACATCCCCGGCACGGCCAAAGGCATCGCCGAAATTGCGATTGCCCGCCGCGATAACGCCGCGAATAAGCTGTCGGTTGTGGGGATCGTTGAGAAAGCGGATCACCTGGCGAGGCACGGCCCCCGCGGTGCCACCTCCACCATAGCTCGGGACCACCAGAATGTAGGGGTCGTCTATCCGGATCCGTTCCCGCTCATTAAGCGGGATACGTATCGCAGGCAGCCCGACGCGCTCAATAAAGCGGAGCGTGTTTTCCGAGCTGCTGGAGAAGTAGACCAGCCCACTCATGCCCTGGCGGCCTGGGCGGCGAGGCGGTTAATCATGTCGGGGCGAAAGCCGGACCAGCTGGTCTCCCCGGCGACGACGACCGGCAGCTGGCGAAAACCTTGTGCCCGCAGGGTATCGGCAGCTTCGGGCTGCAGGTCTATGTTTACCATCTCAAAGGCCACTCCACGGCTTTCCATTGCACGTTTTGTCGCGTGGCACTGAACACAATCGTTACGAGTGTAAATAATAATGCTCATGATTCGTATTTCCATTTAAAATGAGAGAGCGGCGCGAATCATCGCGTCAGGTTGTGTGTATCTTGCTAAAGGGAATACTAGATGTAGTTGTCGTAAGATTCAACCATACAAGATATGGGAATTTCAGATTGATATGGCCCCGATGATGAGCACAGCGGGGCAGGGCGGGCTGTACGGCTTTTTCAGGCGCGCAGGCAAAGAAAAGCCCCGGGGGCTGACGCGACCGGGGCGGATACGGACAGGCTGAGACGACTATTTGCGCAGGCTAAGCAGCGCCCCCACGAAGATACCCACCGCGGCTACCGTACCAAGCGTACAGAGGGGTTTTTCGCGAACGAAGGTATTGGCGCAGCTGATGGCATCGCAGGCAGCCTGCGTGGTGCGCGAACGCCCATTCATGCGGGCGCGGGTTTCACGTAGCAAAGACTGAGCCTTACGTTTTGCGGCATCCGCTTCGTCCTTCGCACCGGAACCCCAGGATTTCAGCACTTCTTCCAGCGAGTCCGCTAATTGGCTGACATCGTTACGAATATCCTGCGTGTCGTCGTTAATATCGTTTCGGTTCGGTCTGTTAAACATACGATCCTCCGTAATTTTGCGTTCCCGTTTAGTTTAGTCCAGAAATTTAATATCTGAAGCGCGTCACGCGTTATCTGGCAGTTTATGGAATATTCTGAAAGCCCTGCTAATGCTGAATACTGTAAGGTTGCCGGGCAGGAAAAGATAACGAGGAAAAGATATGTATTTACGACCTGATGAGGTGGCGCGCGTTCTTGAAAAAGAGGGATTCACCATGGATGAGGTGACATCAAAAGCGTATGGATATCGCCGTGGCGAGAATTATGTTTACGTTAATCGTGAAGCAAGAATGGGACGTACCGCTCTCATTATTCACCCGACGCTGAAAGACAGAAGTTTGTCATTTGCTGAGCCTGCCTCGGATATTAAAACCTGCGATCATTATCAGCAATTCCCACTGTATTTAGGTGGTGAAACGCATGAACATTATGGTATTCCGCATGGCTTCAGTTCGCGTATGGCGCTGGAGCGGTTTTTGAAGGGACTGTTTGGCGACGTACAGTAAATCTGCGACTGGCATTCGCCAGTCGCCTCACATCATGCTTTGGCCTGGCTGTACTGGCTGACCTTAAACAGGCGGCGACAGTAGTCGAGAAAATAGCCATACACCGCACCCATCAGCATTGAAATCACGATATTTGAACTGACCGCTGCGACGATTTGATGCCAGTCTGCGCCCACTGTCAGCAGAATAGCCACATAAACCGGCGACTGGAACGTCACGTATGCCAGAACGTCGGCGAGGTTTTTCACCCACCCTGACGGGCTAATACGACGCGCAAAGCGCATGACCGCATCGCGGTATAATCCGTAAGGCCACGCAATAATAATGTTGACCGGAATTGCCACCAGACGAGAAGAAAGTGACTGCTCAAAGGACATTCCGGAGAGGAAAATTTCGATCAGCATGTTCACGACGGAACAGTAAACCACCATCGCGAAGGTATCCGCTACCGCATGGCGCAGGCGAGATTGCGGTGAGAACATGTCTGAACTCCTTGAGAAGAACACAATAGAAACGATTTTCCCTCAGCGGTTAGTGCTTTAGGTTGGTTTGTCAGTCGTGTATAGCGTATATCTCTGCCTTTGAACTAACAACTAGTTATTAATTTTTATTTAGTCGCGTTTTGTCCACAAAATTCTCTAAAATTGCGTGTTTTTTGTTCGGTTCGTTATAATCTGTCCCTGCTGTCAGTTTTTGTATGTAAATCAATCTGTTGATCTTGAGCATGCCGAAGCGAACGTTCTGCCCGAACGACGACAGTGCGGCATGCTTTGATTTGGATTAAATCTAACCGTTTATACTGAGATAAAGATTGAATCCGGCGGTATCGACAGTTATCCGCGGATATTATTAAACGCGATATTTTAAAACATTTACATTTTTAGCAAGACGTGCCCGCGGGTAGATATTCCAGGCGAAATGAATTATTCTCTTGTCGATTTTTCGATTTACCCTAAAGAAAAGGTTTTCAAATATATGTCTTTGACGTTACAGAATCTTAATAATATCCGAACTCTGCGTGCGATGGCGCGTGAATTATCCCTGGACGTTCTTGAAGAAATGCTGGAAAAAGTCAGGGTCGTTGCTGAAGAGAAACGGAGTGAGCTGGCGGAATTAGAGCAACAACGCGCTGAGCAGCAGGAAAAAATTAATGCCCTGCTGGAACTGATGAAAGCTGATGGTATTTCACCGTCCGATCTCCTCGGTTCAGATATGGCGCAGGCCGGTAAGCCAGCGAAAAAACGTAAACCGCGTGAAGCGAAATATCGCTTTATTGATCTCAACGGTGAAGAGAAAACATGGACCGGTCAGGGACGTACGCCAAAGCCTATTGCCAATGCGCTGGCAAACGGTAAATCACTGGATGATTTTCTGATTTAATCCATGAGCCGGGCGGAAGACACCGCCCGGTTGCCTGTTTAGCAGACGCCGAAATCACCCTCTTCGGTATACAGGGCCAGGTCTGCGGCCTTCAGGGTAAATTTCTCGCCTTGCTCATTGCTGGCCTGAACCGCCACAACGCTATCGCCGTTCACTTCGAGTACTTTCAGTTTTGGGCCGCCTTTACGCGGTTGCACATAATCACCGACAGAAAACATACTACCTCCTCATCGTTTCAATGATCTTCACCTTAGCCCACGTCTGATGCCGGGTACAGCGTATTTCACCGATTACTGCTTACGAGGTACGCCGGTTCCAAGGCATCACTTTCAGCAGTCTCGCCATTCCGCAAAACCCGGTCAGACCGGCAAACAGCAGCCCGGCACCCACAAAGCCGCTCAGCAGGAAAAAGCCGCTGGAGAGCGTAAAGCCCAGCACGACCCCGCACAAGGTGAGCAGCCCGGCGGCAATTTGCACCTGACGCATCAACGGCAGCGGCTGTGATGTATCTTCCTGCGTGATCAACCCGGCCTGCTTCCACCCCTGAATTCCGCCTTCAACGATAAACGCCTGAGCAGGCGCGGCAGCCTGAGCAAGGCGGGCTGCGTTCGAGGATGTCCGGGCGCCAGACTGGCAGTGAAAAATCACCGTTTCGCCCGCGTGCGTCTCAAGCCCGCCGGGTAAGGTGTCCAGCGGCACGGACCGGGCGGCGGGAATATGCTCGCGGGCATATTCGTCGGGATCGCGAATATCGATCAGTTTTGCACCTTCAGCAACGAGCGCATTGGCCTGCTGGGGTGAAATGAGCGGTAGTGACATGGTGGCTCCTTACGGGCAATAGAGGCTTTTCAGGGTGCTGATCAGCTGATGCACCGCATCGTTTTTAATGAAATACAGGATGCGCTGCGCTTCACGGGTGCTGTCGATAAGCCCCTCTTCACGCATACGCGCCAGATGTTGTGACGTGGCGGATGGGCTAAGCCCCGTCGCCCGCGCCAGATCGCCCGCGCTGGTACCCGGTGTACCGCACAGCATGCAGAGGATCAGCAACCGACGCGGATTGCTCATCGCTTTTAACAGGGCTGCGGCCTGTCCGGCGCTGGCCTGAAGTTGTTCGAGTTCAGTCATATTAGTTTAGTCTTTTCTTAATTAAGGAAACTCTAAACTAATGAGGAGGATTAAGCCAGTGTCAAAAGCGTAAAAGAGGGTAAAAGGGCGATAAAGAGATGGCGCAGGCCGTTAAACTGGCTACGCTTAGAGAATGTTCTCTTTTGTATTTTCAATTGGTTAGCTTGCACGGAGTCGTTATGGGTTTTTGGCGTATTGTCTTTACTATTATCCTGCCACCGCTGGGCGTGCTGCTTGGCAAAGGGTTTGGCTGGGCGTTTATCATTAACATCGTTCTGACCTTACTGGGCTACATCCCTGGTCTTATTCACGCGTTTTGGGTGCAAAGCAAAAACTAAGCGCGCCACAGTAGATCGCTGTATATCCCGGTCAGCACGCCCTGTGGACCAAACTGCTGTTTGATCCAGCGCGTGACCTGGCCGGTCGCCGCATGCTGCGTGGCAAGCAGCATGCGTGAATCCTGACGCGGATTATTGATTCGCCGCGTGACCAGCAGCCCGTCCTCCACCGCCTCGCGGGCCATATACTCCGGTAAAAAACCAATCCCGTCCCCAAGGATCTGACACTGGCATTTGGTGTTGAAGTCGGGCACCAGAATCGCCTCCTGGCCGTGCAGCAGCCAGCCGACCTTCTTGTTTATAGTGTGCGCCGTGTCTTCCACCATGATGTTGGGGTACAGACGCAGCTGGCTTTCGGCTATCGGCTCCGGCACGAAGGCCAGAGGGTGTTCCGGCGCGATGGCGAATACCCAACGGATGGCACCGATCTCGGTGTAATCAATGCCGCCGCCGTCGAGCAGCGTATCCGGTGCGCCAATCGCGATATTGGCCTGGTTGTTGATGATGGAGTCCCAGACGCCGTTGTAGACCTCGGTCGTGACGGTGATCTGGCAGGTAGGAAACTGTTTTTTCAGCACCTGCAACAGCCGCGCCGTATGGCGTGGGGTGTACAAAAGCTGATTGATGCAGATGCGGACCCGCGCCTCAATGCCCTGCGAAATGGTGTCTATCCCGCGCTTGATGGCATGAAAATCATTCAGCAGGTCGGTCGCTTTACGGTAAAAGTAAAACCCCGACTCGGTCAGCTCAATGCTGCGCGTATTGCGTACAAACAGCACCACATCCAGCCCGGTCTCCATACGCTTGATGGTGTAACTGATGGCAGAGGTGGTTACGCCAAGCTCGGTGGCGGCTTTGCTGAAGCTGCCAAAGCGTGCGGCCGTGGTGAAGGCCAGCAGGTTCTCTTCAGTAAAGATGGAATTCATATTACGGCTCCTGGTAGCCATCAGTTTTGAACATATTTTAACAGCGCTGTTACAACGCATATGACGGCGGTCACAGTTCTGATTATTTGCGTCGAGCCGCGTCATATCAGGCTTCATCAGGCATAAGCAGAATGCTGTCTGAGGCGAATAAAAGCGCTAAAACATAAGTAAAAGATTGCACGGCCGCACATTTTGGCTGAATTGTTGAATTTAACTCAATAATGAATTGACTGTCGATGAATGATTTTTAAGCGGATTCTTTTCTCACCAGGCTGTTGCTATTCTCAGGTCATGAGCAATACATCATGGGGAGTCTGAATATGTCTGCGAACGAACTCGTTACTGAATTTTTGCTGGCGGCAGAGCAGGGCAATATTGACGGGCTAAAAGCCTGCCTGGAAAAAGGTGTCGATATTAATGCCACTCAACGCCAGAAAAGAACGGCCGTTATTATTGCCAGTCTGAAAAAGCATTATGACTGCGTGGCATTTTTAATTGCCGCCGGAGCAGATATTGATCAACAGGATCAGACCTGTTTTAACCCCTTCCTGATTAGCTGCCTGACAAATGATTTAACCCTGCTGCGAATAGTCTTACCCGCCAACCCGGATCTTGATCGCCTGACCCGCTTCGGTGGCGTCGGCATTACGCCTGCCAGCGAGAAAGGGCACGTTGAGATTGTGCGCGAGCTGCTGGAGAAAACCGATATTAACGTCAACCACACCAACTTCGTGGGCTGGACGCCGCTACTGGAAGCGATTGTCCTCAACGATGGCGGCGCGAAACAGCAGGAAATTGTAAAGCTGTTACTGGATAACGGCGCAAATCCGCACATGACCGATAAATACGGCAAAACCCCGCTCGAACTGGCGCGGGAAAAAGGCTACCACCAGATAGCAGACCTGCTGCTGGCCGCAGGCGCGTAATTCCTTCGGCCAGCCTTTTCCGGCTGGTCGCTCATTCAGACAGTATTTTACCGACGTGCCTATTGCACGACGGCGGCCCCCTTTTATCCTCATTCAGGAGAAAATAATGCCCACCAAAATCGTCATAAAAAAGAATACTTATTTTGACTCGGTGTCATTGATGTCGGTTTCCACAAAGGCCAATAAATTGCCGGGCGTTGAGCAGGCTTTTGTGGCTATGGCGACAGAAATGAACAAAGGCGTATTAAAAAATCTCGGGCTATTAACGCCGGAATTAGCGGATGCCAAAAACGGCGACTTAATGATCGTGATTAAAGGCGAGGCGGCGAATGACGAAACGCTGGCAGCCATCGAAGCGCTTTTCACCCGCAAGGAGAGCGGCGGGAGCCATGAAGCGCGTTATGCCACCCTTGCCAGTGCGAAAACCCATCGTCCTGAGAGCAACCTGGCGGTGATTTCGGTAAACGGCACGTTTGCCGCCCGCGAAGCACGTCAGGCGCTGGAAAACGATCTCAACGTCATGCTCTTCTCCGACAACGTCAGCCTTGATGACGAGCTGGCGCTGAAGCAGCTGGCACACCAGAAAGGGCTGCTGATGATGGGGCCGGACTGCGGCACGGCCATTATCAACGGTACCGGGCTGTGCTTCGCCAATGCGGTGCGTCGCGGACCGATCGGTATTATCGGGGCGTCCGGGACCGGCAGCCAGGAGCTGAGCGTGCGGATCCATGAATTCGGCGGCGGCGTGTCGCAGCTGATTGGCACCGGCGGGCGCGATCTGAGCGAAAAGATAGGTGGCCTGATGATGCTGGATGCCATCGCGATGCTGGACGCTGACGACGCCACCCAGGTGATTACCCTCATCTCTAAACCGCCTGCGCCGTCGGTGGCAGAAAAAGTGCTGGCCCGCGCCCGCACCTGCCGCAAACCGGTGGTGGTCTGTTTCCTCGGTCGTCATCAGCCGCCGGCTGATGAAGGCAACCTGCAGTTCGCCCGTGGCACCAAAGAGGCGGCGCTGAAGGCCGTGCTGTTAACGGGGGTGAAAAAAGAGTCTCTCGACCTGCATCCGCTGAACTGGCCACTGATCGAAGAGGTGCGTGCCCGGCTGACACCCCAGCAGAAATACATCCGCGGCCTGTTCTGCGGCGGCACCCTGTGCGATGAGGCCATGTTCGCCGCGCTGGAAAAGTTCGACGACGTCTACAGCAACATTCAACCCGATCCGGCGAAACGGCTGGACGATATCAACGTCAGTAAAGCCCACACCTTCCTTGATTTTGGAGATGACGATTTCACCCACGGCAAACCGCACCCGATGATCGATCCGACCAACCGCATCAGCCGCCTGTTGCAGGAGGCGCGTGACCCCGAGGTGGGCGTGATCGTGATGGACTTTGTTCTGGGCTTTGGCGCGCACGAGGATCCGGTCGGCGTGATGCTTGAGGCCATAAAAGAGGCGCAGGCGACGGCGAAAGCCGATAACCGTCCGCTGGAAATTCTCGGCTATGTGCTCGGAACCGACCAGGACTCACCGTCCCTGGCACAGCAGTGTCAGCTTCTGACCGAGGCAGGGGTGATCTGGGCGAGCAGCAGCACCAACACCGGATTACTGGCACGTGAATTTGTCTTTAAAGGGGAGACTGCCTGATGACGACCTTATTTAACCAGCCGTTGAACGTGATTAACGTCGGTATCGCGCTGTTCAGTGCGGATCTCAAAAAGCAGCATATCCCCGTGACCCAGCTCGACTGGACGCCGCCGGGGCAGGGGAATTTGCAGGTTGTAGAGGCGCTGGATCAGCTGGCCCTTGCGCCACTGGCTGACAAAATCGCCGCCGCCAATAAGATTGCCCTTGAGCGCATTATCCAGTCCCATCCGGTGCTGGTGGGCTACGACCAGGCGATCAACGTCGTGCCGGGCATGACCCGCACCACCATTCTGCACGCCGGTCCGCCCGTCAGCTGGGAAAACATGTGTGGCGCAATGAAAGGGGCCGTGACCGGGGCGCTGGTGTTTGAAGGGCTGGCGCGCGATATCGTCGACGCGGAGCGCGTGGCGGCGTCAGGGGCGATCACCTTCTCGCCCTGTCACGAGCACGACTGCGTAGGCTCAATGGCGGGCGTCACTTCGGCATCGATGTTTATGCACATCGTTGAGAACAAAACCTACGGCAACCGGGCGTTCACTAACCTTAGCGAGCAGATGGCGAAGATCCTGCGCATGGGCGCCAACGACCAGAGCGTTATTGACCGCCTGAACTGGATGCGTGACGTGCTCGGCCCGATGCTGCGCGATGCCATGAAAATCATTGGTGAAATCGACCTGCGCCTGATGCTGGCCCAGGCGCTGCACATGGGCGACGAGTGCCACAACCGCAACAATGCCGGCACCACGCTGCTGATCCAGGCGTTGACGCCCGGGCTGATTCAGGCCGGGTATCCGGTGGCACAGCAGCGTGAGGTGTTTGAGTTCGTCGCCAGCAGCGACTACTTCTCCGGCCCGACGTGGATGGCGATGTGTAAAGCCGCTATGGATGCCGCACACGGTATTGAGTACAGCACCGTGGTCACCACCATGGCGCGTAACGGCTACGAGTTCGGCCTGCGCATCTCCGGGCTGCCGGGGCAGTGGTTCACCGGCCCGGCGCAGCAGGTGATAGGGCCCATGTTCGCGGGCTACAGGCCGGAAGACTCCGGGCTGGATATTGGCGACAGCGCCATTACCGAAACCTACGGTATCGGTGGTTTTGCGATGGCCACAGCCCCGGCGATCGTGGCACTGGTGGGTGGCACGGTGGATGAAGCCATCGATTTCTCCCGTCAGATGCGCGAGATCACCCTCGGTGAAAACCCGAACGTCACCATTCCGCTGCTCTCGTTTATGGGCATTCCAACCGCCATCGACATCACAAAAGTCGCGGGCAGCGGCATTCTGCCGGTCATTAACACCGCCATTGCCCACAAAGACGCAGGTATTGGCATGATTGGGGCGGGCATCGTTCACCCGCCGTTTAGCTGTTTTGAAAAGGCGCTGTTGACCTTCCGCGATCGCTACTTTTTATAAGGCATGCATCCATGAAAAACATGAAACTGGAGTGGAAAAGAGGTGACTGGGCGGCGTATTTCGGGTTGATGACCAACAACCTGACCAATTTGCTGACCATGATGGGGCTGCTCATTTTTGTCGTCGGCATCCCGAAGGAGATTGTTTATGGACGCATTGCGCCAGCCTTCGGGCTGGCGGTGCTGGTCGCGAGCGTCTGCTACGCGTGGTTTGGCCTGCAGATGGCGCGCCAGACCGGGCGTACGGATGTCACCGCGCTGCCGTCTGGCCCAAGCGCGCCGTCAATTTTCACCGTGACCTTTCTGGTGCTGATGCCGGTCTACCAGCAAACCGGTGATGCGGATTTCGCTATCCAGATTGGTCTGGTGTGGTGCTTCGTGGAGGCGATGATTCTGGCGGGCGGTTCGTTCCTTGGGGAAACCATCCGCAAGATGATCCCGCGTACCGTCCTGTTGTCGTGCCTGTCCGGGCTGGGCCTGCTGCTGCTGGCGATGAACCCGATGCTGCAGGCGTTTGAGGCACCTACCGTGTCGTTCATCGTGCTGCTGCTGATCTTTATTAACTGGTTTGGTAAAAAGCCGATCTTCGCCAAAATCCCGACCGGCCTGCTCTTGCTGATTGCCGGTACCGCGCTGGCGTGGATCTCCGGTCTGCAAAGCCCGGAGGCCATCAAAGCCTCAATGTCGTCGTTTGGCTTTAACCCGCCGGAAGTGCATGTCGACAGCTTTATGCAGGGACTGCCGCACGCATTACCGTACCTGGCTTCTGCCGTCCCGCTGGGTCTGGCGAACTACATTTTTGACCTGGAAAACATCGAAAGCGCCCACGCGGCGGGGGATGAGTACCCGACCCGCAAGGTGATGCTGGCAAACGGGCTGGCCTCCATGCTCGGGTGTCTGATGGGTAACCCGTTCCCGGTGACGGTTTACGTCGGCCACGCGGGCTGGAAAGCGATGGGGGCCAGCATTGGCTACACGCTGGCCTCCGGTGTGACCATGTTTATCGTGCCGCTGTTCGGGCTGGGGGCGTTTATGCTCGCCATCATACCGATGACCGCCATCGTGCCGATTCTGGTGTTTATCGGGGTGGTGACCGCTAACCAGGTAGTAAGGGAAACGCCCAAAGTGGAGGTCCCCGTGATCTTCATCTGCCTGTTCCCGTGGATCGCTAACTGGGCGCTGACCATGATGAACAGCGTGATGGGCGCGGCGGGGACCAGTGCGGCGAAAATTGGCACCGACGTGCTGCACAGCAAAGGGATCTACTACCAGGGACTGGTGCATCTGGGTAACGGCGCACCGCTCGCCAGCATGCTGTGGGGCTGCATCGCTATCTTCGCCATCATCAACAAACCGCTGCGCGGAGCCGTGGCCGCCGCCGTTGGGGCGTTGCTGGCGCTGTTCGGCGTGATCCACGCGCCAGTGGTTGGCTTTGCCGAAGGCAGTTCGCTGATGTTTGTCACGGCCTACCTGATGATGGGGGGCATGTTTGTGGTGAAGCATTTTCTTGATAGCCGCGACGTGGTGAGCGCGGCAGCGCCGGTTTCGGAGTCCTGATAATGGCTGATGTCCTCACCCCGCACCATTTCAAAGGAAACACTATGAAAGAGCTCATGGTCGTCGCCATTGGCGGCAACAGCATTATCAAAGATAACGCCAGTCAGTCCATTGAACACCAGTCACAGGCCGTGAAATTGGTTGCAGAGTCAGTGCTGGAGATGCTGGCGTCTGACTATGACATCGTGCTCACTCACGGTAACGGCCCCCAGGTGGGGCTGGATCTGCGCCGCGCTGAAATTGCTCACGAGCGGGAAGGGCTACCCCTCACGCCGCTGGCAAACTGCGTGGCGGATACCCAGGGCGGTATCGGCTACCTGATCCAGCAGGCGCTCAATAACCGCATGGCCGCCCACGGCGAGCAAAAAGCGGTCACGGTCGTCACGCAGGTGGAAGTGGATAAACACGATCCGGGTTTCGCCCATCCCACCAAACCTATCGGCGCGTTTTTCAGTGAGACGCAGCGTGATGCGCTCCAGCATGCCCATCCTGACTGGCATTTTGTTGAAGACGCCGGGCGCGGTTATCGCCGGGTGGTGGCCTCACCGCAGCCGCTGCGTATCGTTGAAGCAGAGGCTATCAAGACCCTGACGCAAAAAGGCTTTGTGGTGATCGCGGCGGGCGGTGGTGGTATTCCGGTGGTGCGCACAGCGCAGGGGGATTACCAGAGCGTCGATGCGGTGATTGATAAAGATCTCTCGACCGCGCTGCTGGCCCGCGAGATCCATGCCGACGTGCTGGTGATCACCACCGGGGTGGAGAAAGTGTGCATCAACTTTGGTAAGCCGGACCAGCAGGCGCTGGATACGGTGAATGTGGCGCAGATGAAACGCTACGTGGCGGAGGGGCACTTCCCGGCGGGCAGCATGCTGCCGAAGATCGTCGCCTCGCTGGCGTTTCTGAACGACGGCGGCAAGCGCGTGGTCATCACCTCGCCGGACTGCCTGCCTGCGGCGCTGCGCGGTGAGACCGGTACCCACATTGTGAATGCGTAAGTAAAAGGAAGAGAAGATGAGTGAGAATAAAAGCCGACGCGAGTTTATTAGCCAGAGCGGCAAAATGGTTACCGCCTGCGCCCTGTTTGGCACCACCGGCTCCGTCGCGTATGCTGCAGAGACCGCGAAACCACGTTGTGAGACAGGCAAACCGATGAACATTACCGCCAGACACTACTACCTGGATAACGTGCTGCTGGAGGCCGGGTTCAACGTTGACGGCGGCGTGGCGACAAGCACCCGCACCGAGCTGAAAACACTCGAAATTAATGACGGCAAAATTGTCGCCCTGCGTGATAACAAAAGCCATGGCGATGCCACGCTGCCACACTATGATGCAGGCAGTAAGCTGATGCTGCCGGCGATGCGCGACATGCATATTCACCTGGATAAAACCTTTTACGGCGGTCCCTGGCATTCCCTTAACCGCCCGGCGGGCACGACCATTCAGGACATGATCCGTCTTGAACAAAAATTGCTGCCAGAGTTACAGCCCTACACGCAGGAGCGTGCGGAAAAGCTTATCGACCTGATCCAGTCGAAAGGCTCCACTCTCGCCCGCAGCCACTGCAATATTGAGCCGACATCCGGCCTGAAGAATCTGGAAAATCTCCAGGCCGTCTTAGCGCGCCGCAAGCCGGGGTTTGACTGTGAAATTGTCGCCTTCCCGCAGCACGGCTTGCTGTTATCGCACTCCGAAACGCTGATGCGCGAGGCCATGCAGGCTGGCGCACACTACGTGGGCGGTCTGGATCCAACTAACGTGGACGGTGCGATGGAAAAATCCCTCGACACGATGTTCCAGATTGCGCTGGATTATGACAAAGGGGTGGACATCCACCTGCATGAAACCAGCCCGGCAGGCGTCGCGGCGGTGAACTACATGGTAGAGACCGTGGAGAAAACGCCCGCGCTGAAGGGCAAACTGACCATCAGCCACGCCTTCGCGCTGGCCACGCTCAACGAGCAGCAGGTCGATGAGATCGCCACCCGCATGGCGGCGCAGCAGGTGACCATTGCCTCTACGGTGCCGATTGGCACCCTGCATATGCCGTTGAAGCAACTCCGTGACAAGGGGGTGTTCGTCATGACCGGCACCGACAGCGTCATTGACCACTGGTCGCCGTATGGGCTGGGCGATATGCTGGAAAAAGCCAATCTTTACGCCCAGCTCTATATTCGCCCGAATGAACAGACGCTCTCCCGCGCGCTGGGTATCGCCACCGGTGATGTGCTGCCGTTGAACGACAAAGGCGAGCGCGTGTGGCCAAAAGCGCAGGACGATGCCAGCTTTGTGCTGGTGGACGCTTCCTGTTCCGCCGAGGCCGTGGCGCGGATTTCACCGCGTACCGCGACCTTCCATAAGGGCCATCTTGTGTGGGGCACCGTCTCCTGACGCCACGTCGGGGTATTGCTACAGGTGATACCCCGACAGACGCAGCTCGCGATCAATCCACTCAACAAACTGCTGGATCTTCCAGGTGCGCTCGTTCATGTGCGGCATCACCAGATGATGCGCATTAATGGCGATCCCCGTTTCATCTGGTAGCACCTGCACCAGGGAGCCATCGTTCAGGTGATCGGTGGCCATCATCTTGCTTTCCAGAATAAATCCCAGCCCCATGCGCGCGGCTTCAAAGCTCATGTAGGAACGATCAAAACTCAGGCTGAAGTTGAGCCAGGGTCGATCGATATTGTGCCAGGCAAACCATTTTTCCCAGTTGACGAGGGTGCTGGTCGACGAGATAAGCGCCTGTGAAAGCAGGTCCTGCGGCGTGTTGACGGGATGTGCACGCAGATATGCCGGTGAGGCCAGCACCACCAGCGCATCGTTTTTAATGGTCATGACCCTGTAAGCGTCCCAGTCCGGGATGCCGTGGCGAATATCAATATCGATGTTATCGCGTGCAAACTGCAGGTTCTCATAGGAGCAGGAAAGATTGACCGTAATATCCGGGTATTCACTGCGAAATTTGCCGAGCCGGCGCAACAACCACGTCAGGCCAAACGTTGGTGAAGAGTGAACGCGCAATACCGGATTATCAGCCTCTTTCATCACCTGTTCGGTTGCACGGCCGATGGCGCTCATCGCTGCGGAGACGTCGCGCAGATATTTTTCCCCCGTCGGGGTCAGGGTCACGCCTTTGCCGCTGCGGATAAATAACTTCTTCCCCATCCAGGATTCCAGCGAGGCGATCTGATGACTGACGGCTGACGCGGTGACGTTAAGCTGTTCGGCTGCCAGATGGATACTGAGAGAGTTGGCCACGGCGATAAAGGACTGAATATTTCGCAGTGAGGGTATGGGGAGGGTCTGGCGATCCTGCGCGGGCATGGCCCACTCCTTTTAAACGAGACAATTTTAAAAAACATAACATTGCGGCATCGCGTCAGCAATTTTTACCCGGCTGAATGGATTAAACATGATCCTGTTCACAGTGTTTTATCGATGAATATTGATGAGAGTTACATTTTATTTTTATGACCTGCATCGCGTATCAAATTTATCTCAGCAATAAATGAGTTTTATTGAATGGTGTTTCGTTCGATAGCCGATATATTGACGTTGAACGCATAAATAAAACGACTCACGTTGTTCGAATAATGAGGTAAAACATGTCTCGTATAGAACAAGTTGCCCCCTACATAGCGACAAAGAAAACCAATTACCGTTTCGTTGTGCTGGCATTAATTTTTATTGTGTATGCCATTAACTATGCCGACCGAACAAATATTGGTGCTGTACTTCCTTTTATCATCGACGAGTTTCATATCAATAATTTCGAAGCCGGTGCGATCGCCAGTATGTTCTTTTTGGGATACGCCCTGAGCCAAATACCGGCGGGCTTTTTTATCGCCAAAAAGGGCATTCGCGGGATGGTGGCGCTGTCGATATTTGGCTTCTCGGCGTTTACCTGGTTGATGGGGACTGCGACCTCAGTGCTGGGCCTGAAGTTTATCCGCCTGGGGCTGGGGTTAACCGAGGGGCCATGCCCGGTGGGGTTGGCATCAACGATCAATAACTGGTTTCCACCAAAAGAGAAGGCCACAGCGACCGGCGTCTATATTGCTGCCACCATGTTTGCCCCCATCCTGGTGCCGCCGCTGGCAGTGTGGATTGCCATGACCTGGGGCTGGCGCTGGGTCTTTTTCTCTTTTGCTATTCCGGGGCTGGTCATTGCTGTCCTGTGGTATTTACTGGTACGTACCCGGCCTTCCGAGAGCCCTTTCGTGTCAAAGGCCGAACTGGAGACCATTACCGCAGGTCAGGCGACACCGGATGCCAGACGGGAAAATATCGTGATTTCCCCCGGCTTCTCCCGCCTTGACCGTCTGATTCGCGTACGGGATCTGTCGCCCATCAGCACGGTAAAAGGTCTGTTCACATCGAAAAATATTCTCGGTGACTGTGTGGCCTACTTCATGATGGTCAGCGTGCTGTATGGCCTGTTGACCTGGATACCGCTTTATCTGGTGAAAGAAAAAGGCTTTACGTTCATGAGCATGGGCCTCGTCGCGAGTATGCCGTGTATCGGCGGTTTTATCGGCGCGATTTTTGGCGGCTATGTCTCCGATAAATGGCTCGGGCGCAGGCGTAAACCGACCATGATGTTTACAGCCATCAGCACCGTACTGATGATGGTCATCATGCTGAATATCCCGCAAAGCACCGTTGCGGTTTGTGTCGGCCTCTTTTTTGTTGGTCTCTGTCTGAATATAGGCTGGCCCGCCTTCACCGCTTATGGAATGGCCGTCGCGGACAGCAAAACGTATCCCATCGCCGCATCAATTATTAATAGCGGCGGTAATCTCGGCGGATTTGTTTCGCCGATGCTGGCAGGTTATCTGCTGGATAAAACTGGAAGCTTTAATTCTGTCTTTATTTATTTCGGTATTTGCGCAGCAATTGGATTAGTCATGATTATCTTGCTGGAAGAACCGAAGTAATAAATAAAACCTCTCTTACAATACTGGAGTAAATATATGCTTCTGAAAGATAAAGTCGCCGTGATTACCGGCGCGGCTTCTGTGCGCGGTTTGGGTTTCGCCACGGCAAAATTATATGCCGAGCAGGGCGCGAAAGTGGTCATTATTGATTTAGATGCCGAGGCCAGCCAGCGTGCGGCTGCATGTCTGGGTGAAGGGCATCTGGGGCTTGCGGCAAACGTCAGCAACGAGTTGCAGGTGAACGCAGCCATTGAGCAGGTTCTGGGTCAATATGGGCGCATCGACATTCTGGTGAATAACGCCGGGATAACCCAGCCGCTCAAACTGATGGATATTAAGCGCGACAATTACGATGCCGTACTGGATGTCAGCCTGCGCGGTACGCTGCTGATGTCCCAGGCGGTGATTCCCACTCTGCGCGCACAGAAGTCCGGCAGCATTGTCTGTATCTCTTCAGTTTCGGCACAGCGCGGCGGCGGTATTTTTGGCGGCCCGCACTACAGCGCTGCAAAAGCCGGCGTGCTGGGGCTGGCCAAAGCCATGGCCCGTGAGCTTGGGCCGGATAACGTGCGCGTGAACTGCATCACCCCGGGGCTTATCCAGACGGACATCACCGCTGGCAAGCTGAGCGATGAGATGAAAACCGCCATTCTGGCGGGTATTCCGCTCAACCGTCTTGGTGATGCACAGGATGTTGCCCGTGCCGCGCTGTTCCTGGGGAGCGATCTCTCTTCTTATTCCACCGGTATCACGCTCGACGTGAACGGCGGCATGCTGATCCATTAAGGGGAGACGAGAATGACGAATACGACAGTTCAACAGGTTGCCGCGGCCGCGTGGCGCATTCGCCGCTACGCGCTGCGAATGGGCGAAGTACAAGGTCAGGGCTATATCGGTCAGGCGCTGGGCTATGCCGACGTGCTGGCAACTGCGTTTGCGCACGGTATGACCTTCAGGGCTCAGGAGCCGGAGTGGGAAGGCCGCGACCGCTTCCTGCTCTCCCACGGACATTACGCCATTGCGTATTATGCGGCGCTGATCGAGGCGGGGATCGTTCCTGAAGAGGAACTTGAAACCTACGGCTCGGATGACAGCCGCCTGCCGATGTCCGGCATGGCAACGTATACACCCGGCATGGAGATCTCCGGCGGTTCTCTGGGGCAGGGACTCAGCATTGGTGTGGGAATGGCGCTGGGGCTGAAACACAAACAGAGCACGGCGTGGGTAATTAACTCCATGTCTGACGGTGAGCTGGACGAAGGTTCAACCTGGGAAGCCGCCATGTCAGCCGCGCATCATGGGCTCTCGAATCTGATTGTGCTGGTGGACATTAACCGGCAACAGGCGGACGGTAATTCACATAACATCCTCGGTTTTGAGCCGCTGGAAGATAAGTGGACCTCCTTTGGCTGGTATGTACAACGCGTTAACGGTAACGATATCCCCGCGCTGGTGTCGGCGTTTGATAATGCCAGACGCTATCCCGAACAACAGCCGCGCGTCATCTTGTGCGACACGCTGATGGGCAAGGGCGTACCTTTCCTCGAGCAGCGTGACAAGAACCATTTTATTCGCGTGGATGCCGATGAGTGGCAAAAGGCGCTCGCCGTGCTCGATGCGAATAAACCAGAAGGAGTCCTGTAATGAGCCAGCCTGTCGAAAATAAACCGCGTTTAACCACCTCCGCCATGATTGCCTCGATTGCAGAGGAAGGGCAGGAAACCCGGGCCGCGCCGTTTGGCCACGCGCTGGTGAAACTGGCGGCTCAGCGTCAGAACATTGTCGGCATGACGGCAGATTTGTCGAAATATACCGACCTGCATATCTTTGCCCAGGCATACCCTGAACGTTTCTTCCAGATGGGAATGGCGGAACAGCTGTTAATGGGGGCGGCAGGTGGGATGGCCAAAGAGGGCTTTATTCCCTTTGCCACCACCTATGCCGTGTTCGCCACCCGCCGTGCCTACGATTTTATTCATCAGGTCATTGCTGAGGAACACCTCAACGTCAAGATTTGCGCCGCGCTACCGGGGTTGACCACCGGCTACGGGCCAAGCCATCAGGCAACGGAAGATATTGCGATCATGCGCGGCATTCCGGGCATGACCATTATCGATCCTTGCGATGCGATTGACACTGAACAGGCGGTGCCTGCCATTGCCAGCCACGAAGGGCCGGTTTATATGCGTTTGTTACGCGGTAAGGTTCCGGTGGTGCTGGATCAGTACAATTACCGGTTTGAAATAGGCAAAGCCGCGCTGCTGGAAGAGGGCAGTGATGTGCTGATTATCGCCTCAGGGCTGATGACCATGCGCGCACTGGAGGCGGCAAAGCAGTTGCGCAAGGATAATGTCAGCGTGGCGGTACTTCACTCACCCACGATTAAGCCCCTGGATGAAGCGACCATTCTGGCACAAGCCGCGAAACCCGGACGTCTGGTTATTGTGGCTGAAAACCACAGTAGCGTTGGCGGGCTTTGTGAAGCCGTGGCGTCGCTGTTGATGCGCCATCGCGTTAACGTCGACTTTGACACCGTTGCGTTGCCGGATGCTTTCCTTGATGCGGGTGCGCTACCGACCCTTCACGCGCGTTACGGGATTTCGACTGCCGCCATGGTGGAGAAGATCCGGCGCAGACTCTGATTTTCAGACGGGTATGTTGTCAACGGGCGAGGGGTGTTTTACCCTCGCCTCTGTTGCGATAAAGGAGTCCGTCATGGCACAAAACATCTACGACAACCCGGCGTTTTTTGAAGGCTATGCCCGGCTACCGCGTTCGGTGCAGGGTCTGGACGGCGCACCGGAATGGCCTGCGCTGAAAAGCATGCTGCCACCGTTATCCGGCAAGTCAGTTATCGATCTTGGCTGCGGTTACGGCTGGTTCTGTCGCGCTGCACGCGCGCTGGGGGCGGCAGAAGTGACCGGCGTTGATCTCTCCGAAAAGATGCTCGCCCGGGCGGCTGAACTGACGGATGACGCGAAAATTCACTATCAGCGCAGCGATCTGGCATCTCTGGCGTTACCTGAGAACAGCGTTGATTTGATCTACAGTTCACTGGCGCTGCACTACCTGCCGGCGCTGGATTCCCTGTTTGAGAAAATCCGGCGGGCGCTTAAACCCGGCGGCAGCTTCGTCTTTTCAATGGAACATCCGATTTATACCTGCGCCACACGTCAGGGCTGGCTGACCGACGACAACGGCGAGCGTTTCTGGGGCGTTAATCGCTATCAGGATGAGGGCGAGCGCGTCAGCAACTGGCTGGCAGACGGGGTGATCAAATACCACCGTACGCTCGGTACCACGCTCAATGCGCTTATTAAGGCGGGGCTGACAATAACGGAAGTGAACGAATGGGGACCAACGCAGGCACAAATTGATGCCTGGCCCGCGCTGGCCGAAGAGGCGGAACGTCCGATGCTGGTCCTGATTTCTGCCGCTAAGGCTCAGTAACCCACTTTATACACCCGTCCATTCTGCACTCCTTCCACGCTGCGACGATAGGCCTGCGCCACCGTTGCGGCGGGAACACTTTCAAAGCCCGGGAAGAAGCCTTCGTACGCTTCCGCTGATTCGGTAAGCACCGTCGGGCTAATCAGATTGATGCGGATCCCGCGCGGCAGTTCACAGGCCGCGGCGCGGACAAACCCTTCCAGGGCGGCGTTCACCGTGGTGGCATTCACCCCCTGAGCGATAGGCTCATGCGCCACGATCCCGCTTATCAGGGTGATGGAGCCGCCTTCGTTGAGATAATGCTGGCCGGTCAACGCCAGACGAACCTGTCCCAGCAGCTTATCCTGCAAGCCCTGGTTGAAATCGCTGTCTTTCATGGTCGCGAGCGGGCCGAAGTGCAGGCCGCCACTGGCAGAGACAATCGCATCCACCGCACCGATGTTTTCAAACAATGCCTGCACGCTGGCCTGAGAGGTGATATCCACCTGATAGTCGCCCTGCGTGCGACCCACGCGGATCACGTCGTGGCGACGGCTCAGCTCTTCTGTTACCGCACGACCGACCGTACCGCTGGCACCAATAATCACGATTTTCATAGCTGACTCCTTAGGTTGTGAGCCTTCATTCTTTAATAAATCAAAACTCAGATAAACTGGGCTAAAGTTAGAGGATTGCTAACCAGGGGTTTGGAATATGGATAAGCTTCGCAGCATGGAGACCTTCATTGCTGTCGTTGAGAGCGGCAGTTTTACCGGCGCGGCAGGCCGGCTGGAGATGTCGGCGGTGATGGTGGGGAAGTACATTGCGTTGCTGGAGTCTCAGCTCGGCACCCGGCTGCTGGAGCGAAACACGCGGCGTCAAAGTCTGACGGACGCCGGGCGGGTCTATTTCGACGAGGCAAAGCGGGTGCTGGAGCAGGTCTCTATCGCCGAAAGCGCGGTTGAGCGACTGCGTGCCGCCCCAGCCGGGACCTTGCGGGTCACGGCACCCACCTCGTTTGGCGGTTGTGTGATAGCCCCCCTCACGGCGACCTTTTTGCAGCGCTACCCGGACGTGCGCGTGGAGCTGGATCTGACCAACCGGATGGTGGATCTGGTGGATGAAGGGGTCGATCTGGCCATTCGCATCGGTGATATTCATAACGACGATCTGGTGGCGAAGTACCTCTGCCCGTACCGAATGGTGATCTGCGCGGCCCCGGCGTATCTGGCGCGTTACGGCACGCCGCGAACGCCTGCCGATCTGGCGGATCATCTCTGCCTGTCACACACGGTGTGGACCGCACGTAACGAATGGCGGCTGCCGGGGGTTGAAGGCGAGATGCGCTGGAAGCGCGATGCCATTCTGCGCTGCAACGATGGCTATGGGCTACGGATGGCGGCGAGAGCGGGGGCGGGATTATTACTGCAACCCGAAGTGCTGGTGGCAGAAGAGCTGGCGAGCGGCAGGCTGGTGCAGGTGCTGGAGAACTACACGCCTGCGCCACGACCGGTACATTTGCTGTGGCGCCAGGATTTACGTCCGCTACCCAAGCTCACGCAATTTGTCGCGCATATTCTGCAGGGCGCGGAATATTTCGGCCATGCAGTTGAAGAAAAGTAATTATCAAAGCCGCAGACTTATGCTACTAAGATTAGGCACATTATAAAAAAGAAGGTAAGCAAAGAATGTCTGTGAATAAACTCGCCAGCAGCGCACAGGGCCTGCAATCATCTGCCATCCGTGAATTATTAAAACATAGCAAAATGGCCGGGGTGATTTCGCTGGGTGGCGGTATTCCTAACCCTGCACTGTTCGATCATGAAGGCCTGAAAATTGCCGCTGATGCCGTATTATCACAGCATTTTGGTGAAGCTTTTCAGTACGGTCTGACCGAAGGCATCCCGGGGCTGCGTGAAGAAATTAAGCTCATCTGTGAAGGCCGCGGGATCGCCTGCAAGGCCGATGACGTGGTCATTACGTCCGGTTCGCAACAATCTCTCGACGTGCTGGCGCGGGCGTTAATTAACCCGGGCGATACCGTCGTCGTCGAACGTCCAACGTATCTCGCGGCACTGCAGGTATTTGGTCTGGCACAGGCCAAATTTGAATCCGTGGGCACCGATGGCGACGGAATGAAAGTGGATGAACTTGAAGCGCTGGTGGCGAATAAAACCATCAAGGCGGTTTATATTGTTCCGACATTTGGTAACCCGGGTGGGGTAACGCTTTCTGAGGTGCGTCGTAAACAGCTGGTGGAATTATCGAAGCGCTATGACTTCGTTATTATCGAAGACGATCCGTACAGCGAAATTAATTATACCGATGAAGTGTTCCGCCCGTTAATTGCCCATGCCAAAGATATCGGCAATGAAGAGAACGTCGTCTATACCTCGACTTTCTCCAAAATCCTCGCCCCGGGCACTCGTGTGGGCTGGGTGCTGGTACCGGAGTGGCTGAAACGCGCGGTGGTTAATCTCAAGCAAACCACCGATCTGCACACCAGCACGCTGTCACAGCTGATGACCTACGAGTACCTGAAAACCGGTCGTCTGGCCGATCAGATTAAAATGATCCGTGAAGCCTACCGCCAGAAATACCAGACCTTTGCAAATGAACTGGAGGCGGAACTGGGTGATGTCATGACGTTCCATAAGCCGAAGGGCGGAATGTTCCTGTGGGCCAAAATGAACAATGGCATCAACACCACGTGCTGGCTGGAAAAAACGTTAAGCAACGGCGTGGTTTTTGTGCCGGGTGAGTTCTTCTATTGCAATGAGCCAGACCATACGACGCTCCGCATGTCGTTTGTCACGCCAACCGATGAAGAGCTGAAAGAGGCGGTTCGTCGCCTGAAAAAATCGCTGTAACAGACCTGCGCATAATGGCACCTGTGCTGTTATGCGCATTACTTGTGCAGTGCGGCCAGCGCCGCAAGCGTTCATGGTGAATCCCATGTTTGAATTTCTGATCGGTATCCTCACGCACACCCCCGTCTGGGTGTGGGTTCTGTTTATCTTTCTTATCTCACGCGGCCTCAATGCCCGTAAGCCTGCCACCGTGACGCTGGAAAGGCTGGCCATCATTCCTGCCATCTTTCTTATCTGGGATATCTACGATCTGGTGGTCTATCGCGATCTTACTCTCGCGACGGTGGCCCTTTGGGTTGCGGGGATTGTGGCGGGCGCGGCGCTGGGGTATGTGCTGATTAAGCAGACGGTCATCACCCGCACCGACGCGCCGCGCACCCTTTATCGCCAGCCTGACTACACGGCACTGCCGTTTATGATGCTGGCATTTGGGGTGAAATACGTGCTGGGGGTGATGAACGCCCTCTCTCCCCAGACCTTGCAACAGCCCGCCATGAGCGCGCTGGCGATAGTCTCCGGCGGGGTATTTGCCGGGGTCTTTATCGGGAAGTTTACGCGCTATGTAGGGGTATATCTCAGCAGCGCACCGCAACCGGCTGAGTAACGTTAGCCCGTTGCATGGGCCAGCGCGCGAGCAGAAGCTTCACCGTTAGCTACTCGCGTGACTTCGTGGATCCGGCAGATTTTTCCTGCGCACAGCGTGGCAAACATATAAACCTCTATTTCAGCCTGATGGCCTTCGGGATACGTGACGGTCACGATATGCCGGTCAGCCAGCAGTGTGTCATGACACCCTATCTGTTCCACGCGGAAGGCGATATCGCGGATCTGCGAACGCACGTGCTCCAGGTGCTGAATAAAGCCAGAATAATCAAGAGAGTGACCGTCCGTGATCTGCTGATACTCTGGCGAAAAAACGTCTTTCGGATCAATCTCGCCTTTAAACAGGCCGGTCAGTAAACGGGACATTTCCTCACGCAAAATAGCATTGTCAGACTGGGTAATCAGGCGGGTGATGATGTTCATGATGACTCCTCGTTGCGTTGAGCCGCCATTATCCTTGACAGACAGAGACGTAGTTTCTGTAATAAGCCAATGAATACCGATTTTCGGCCAAATAACGTGGTCAGCTTCGAGACACTTTTGCATTCAGGTGGATACCATACGCCGTGGCACAGCCATCAGGCCGGTCAGCTCTGGCGGATTACGACGGGTCTGCTGGTTGTCGAAACAGCGTCTGGGCGTTCGGTTGTACCGGCGCAACATATCGGCTGGATCCCGCCTGGTCAGGAGCATGCTGCCTTTTCCGGAAGTGCGATTGACGGTCATGCGATCTATCTGGATCCCGCAGGGTGTGAAGCACTGCCCGGTGAAACGACGCTTTTCGAACCCGACGAGCTCACCAGCGCGCTGTTTTCACGCTTAAACGCTGAAGGAAGCGGGTACGATCCGCGAAAGCTCACCCTGCTGCTGGATGAACTGGCGCGGTGCCGTCAGGTGCGCTATCTGCTGCCCATGCCAGCCGATCCCCGATTAAAGAAGGTAGCCAGCCATCTGATGCTACGTGTGGACGACAACCAGACGGTTGAGCACTATGCCTCCCTTGCGGGAATGAGCGTGCGGACATTCCACCGTCGGTTTAGCGCGGAAACGGGAATGAACGTTGTTAACTGGCGGCAACTTGCCCGCGTAATGCGGGCAATGGAGTGGCTGGCAGCAGGTAAACCGGTTGGCTGGATCGCGCTGTCGTGCGGCTACAACAGTATCAGCGCGTTTATTGAGGTTTTCAGGGCCTTTACCGGCAAAACGCCCGGGCAGTGGGCGCTTAAAGAAGCCCCTTCTGTGCGAAGGTAATGCGCGTGGCTTCGTTCAGATCCAGTGCTTTGATCGCTTCCGGGCGGACCCAGGCAACCTCCTGAAACTCGTCGTTAAACGTCACCTGCCGATTTGCACTTATGCAGTCGAAAATCAGGTAAATCATATAAATCTCTTCCGTGGTGCCATCGGCATAGGTTTTCACCCGAATGTCGTCGCGAAACGCCCAGGGTTTGACCTCCGTGATCTCCAGCGCGTCGCCCAGCTCTTCGCGAATTTCACGGCGCAGCGCCTGCTCCATGGTTTCTCCCGGCTCCATCCCGCCGCCCGATAACGCCCACTGGCCGGGAAATACGCCGCGGTCATCGGCCATTTTGCACAGCAGATACGCCCCGTCGTTCTGAATGATGGGGCAGACAATAGTTCGTTGACGCATGGTTTCTTCCTGAAAAATGAGTTTGGGCTATTTTAACAGAAGGCGGAAAGGGAAAAGGTAAACGAGGTCAGACTTTCGCCGCTGGCTTAAGCGGTATTGTTGCGGGTTATGGATGCCATGACTCCGGCCCTCTTCCACGAGGAGAGGGCCGGAGAAACAAACCGCCAGTGATTAGCGCTCTCGCAGCGCCTCTTTCGCCCGGTTGAACGGCTTGATCATGTAATCCAGCACCGTTTTCTCACCGGTTTTAATGTCCACCGTCGCAATCATCCCCGGCACGATTGAGAAGTGCCTGCCTGCTTTATTCACCAGGTAATCCTGGCTGGTGCGGATAAATACCCGGTAATAGAACACCTCCGGCTTGGCTTCGTCCTGAATGGTGTCCGGCGAAATGGTTTCAACCACGCCGTGCAGCCCGCCATAAATGGCGTAATCGTAGGCGGTGATTTTTACCAGCGCTTCCTGATTCGGGTGGATAAAAGCGATATCGCGCGGGGAGAGGCGGGTTTCGATCAGCAGGTGATCGTCCACCGGCACAATCTCCATCAGCTCGCCGTTAGGCGGGATGACGCCACCGATGGTGGTGACTTTGATGTTTTTCACGATCCCGCGCACGGGAGATTTCACCGTTAAGCGGGTCACTGAATCCTCGCGGCCTTTGAGGATCGCCGAGACCATATCCACTTCAGCGTTGGCCTTGGATAACGCCTCGCGGGCCTGCACATAATACTGGGATCGCACGTCGGTGAGTTTCAGCTCCAGATCGCTTTTCTGCCGCTGCAGGCGCAGTACCTCCACGTGGCTGGCGGCGCCGGTTTTCACCAGACGCTGAGTGATCGCCAGCTCCTTATTCGCAAGATCCAATGCCGCACGCAGCTCCCGCTGGGTATCTTCCAGCTGCGCACGGCGTGAATTATAGAGCCGGGTTTCGGCAGCGGTCAGATCGGTCCACTTCGCCAGCGAAGGGGGAAATTTCAGCGGCAGATCGTTTACCTCGGCGTACAGTCGCACGCTGGAGGCCAGCGAGGCACGGTAGCGCGCCGCGCTTTCACCAACGTTAGATTCTGAACGCGTGGGATCGAGCCGCGCCAGCACTTGTCCGGCCTGCACCTGGTCACCCTCATGGACGTTCAGCTCGGTAAGGATCCCCCCGTCGAGCGACTGTAAAACCTGCTCGCGCGAACTGGGGATCACTTTGCCCGTGCCGGTTGAGACTTCATCCAGCACGCCAAACCACGCCCAGACGCCGAGTACCACGAACATCAGTAAAGAGAAGATAACAATCCGCCGCGCGCCGGTGTAGCCGCTTTCGGAGTCGAGCGCATTGTCCAGGTCGTCCATTGCGGCGACGTCACGCTGACTGATTTTCATTTTTCCACTCCCGTCCGGTTGCTGCCTGCTGCTGCTGTTGTTGCATGCGGCTGTTGTTCAGCGCCTGTGCTTTCGGCGCGTCCATCACCAGCATTCCCTCTTTGAGCACCACGACCCGCTCCACCAGTTCCAGCACCGGCACGCGATGCGTGGCGACAATCAGGGTGCGGTTGCCAAGCCAGGCGCTCAGACGCTGGATAAATTCCCGCTCGGTGTGCTCATCGAGCGACGCAGTCGGTTCATCCATCAGCACAATATTGGGGTCGCGAAGCAGCATGCGCGCCAGCAGAATGGATTGCCGCTGGCCGCCGGATAACCCCACGCCGTTCTCCATAATCGGGTAGTCCAGACCCTTCGGCAGTTTCTGCACAAAGCCCGCAGCGCCGGTTAACTCCAGCACCTCGAAAATCTCCTCATCGGTGGCGCGCGGCATGCCGAGGGTGATGTTTTCGCGCAGGGTGCCGTAAAAGAGCCGGGCGTTCTGGGTCATAAAGCCGACGTTGCGCCGGACATCGGCGACATCGAGGTGCGGGAGGCTGAAGTTATCGAGCCGCAATTCACCGCCGGCGAGATCCATTCCGCCCGCCATCGCCTGCAGTAGGGTCGATTTTCCGGCGCCGTTACGCCCGAGGATCGCCACTTTTTCACCTGGCTTAATCTCCAGACGGTTAATGCGCAGGGCCATGCGCGGATCTTCCGGGTGATAGCGGAACTGCGCCTGCTCGAAAAGATAGTGACCGCGCAGTACGTCCTGGCGGATCGGCGTCTCCTCACGCTGGTTTTCTGTGGGGAGCTGCATAATGCTGTCCAGTCCCTCTTTCGCCGCTTTGACCTGCTGCCAGCGCGCCAGCACGCCGCACAGGGTAGCCATCGGAGCGATCATGCGCGAGGCCAGCATCGAGGCGGCGACCACCGAACCGGTCGTCAGCGTGCCGTCGATCACCATCGGCGCACCGACCACGATCACCCCGGCATAGACCAGGCTCTGAATCGTCATTCCCCAGCTGATCAGATTCTGGGTCAGTTCACGGGTGCGCAGGCCAGATTCAGCGGTGATCTGGATGTAGCTGTTCCACTGCTGCAAAAAGCGGTTTTCCGCCTGCATCAGCTTTATGTCCTCCAGCCCCTGCACGCTCTCCACCAGCACGGCGTTGCGCAGGGTGGATTCGTGCGCCGACTGCTTCGCGAGCTCTGCCAGCTTTTTCTGCAGCAGCAGACCGGGCAGGACCATGATCACCGCGGCGACCGGTGCGATCCACGCCAGTTGGGGAGCGATGATTGCCAGCACCACCACGAACAGGAAAAAGAAGGGCAGATCGACAATTGTGGAGATGGTGGAGGAGGTGACCATCTCGCGGATCTGCTCCAGCTCGCGTAGCTGGGAGATAAAGCTGCCGGTCGAGCGAGGGATGGCGCTGTTGCGCAGTCGCAGGGCGTGACCGAAGACCCGATCCGATACGCGCAGATCGGAGCGTTTGCCCAGCAGATCCATAATGTGCCCGCGTGCCACGCGCAGCACAAAGCCAAACAGGGTGGCGATCAGCACGCCGATGGTCAGGACATACAGCGTCGGGTAGGACTGCGCGGGGATCACCCGGTCATACACCTGCATGGAAAAGACAATCCCCGACAGGGACAGGACGTTAATGAACAGCGCGGCGAGCATCACCCAGCTGTAGGGGCGCAAGTCGCGCATTACCAGCCGGTAAAGCCAGTCCGGACGGTATTTCGAAATATAGGCATCCACGCGGCTGTCTTTCAGCGCGGACAGTGGGCGCAGGGCAATGACGTGGCGGATGGCGGGCAGCATGGCGGCCATCGAAAGCCGGTTGGTGTAGGTCCGATCGTCGAAAAAGCTGACCTCCAGCGTATCGTCGCCATCGAAATGTTCGATCACGCCGATCCTGCCGTCGTTCATTGCCGCCACGACCGGCAGACGCCAGCTGTTGATCGCCTGCTGATCCGCCGTCAGCAGCTGAAACGACAGCCCTGCTTCACGGGCCAGCTGAGTCAGTGCAGGCACCATCGGTTTGCCTTTTAGCCACGGCGCGCCCGCGAGCAGCGCACCGGGGGAGCAGGCGACGCGGTAGCGCGTGGCGACAAAACCAAAGGCCTGCGCCCACTGCGCCAGGGCCTCATCCGTCATGGTCTCACCTTGCGGGATATCGCGTTGCTTCATGGCTGGATCTCCACGGTCTGGATGGTGCGGTTATCAAGATCGAACGCGTGACGCAATTGCCCGGTGTTATAGAGGCAGTTGAGCTGCAGCTGGTGCAACTGTCCGAGGGTC
The DNA here is from genome assembly GCF_002148625.1 of Enterobacter sp. J49. NCBI lineage: Bacteria > Pseudomonadati > Pseudomonadota > Gammaproteobacteria > Enterobacterales > Enterobacteriaceae > Enterobacter > Enterobacter sp. J49. The sequence continues at coordinate 228,574 of NZ_MWPY01000024.1, forward strand.
TGCTGCTGGGTAAAACGCGCCTGATAGACCTCCTGCTCGGCATTAAGCACATCGAGCAGCGGGCGCGAACCCAGATCCAGATATTGCTGCTGATAGAGTTCACGGGTGCGGGCGCTGAGCGCCTCCTGACGGCCCTGAATCTGCAGCGTGCTCAGCAGGCTTAATACCTGGCTGCGCGACTCCAGCAGCTTCTGGCGTACCTCGAGGCGGGTACGCTGAATGGTGGACTGTGCGGCTTCTACCGCGTGGCCTGCGGCGTTACGCCGGGCGGTGAGGCCGCCACCCTGATAGAGCGGCATCTGCACTTTCACCCATGCAGAGTATTGGGTGCGATCCCGCGTTTCGTTACCCGCATAGCGTTCGTTCAGGTAGTGGCGCACCTCCGGCTCCAGCGAGACGGTCGGTGTCATCTGGGCGTCGGCGTAGTCGAGATTGGCCTGGGCAACGTTAGCCTGCGCCCAGGCGGCTAATACTGCCGGGACCAGGCGATCGTCCGGCTCGGCAATGTCGCAGCTGCGGGCCAGCTTTTGTGGAAAATCGTTGCTGATCGTGTTGAGAGTGTTCCAGCCAAGGAAGCTCATCAACGTAGCACGGGCGCTGTCGAGGCTGGCCTGGTACTGCATCAACTGGGCGCGCGCACCTTCGATACGAGCATCGGTCTGCACCACGTCAGAGAGTGAGGTGGCGCCTTCGTCATTACGCTGGCGGGTGAGGGTACCAATCGAAGAGAGCGCCTCAAGCTGCTCTTTGGCGGTGTCGACCATTTGCTGCCAGGTTTGCACCTGCACCATCGCGATGGCGGTATCATGAGCGATGGTGTCGATGCTGACCAGCACGTTGGCCTGCTGCTGGGCGACGCCGGCACTTTCTGCACGCACCTGGCTTGCCACCTTGCCAAAGTCGTACAGCATTTGTGAGAGGGAGAGCACCAGCGACGGAGTAAAGCCATTATCGTCGCCGTCATGGGTATAACCGTTATCCATGCCGGCATTAATTTGCGGATAGTATTTCGATTTGGCGACATCCACCTCTTCGCTTTGTTGGTAGAGTTTCCCCACGGCTTCACTGATGGCCGGGTGCCAGGTGACGGCGCGGTTGACGGCTTCGCCAAGCTGCAGCGTGCCGGGGGCAGCCTTGCTGACGACAGGCGCCACGCGGCCATTCAGAGAGGGGAGTTCCTGCGTTTCACGGAGTTGTCCGGTATTGATCATCGCCGCCGGCGTCGCGGAGAGGGCGGGCACAGATATCAGGCAGCACGAGAGCCACCAGTAAGGCATCTTCATTCCCATGTCTTATCCCTAATAAAAATGTACTGCTTTATTGTTTATGCCCGGGCGCTGTGCGCCCGGGTCATTTGTGCAGGTGCTATCAGGTAACGATGTGTTGCTGGTTCACTAACTCGTCGTAGGTGGTCTGGACGTTATCCAGCGTCACGAGCGTCGTATTAGTGTAGGTGCTCCCTGAACCATCACGGTCGATGGAGATCACGGTATTGCCATTACTATTAGTAACATGCAGATAATTACCGAGCGTTGAGCTGCTCCCGTTCCAGCCCACCAGCAGATCGCCGATATCGATTTTGTCCCCCTGCGTGAGCGAGAAGTTGGTCCAGTGATCGCCGGCAGTGCTGCTGACGTTGCCCGCGGTGGCGTTGCCTGCGGTGGCGTTCAGCACCTGGTAAATCAGGGTGTCGCCGTAGGCGGTGCCGGTAATGACGTCGTTATGTTCCGAGCTGATGAACTGCGGCGCCATATTGATGGTCAGCGTGGCACTGTCTGTTTTCCCGTCGGCATCTGTCAGGGTGTAGTTGAAGGTCTCCTTCGAGGTGATGGTTGAGAGCGACACCCCGGTGTTGAGGGTGTAGGTATAGTGGCCGTCCGCAGCAATTGCCAGCGTGCCGTAATGGCCGACGACGTTGACCGTTGCGCTGCCGGTGTACGGATCCAGCGTGGTGGTCACGCCGTTGTAGCCGGTCACGCTGAGGCGGGTATCCACCGAATGCAACTGATCCATCGCCCCGGCAGAGTCGGTGCCATCGAAGATGTTGCCGTCAACGGTGTGGCCGCTGGTAGAGTCGAACTGGGTCAGCGAGTAGGTGGTGCCGTTCACGCTTGGGGTAATGGTAATGTTACCCACGCTGAGCCCCGGTACGCTACCGGTATAGCTCAGCGTATAGGTTCCGGCATTCAGGTCCAGCCCGGAGAGCGCGATGTCGATATTGCCACCCAACAGCGAACCGCCGCTGAAGGAGCCGCTGCGAACAACATTCGAACCGTCACTGATTGACCAGTTCACCGTCAGGCCGCCCAATGCCAGCAGCGATGCCACGTTAAAGTGCAGCGACACGTTATGCAGCGCGGTGTTCGGATCCACCACGAAGGTTCCGCTCCCGCTGCCCTGGGTTGATGACAGCAGCGCGGTTGTCCAACTGGCCGTCCCGACGGTGGTATCCGAGTAGGTCGTCGTGTGATGTACCGAGGTGACGTCCATCGCGGTACTGACATCGTTGACCGCATCCATCGCCCGCGCGGTTGGGGTGATGTTGAGCGATGCCGTATCCTTCGCCCCATTTGGTGCGGTGATGGTATAGACGAACGTATCCGGCGTACTGATCGCGTCAGCACCCACACCGGCTTTCAGGGTGTAGGTGTACTGTCCGGACGCATTGATGCTCAGCGTGCCGTATTCCCCCTGAATGTCGGTCAGGCCGCTGCTGTTCACCGCCACGCCGTTCACTTCTGATACCACCGCGCCGGTTGCGACATCGTTATCCAGCACATCTCCGGTGGTGGTCTCGCCCACGCTCGACACGCTGTAGACATGATCTTCCAGCACGTTCAGCGTGTAGGCGGTCAGGGCGGTGATCCCTGCAGCCGTATTCAGCAGGAAGAGGTACTCCCCGGCAGGCAGGTTCAGCGTCAGCTGAGACGAGGTACCGCCCAGCAACGGCGCACGCAGCCAGCCCGGTTCGACGCGCATCTGCTCGAAGGTCTGCGTCGCGTTATTGAACTTGTAGACATACAGGTCGAATACCGACGCCAGCGCCACACCGCCCACGGAAGCCTGAATGGTCATGGTGCGGGTGGTTCCTTCCTCCACGTTATAGATGATCGGATTGCTCAGATCGTCCAGCAGGTTCAGCCCCAGCGTGTTGCCGAGATTGATCCCCACCACGGTAAAGCCGCCCTGCGACGAGGTGCCGTTATTGATTTCATGGACCGAGGTGTCAAAGGTCAGCGAGGCCGTGTCATCTACCGCCACAATACCGTTAGCGGTAGTACCGGCACCCAGCGACAGAACCAGGTTCGCCGACGCGCTGACGCCGTTATGGGTAATGGTGTAGGTGAAACTCTCCGTCCGGCCTACGACCGAGGCGCTGGTGTCGGTCAGGTTGTAGGTGTAGCTGCCATCGCGGTTAATGGTCAGCGTACCGTACTGGCCCTGAACAATCGTGCCGTCGGCGTTCACGCTGGTGGTGACACCCAGTGCGTTGGTGACAGCAGAGATCGTGGTCCCTGCCGGGGCGTTGTCGCTGCCCGCGGTCGGGTCGGCGTCGAGAATTACGTTACCGTTCAGGCTGGTGTCGCCCGTCACGGTACCGGCGCTGGTTTCTTTCACCGCCACATCGAGGCTGGTGTAGGAGCCGGTCGCCAGCAGGTTAGTGTTATAGCTCAGCACCCGATAGTCGCCGTTCGCCAGCCCGGTCAGGTTCAGCGATACGCCGGTGGCCCCGAGGGTCAGCAGATCGGCAAACTGGGGTTGTCCGGTATCCACGACGGTAGTCCAGGTACCGTTGACGCTGTCCCAGCGCTGTACCACCAGCTCAAGGGTATTGAGCAGGGAAAGCACCGCCCCCGTGGCATTGGCGTTCACCACAATATCCGCATTGCCGCCGCTGCCCACCGTGAAGTCCACCTGGGCAGTATCATTACCCAACAACGTGAGAACGTTGCCTACGGCACCCACCAGCAGGAAGCCATAATCACTGTACTGGCTGTTGGTGACGGTGGCCGTGGTGCTGATATCCAGCTCTTCGACGTTATTGCTGGCGGAGAGCGGGACGACCGGTGCGAGGGCTGAGCCTGGCTGCGACGTATTACCTGCGGCATCGGTGGCGGTGATCTGCAGCGTCTGACCTTCCGTCTGTTTATTGAGGAAGGTATAGCTGTAGGTGCCGTTGCTGCCCGCGATTGTGGTCACCGTGCTGCCATCGCCAAGACGGATAGAGACGGTACTGCCTGCCTCCGCGTTACCGGTCAATACGCTACCGTCCGCGTTAAAGGTTCCGGTTGGGGCCGTTGGCGCCGTCAGATCGACAATCACGCTGGTGGCGGAAGAGACCGGGCTGGTGCCCGAACTGTTCGTCGCCGTGGCGGTAAAGGCGTGAGAGCCTTCACTTAATGCCGGGGTGGTGAAGGTCCAGTTGCCTGAACTATCTGCCACTGCCGTTCCCATCGACACGCCGTTGTTATACAGCGTGACGGTGGTGCCTGGCAGGGCCGTACCACTCAGGGTTGGCGTGGTGTCGTCAGTGGTTTTACCGTTGGTCAGGTTACCGGTGACGGTGCCGACGTTATCGTTAATGGTGGTGATAAGCGGTGCGTTCGGCACCGGCGTTGCAGGGGCAATCACCGACGTGCTGACACCGGCGTTACCCGCCTTATCGGTGGCATAGACCAGCAGTGATTCACCGTTGGTTTGGGCCGGCGTGATTGTCGCGTTAAAGTTTCCGCTGCCGTCAGCCGTCGCGGTACCGAGCACTGTTCCGGTACTGGTGGTGATGGTAACGGTGCTACCCGCTTCGGCGGTCCCGGTGACGTGCGTACCGTTGGTGATCACGGCAAGGCTTGCCGGCACGTTCGGTGCAGTCAGATCCACGGTAATGGTGGTGGTGGCCGATGGCGTACTGGTGTTGCCTGCGGCATCGGTGGCGGTGGCGGTGAAGTTATGCGTGCCTTCTGTCAGTGTGGTGGTGGTTTGCGGTAGCGTCCAGTTGCCGTTCGCATCGGCGGTGACCGTGCCGACAAGCGTCGTGCCGTCATAGATGCGCACCGTCGCGTTGGCTTCGGCGGTCCCGTTCAGCGCTGGACGCGCGTCATTGGTCGGGTTATTGCCGGTTACCGGTCCGGTGATGCTGCCGACATCATCGACAACCGCACTGATGACCGGCGCAGCTGGCGCGGCGGCATCCACGTTGATCACATAGGCGGTGGTCGGGGCGCTGGTATTGCCCGCGGCATCGGTGGCGGTAAAGGTCAGGCTGTGTGACCCGTTGCTCAGCGCCGGAGAAGGGGTAAAGCTCCATGCCCCGCCGGTCGCGACCGCGCTACCAATCTGGACGCCGTTATCGAAAATTTTCACCGTGGCGCCCGCTTCCGCCGTACCCGTGAGGGTAGGCTGCGCGTCGTTAGTCAATCCGCCATTGGCAATCGGCGTAGCCGCATTGCCCACATCATCCACAATGCTGCTCAGCACCGGCAGGGCTGGCGGCGTCGTGTCGATAGTCAGGCTAAAGGCCGCTGACGAAACGCTGGTATTACCCGCTGCATCCGTGGCCTGCGCCGTGAAGCTGTGCGCGCCCGTGGCTAAGGTGGTCGTGAGCAAGATACTCCAGTTGCCACTGGCATCCGCGGTGCCCGTTCCGACAAGCGTTGTGCCTTCGTAGATATTCACAGTCGCAAACGGCTCACTGGTCCCGACAAGCCGTGGCACGGTGTCGTCGGTTGTCTGTCCTGAACTGAGCGGGCCGGTGATGCTGCCCACATCGTCAACGGCCTGGCTGATAACCGGCGCATTGGGTGCGCTGGTATCAACAACCAGCGTAAAGCCAGGCGAAGCCGGGCTGACGTTCCCCGCCGCGTCGGTCGCGGTCGCGGTCCAGGTATGACTGCCATTGCTCAGCGCTGATGACGGCGTAAAGCTCCATGCTCCGGTGCCGTCCGCCAGCGCGGTGCCGACCGGCTGTCCGTTCTCATAGATGGTCACCGTGGCGTTGGCTGCCGCGGTGCCCGTCAACGTTGGCGTGGTGTCGTCGGTACTTTGCCCGGAAGTCAGCGGCGTCTGTACGCTGCCTGCGTTGTCTCCCGCGGTCGTGATGGCCGGTGCCGCCGGTGGTGCCGTATCCACTGTCAGGTTAAACGGTGCCGTCGTGCTGCCGGTGTTGCCAGCCGCATCGGTGGCATTGAAGGTGATGGCATGAGGCCCGTCACTCAGGGCGGTGTCAGGCGTGTAGGTCCAGTTCCCCTGGGCATTAACCACCGCGGTGCCAATCTCGTTGCCATCCACAATGATATGCACTGTGGCACCCACTTCGCCCGTACCGTTGAAGGTCGGACGCGCGTCGTTGGTGCTGTTGCCGGTAGTGAGCGTACCGGTGACCGGGCCGACGTCGTCAATCACACTGCTGACCAGTGGCGCAGCAGGGCCTGCTGCATCCACGGTAAAGGCAAAGACCGACGAGTTTGCTGACGCATTGCCTGTCGCATCGGTAGCGTAGGCGCGAAGGAGATAGTTGCCGTCGCCCAGCGGCGTGCTCGGGGTAAAGGTCCAGTTACCACTTCCGTCGACGGTCGCAAGGCCAATTTGCGTACCGTTATTCATGATGTGGATTGTACTGCCCGGTTGTCCGGTGCCGCCGATCGTCGGGGTGGTGTCGTTGGTGACTTGCCCGCTGGTGAGGTTGCCGGTCACGCCGCCAGGGGCATTGTCGTTAACCGTATCCAGCGTTGGAACCGTTGGCGCCGTCAGGTCAACCACGACGTTCCAGCCGTTAGACACCTGGCTGACGTTGCCCTGTGGGTCGGTGGCGGTAACGGTGAAGGCGTGAGGCCCTTCGCCGAGCGCGGTGTCAGGGGTGAACGTCCAGGCACCGGTGCCGTCAGCCGTGACCACGGCAATCTGGGTACCACCGTCGAAAATTTTCACCACGCTGTTCGCTTCCGCCGTCCCCGAAAGGGTTGGCGTGGCGTCGTTGGTAGGGTCACCGCTGACTACCGTGGTGGCGGCGTTACCGACATTATCCGTTACGTTAGTGATCACCGGTGTGGTGGAAACCGTATCAACGACGATGGTGAAGCCTGTCGACAGACCACTTTCATTGCCCGCGGGGTCGGTCTCGCGGATGGTCAGAACGTTATTGCCCTCCGCCAGCGCAGGCGGTGTGAAGACCCAGGTCCCCGTATTGCCGACCTCTGCGGTACCCAGCAGGTTTCCGTTGCTGTAAACGGAGATGGTATCGCCCACCGTGCCGGAGCCGGTAAGGGTAGGCTGGTTGTCGTTGGTGGTCTGCCCGTTGGTGAGTTGACCAGTGCCAGGGCCGACATCATCAATCACTGAGCCAATGGTTGGCGTGTCCGGTGCGGTGAGGTCAACGGTGACGGTTGCAACCGGCGAGCGGCCGCTGGTCGAGAGCCCGACCGTCGCGGTCACTTCAAAGGTGTGCAGCCCTTCACCCAGCGCAATCAGTGGGGTATAGCTCCAGTTACCGTCCGCATCAGCAATCACGTTGATCAGCGGAACCGCGATGCCGTCCTGGTAGATGGTGATAATGCTGCCCGCTTCGGCCGTACCCACGAGTGTCGGGGTAATGTCGTTGGTGGTTTTGTCTTTCACGTCGCCGGTGACAGGCGTTTCATCATCGTTAATCGCCGTAATGATGGGCACATCCGGAAGATTCGGCAGCGTACCGGTGACGGTGTAGGATGCCTCAGGACTGAGGTTGCCCGCGGCATCGGTCGCGGTCACCGTCAGCACAGCGCCATCCGTTTGGGCTGGGCTGAGCGCGATGGAGAAGGTGCCACCGGTGGCTACGCCTGTACCGAGAACATTACCATTGTTATCGGTTACAGTGATGGTAGCCCCCGCTTCGGCGGTGCCGGTCAATGGAGTACCTTGAGCGGCTATGCCAGTAACCGCGGGAGCAGCCGGATCCAGAGTATCGACGTTAACGCTAAGCGGTGCAGAGCTACCGGACGTATTGCCAGCCGGATCGACCGCGGAGACGGTGAAGGTATGCGGGCCTTCCGCCAGCGTGCTGTCGGCGGTCCAGTTCCAGTTGCCGTCCGACTGTACCGTTACCGGCACCGTGGATGCTGTACCGTCTACAGAGACGATAACGGTGGTACCCGGTTCGCCGGTGCCCGTGAGAGTCGGCGTGCCGTCACGGGTATAAAGCACATTGCTTGTGAGCTGGCTGTCAGACACCGTATTAATCAGCGGGATTTCTGGCGCAGTGGTATCAACGGTGACGGTGAAGACCGGGCTGAGGCCGCTGACGTTACCCGCAGCATCGACTGCCGCAACGGTGATGTTGAGTGGGCCATCAGTCTGGGTCGGAAGATCGAGAGACCACTCGCCATTGCTGCCGATTTCGACGCGCCCTACCTCAACGCCATTGTTATAAACGATGACCGTTTCGCCCGCAGGGCCGGTACCGCCCACACCGGGGGTCGTATCCGTGGTAACACCACCGTCTGGCTTACCGCCAACGGCGCTAATGACAGGCGTATCAGGTGCCACGGTATCAACGGTGATAGTGATCCCCGGTGACGCCGCCGAAACGTTACCGGCTTCGTCGGTGGCGGTGGCGGTAAATTCGTGGCTTCCCTCATCAATGCTGGCGTCAGGGCGCCAGCTCCAGTTGCCGTTACTGTCTACGGTGACGCGACCCACTTCGGTAGCAGGCTGACCATTAATGCTGTCATAAATAATAACCACATCGTTCGCTGTGCCGGTGCCGCTCAGGACCGGACGCGGATCGTTCGTGGTTTCCCCGTCGGCAACCGGTCCGGTTATCTGGCTGACGCTGTCCGTAATCACCGGTGCTGCTGGCGTAGCTGGCGGGTCGGTGTCAATGGTGATGGTCACCGGCTGGGACGGGGCGCTTTCGTTGCCCGCGCCGTCCTTGTTGGTGACGGTCAGGGTGATGTCGTAGGTACCGTTGGCCAGTGGGGTATCCGGTGTCCATGTCCAGTTACCGTTGCTGTCCACCTCGGCGTCACCAATTTTGTCGGTGCCGTTGTAGATAGTCACGGTATCGCCCGGATTGCCGGTGCCGCTCAGCGTCGGCGTGGTATCGCGGGTGGTCTCTCCCGGGTTCAGCGGGGTTTCTGTTGTGCCGCCGTCAGGGTTCACGGTGATCTCTGGCGTCTCCGGCGTGGCGGGTGCCACGGTATCGACCACCAGCACAAACGGGCTGGAGACGGTCGTATTCCCGGCGGTATCGGTCGCATGAACTGTCAGAGAGTGCGAGCCGTTGGTGAGCGGGGTGGTAGGGGTGAAGCTCCAGCCGCCGGTACCGTCGAGTGTGGCGGTACCGAGCAGGGTATTGCCATCATAAAGCGTAATAACCGTACCCGCCGGCGCGCTGCCCTGAAGCAACGGTTGCGTGTCATCCGTGGTGTCGCCGCTGGTGAGCGGGCCCTGAACGTCACCGACGTCGTCGGTGACGGTTGTGATGGCCGCCGCCGGTGGCGGGGTGATATCGACCGTAAAGGTGAAGCCGCCTGACGGCAGGCTGATGTTACCTGCCGCGTCGGTGGTGACGGCGGTCAGGGTATGCTCACCGTTACCAATCGGTGTGCCTGGCGTAAATGTCCACGCGCCGCCGCTACCGACCAGCGCGGTGCCGATATCAACACCGTCCAGACGAATAGTGACCGTTGAGCCCGGTTCGGCAGTGCCGTTGAGTGTCGGGGTTGGATCGTTCGTAATGGCACCTGCGGTGAGCGCGCCTGTACTTCCCTGAACATCGTCCACCACTTGCGAAATTACCGGTACTTCGGGTGCGGTACCGTCGACAGTGATACTCCAGGCATTTGATGGCCCGCTTGGGTTACCGGCGGCGTCAACTGCCGTTGCCGTCAGCACGTGGCCGCCATCAGCAAGTGGCGAGGATGGCGTGATGCTCCATACGCCAGATGCCGGAACGAGTACCGTGCCGATGACCGTGCCGCCGCTGGTGAGCGTGATGGTTGTGCCAGGCTCGCCCGTTCCGTTTATGGTTGGTGTCCGGTCATTAGTGAGCCCGTTCTGGGCGACAGGGCCCGTAGTGGCAGAGGCATCGTCGTCCACTGAAACGATAACCGGCGTTTGCGCGGCGGTAATATCCGGCGCAATGGCAGGGGTTGTTGGCCCGGTATTGCCGGCGGGATCGGTGGCATCTGCGGTCAGGGTTTCACCGTTGGCTTTTGGTGGGGTCAGCGTGACGGTGAAGCTGCCGTCGTCATTGGCTTTCGCCTCGCCAACCGTGACGCCATTTTCACGGATGGTCACGGTGCTGCCTGGCTCTGCGGTACCTGTCACTTTGGTACCGTCATCTGAGACAACAACGTTATCCGGAGCCAGTGGCGCCGTAGTATCTGGTGCATCGGCTGTAGCGGGCAGGCTGGCGTTACCGCTGCCGTCGGTTGACACGACCGTCAGCACTTCACCGTTGGTCTGTGCAGGACTAATAACCGCCGTAAAGGTGCCATCGCTGTTGGCGGTGGTTTCACCGATGACCGCGCCGTTAGGATCTTTAATGGTGACGGTGCTGCCTGGCTCCGCCGTGCCGCTGACGCTCTGGCCGTTTTCTGCCACCTGAAGGTTGCCGGGGGCGACAGGAGGGGTTGTGTCCGTAGCCGTGACGGTCGCAGGTGTGCTCTGGTTACCAGCAGCATCAGACGCCACCACGGAGATCTGCTGGCCGTTAGTTTGCGCCGGCGTTAACGTGGCAACGAAGTTGCCGTTGCCGTCCGTTGTTGTCCGGCCAATTATGGTGCCGTCGCTGCTGGTGATGACAATGCTGCTGTTTGGCTCGGCAGTGCCGGTAATCTGCGTGCCTGCCGGATTAAGCGTGATGTCGGGCGTGTCAGGTGGCGTGGTATCGACAATGAAGTTGATTGGCTGCGACAACCCACTCTGGTTCCCGGCAGCGTCGGTGACCTGCACCGTTATTGAGTGAGCCCCCTCCGAAAGCGGTTTGTCCGGTGTGATGCTCCAGGTGCCGTTGGGCTGAACTTTAACGGTCGCAATGGGCACGCCGTTATCAAAAATCGTAATTGTCCCACCGGGCTCTCCTCTCCCTGCAAGAACAGGTTTAGCGGCATCAGTGAACAGGCCAGAGGTAATTGCGCCTTTGATGGCGCCCGTGTCATCGTTTAGCACGATGGCGGTTGGCGCAGTTGGTGCGGTGAGATCGATGGTAACGGTGAACACCGGGGAAGCCGGTCCGGTGTTACCGGCGGCGTCGGTTGCCCGGACGGTGAGCTGATGCGTGCTTTCGCTGAGATTGATCGAAGGGGTAAACGTCCAGGTGCCGTTGCTGGCAACGACAGCGGTGCCAATCGCGATCCCGCCATCATAAATGGTGACCGTAGATCCGGCTTCCGCGGTGCCGGTAAGCTGTGGTCGCTGATCGTTGGTGCTACCACCGTTACTGACCGAGCCGGTGACCGGATTGGTATCGTCTGACACGAGCGTGATGGCCGGCGCTGTGGGGGCGACGGTATCCACCACAAAGGTCACGGCGCCGGAGGCTGGGCTGGTGTTACCTGCCGCGTCGGTCGCGGTGGTGGTAATGGAATGGCTTCCGTTAGCGAGATTTGTACCCGGGGTAAAGGTCCAGTTTCCGCTGGCATCAACCTTGGTCGTGCCAATCGGCTGACCATTATCGTACAGGGTGACGGTACTGCCTGCTTCGCCGATGCCGCTGAAGGTGGGGCGGGCATCATCGGTACGCTGACCGTTAGTCAGCGGTCCGGTTTCTCCGCCAACGTCGTCATTCACTATTACGATATCGGGCGCATCGGGTGCGGTGGTATCCGGTGCTGTAACATGGCCGGCCTGGCTGGTATTGCCTGATGAGTCGGTTGCTGTGGCGGTAAGTTGCTCGCCATTCGTCAGCGGCGTGCCCAGAACAATGGTGAATTTGCCGTCGCTACCGGTTTTACCCGTGCCGACCAGATTGCCGTCCGCGTCTTTCAGCGTAATCGTACTGCCGGGTTCAGCAGTACCTGTGACAGTTTTACCATCTGAGGAGAATTGAAGGTTGGAAGGCGCATTTGGCGGTGTGGTATCCGGATCGGAAGGATTGCCCGGCGTGCCGGGGTTCGTATTGTCATCATCATCGTCGCCACCCCCTCCGCCACCGCTGCTTGCCGCGACAGCGATCCCGCCTGCGACAGCAAGACCACCGAGTACCCATGGCCAGATGGCTGCGCCACCGGTATCACCGCCTGAAGCCGCCAGTAATACGTCCGTGGAGGCGATAGATTCGTAGGTAGCAGCCCCGGTAGGATCTTCAATCCACCACAGCGCACCGTCACTCTCTTCCAGGACCAGCTGACTCACCCCCTCCGCGTCGGTGACGTAGAAATTCTTTAGGGTAATGACCTCGCCAGAGTGCAGCGTGACCACCAGATCGTTACCACTGCGGGCGAAGTGGGAGACATCGGCTCGCTCTACATGAAGCTCAACGATAGAGGAATGGCTCAGCGTAACCTGTGTGCCTTCCGTGGTAGTTTCCACGCCAGTGAGTTTCGATATAACAGAGATTTGGCTCATTTAGGTATTACTCCAGCAGAGTTGTCGTGAACGGCGTGCAAGATGCGCCATCTCTGCGGAAGGTAAAGCACGCCCCCGGCGGAGTTGCTGTTATTTACGCAGCACTCACCGTTATTTTTTTAGAGCGAACGATGCCCGCCATAATCCAGAGTGGCAACATCAGAGCGAATCTAATTACTCATGAGAGAGAATGTCGTGTATTTGTGTTTTTGTGTTGTATAAAACCCTGTAATTAATAGAGGTATTGGTTTTGACGATATAAAAATGATATAGCCAGAAAAGTCTGAATGTGCAAATTAAGCATCTGTAAACACTGTCTGAGGCGTTGAAGGGGGCATTAATTCATAGCTGGCTATTATAATTTAAAAAAGATAACTTGTTGTATTTATTGTATTTTTATTTGTTTGTAAATTGCGGTGTTTTATCATTTGCCATGAATAAATATTTAGCAGGGGACTTTTTATAGGATGGCGTTAAACGCTATTGTTTATGCCGGCTTAATGTGCGTTTAAGTTAGGGTAACGTTTTTGATATAACATATATTATGTTGGTAATTAATTAAAAATATATTCTTGTGCGGTGCCGGGATTCTGCTACTGAGAGAAAAATAATAACTAACAGGGAGTAAAGATAAAATATCCCGCTCAACATTTAATGGGGATACGACGTCAACATGATTCTGAGAAAAAAAAGAGGGGCCCGGGAATGAATAAAATGCACCGCTCACGCGTTTACTGACGTCATTCCCATTCACCCTGGAGCCTTTTATGAACACGACCTCTGTGCGTTTGATCCCGGTGCTGATTTTTTCCCTGTTGTCTCCTCTCGCGCTGGCGATGGGCGATAATAGTACCGAGAGCAAAACACCCGACTGTCCGTCCGGACAGGTGTATGACAGTGCAACTCAGAAATGTGTGCCCGATAAGAGCAGCAGCCTTAGCGATCAGGACAAAACCAACTATGCCTATCACCTTGCTAAAAAAGGCGAGTACCAGGCGGCGCTGAACCTTCTTGATTCGCTAAAAAATAACAACACGGCTGAAGCATGGAACTATCGCGGATATGCCACCCGCAAACTGGGTCGTACGGATGAAGGTATCGGTTACTATCAGCGTGCGCTGGCTATCGCCCCGGATTATGCCAAGGCCCGTGAATACCTGGGCGAGGCGTGGATGGTCAAGGGACGGCCGGATCTGGCCAAAGAGCAACTGAAAGTGATTGCCGGTATTTGCGGCCAGTCCTGTGAAGAGTACCGTGACCTGCAGGCTGCCATTAACGGACATCCGGAATCCTGATTTTCTCGTGGAGGGAAAACACATCGCTACCCGTGAGGTTCGCCAACAGTTAGCCGCACACCTCTCACGTCTCTGGCGTTATGGGCTGGTGTTGTCGCGAAACAGGGATGTCGCCGAAGAGCTGGTTCAGTCCACCTGCGTCCGCGCGCTTGAAAAAAGCAGTCAGTACATGCCCGGTACGCGTATCGACAGGTGGCTGTTTGCGATATTGCACTCCATCTGGATCTCTGAGCTTCGGGCACGCCATGTTCGTCAGGGGCAGGGGTTTGTCGCCAGCGACGAGCTTCTGGCGCCGGATACCCGTGAAGAGGATGAGACGCACCTGCATTACCTGAAGGTGATGCAGCGCGTCAACGCGCTCCCGGAAGCCCAGCGCAACACGGTTTTTTTGGTGTATGTCGAAGGCTTTACCTATCAGGAAGCCGCGAACACCCTGGCGGTGCCGATCGGTACCGTAATGAGCCGACTGGCGACGGCACGGGCAACGCTGGCAGCGTCTGCCGATGCCTTGCCCCCGGTTAAGGAGAAACGCTCTTGAACGCGCACCGTTTTACAGCGCCCTATAACGATGAGGCTATCGTGGCATGGATAGATGGCGAGATGTGTCATGCCGACGCGCAAAAATTTGAAGAAGAGTTGAGACGTGACGAGCGCCTCTCCGGGCGGACCACCGAGTTAATGAAAAGCAATGCGGATTACCCCGGCGCGTTTGCCGCTATGCTGGATGATGCTCCTCTGGAGAAGATGCAGGCCCGGCTGGCGGAACTGCCCGATCCGAAGCCCGCTACCCCGGTTGGCGTAAGCCGGCGCGCACTCATTGCCGCGTCGGTCAGTTTCCTGGTGGTCGGTTCCGGCGTGGGATATGGGTTGCGACCCGCTTTCGCACCGTCTGATGAAAACGCCCATATTCGTGACCTCGAAGCGCAATACATGTCGCTTTACAGCGTCGAGACATTGCTGGATATGGACAGCGCGCCGCATGTTCTGCAGCGTGGGCTGGAACGGGCAGCGCAGGATATCGGCCTGCAACTTCAGGCGTCACAGCTTATCCTGCATGGAGCAGAGCTTAAAATGGTCCGCATGCTGCGCTATGAAACCACCTCTATCGCGCAAATAGCCTGGATAAATGCCGACTACGGCCCAATGGCGCTGTGTATCTCCCCGACAGAGCAGACAACGACAGCCGCTCAACAGGAACAGCGGCACGACATGAACCTGGTGTGGTGGCAGAAAGCGGGATATCAGTTTGTGCTGATCGGCCGCAACCCGCTCCCACAGTTGCGGGGCAGTGCAGAGCAGCTGCAAAGCCTGATTTCAGGATGACGGGATACCGTTAGCCTGAATCGCAATGGTGATGGCAATCCTGTCATCAACGACCAGCGCAAATTTATCCATGCCGTAGGCCGCGCGCGAAATGGTTGTTGTCGCATCCAGCGTAAGGACCGGCGCGTGCGAATCTTTCACGACGGCGTCCAGAATGACCGGGCGGGCAATGTCGCGTACGGTCAATGTTCCGAACACCCGGAACGTTCCTGAACCCTGAGCGACCACGCGTGAGCTGATAAATTCGATAACAGGGTAACGTTCAGATTCAAAAAACATGTCGCTTTTCAGTTGCCAGGTGAGCAGGCTGTTTGAGGCAACCAGGGTAGCCACGGGAAGGGTGACATGAATATGGTCATCGATATCCTTATCCGGGTTAAGCGTTACGGAACCCGTGACGCCACTGAATCTGGCCCAGGAGAGGATCCCCCCGAAGGCGTGCCAGGATAACCGTATGGCGGTGTTTTCAGTATCAATGGTATAGCTCTGCGGGGCGGCCTGCGCCAGCGGACAGAGCAACACGAACAGAATAACCAGGCGTCGCAGCATCTCAGGATCTCTTTAGGGGTGGCAAGGCGTTAACGCGCAACCCCGGGGATCTATTCGGCTTTTAGGCGTCAGGACGTCTTAATAATATCCACCGAGATCTCGACGGCGGTTACCGGACCCCGGTTTTCCAGCCAGTGGACCGTGTTGTGATCTTCCGGCCAGCCGACACCGGGACCGTAATCAGTCGCAATACCGTGACGATGATCGGTGATGGTACCTTCAAGGATAAATACGGTGCCGGGTCTGTCGATATGATTATGCACCGGACCAAAGACCGCGCCGGGAGCGAGAGTGACTCTGCGCATGCGAAGCTGACGACCGACCATGCCCGCTATTTCCGGACCCAGATCGACGACGGAGAGTAATTCAACGGTAACGCCCTGGGTTTCAGGTGCGGTGTGTTTGCTGTTCATGATGGAGTCCCCCTGAGTCAAGTTTAGTCTGCAGGGAGCAGGGCAGGAGGGAATAAAAAAGGCCGCGTCTGCGGCCTTTCGAAGGGATTACTCAGTGACTTTCTTTTCCAGCTCGCTGGCACCTTCTTTGGTCTTATTCCAGCCTTTCTCAGCACCTTCTTTGGTGGCATCCCACCCTTTCTCGGTGCCTTCTTTGGTTTTATGCCAGGCTTTCTGGGAATCTTCGCTGACCTTGCTGCTTAAGTTTTCGGTTTTACCCTCTGCAGCATGCTTCTGTTTCAGCTTCAGCTCTTCGCCTTTATTCTGCTCTTCGTGCAGTTTTTGCTTCGCGTCGTTGGCGTTTGCCTTCGCCGCAGCGACGGTATCGTCAGTTGCATGTGTGGTCGTAGCAAATACTGGGGAAGCCAGCAGAACGGCAGATAATGCGATAATTGTTTTTTTCATAATATCCTCATTTAACGTTATCGGTTATGAGCGTGATTCAGCATGGCACAGACAAAGCGGCGTGGCTTTAGGAAAAAACTGTAATGAGATCAATGCGCCCTGATGAAAGGAATTTCGCCTGAGGATTACCCAAAGGATAAAAAGCCTATTTCTGCAAGGGCGGCCAGGGTCAGAAGAATAAAGAGAATAACGACGAAGGGTCTGTGCATGTTGGGGTTCCTTCCGGGTTGGGCGGCTAATCCGTAGCGCTGGGTGGTGTGGATTATTTTCCACAGATGAGGGGGAAGGGTGTTGATGCTTGTCAAAGGTAAAGGGGGGGAATGGATATGGACAAAAAAGACCGCAAGATTTGTGTCTGACCCTGATCCAAGATCCTGCGCCATTCAGAAACAGAATGCCGGCATGATCTACACTCCCTGAACGGAGGTGGTGCCGATGAAAAAATCACGACTCACCGAAGAGCAGATTGTTTTTGCCCTGAAGCAGGCCGAACTGGGGACGTCCGTGCCGGAGGTCTGCCATAAGCTGGGCATTTCTGATGCCACGGTCTATAAATGGCGCAAGAAATATGGCGGGATTTCTCCTTAAGAACTGAAGTACATGCGGCAGCTTGAGGAAGAGAATCTCAGGCTGAAGAAGCTGGTTGCTGACCTCAACCTCGACAAAGCCATGCAGCAGGATGTGCTGGCAAGAAAGAACTGACGCTGGCGCGTCTGCGCGAATAGGGCCGGGACCTGCAGGCACGCTACGGGGCCAGCGAGAGGCAGGTCTGTTTTGCACTACCGGTCAGCCGCAGCTCTTTCCGCTACCGTTATGTGGCGGCAGACGACAGAGCACTACGCCTTCGTATCAGGGAGATCACCGCAACCCGGATCCACTATAATCCGCATCCGCTCTATATTCTCATGCTTTTCGGTCATTGCCAGCGCCAGATATAGCGCTGGCGGCACCCTCGAAATAAAGTTTCAATTCAAGGTGAAAGTACCTCGCACTCGGTCTACTGCTCCGCTGATTTCACTGCCAATTGATCTTATCCACCAATAGTAGACATGCGAATAAGCTCAACTAAAGGTGACACCCATGACAAAAACGACATCAACAGCACTTCCCATACTCAATCGGGCTGAGCCGTTTCTATGCGTCAATGGTGATATCAACAACCAGTCGTGCCAGATGTTGTTAACACCGCTATGTTGAACCAATAATTTCATATTGGTTTTTTATAGGAACAATTTTTCAAAGCTTCGTCGATCATATCACTTAACTCTTTCTCGTCCCAACTTGCAAATGATGTATATATTGGCATCTCCCAATCCTCATTTGAGATAACTTGTATTATAAACTTTCCTTCTTCCTCAAAGGCAGGGGTCCATCCAATATCAAGAATATTTCCATTGTTGAAAGTTATTTGTAAAAGATCCTCGTCTAGCTTAGTGACTTGCTCAAATATTGCTTTGGTAAAGTCTAAGCTTGAAAGTTCATCATAAATATTCAGTATTCCTTCTATATGATGAACCTTATCTAAAATCAGATTGTTTTTTTTCATTTCATTAATTTCCTGGCTTCTTGAGGCCCAATTGGATGAGAGTGGATAGTTCCTTGTGATTCTTTAGTCACTACCCAATTAGTTTCTTTACCTTTGTATGCTCCCATTACGTTATCGAACTCTTTGACCTTCCAATTTTGACCATTTGTAGTTGGGATGCCATTCTCCCAAACATCATGATCTATAGACTCAATGTCAACTTCTGGCTTAAATTTTGCTGGGCCAGACGTTGTGTTTTTTACAACTTCACTCCAGGATCTATTTTTAGGCGGGTAGTGCTTGTAGCCATGAATATAAGATTTTTTGACCTCACTGAGATAAACATAAATCGGCTTAATTCCGGAATCGGCAGGGAATACCAGTATGTAATCGTTGAGCTCCCGCTCTTCCGGAACCGGGAATGGCGGCGTCGTATATTCGTCCTGGCCGTCTGGTATTGGCGTGACCAGTATCGTTGCCTGGTCAATGGGCCTGATATTGCTGCCCGTATGCGACGGAATGTTGCCGTTTTTCGGCCTTTCCGGTGTCCACGTGATCAGCGGGCCATCGGCACCGTGATCGGGGGTGAATTCATAGCGGCCATTTTTTTCCACCCACTTCATTTCAGCCGTGCGCACACCTTCATACGGCGTGCCTTCTCCCGTATGAACGCCGTAGACCCGCATGTTGCCCTGTTCGTACTGCCGCCAGAAGAATCTCACCCGGGTCGTCGCTTTAGCTCCGGTTAGCGCTTTCTGCCGCAGCTCTTCCTCGTACCAGAATTCATCTCGTCCGGGCACATCGCCGCTGCCTTCACCCGCAGTCGGGACATATAGCGCGGACATCATTGCTCCCACATACGGAATGCTGCGGGCAGCTCCCATTACGCCGGTTAAGGACCACTCTCCCCACACCTGCGTCATGACGCCAGTTGCAGCCCCCAGTGCAAGCGGTGCGGCGGATGCCTCGGCGGGGACTTTTTCACCTTCGGCATCAGGTTTGTGCTTTTTGGCTGACTGGGCATGCTGAACAACCTCTTCATCTTCGGCAGGAGCATGCTGATGGCCGTATCCACAGCGGTCATCTTCAACCGGCTGGGCAAAAATCGTCATCTGGCCGAAGTTTTCTACAGGCTCTTCGGTGGTACCGACATCGGTACAGCCTTTCTCTTTCAGGCAGGATTTTGCATAGACAGGCGTCACCCAGTGAGTCAGCGTTTCGGGGTTAAACTCCCGCATGGTGGTCGGAGGAGGAAGTGGGGAGGTCTCCAGGGACGATGCGCTCCGTGCCGCCGCCATCGTACTTTTCGTCCTACGCAGATACATCGCTGTCGTGCCGTACTCGATTTTCCCCGCCTCCAGCCGCAGGTAACTCCCGCCACCTATCAGCGTGATGCGTTTTTTACCCGCAAAGGAAATGTTACTCGCCGAGCTCAGCGTCAGCTTCTTCTCTGCAAACAATCGCATAGCCGCATTCTGCGCCTGCACCTCCACTGGCCCCTCTCCTGATTTGACGCTCAGTTGTCCGGTGCGCGCAAACAGCCCGAGTTTCTCTCCGGCCAGGGCCGCCATGTTGCCCATAACGCCGGTGCTGATATCCCCTCCGGCGTTAAGGGCGACGTTTTTCGTGGCCGTCATCTGAAGATGTTTGCCGCTGGTCAGCGCCATGCCTTCCGGGGCGGACAGCAGCAGTACCTCATTGAGCGGCTTCAGCCGCTGTTCAAACATTTGTATCTGGCTGTCGACGTCCGCCTTCAGCGCCTGCGCCTGTTCTGCCGCCATTTCCAGCTGCTGCAGTTGCTGGTTAAGCCGGTCGATTTCCTGGAGGGCGGCGCTCATGTCCAGTACCTCGCCCTGCGCCTTCGCCTGCGCATCTGCACTGATGAACAGTCCCTTTCCGGCGCGGATAACCCCGTATTCATCAGTGCGCAGTTCGCTACCGGTGCCGCGGGATTTGCCCTGATTGTCCACCAGGTGCCCGCTGTTGAGCTGCGTCATGCCGTATTCCGTGGCGAGCTTGATATGCTCCTCGCCGCGTTTGTCCTCCATCCGCAGCTTATTGTTCGCCGGCGTGCGCAGCACGTTGCGGGTGTGATTGTCCCGGTTCACGAGGTCCGGATGTTCGGAGTCGTGCAGTGCATACGCGATGTACGGCAGGTCGATATCGCCATTGCTATACGCAATTGCCACTTCAGTGCCGTCAATGAGCGGCGTATGCCAGCCCAGCGTTTCACCGGCAGTCGGCTTCGCCATCCGCAGCCACAGATACCCAAAGCCCTGCTCTGTTCCTTCGCGGTCGAAGTCCGGCTTTACCCGGTAGCGACCCTGCTCATCCAGGTGCGCGTAGATATCATTTTTCTCCCGGCTCTCAATCCGGGCCGGAAGCGTACCCGGGATGACCGGACGCGGGACTTCTACAGGACGGAAGCAGTAACGCTCGGTGTAAGGCATTCCCCACACCGACACATGCAGACGGGAATCACGGGCTCCCCGGTAGGTCACCAGGGTGAGGATAACGCCCTCTTTCAGGGCAGTTATGACATCGCCCTGCGGCTCAAGCACCTGTCCCGGTGCAAGGTGGGCAGCGTTGCTGAACAGGTGAATGCGGGCCGTTCTGTTCAGCTCCCGCTCATGGTGGAGCCGGGCCCAAAACGCGCCGGATTCGGTCTCCGGCTCCGGACTGGTGTCATCACCTGCGTCACGATAAGGCGCTGAGTAGCGGTAATGCTCCCCGGCGGTGACCGCGTCGTTACGCACGCTGACCGTCGCATCCATCGGTGTGGAGGCTGTCCGGTAGTTATAATCCCGCGTGGCGACCGTGCCGGTGGCAAGGGTGTGCCAGGTTCGTACATCCCAGACCGACTCTGCCGCACCGTCAAACAGACCCGACGGCTCGCTGTAGGGCAGGCGCACATCAAACTGGTAGTTGAGCTGGCTGTCGGCCAGTATGTACGTATCCAGACCGCGCACGTCGTCCATCACCGTACGCCAGTAAATCCCCACTTCAGACAGAATGCGCCGGATAAACTCAAGGTCCGTTTCCCGCCACTGGGTGATAATTTCACGCGGCGGGTACGTGCGCTCCAGTCTGAACTCAAAATCAGGTCCCTCCAGCCCGTGTTTGCGCAGCACCTGCTCCACCACCTCAGGAACGGACTGGTTCTGATATACCGCACACTGCCGGGTGTATCCCAGGAGCGCCAGGCGGGAACTGAGCGTAAGACGGTAGTGGGACTGATCCTTTGAGGTGGAAAGCCATTCCAGGCGGGTGATAATGCCGTGGACATTTTTACCGCTCCGCATCCGGAAAGAGGCATATTTCATCAGGATCTGTTCAGGGGGGATATTCGCCTGTTGAGTCGTGAACTCAATATCCCATTTGAACGGTTCGCTCAGTGCTTCCCTGCCCCGAAATCGCAGAACATCCGGTTTTACCTGGCTGTCGTTGATATCCAGAAAGTAACGGGTCTGCCCGTCAAAAAGCGCCAGCCAGTTATCCATAACAAGACCTTGTTTAATTAAGGGATAATTTATTGCGCGATAATCACATGAAGAAAAGGGGGATGTAAACGCCTTTTATGGACAAAAAATCTGAAGTGAGGAGACGGTGATAAAGGGGGCTGCCTGTATTATTCAGTGAGTTACTCTGTTTTTATCCATTACCAGACTGCACGGGGTTAAACTTTCTGCATACTGGCTGGTGCCGCCCGGATTTTTATCCTTAAAGGGCAAGCCCGTTCCCCTTTATTCTCCCTTCCTTTCAGCCTTGCCTGTTCGCCATTTTCATTCTTTCTGTTTTTGAGGTGGTACAGGGTGGGACAAGTGATACAACCGCGCCAGCCGTGATTTTGCGCTGTACCACCTGATAAATATCAGTCTGAAAAGTGGGACAGAATTAGCAACGCCAGTCCCACCCTGTACCACCTTTTTTAAGACACGCGAGATGGCACTCAGATACTGAGGATGCGGGAGGTATGGCGGTAGACCCTGGCTTTGCCGATCTCCGGCAGACGAACCTGCGACTGGTACTTCCTTTCGCTGCCGGGCCGCAGGCATTCTGCTTCCTGTCATAATCTGGCCACTCTGGCGGGACTGAATCCCCGGCACATTTCCCGCCAGCCCGCCTTCATCCTCCTGGCAGGCGATATGGCCGCGCTCGTTCAGCCAGGCGTGCAGGCAGACTCGGACCGCCTCATATGTAGTGCCTCCCAGCCCGTAATGCCCTGCAGCGTTACCAGCTCTCTGGCTATCTGGAGTTCGGTTCAAAAAAGATTGAATGGCTGCCGATTGCAGACGAAATTTTTTCTGAAGAGGCAGAAGCATGGCAAGCGGCATATGGACACTGGATGAAATTTAATAAATCGTGGAGTGAGATGATTGGACGAAAATCTTTAGCTAAACTAATAAAAAAATTAGTCGACCAGATCTAATGTGATAAGGGTTGGTCTCTTATCTTTAAATCGGTTTTCGAAGTATTGATGAAAATCAACTTGAAAGGTAATGTTAATAAGGGGGCCGCTAGACTGAATGTTGAAACAATAATTATAATTTCTACGAGCTTTTAGAAAATCTCGCTTAGATAAGGTATGTGTTTGAGCCGTGTCTAAGTCTGTCAAAAAGAACTCCAGAACTTTCTGGTATCCTTTTTTCAGATTCTGTGAATGATTTTGATTCAACTTCATCATTTCGAATTTCTTCGAGAGCTTCTGCAACTTGGTTGCTCAGCTCGTAAATGTATGTATTATTTCCTAAATCTACAGTCGGAGTAATCCACTCTCGACGCGATAAATAATATATATCATTTGAGTTTTTGTAATAAGAATGCGCTCCGCGCTTCAATGCATATAATATTAAGATGCACTCAGGATTGAGATGAGAATATGTAAGCTTGAATTTTTTATCTCAAGAATGATGTCTGCCTTTTTTGTGCTTCTAATAATGATTTTTTCAGCTAAAGCGGAGGTGTAAGCATGTTTCACTGCCCGTTTTGCAAAACGAGTGCGCATTCCCGCACCAGTCGGTATCTGTCCGATAACGTCAAACAGCGCTATCACCAGTGCATGAACATCGAATGCTCTGCCACGTTCCGCACGCTTGAATCCGTTGAGGGGGGGTATCCGTTCACCGGCGACTGAGGCGGTAATCCCTGAACCCGCACCTGCGGCCACCGTTAACCGTGCCGGTGCGTAAACAAGGCCAGTCATCAGGAGAAACTTACGTGACCACACTGACGCTACAGAAAGCCTTTGAGGCCTGTCAGGCAAATAAATCCACCTGGCTGCAACGCAGGGAAGAACTAAAGCAGGCTGAACAGGCATACCGCGAACAGCTTGCAGGCAGCGGCCACAACGGCCGGAGCCTGTAAACGCTGCGCGAGATTATCGACGTGAAAAAGTGGGAAATTAAACAGGCTGCCGGGCGTTATATCCGCTCGCATGAGGAGGTGCAGCGCATCAGCATCCGCAACCGTCTGAATGATTTTATGCAGGCGCACGGCGCGGAGCTGGCCGCCGCCCTTGCCCCGGAGCTGATGAATTATTCCGGCCAGCATTCCGCCATTCAGCGCTGCGCCATGCAGCACTCGGTCGATTATCTGCGTGAGGCGCTACAGGTCTGGCTGCCCGCCGGTGAAAAAATTAATTATTCGGCACAGGATAATGACATTTTAACGGCCATCCGATTCAGGCCTGACATGGCTTCGCGCGATGATAATCGTGAAAAACTCACGCCCGCACAGAGCCTAAATTATACCCGCCGTCGTGCAGAACTGGCCGTGCAGTAGTCCGTTCAAAAACCCCCGAAAATCCCGCCGTTTTCCCGTAAAAAAGCCATGTATACAGAAGGTGCATGGTTTTGCATGCGTTTTACCGACACTGGATCCCCCGCCAGCGGCAGCACTGGCGCGCCCTGAGGCCGGTCATGCACCTGTATTAAAAGTGCCTCCTTAAGCGGGCTGGCGGGGCGGGGAGAGCATTGCGCTCAAATGTATTAATATTCGATATACTGCAACTTCGATTGAGACCACAAATTTCAAGGCTACCGATACATACTCATCTGTTAGTGGGATAGTATGTGCTTTAACCGTTAATCTATTAATTTTGGTAATACGCATGGCAAGAAATGACACGATTTTACTTGATGGAATCATTGAAGATCGTATGCAGGAAAATAACCCGTCATCAAATAAGGGCGAGGTTTTTGAATATTTAGTATTAGAACAGGTGTTAAAAGAATATGATTTTTCCTTTGAAGAGATTGAAAGCGGATGGGTAGATGGTGGACATGATGGCGGGATTGATGGGCTATATATCATAATTAATGGGCATTTGTTACAGGATGTAAATGACTTTGTGTGGCCAAAGAAAGGTACTGACTTGGCAGTTTATATAGTGACATGTAAACATCATGACACATATAAACAAGCAGTTCTAGAGAGTTTAATTTCTACTGTCAATGAATTATTTGATTTTAGAGTGCCTACATCAGAATTAAATGGTCAGTACAACGATGAAGTTAAAAGGAAAAGAGATGATTTAATATTTTCTTATAAAAAAGTCTCTGCAAGGATGAATACCTTTAACATTCACTTTATTTATGGCTCTCGAGGGGAATCAACGGAGGTTGGTGAATCTATTAATAGCCGGGCTGAGCAGATTAAGAAAATTACAGAAGAATCATTCGGCCACTGTGATGTTGATTTTTCATTTTTAGGTGCAAGGGAAATTATCAACCTTTATCGGCAGGCTCCTAATTTTTCTTTGGAGTTGCCATATTTGGACTCATTGTCTAGAGGTGAACGTTATATTTTAATTGTTAAACTTAGTGACTATTATAAGTTTTTGACTAATGAAACAGATCATACTTTGCGTAGATACTTGTTTGAATCAAATGTAAGAGATTTTATGGGCTTGAATGCTGTTAATGAAGATATTAAATTAACTCTTTCAGATCAAAGTTCACCGGATTTCTGGCTGTTAAATAATGGGGTTACAATATTATCTACGTCTGCTCAGTTGATAGGACAATCCATTTACATGGAAGATATACAAATTGTAAATGGTCTACAGACATCTGAATCTATATTTAGGCATTTTGACAATGGAGGTTCTGATCAGCATGAACGTGCGGTAATGGTTAAAGTTATTGTTTCGAATGATGAAAGTGTGCGTGATCAGATCATTCGGGCAACTAATAACCAAACAGCAGTAGAGCAATATTCACTTCATGCTACAGAACGAATTCAAAAAGATGTTGAGGAAATTCTTTTACGAAACGGATTCTTTTATGATAGAAGGAAAAATTTCTATAAAAATCAGGGGTTTTACGAGATGCTATCGTGACACCTCTTTACATAGCCTCGGGTTTAACAAGTCTGGTTTTGAAAATGCCATACAATGCAAGCAGAATGAAAACTAGAGTTTTAAGGAACGAAGGCGCGTATAACACAATTTTCTCTGAACGTCTTGATATAAATATTTGGCCTAAGATAGCCATGATTCTTAAAAAAACAGATGAATACTTATATTCTATAAGAGGTCATTCAGGAGGTGAAGGGTTTTTGAAGAAATGGCGTCAAATATTGGCATTCTGTTCAGTTTCTTTGTATTTCTTGAAATTCGACTTTACGCCTAAAGAACTCTTATCGATTGATATAGATAAATTTTTCAATAAAAACATTCCTGATGCTTGGCAGCAAATTGCGAAATTGTCTGATGATTTTGTTGTCATTAACAGTAAAAAGTTAAGTAGAAATAACGTACTGTATTTGATGCTTTATATTCAGACAGTATTTAATTTGGATAATATAGAGTGTGTTGAGAAATACAACAGTGTTTATGATTCTATAACTGGACTATCACGTCCATATAGAAATACTAAAGTTACCGAAGAGTTTGTAGAGACTGTATTTTCTCTGTTGCCGCCACAACCATGGAAGATTGGTATGCATCGCGATATCATAAGATCATTGGATTGTAGCACCGCACAGTACACGATTGCTGTGGAATTATTAATTCAGTCAGGGAGAGTTTATAGACAAAAAGATGGGGTTTTATATGATTTAACTGGAAAAATCGTTGGGTTTGATGAGAGTCGTGCAAATCCAAACGTTTGACTTATTTGTTTGGCCGTTTTTTACGGCCACTATTTTTAGCTTCGGACTTTATTGCCACACCAGTTCATTAGTTTTTTACGTTTTTCTAAATAAATATATCTATTATAAGTTCGCCTAACTTCATTTTTATCATAGTGAGCTAGAGCTGCCTCAATAACATCAGAATTAAAAGCTTGCTCATTCATAGCAGTACTCGCTATTGATCGCAAATCATGCGCTACTAATTTACCCCCATATCCGACTCGTTTTAACGTAGCATTAGCAGTCTGGCTGTTCATTGCTTGCTTTGGGTCATTTCTGCTCGGAAAAACATGTTCACGATGCGCACTGATTGGTTGCATCACTTCCAGAATCTCTAATGCCTGTGGAGATAGAGGCACTATATGCTCATGCTTCGTCTTCATCCTTTCCGCTGGAATAGTCCAGAGTTTTGTATTGAGATCGAGCTCTCCCAACGAGCACCAGAGGCCTCTGAAGGGCGCACAAGCGTCAGTAGTTGCCATTCAATAAGACAGCGAGTCGGAACAGACAGGTTTGACATAATTAAAGAACACATCAGTTTCGGCAATTCTTCTGGCCGCAGCGTCGGCATATTCTGTTTTTTAGGTTTCTCAAAGGCCATTCCAACACCTGATGCTGGATTAGCATCAATCATTCCAGTGTTTACGGCATAAATCATTATCTCGTTAATGTGCTGCACCAGTCGACGTACAGTCTCAAACGCCCCACGAGCTTTGATTGGCTCAACAGATTCAACCAGTGTCCGGGCTTTAATTTGCTGAACGGGGATCTCACCGATGGTAGGGAATACATCTTTCTCCAGTGAGCGCCAAATGTCTTTTGCGTAATCAGGGGTAACGCTTTTGCTTTTGAGCTGGAACCAGTTAGCGGCGACCGTTGAAAAAATACTGTCCAGCGCGATTTGCTGCTGTTCCTCTGCAACCTCAGCCTGAATTTGGGGGTCGATTCCGTTGGCTAATAAGGCAAGGTAATCAGTTCTTAACCCTCGGGCATCAGCAAGCGAAAGAGCAGGGAAGGCACCGAGCCCCATCATTGTCCGCTGTTTTGTTACTGGGCGTTGATAACGGAAACGCCAGAGCTTTTTCCCGCTGGTTTTCACTATCAGGAAAAGCCCATCGCCTTCATGAAGCGTTAGATCCTTCTCTAGCGCCTTTGCGCGCAGAACTTCGGCGTTGGTCAGGGGGCGTGTTGTCCATGCCACTGTGGCCGCTCCTTCCTGAATTGGTATACGTTTTTAGATATACATCCTGTGGTATACCTAAACGTATACCAATAATCACCGGATTTAGTCGGATGTTCTCGGACAACGATAGACACAAAAAAGCCCGCAGGGCTTGCGCCGTGCGGGCTCTTAGGACTTCATCGGATGACTCTGGTAATCACCGATGGAGAATTTTGGTGGAGCTGGCGGGAGTTGAACCCGCGTCCGAAATTTCTACATCCTCGGTACTACATGCTTAGTTTGTCTTTACATTCGCACGCCAGCTGCGAACAAACACGCCACTAACGTACTAGCCTGATTAGTTTTAACGCTTCAACCCCAGGCAGGGCTTCCACGCGATCTCTTTTGGGTTTGACCTCTCTTGAATCCCCGTCTTAAGAGCGGAAGCTAGGGAGAGAGGGCTCAGAGCAGGTTATTAAGCTGCTAAAGCGTAGTTTTCGTCGTTTGCGACTATTTTTTTGCGGCTTTTTACGAGGCAAACCGCCCCTCGGCATGCACCTTGGGTTTCGCAAATCCCGTCGAATCCAGAATCAGCCCCAATAGTGTTGAACTGAGTATACCAGATTTTAGATCCTGGATACCAGCCCGGAACGCTAACTTATTGAATAGTACAATAAGTGCGCAGAATCAACGTCCTGCGTTTTTCATAATACGTGCTTTGTCGAGCTGCCATTCGCGCTCTTTCAGATCGGTACGTTTGTCGTGCTGTTTTTTACCCTTCGCGACGCCAACTTTCACTTTGCACCAGGCATTTTTCCAGTACAGCGACAGGGCAACCACGGTGAAGCCTTCACGGTTAATGCGCCCATAAAGGGACTCCAGTTCACGCTTGTTCAGCAGCAGCTTACGGGTACGCGTTGGGTCACACACGTAGTGTGACGAGGCGACGGTCAGCGGCGTGAAGTTGGCACCGAACAGGAAGGCTTCGCCATCTTTCAGGATCACGTAGCTATCACCGATGTTGGCTTTCCCGGCGCGCAGCGATTTTACTTCCCAGCCCTGCAATGCAAGGCCAGCTTCGAATTCTTCTTCAATAAAATACTCGTGGCGAGCACGCTTGTTGAGCGCAATGGTCGCCGAGCCTGGTTTATGTGCTTTTTTCTTCGTCATAAGTATCGTAAAGCCATCGGTAATCTGATTTCAAAAAGTCACCTCATTGCGTCCTGTGAGGTCTAACGCGCTATATTAGCACGAGATGAGGCTTAGCGTTTTTTTAACAGGTGATAAATGTTATTATTTGTCGGTTGTGTGACCATGGGAAATGCTATGCCTCAGATTAGCCGTACTGCGCTTGTTCCATACAGCGCGGAACAAATGTATCAGTTAGTGAACGACGTTCAGTCTTATCCAGAGTTTATTCCGGGATGTACCGGGAGCCGAGTGCTGGAGTCTGGCCCGACGCAGATGACGGCGGCGGTCGATGTCTCCAAAGCGGGGATCAGCAAGACGTTCACCACCCGCAATACGCTGACGAGCAATCAGAGTATTTTGATGCATCTGGTAGATGGTCCGTTTAAAACCCTGATGGGTGGCTGGAAGTTTACCCCCCTCAGCGCTGATGCCTGTCGCATCGAGTTCCAGCTGGACTTTGAGTTTACCAATAAACTGATTGAGCTGGCGTTTGGCCGCATCTTTAAAGAGCTGGCCTCGAATATGGTTCAGGCGTTCACGACCCGCGCCAAAGAGGTTTACAGTGTCGCATAAGATAGCTGTCGAGGTGGTGTATGCGCTGCCGGAGAAGCAATATCTGCAGCGTGTGATGCTGGACGAAGGTGCGACCGTTGAGGCGGCTATTCGCGCTTCTGGCATCCTTGAGCTTCGTCGTGACATCGACCTGGCGAAAAATAAAGTCGGCATTTACAGCCGTCCGGTCAAACTGGCTGATGTGGTGAATGAGGGTGACAGGGTCGAAATTTATCGCCCGCTGATTGCCGACCCGAAAGAGCTGCGTCGCCAGCGTGCGGAGAAATCGGGTAAGTAGTTCGCTCTTCACCTTAAGCCTGATCTCAAAGGGGCGAGGGGGATGAAGGAAAACAAAAAAGGTGCTCATTGAGCACCTTTTTGCGTCTCTGACACCTGATTATTTGGTCAGGGCAGGCTTGTTGTCGATGTTGGTCAACACACCGGCGCTGCTGAAGGTCAGCGTCAGGGTCTGCTGGGACGCGTCTTCATGGCCCGGCTGCTGACGGAATACATAGAACCAGGTGTTTGTGCCGAACGGATCGGACATCATTGGGGTTCCAAGTGCATAAGCGACCTGCTGTTGTGTCATCCCCACACGGATTTTGGACACATCGTTAGGGGTAAGGTAGTTCCCCTGGTTGATGTCAGGACGGTAAACCACTTTCTCCAGAGTGGAACAGCCTGCGGTCAACATCAGAAGAACCGCTGCGGCAGCGGTCAGCATTTTACAACGCATAGTGATTTGATTCCTTTTCGGGCCCGAGCAGAACGCGGCTCATATGTTATATGCCGATGATAATAGACCTTGCCCCACTTTGAAACCGGTCTGGCGGCGTTTTTGTTGTTCTCTATGACCCTGAGATCCCGAAAAAGTTTATGCCGCCAGCAGTTCTTTCGCGTTCGCGAGCGTATTTCGCGTGACTTCACTGCCGCCCAGCAGGCGTGCCAGCTCCTGCAGACGTGCGCGTTTATCCAGTGGCTTCATATGCGTTTCTGTCATTTCACCGTCAGTTTCTTTGCTGACGATAAAGTGATGATGACCACACCCGGCCACCTGCGGCAGGTGGGTAACACACATGACCTGCGTTGATTCACCCAACTGGCGCAACAGTTTGCCGACAACCGCCGCCGTAGGGCCGCTGATCCCCACATCCACTTCATCGAAAATCAGCGCTGGGGTTTCCATTTTACGTGCGGTAATCACCTGAATCGCCAGCGCGATACGCGACAGTTCACCGCCGGAAGCCACTTTAGAGATGGGCTGCAACGGCTGCCCCGGGTTGGTGGTGACGCGGAATTCGATACGGTCCGCACCTTCCGCCGTCAGATGGTTCTCTTCGAAACGGACATCGATGGTGAATACGCCGTGCGGCATCGCCAGCGTGTGCATGCTGTCGGTGATGTGCTGGCTCAGTTCCTGGGCGTAATGTTGACGGATCTCATGCAGCTGTTTCGCCGTCGTCAGCGCCTGTTCATGGTGCAGGTTCACCGCCAGTGACAGGGTTTCCAGCGAGTCAGCCTGATCGTCAAGCTGCTGTTGTTCATCAAGCAGGGACTGATAGTAGCCAGGCAGTTCTTCTGGCGTAACGTGGTGCTTACGCGCCAGCGAGATCTGACGGGAGATGCGTTGCTCCAGTTCAAACAGACGGTTCGGGTCGAGATCCAGACGTTCACAGTAGTGGCGCAGTTCGTCACTGGCTTCTGAAATCTGAATCGCGGCCTCTTCCAGCATATCCAGTACGCCAGAGAGTTTGCTGTCCATGCCGGCCAGCTCGGTGATGAGCTGACGAACATTATACAGCTGGCTCTGCAGGTTCACGTCTTCACCGTCAGCCAGCATGTTAAGGGCATTCTGGCTGGTTGAGAGCAGGTGACCGCTATTAGCCAGGCGCTTGTACTCTTCGTCGATAAGCTCAAATTCACCCGCCTGCGGGCTAAATTCGTTGAGTTCTTTAAGCTGGTATTCCAGAAGCTCAGCGCGGGCGGCACGCTCCTGGCTTTGCTGCTGGTGCTGGGCAAGCTCACGGCAGCTTTGATGCCACTGGCGATAGTGCTCCGCCATGAGCTGAGTAAGTGCGTACTCACCTGCATAGCCATCAAGCAGCGTTTTCTGCTGCTCCGGTTTAATGAGTTGCTGGTGCGCGTGCTGGCCGTGGATCTGAATGAGTAACTGGCCGAGCTCGCGAAGCTGGGAAAGCGGGACTGCAGTGCCGTTGATAAAGCCGCGGGAACGACCATCGCTGCTGATAACGCGACGAAGTAAACACTCACGTCCGTCTTCCAGCTGGTTCTCTTCGAGCCAGCGCAGGGCGGCAGGGGTATCTTTCAGGGAGAAGCGAGCGCAGAGATCGGCACGGTTTGCGCCCCTGCGCACCATGTCACCTTCTGCACGGCCGCCGAGGCACAAGCCGAGGGCATCTATGGCAATGGATTTACCCGCACCGGTTTCCCCGGTGATCGCCGTCATGCCGCTGTGGAAATCGATCTCAAGCTCACGAACTATGGCAAAGTTGCTGATGGTCAGTTGTGCCAGCATAATTGTTTTCCTGTATGAAAAACCATGACTGTGTTTTCATACAGTATAAACTGGTTTTATATACAGTAAAGTACTGGATGCAAAATCAGAACAATTTTTTTGACCAGCCAAGCTTCGAGCTTAATGTATTGAAATAGCTGTAATCTTTCGGGTGAATAAGATTCAGGTGGTAATCACACCGACGAATGAGAACATCTTCACCTTCCTGAATAGGCAGCGCAATCTGGCTGTCGCAGCTGATCTCCAGATCGTTACGGCGGTGCGAGAAACGCAGACGAATGGTGCTGCTGCTGTTGATCACCAGCGGACGTGCCGAGAGCGTGTGCGGGAACATCGGTACCAGGGTGATGGCATCCAGTGAAGGGGTGAGGATCGGGCCACCCGCAGAGAGCGAGTAGGCAGTCGACCCTGTCGGCGTGGAGATAATCAGCCCGTCAGAACGCTGCGAGAAGGCGAAGATTTCGTCGATATAGACTTCGAACTCAATCATGTGTGCCACTTTGCCGGGATGGAGCACCACTTCGTTAATCGCAGTGCTGATGCGCTTCTGGCAGTCCTGCTGACACACCTGCGCTTCCAGCAAAAAGCGTTTTTCGCTGATATAATGACCTTCCAGCACGTCGGCCAGCTGCTGCTGGGCGTTGTCCGGATCGAGGTCGGTCAGAAAGCCGAGATTGCCGCGGTTGATACCAATGACCTTGATGTCATAACGCGCGAGCGTTCGGGCCGCGCCGAGCATATTGCCGTCGCCACCGACCACCACGGCGAGATCCGCCTGCTGGCCAATTTCCGCCAGCGTGCCGGTTTTGACGCTCTTCAGCTGCAGCTCCTGAGCAATCTGCTGTTCGACCATCACTTCATAGCCTTTGCTACACAGCCAGCGATACAACATTTCATGTGTCGTCAATGCGGTAGGGTGACGCGGATGCCCGACGATCCCAATACACCTGAAATGATTATTCATTTTCTGGAGGTCCTTGTGCCTGATGAATGATGACAATCTGTCTTGTTCCCTTGAATCCCGGAAACTGATCCCCATAATAAGCGAAGTTAGCGATATGAATGCAGAAAAACGCGGAGAAATTCATGAGTAGTAAAGAACAGAAAACGCCTGAGGGGCAAGCCCCTGAAGAAATTATCACGGAACAGCACGATGATGTTGAGGCTGTAGAGCCGGACGCATCTGCTGAGCAGGTGGACCCGCGCGATGAAAAAATTGCGAATCTGGAAGCTCAGCTGGTAGAAGCACAGAATCGCGAACGCGACAGTGTTCTGCGCATCAAGGCGGAAATGGAAAACCTGCGCCGTCGTACCGAGCAGGACGTTGAGAAGGCGCATAAATTTGCGCTGGAGAAATTCATCAACGAACTGCTGCCGGTGATTGATAGCCTGGATCGCGCGCTGGAAGTGGCTGATAAAGCTAACCCGGACAACACCGCGATGATCGAAGGTATCGAACTGACGCTGAAATCCATGCTGGATGTGGTACGTAAGTTTGGCGTGGAAGTGGTTGGCGATACCAACGTTCCGCTGGATCCAAATGTGCACCAGGCGATTGCGATGGTGGAATCAGAAGACGTTGAAGCCGGTAAAGTGCTTGGCGTGATGCAGAAAGGTTATACCCTGAACGGTCGTACCATTCGTGCTGCAATGGTTACCGTGGCGAAAGCGAAAGCGTAATTTGCCATCTGTAGTGCCGGGTGGCGGCTTGCGCCGTACCCGGCCTACTCTCTACTCAGCAATACTTTCCCGAATCGGTTTTACCGGCAGGACTTTCACCTGCTTAATCATATTGTCCTGCACGTCCAGGATATCAATATCGTATTGCTCAATGCGCACCCGCGTGCCCGCCGCCGGGATCTCTTCCAGTGCTTCCAGAATCATCCCGTTTATGGTGCGTGCTTCATCTTCCGGTAAATGCCAGTTAAAGGCTTTATTGAGCTCTCGAATGTTCGCGCTACCGTCGATCAGCACCGAGCCGTCGTTTTGCGGGGTGACTTCTTCCGCAAGGGAAGGGGACATTGAGGTGGTAAAGTCGCCAACAATCTCTTCCAGAATATCTTCAACCGTCACCAGCCCCTGAATATCCCCGTACTCATTGACCACCAGGCCGACCTTCTTCTTATTACGCTGGAACTTCACCAGCTGGGTGCTGAGCGGCGTTCCTTCCGGCACGTAATAAATTTCGTCGGCGGCGCGGAGCATCACCTCTTTGGTGAACTCTTTTTTCTCGGTCATCAGACGATAAGCTTCGCGCACGCGCAGCATGCTGATGGCATCGTCCAGAGAGTCGCGGTACAGCACGATACGGCCGTGCGGGGAGTGGGTCAGCTGGCGGACGATGGCTTTCCAGTCGTCATTGATATCAATGCCGACGATCTCGTTACGCGGCACCATGATGTCGTTAACGCTGACTTTTTCCAGATCCAGTACCGACAGCAGCATGTCCTGATTACGCCGGGAGATCTGCGAGCGCGATTCATGCACGATGGTGCGCAGCTCTTCTTTGCTGAGCGCGCTGCTGATGGTGACGTCTGCTTTGATACCGATCATCCGCATCAGAACACGCGTCACCATGTTCAGTAACCAGACCAGCGGCATCATCAGGATCAGCAGCGGTGCCAGCAGGAAGCTGCTGGGGTAGGCCACTTTTTCCGGGTAGAGCGCGGCGATGGTTTTAGGCAACACTTCTGCAAACACCAGCACCACAAACGTCAGCACACCGGTGGCAATGGCGACGCCGGCGTTGCCGTACAGGCGCATCCCAACGATAGTACCGAGCGCAGAGGCAAGAATGTTGACGAGGTTGTTACCGATGAGCACCAGACTGATCAGACGATCCGGTTGACGCAGCAGTTTTTCGACGCGACGGGCGGCACGGTTACCCTGCTTAGCACGATGACGTAACCGGTAGCGGTTTAAGGTCATCATGCCGGTTTCCGAGCCGGAGAAATAGGCGGAGATGACCACCATGACGATCAGCGTAATGATCAGCGTGGTGGTAGAGATGTGTTCCAGGGGGAACTCCTTTGTTACTTAGCCAGCAAATTGCTGTATGAAGCGGCTGCCAAAATAGGCAAGGGTGAGAATGCCCGCGCCCGCGACGTTGAACCAGACCACGCGCCGACCGCGCCAGCCTTCATGATAATGGCCCCATAACAGGACAATATAGACAAACCACGCGATGATGGAGAGGACCGCTTTATCGATATTCTCCACGCTGAACAGGTTCTTCATATAAAACAGGCCCGTGCACAGCGTTAACGTCAGCAGCACGACACCAACCTGCGTGATGTGGAACATCTTACGCTCAATCACCATCAGCGGCGGCATCTCATGGTTAAAGGCCAGCTTTTTGTTTTTCAGCTGGTAGTCAATCCAGGCGAGCTGCATGGCATAGAGCGCGGCGATAATCAGCGTTGCGTAAGCGAAGAGTGACAGGCCGATATGCACCAGCATTCCCGGCGTCGCTTCCAGATGCGTAATAAACTCATTGGGCATAAACGTGGCCAGGGCCAGGTTGATCAGCGCGAAGGCATACACAATCGGCAGTAGCAGCCAGCCACGGTTTTTAGAGGCGACAATGGTCATCACCGTGCAGATCATCAGGCTGACCAGCGAGCCGACGTTGAGCACGCTCAGGTTCTGTACGCTGCCATCGCCGGGGATAATGCGCGATTCCAGCGCGAACGCATGGCTTATCAGTGCGATCACCGCCGAAAGAATAGCCATGCGTCGCCAGCCGCTGTTTTTTTGCAGCAGTCCAGGAATGATCAGCGCGAGGCTGACAGAGTAGGCAACAAGGGCGATCAGTGCGAAAACAGGCATATAGGCATCGACAGTTGTCTTAATAAGAAAGAGAAGCAGTATAACGTTACGTGACGCCTGCTCCAACCGTTGCATAACAACAAAGCCGCCTTCATGTTATACTCCGGCAAAATTCTGTGTATGTGTCGCTGCCAGCGACCCAACGTTTCTACTCAGGCGAGAGACAATGTTTGATAATTTAACCGATCGTTTGTCGCGCACGCTGCGCAACATCAGCGGCCGCGGACGCCTTACCGAAGACAACATCAAGGAAACGCTGCGCGAAGTGCGCATGGCGCTGCTGGAAGCAGACGTCGCGTTGCCGGTTGTTCGTGATTTTATCAACCGCGTTAAAGAGAAGGCGGTTGGTCATGAAGTTAACAAGAGCCTGACCCCGGGTCAGGAGTTCGTCAAAATCGTCCGTAACGAACTGGTTTCGGCGATGGGCGAAGAGAACCAGGTGCTTAACCTGGCAGCACAGCCACCGGCCGTCGTGCTAATGGCGGGCCTGCAGGGTGCGGGTAAAACCACCAGCGTGGGTAAGCTGGGTAAATTCCTGCGTGAAAAGCACAAGAAAAAAGTGCTGGTCGTTTCTGCGGACGTCTATCGCCCGGCGGCGATTAAACAGCTGGAAACCCTGGCGCAGCAGGTCAGCGTGGATTTCTTCCCGTCTGACGTTGCCCAGAAGCCTGTCGACATCGTTAACGCGGCGCTGAAAGAGGCGAAGCTGAAATTCTACGACGTGCTGCTGGTGGATACCGCCGGTCGTCTGCACGTTGACGAAGCGATGATGGATGAGATCAAACAGGTGCATGCCGCTATCAATCCGGTAGAGACCCTGTTTGTTGTTGACGCCATGACCGGTCAGGATGCGGCGAACACCGCGAAAGCGTTTAACGAAGCGCTGCCGTTAACCGGCGTAGTGCTGACCAAAGTGGACGGTGACGCCCGCGGCGGTGCGGCGCTTTCGATTCGTCATATCACCGGCAAGCCGATTAAATTCCTCGGTGTGGGTGAGAAAACCGAAGCGCTGGAGCCGTTCCACCCGGACCGTATCGCCTCCCGTATCCTCGGCATGGGCGACGTGCTGTCGCTTATCGAAGATATCGAGAGCAAGGTAGACCGCGCCCAGGCTGAGAAGCTGGCCAGCAAGCTGAAAAAAGGCGACGGCTTTGACCTGACCGATTTCCT
The DNA here is from genome assembly GCF_002148625.1 of Enterobacter sp. J49. Classification (NCBI taxonomy): domain Bacteria; kingdom Pseudomonadati; phylum Pseudomonadota; class Gammaproteobacteria; order Enterobacterales; family Enterobacteriaceae; genus Enterobacter; species Enterobacter sp. J49. The sequence continues at coordinate 265,238 of NZ_MWPY01000024.1, forward strand.
TGAGCAGCTGCGTCAGATGAAAAACATGGGCGGCATGGCAAGCCTGATGGGCAAACTGCCGGGCATGGGCCAGATCCCTGACAACGTAAAAGCGCAGATGGATGACAAGGTGCTGGTGCGTATGGAGGCGATCATCAACTCGATGACCCTCAAGGAACGTGCTAACCCGGACATTATCAAAGGGTCCCGCAAACGCCGTATCGCAGCCGGTTGCGGCATGCAGGTGCAGGACGTAAACCGCCTTCTGAAACAGTTCGACGACATGCAGCGCATGATGAAGAAAATGAAGAAAGGCGGCATGGCGAAGATGATGCGTGGCATGAAGGGCATGATGCCGCCAGGATTCCCTGGCCGTTAATCGCCTGGCTGTTGGCTATTTTGATGCCAGGGTGTGCCCGAAAAGCACACCCTGGCCGTGTTTTGCAGCAGAGTTTTAACTGCTGATTGCATTTTCCCCAGAAATCAGTAAAATTTTCGGGCTTTTAATATGACACCCGGGCTCCGTTCCTCGATGGGGCCCGGTTGTTTTATTCACACAAGAGGATGTTATGGTAACTATTCGTTTAGCACGTCACGGCGCTAAAAAGCGTCCGTTCTACCAGGTTGTTGTTACTGACAGCCGTAATGCACGCAACGGTCGCTTCATTGAGCGCGTTGGTTTCTTCAACCCGATCGCTTCTGGTTCTGAAGAAGAAACCCGTCTGGATCTGGATCGTATCGCTCACTGGGTTGGCCAGGGCGCTACTGTTTCCGATCGCGTTGCTACGCTGATCAAAGCAGCAAACAAAGCAGCTTAATCTGTCACGGTGGTCATGATGAGCAATAAAGCACCTGTTGAACCGATTGTATTGGGCAAAATGGGTTCTTGCTACGGTATTCGTGGTTGGCTCAGAGTGTTTTCCTCCACTGAAGACGCTGATAGCATTTTTAATTACCAGCCCTGGTTTATCCAGAAAGCCGGTAAGTGGGAAGAGGTCGAGCTGGAAAGCTGGCGTCACCACAATCAGGACATCATCATCAAGCTGAAAGGCATTGACGATCGTGATGCCGCGAATGCACTGACTAATTGTGAAATTATCGTGGATTCGTCGCAGTTGCCGCAGCTGGAAGAGGGCGACTACTACTGGAAAGACCTTATGGGTTGCCAGGTGGTCACCACTGAAGGTTATAGCCTGGGGAAAGTCATCGACATGATGGAAACCGGGTCAAATGACGTTCTCGTCATTAGGGCAAACCTGAAAGATGCATTTGGCATCAAGGAGCGGTTGGTTCCGTTCCTCGATGGACAGGTTATCAAGAAAGTCGATCTCGCTACTCAAACGATTGAAGTAGATTGGGATCCTGGTTTTTAAATTCTCCGGATAAACGGTAAAAGACGGCGCTATGTGGATTGGCATAATTAGCCTGTTTCCTGAAATGTTCCGCGCGATTACCGATTACGGGGTAACTGGCCGGGCAGTAAAGAATGGCCTGCTGAACATCCAGAGCTGGAGTCCTCGTGACTTTACGCATGACCGGCACCGTACCGTGGACGATCGTCCTTACGGCGGCGGACCGGGGATGTTAATGATGGTGCAACCCTTACGGGACGCCATTCATACAGCAAAAGCCGCGGCAGGTGAAGGCGCGAAGGTGATTTATCTGTCACCTCAGGGACGCAAGCTTGATCAAGCGGGCGTCAGCGAACTGGCGACGAATCAAAAATTGATTCTGGTCTGTGGTCGCTACGAAGGAATAGATGAGCGCGTAATTCAAACCGAGATTGACGAAGAATGGTCTATCGGCGATTACGTACTCAGCGGTGGTGAGTTACCAGCGATGACGCTGATTGACTCCGTTGCCCGGTTCATTCCGGGTGTACTGGGCCATGAAGCTTCGGCAACGGAAGATTCCTTTGCTGATGGGTTGCTGGACTGTCCACACTATACTCGTCCTGAAGTGTTAGAAGGGATGGAAGTACCGGCGGTGTTACTGTCAGGAAACCATGCTGAGATACGTCGCTGGCGTTTGAAGCAGTCGCTGGGCCGAACCTGGCTTAGAAGACCTGAACTTCTGGAAAACCTGGCTCTGACTGAAGAGCAAGCAAAGTTGCTGGCCGAGTTCAAAAAAGAACACGCGCAACAGCAGCATGAACATGATGGGAATGCGTAATACGCTCCCGAATATCAGTTTACCCAGGATAAGAGATTAAATTATGAGCAACATTATTAAGCAACTTGAACAAGAGCAGATGAAGCAGGACGTACCTTCCTTCCGTCCAGGTGACACCGTGGAAGTGAAAGTATGGGTTGTTGAAGGTTCCAAAAAACGTCTGCAGGCATTCGAGGGCGTGGTTATCGCTATTCGTAACCGCGGTCTGCACTCTGCATTCACTGTTCGTAAAATTTCCAACGGCGAAGGCGTTGAGCGTGTCTTCCAGACTCACTCTCCGGTAGTTGACAGCATTGCTGTTAAACGTCGTGGTGCTGTACGTAAAGCTAAACTGTACTACCTGCGTGAGCGTACTGGTAAGTCTGCTCGTATTAAAGAGCGTCTGAACTAAGATTCGCTTAAGCGACATCCTGATAAAAAGGGCTGGCCGAAAGGCTGGCCCTTTTTTATTCCATCGCGCCTCTCGCATTAACCCTTTCGTCATAAATCATTTACAATGCTGGCCTCTTAACGGGAGGGAAAGTGGATAACGTACTGCATCGGCATAACTGGAAACGCGCAGCGGCTTTGACCGCGCTGTTTGCGATCCTGCTGATCGTGGTTGCGCCGCTTATCTCCATCTCGCTGCAAAAAGATCCCATGAGCGCCATGCCGGGAATGCATCAAGACATGAGCATGATGTCGATGGATGAGCACCATGGCGATATGCCGCACTCGATGCCCGTCGACCATGCGGAAGCGTGTGGCTACTGTGTACTGTTAGCGCATGTGCCGGGCGTGATGCTGGCGCTGATTGTACTGCTCAGTGTGGTACTGCAAAGGAGCCGCGTTACACCGCCGCAACCGCCGGTCAGCCACTGGCACTTTTTCCCCTGGCTCTTTCCTGATACCCGCGCGCCGCCGCGGCAGTCTGCTTTTTCCCTTTAAAAAAAATCGATAACTATTTGCCTTAAAAAGGAAAAGTATGACTACCTGCACTCCGCGCGCGGCATGGGGAAACCTGCTGCGTCGACTCCATTTCTATGTCGGGCTGTTTGTTGGCCCGTTTATCTTCTTCGCCGCGCTGACCGGTACGCTGTATGTGGCGACGCCGCAGCTGGAAAACACGCTCTACCGGCACGCGTTGCAAACGGATTCGGTGGGAGAGGCACGGCCTCTGGCCGAGCAGATTGCCGTGGCGGAAAACGCCGTGGGTTCAGATCTGCGTCTGCATGCCGTTCGTCCGGGGCTGGTTGACGGTGATACTACCCGCGTGATGTTCGCTGACCCGGCGCTTGGCCCGTCGGAGAACCGCGCTATCTTTGTGGATCCCGTGAGCCTTGAGGTGCGGGGCGATATGACGGTGTACGGCACGAGTGGCATTCTGCCGTTGCGCCAGACCATCGATTATCTGCATACCTCGTTGATGCTTGGCGATGTCGGGCGGCTCTATAGCGAGCTGGCCGCCTCCTGGATGTGGGTTGCCGCGCTGGGGGGAATCGCCCTGTGGTTTTACACCCGACCAAAACGTCGGATGAACAACCGTTTCCAGAACCGCCGTCGTGTGCATGTGGCACTGGGCTGGGTGTTGCTGGGGGGAATGTTATTGTTCTCAGCGACAGGCCTGACGTGGTCTCAGTGGGCGGGCGGTAACGTGGATACACTGCGTGCCCGGATGAACTGGCTTACGCCGCAGGTCAATACTACGCTCTCCGGTGTGCCTGCTATCATGGACGAGCACGCTGAGCACCGGGGGCATCATAGCGGGATGATGATGCCCGCGATGGTGATGGATCCGACGCTTTTTGATGACGTCCTGCATGCCGCCCGTACGGCGGGTATAGATGCCAGCAAGCTCGAAATCCGCCCGGCGAAAACGGCTGAACAGGCCTGGACCGTGACGGAAATCGATCGCAGCTGGCCGACTCAGGTCGACGCGGTGTCGGTCGATCCGCACTCCCTGCACATTCTGGACAGAACCCGGTTTGAAGATTTCCCGTTAATGGCAAAACTGACCCGCTGGGGTGTGGATTTCCACATGGGGATCTTGTTTGGGCTGGCCAATCAGCTGTTGCTGATCGCGTTCGGTATTGCCCTGTGCGTGCTGATCGTCTGGGGATACCGGATGTGGTGGATGCGTCGTCCGGCGCAATCGGCCGTGAACCCGGTTCAGACGCTCTGTCAGAGCTGGCTGGCGCTATCGGGATGGGGAAGAGCCGTCACGGCGATGGTGAGTGTCCTGCTGGGGCTGGCGATGCCGGTGATGGGGGTGAGTCTGGCCCTGTTTGTGCTGGTCGACTGGCTGCGCTGGCGAGCGGCAACAGGCGTGTCGCTCGCAGAATCATCGGTTAAATAACCTTATGGCGTGCTGATAACCACCGCAACCCGGCGGTTTTCAGCGCGCCCTTTTGCAGTACTGTTGCTCGCAACAGGGTATTTTTTGCCTAACCCCTGCGTGGTGAGGTTGCTGCGCGGGATATTGGCTCCCTTCGCCCAGGCGTCGGCTACCGCATTTGCACGTTTCAATGACAGCGCTTCGTTGTAGCGCTCTTCGCCGTAGTTGTCCGTGTGACCGTCCATACGCGCGTGGTTCAGACCGGTTGCCGCGAGGCGAGAGGCCATGGTCTTGATCTGCGTTTCACTTTCCGCACGCAGCCTGGCGTCGTTTTTATCAAACAGGATGGTATCTGACAGGCCAAGGGACCAGTCGCCGTTCAGTTCGTTAAAACCGTAAGACTTCATCGCCGCAATCTGCTCAGGAGTGAACTTGCCTTGCGGCGGTGACTGGCAACCTGCCAGCACGACTGAGGCTAATAACAACGGCGCGAAGTATCGCTTTAACATATCGTTTCCCTTCTAATTTATCGTTTTTGTACGCTGGTTTTTAACCAGGTACATATTGCGGTCGGCTTTCTCCAGTAATGCTTCCACAGAACCATTTTCCCACGCCAGAGCAAAGCCAATACTGAGTGACATTGATGCTTTTTGCCCGTTATGCAATTCGAACGGGCGGATAAACTGCTGCGATAAGGCAGCACAAAGATGTTGAACCTCAGGCTCTGAATGGACGCCGTACAGCACCATGGCAAACTCGTCGCCGCCAAGGCGGTATGACTGATGGCGCTTATCACCGAACTCGACCATTCTTCTGGCGACTTCAATCAGCACACAGTCTCCTGCCGCGTGTCCCCAGGTGTCATTAATAAACTTAAAATTATCACCGTCGAGGAAGAGCAGGGCCGAGTTTGTTTTTGCTGAGGGGTCATTCATTAATGCCGCGATGCTGTTACGAAACGCCGCACGGTTGGCAAGACCCGTCAGCGGGTCGTGCATGGCGGTGCGTAATAGCTGGGCGTTTTTCGCCTGCAGTTTAAGCTGCCACTCCTCCATTTCATCCAGAAGGCTGTTGAAGTCCTCGCCAAACTGGTGAAATTCTTCAATGCGCCCGTCTTTCACCCGTCGGGAGAAGTTACGGTTAGTGCGTACGTCATGAACGACGTCAGTAATGTTTTGCAGCGCTGTAACCATGCCGTGATGCAAGGATTGCGTAATGGTCAGTGCGACCACCGTCGCAAACAGAATACAGCCGGTGAGAACGGCAAACGACATCCAGATGAAGTGGCTTATCAGGCTGTCACGCGCGGTAAGGCGTATTTCGCCAATCGTTGAGCCGTTATGGAATACGGGCTGGGAAATCGGTTCGGGGAAAAGCCAGCGGCTGACCAGTGCCCCCAGGGTGTCGTTGTTATCCGCCGGGTTCCACGACCAGTACGCAAAGCGTTTTTTGTGCACGTTGAGGACTTCAGCCACGGCAAACTGACCCTGTTTGCCAAGGGCAGCAAGCGTTTCATTGGCTGCCACTGAATCGTTGAACACCAGGGAGGCTTCAAGGCTGTGGCTCATGGTGGCGCCGGTTAATTCGAGATTCTTTTGTGCGTATTGCTTTAATGTCACGACGGAGGCAAAACAGAGGAGCAGCCATATTAATGTCATCGTGATGATGACGCTTATCATGCTGATTCGTCTGAGTGTTCTTTTAAACGTCGGACGTGGCGCTGAAGTGAAATCTTTATCCATGCTGCTTATTCCGTGCGAGCATTAATACATCCGGATTGACTCTCACGCCACTGCGAGTCAGCGCATCCAGATTGACGGAAAACCGGACATGGTTGCGATCAATTATCAGGCAAAAGGCGCTGCCAATAATACATTCCGGATTTTGCTCTGAGATTAATAGCAATGCTCTGCCCTGATACTGACTTATTAATTCACGTTGTTTTACGGGGGATTCCGCCCCGAAATAAATAGCATCACACGTCGCGGACAGGGCTTCCTGATCGTTACGCACAATAACGGGGGTATAAGGTAATTCGCTTTGCCCGTCCTTGCTGGTGAGTGCATGCGTGTAGTGAGAAGAAGCATAAACACAGAGTTTTGGCTGGCCGGAAAGTGACGGCCATCGGGTGTAGCTCACAATACCTGAAACGATCGAACGTACCGATTTATCGGTTTCGGTGAACGTGCCTGCCGCCGCTGCGCCCACCATAAGGAACAGCATTAGCACCAGAGTGAGTCGGAAAAAAGAGATCAAGAATAAATTTCTCACCAGAATCCGCCACTTCGCTCCGGAAATAGATGTCCTTAAGAGTTGTGGGCAGAATACCATTGTTTATCAGAGCCGTCATTATGTCAGAATTTTCCCTGCCTCGACCTAAGCTAAATCCTACACTTTGTTATATTCCGGTGAATAAAAAGAGGCTTAATTAAGTCTGCTGGAGCGCATGCTTTCATCCATGCCTTTTTGCCATGACTCGTGCAGTTTTGCTGCATTTTCAGCAGTATCGCAGCTGGCAGGAAAAGATTTGCCCGCTAATCCCCAGGCGTGGAGAAAACCTTCTTCACACACTTTCTTCTGTCCGTCTGCATATCCCCGGAGATATTCACTACGATCAACTTGTGGATCATTAAAATTATCGGCCAGCGTCTGGTTATCTTTAACCGGCAGACCATTCATGGCGTCTTCTTTACCTGCATCAAACCAGCTGGGGCTGGTCCAGTCCGGGTGGAAGGTATAAGGATTGATTTGGCAACCCGATAAAATGAGCGACAACAGCACCAGAGCAATTGAACGCATAGCCATTCTCCTTTTTTCTTCAGCATAGCCTGGTAACGGAAAGTAAGTGGTGTAATTTAAAGTTTACGGATATGGCGGCTGATTTTTGCAATAAATTGGCATTCGTAAAGAAAAGTGTACGTATTTTGGATTGAAATCTTTACTTGTTATGGTATCGTTGTTTCACCTCTTCGAGGAAAACAACTATCGCAAACGAGCTCTACAGGATCGCAATCATGCAAAAAGACGCGCTGAACAACGTACATATCACTGACGAACAGATTTTGATTACTCCGGATCAACTGAAAGCGGAATTCCCGCTGAGCGTCGCGCAGGAGGCTCAAATTGAGCACTCGCGTCAGACCATTTCAGACATTATCGCTGGCCGCGATCCACGCCTGCTGGTGGTATGTGGTCCTTGTTCTATTCACGATCCTGAAGCCGCCATTGAGTACGCTCGTCGTTTTAAAACATTAGCGGAGGAGGTCAGCGATAGCCTCTATCTGGTAATGCGCGTCTATTTTGAGAAGCCACGTACCACCGTTGGCTGGAAAGGGTTGATTAACGATCCGCACATGGATGGCTCGTTTGATGTGGAAGCAGGGCTGAAAATTGCGCGTCGCCTGCTGGTGGAGCTGGTCAGCATGGGGCTGCCGCTGGCCACTGAAGCGCTGGATCCGAACAGCCCGCAGTACCTGGGCGACCTGTTTAGCTGGTCTGCCATTGGGGCACGCACCACAGAATCACAAACCCACCGCGAGATGGCGTCTGGCCTGTCGATGCCGGTTGGTTTTAAAAACGGTACCGATGGCAGCCTGGCCACTGCAATTAACGCCATGCGTGCCGCGGCAATGCCGCACCGTTTTGTTGGCATTAACCAGGCGGGGCAGGTTTGCCTCCTGCAAACGCAGGGTAACCCGGATGGTCACGTGATCCTGCGCGGTGGTAAAGCACCAAACTACAGCCCGGCAGATGTGGCACAGTGTGAAAAAGAGATGGAGCAGGCGGGACTGCGCCCGGCACTGATGGTAGATTGCAGTCATGGTAATTCGAATAAAGATTACCGTCGTCAGCCTGCGGTTGCGGAATCTGTGGTGGCACAGATAAAAGACGGCAACCGTTCTATTATCGGTCTGATGATTGAGAGCAATATTCACGAAGGCAATCAGTCATCTGAACAACCGCGCAGCGCAATGAAGCACGGCGTATCCGTCACGGATGCCTGCATCAGCTGGGAAACCACCGACGCGCTGCTGCGTGAGATCCATAAAGATGTAAGCGGCCAGCTGGCGACGCGTCTGGCTTAAGAGGGTAGTTATGGTTGCTGAATTGACCGCGTTACGCGATCAAATTGATGAAGTGGATAAGGCGTTGCTGGACCTGCTGGCGCGCCGTATGGCTCTGGTTGCCGAAGTGGGTGAGGTAAAAAGCAAATACGGCCTGCCGATTTACGTCCCGGAGCGTGAGGCATCCATGCTGGCTTCGCGGCGCAAAGAGGCCCAGGCGCTGGGCGTCTCGCCGGATCTGATTGAAGATGTCTTGCGTCGCGTAATGCGGGAATCCTATTCCAGCGAAAACGATAAGGGCTTCAAAACCCTCTGTCCGTCCCTGCGCCCGGTGGTTATTGTGGGTGGCGCGGGCCAGATGGGGCGTCTGTTTGAAAAAATGCTGACGCTTTCTGGTTATCAGGTTCGCATTCTGGAAAAAGAGGACTGGGAACACGCGCCAGCGCTGATGGCCGATGCGGGGATGGTTATCGTCAGCGTGCCTATCCACGTGACGGAGCAGATCATCGGCAAGCTTCCACCGTTGCCGAAAGATTGTATCCTGGTTGACCTTGCATCGGTCAAAAATGGCCCCCTGCAGGCGATGCTGGCGGCGCATACTGGCCCGGTGCTTGGCCTGCACCCGATGTTTGGTCCGGACAGTGGCAGCCTGGCGAAGCAGGTTGTGGTGTACTGCGATGGTCGTCAGCCGGAGGCCTATCAGTGGTTCCTGGAACAGATCCAGGTATGGGGTGCCAGGTTGCACCGGATCAGCGCGGTAGAGCACGATCAGAACATGGCGTTCATTCAGGCGCTGCGCCACTTTGCGACCTTTGCCTACGGTTTGCATCTGGCGGAAGAGAATGTGCAGCTTGAACAGCTGCTGGCGCTCTCTTCGCCGATCTATCGCCTGGAGCTGGCGATGGTCGGGCGTTTGTTCGCTCAGGATCCACAGCTTTACGCCGACATTATTATGTCCTCTGAGAACAACCTGGCGCTTATCAAACGTTATTACCAGCGGTTTGGTGAAGCGATCACCTTGCTGGAGCATGGCGATAAGCAGGCGTTTATCGACAGCTTCCGTAAAGTCGAGCACTGGTTTGGCGATTATGCGCAACGTTTTCAGAGTGAGAGCCGCACGCTTTTGCGTCAGGCAAATGACAGTCGCCAGTAATGCGATGATGTATATACTAAAAGCCAGCAATGCTGGCTTTTTTCATTTTGGGGAACTGTTATGGCCGAACCGCAGCCGCTGTTGAATTACACCGGGCATTTGCCCGAATGTCCGACGTGGAGTGCCGAAGAGCATGCGCTCTACTGGGCAGATATTCTGGAGGGGGAGATCCACCGTTATCATCTGCCTACCGCGGAACACACGGTACTCTCTTTCCATGAAGAAGTAGGCTGTTTCGCTCTGCGTGAGCGTGGCGGCTTTATCGTCGCGATGCGCAATGGCATCTGGCTTGCTGACAAGCACGGCCTGCTTCAGCGCAAGGTGTGTGATAACCCCTCTAACCCGCAACTGGCGCGTTTTAATGATGGAGGTACCGATCATCATGGACGGTTCTATGCGGGAACCTTCTGGGGGCCGGGGGATTACAACGGCGCCATGCTGATGCGTATCGATAATGACCTGACGCCGAAAGTGATCCAGTGTGATATTCACGGGCACAACGGTCTGGCATTCAGCCCGGACAAACAGTGGATGTTCACCTCTGACACGCCAAATGGCGTTATCTACCGCACGCCGCTTGATGAGCAAGGTGAGCCGGTGAAACGCGAGATATTCCGCCGCTTTAAAGAGGGGGAGGGCATACCCGACGGTGCTGCGATGGATGAAGAAGGCTGCTACTGGAGCGCAATGTTTGATGGCTGGCGTATCGCACGCTTTTCACCGCAGGGGGAACAACTGGAAGAGCATCGCATGCCGGTTCGTTGTCCGACGATGGTCTGCTTTGGCGGCGAGGATATGAAGACCCTGTTTATCACGACCACGCGGGAAAATATGGATGCGGATGAAGTGGCGCAGTATCCGCTCTCCGGCGCCATCTTCACCCTGCCCGTTAGCGTGGCAGGGATGAAGAAAAGCCGCTTTATCGAACGTTAAGCGGGGTCAACCGGCACGACGTTTTCGCTCGGATAGCAGCCCAGCACTTTCATTGAGCGGGTGATTTCACCCAGTTCACGCAGGGCTTTCTGCATGGATGCAGATTCCAGGTTGGCCTGGATATCCAGATAAAACATCTCTTCCCACGGATTGCCATGAATCGGGCGAGATTCCAGCTTCGTCATGATCAGGTTGTGGTTACGCAGTACCAGCAGGGCCTCAACCAGCGCACCCGCCTGCTGCCCGGTCGCCATCAGCAGCGTCGTTTTAGCCGGAACCTGCTCAGAGACATTGATGGCTTTACGGGCCAGTACCACGAAGCGGGTGATATTTTGCGTCTGGTTCGCCAGGTTGCGTTCCAGCACCTGCAGCCCATACAGCGCTCCGCCCGCCTCGCTGCCAAGCGCGGCCACCGTCGGAGAATTGGCCTGCATCACTTTTTCCATCGCCGCAGAAGTGCTTTCGGTGTACTCAATTTTCCAGTTCGGATAACGGTTGAGGAACTGACTGCACTGCTGGAACGGTTGTGGGTGACTGTACACCGTCTCGATTTGGCTCAGGTCGGTTGAGCCAGAGACCAGTACGCAGTGATCGATAGGGATGGTCATCTCGCCAACCAGCGACAGCGTAGTGTGCTGCAGAAGATCGTACACGTCGTTAATGGCGCCAGAGCTGGTGTTTTCAATCGGTACGACGGCGTAATCCGCCTGTCCGGTTTCGACCTGATTGAAAATATCAGCAAATTTTGCGCAGCCGCTTTCAATAAACTCTTCGAAATGACGCGCTGCGTACTGGCGTGCGGCAAGGTGAGAGTAAGAGCCTTTTGGGCCGAGGAAGGCGACACGTGCAGAGTGCGGGTTCGTTTTATTCAGATGCTGCTGGAGTAGCGCTTGCTGGGTCAGAACGGAGTCTTCGATGATGAGCTGGAACAAACGGGTGATGTAATGGGCGTCGAGGTGGTGCGCTTTGCCAAGCTGAATCAGGCGTTCCAGCAGGTCGCGTTCACGGTCGATATCACGCACCGGCCGATGGGAGTCCAGCTTGGCTTTTCCCACTTCGATGGCGAGTGTGCGACGTTCTGCCAGCAGGGCCAGTAATTTTTCGTCCAGTGCGCTGATTTTCACTCGCAGGTCCAGTAACGGGTTTTCCGGTGTCATAGTGTTGCCTGTCTCGTTTATCGTTATTAATAAAAAAGGCCTCCCGGTGTGGGAGGCCTTGTTGTTCGTCTTCGCATTCTTTATCACACGACGAAACGCCTCCCAATCAGGGGAAGGTAAAAAAGAATGCGAAGAAAAACGGTGTGTGTTTCATGAAATCATCCTGTCGTTGATACCGTTAAAGTACCCGTACTGTTTTCATGCTGTCAATAAAAAACGCGCCCGAAGGCGCGTTGGCGGTAAACTCAATTTAAAGGATTACTCTTCTTCAACTTCTTCCGCGAAGCTGGCGTCTTTCACCGACGTTGCGGCGCGACGGGCTTCACCTTTGTGTTGCACTTTATTGAGCTGCCGTTCCAGCTTGTTGATCAAATCGTTAATAGCGGTGTACATATCCTCGTGTTTTGCGCTGGCGACCAGATGGCCGTTTGGAGTATTGATAGTTGCGTCAGCGATGAAACCTTGCGGCTCCTTGGACAGGATGATATGTGGGTTAATCAAATGTGTTTGCCATTTATCCAGTTTGGCGAGACGGTCTGCGACGTGTTGGCGGATTGCCGGAGTAATTTCCATTTGTTTACTGGTAATGTTCATTGTCATAAATTTTACCTCTTGTCTTTCCGTCTTGGTGATTCCAGCATACCTGTCCTAATGTCAAAATGTGTGATTTAGATCACGTTATTTTGTCGGTTTTTGTCAGGGAATGTTTTTTGTGAGGCAGGGCAGGAAGAGGTGATATTTACCTTGTGGAAGGCCCGATTTCCGGTCATAGTTGATAGGATGTGTTGAGGCTAAACCGCTTCAGCTGATCTCTGAACGCATAAAAAAACGGCAGCCCGAAGGCTGCCGTTTTGCTTTGAGGCAATATCAGGTGTTGCTGCTGTTCGCGGCGATGATTTTCGCCACTTTGTCAGCCTGTGCGGTCATCTGCATCTGACGGTAAGCATTTTCCATCAGCTTCAGGCCATCACGCGTTGCCTGTGTATCCGGGTAATCACGCAGCATACCTTCTACACGATTAACCACGGCAACCCATGCGCCACGGCGGGTATAGTATTCCGCAACGGAGTATTCGTATTTCGCCAGACGATCTTTCAGGAACACCAGACGTTTGGTCGCGTCAGTGACGTACTGGCTGTTCGGGTAGCCGCGCACCAGTTTGGAGAAGTCGTTGAAAGCATCACGCGCATGCTGCGGGTCACGGTCAGAACGATCCACACCGAAGAAACCTTGCAGGGCACTGTCGTCCAGCGCCATGTTGGTAAGACCGCGCATGTACATGACGTAATCGATGTTAGGATGAGTCGGGTTCAGACGCATGAAACGATCGATGGTTGCCTGAGCCAGCGGCAGATCGGCATTTTTATAGTAGGCATAGATGAGATCTAACTGTACCTGCTGCGAATACGGACCAAATGGATAGCGATTATCCAACGCTTCCAGTTGCGTTATCGCCTGTTTCCAGTTACCGTCCTGCAACTTTTGTTGTGCAGTCGCATAGATTTCATTCGGCGGATTGTCAGGGACCTGTTCATTTGAACCGGAGCAGCCCACCAAAGCCAGGCTCAACGTGGCCGCTGCCACCAGATATTTCATGCGCGTCATGACGTTTTGACTTTCCTCAAATGTTTGTCCGGGAGAAACTCTGTTCCTGCTCCCGATTAAGACCAGCTACAATAGCACACTATATTAAACGGCAAAGCCGTAAAACCCAACGTTAAACGAAGAAGCAGTTTATGGCACAACGAGTAGAACTCACCGCAACAGTCTCCGAAAATCAGCTCGGTCAACGCTTAGATCAGGCTTTGGCCGAATTGTTCCCTGATTATTCGCGTTCACGCATAAAAGAATGGATCCTTGACCAGCGCGTGCTGGTAAACGGCAAGATCTGGGACAAACCAAAAGAGAAAGTGTTAGGTGGGGAAGCCGTCGCCATCAATGCTGAAATCGAAGAGGATATCCGCTTCGAGCCGCAGGATATCCCGCTGAACATCGTCTATGAAGATGATGACATCCTGGTGATCAATAAGCCACGTGACCTGGTTGTTCATCCGGGCGCGGGGAATCCTGATGGCACGGTCCTTAACGCACTTCTCCATTATTACCCGCCTATCGTGGATGTTCCGCGCGCCGGCATCGTTCACCGTCTGGATAAAGACACCACGGGTCTGATGGTGGTGGCAAAGACCGTTCCAGCTCAGACACGTCTGGTGGAATCTCTGCAGCTGCGTGAAATCACCCGTGAATATGAAGCGGTGGCCATTGGTCATATGACCGCTGGCGGCACGGTGGAAGAACCTATCAGCCGTCACCCAACCAAACGTACCCATATGTCGGTGCACCCGATGGGTAAGCCTGCGGTAACGCACTACCGCATTATGGAACACTTCCGCATTCATACGCGTCTGCGTCTGCGTCTGGAAACCGGTCGTACTCACCAGATCCGTGTTCATATGGCGCACATTACCCATCCGCTGGTGGGCGATCAGGTCTACGGTGGTCGTCCGCGTCCGCCAAAAGGTGCATCGGATGAGTTCATTAGCGTACTGCGTAAGTTTGATCGCCAGGCGCTGCACGCAACGATGCTGCGTCTTTACCATCCTATCACCGGTATTCAGATGGAATGGCACGCGCCGATCCCACAGGATATGGTCGACCTTATTGACGCCATGCGTGTTGATTTTGAAGAACATAAAGATCAAGTGGACTGGTTATGACCAAACTGATTGTCCCGGAGTGGCCACTGCCTGAGGGCGTGGCTGCCTGCAGTTCAACCCGTATCGGCGGTGTGAGCCAGGGCGCGTGGGAATCTTTGAATCTCGGCGCACACTGTGGTGACAACCTGGAGCACGTTGAAGAAAACCGCAAACGCCTGTTTGCTGCCGGGAATTTACCGTCGAAACCGGTCTGGCTGGAACAGGTTCACGGTAAAACGGTACTGCCGTTAACGGACGAACCCTATGCGTCTAAATGGGCCGATGCGTCTTACAGTGATACTCCGGGAACGGTATGTGCGGTAATGACTGCCGATTGCCTGCCGGTTCTGTTCTGTAACCGTGCCGGTACCGAGGTGGCAGCAGCGCATGCGGGCTGGCGTGGTCTGTGTGAAGGTGTGCTCGAAGAGACCGTCGCCTGCTTTAAAGATGACCCTGCGAATATCATGGCCTGGCTCGGCCCGGCCATTGGTCCTCGTGCGTTTGAAGTGGGACCCGAGGTCCGCGAAGCCTTTATGGAGAAAGATCTGCAAGCCGCGGATGCTTTCCTTCCTGCCGGTGAAAAATATCTGGCCGATATTTACCTGTTGGCCCGCCAGCGCCTGAATAATGTCGGCGTGACGCAGATCTTCGGCGGCGATCGCTGTACCTTCACCGAAAAGGGTGATTTTTTCTCTTATCGCCGCGACAAGACGACAGGTCGTATGGCAAGTTTTATTTGGCTGATATAACCTAAAGAATCAAGACGATCCGGAACGTGCCGTTTTCTTTTCACATAATTCAGGTCATTAACCTTGAATAATTGAGGGATGACCTCATTTAATCTCCAGTAGCAAATTTGACCTGTTATGGGAGGAGTTATGCGTCTGGATCGTCTTACTAATAAATTCCAGCTTGCTCTCGCCGATGCCCAGTCCCTTGCACTGGGGCACGACAACCAATTCATCGAACCTCTTCATTTAATGAGCGCCTTGCTGAATCAGGAAGGGGGATCGGTACGTCCGTTATTAACGTCTGCCGGCATTAATGCTGGCCAGTTACGCACCGCCATCGATCAGGCTCTGAGCCGTTTACCCCAGGTAGAAGGTACCGGTGGCGACGTTCAGCCGTCTCAGGATCTGGTGCGTGTGCTGAATCTTTGCGACAAGCTGGCGCAAAAACGTGGGGACAACTTTATTTCGTCAGAACTTTTCGTTCTGGCGGCGCTTGAATCACGCGGTACCTTGACCGACCTGCTGAAATCTGCCGGCGCAACCACCGCCAATGTGACTCAGGCGATTGAGAAAATGCGCGGAGGTGAAAGCGTGAACGATCAGGGAGCCGAAGACCAACGTCAGGCTTTGAAAAAATTTACGGTCGACCTGACCGAGCGTGCCGAGCAGGGCAAGCTTGACCCGGTGATCGGCCGTGATGAAGAGATTCGCCGTACTATCCAGGTACTGCAGCGTCGTACCAAAAACAACCCGGTGCTGATTGGTGAGCCGGGGGTCGGTAAAACCGCCATCGTCGAAGGTCTGGCGCAGCGCATTGTGAACGGTGAAGTGCCGGAAGGGCTGAAAGGTCGTCGTGTACTGGCGCTCGACATGGGGGCGCTGGTGGCCGGGGCGAAATACCGCGGTGAGTTCGAAGAGCGTCTGAAAGGCGTGCTTAACGACCTGGCGAAACAGGAAGGCAACGTCATTCTGTTTATTGACGAACTGCACACCATGGTCGGCGCAGGTAAAGCGGACGGCGCGATGGATGCCGGTAATATGCTAAAACCAGCCCTGGCACGTGGGGAACTTCACTGCGTAGGGGCTACCACGCTGGATGAGTACCGTCAGTACATCGAAAAAGATGCTGCGCTGGAGCGTCGTTTCCAGAAAGTGTTTGTTGCTGAGCCAAGCGTTGAAGATACCATCGCGATTTTGCGTGGGCTGAAAGAACGTTATGAACTGCACCACCATGTGCAGATTACTGACCCGGCGATTGTTGCAGCGGCCACGCTTTCGCATCGTTATATCGCTGACCGTCAGTTGCCCGATAAAGCAATCGACCTTATTGATGAAGCGGCCTCGAGCATTCGTATGCAGATTGACTCGAAACCGGAAGAGCTGGACAGGCTCGACCGTCGCATCATCCAGCTCAAACTGGAACAGCAGGCACTGAAGAAAGAGTCTGATGAAGCCAGTAAGAAACGGCTGGATATGCTCAACGAAGAACTGGACGATAAAGAGCGTCAGTACTCTGAGCTGGAAGAAGAGTGGAAAGCGGAGAAAGCTTCACTCTCGGGTACTCAGACAATTAAAGCTGAACTGGAACAGGCGAAAATTGCCATTGAGCAAGCGCGTCGTGTGGGTGACCTGGCGCGAATGTCTGAACTGCAGTACGGCAAAATTCCTGAGCTTGAGAAACAGCTTGAGATCGCCACACAGTCGGAAGGCAAAACGATGCGTCTGTTACGAAACAAAGTAACAGATGAGGAGATCGCTGAAGTGCTGGCTCGCTGGACCGGTATTCCGGTTGCGCGCATGATGGAAAGCGAACGCGACAAACTGCTGCGCATGGAGCAGGATCTGCATCAACGCGTGATTGGTCAGAACGAGGCGGTTGAAGCGGTCTCTAATGCCATTCGCCGTAGCCGTGCAGGGTTGTCTGACCCTAATCGTCCAATCGGTTCGTTCCTGTTCCTGGGGCCTACGGGGGTCGGTAAAACCGAACTCTGTAAGGCGCTGGCTAACTTCATGTTTGACAGCGATGACGCGATGGTCCGTATCGATATGTCCGAGTTTATGGAGAAACACTCCGTTTCGCGACTGGTTGGTGCGCCTCCAGGATATGTGGGTTATGAAGAAGGTGGCTACCTGACAGAAGCGGTGCGCCGTCGTCCTTATTCCGTCATCCTGCTGGATGAAGTGGAAAAAGCGCATCCGGATGTGTTCAACATTCTGCTGCAGGTTCTTGACGATGGACGGCTTACTGACGGACAGGGGAGAACGGTCGACTTCCGTAACACGGTAGTGATCATGACCTCGAACCTGGGTTCCGATTTGATTCAGGAACGTTTCGGTGAACTGGACTACGGCCATATGAAGGATCTGGTGATGGGCGTGGTAAGCCATAGCTTCCGTCCAGAGTTCATTAACCGTATTGATGAAGTGGTAGTGTTCCATCCTCTGGGTGAGAAACATATTGCGTCGATTGCGCAGATTCAGCTGCAGCGTCTGTATAAACGTCTGGAAGAGCGTGGATATGAAATTCACATCTCCGATGATGCGCTGAAGCTCTTGAGCGCAAATGGGTACGATCCGGTTTATGGGGCGCGTCCGCTGAAACGCGCAATCCAGCAACAGATCGAAAACCCACTGGCGCAGCAGATACTCTCCGGGGAGCTGATTCCGGGCAAAGTTATCCGTCTGGAAGCCAACGACGACAAAATTGTGGCAGTGCAGTAAGTCACAAAACGCAAAAACGGGCCGCTTGCGGCTCGTTTTTGTTTAAAAACCAGGCCAGAATTGAGGTTTGGGATGCAAATTGCCTGGAAAGTGAGCAGTCAGTAAATAATTTTCACTTTATCCTTGCAGCTTCAGAATTACCCCCTATAATGCGCCTCCACTGACACGGAACAACGGCACACACGCCGCCGGGTCAGCAGAGATAAGCGAAAATAAATGCTTGACTCTGAAGCGGGAAAGCGTAATATGCACACCCCGCGCCGCAGCGAAAACGAAGCGGCACTGCTCTTTAACAATTTATCAGACAATCTGTGTGGGCACTCAAAGTGACATGGATTCTTAATGTCTTCGGACACTAAATGAATACCAAGTCTCTGAGTGAACATACGTAATTCATTACGAAGTTTA